>JAIXUE010000016.1 GCA_027483605.1 Cryomorphaceae bacterium | reverse complement strand
TGCACGCCTCACCCTATCGCAGCAACTCAAAAGCCCTTTTTGCAGGGCTTAGCTGGAATTTTTAGTATCTTTGAGGCTCATTTGAAAGAATTAATGACCAACAGCGTTTTTATTACCGGAGCCAATGGCATGCTCGGCGCGAGCGTTACAAGAGAAGCCTTGGCACAGGGTTACCACGTCAAAGCACAAATTCTTCCGGGTAGCAGCACCGCTGTATTAGATGGGCTCTCAATTGAAATTGTTGAAGGCAACATCCTCGACACCGCTTTCTTGGACCGCGAAATGGCTAATTGCCAATACGTAATCAATATTGCTGCGCTCACCACCATCTGGCCTCGCCGTCTCGAGAGTTTGTTTGCTGTCAATCTACAAGGCGTCAAGAACATTGCTGCTTGTGCCCAAAAATACAAGTACCAGCGCATGGTTCAAATTGGCACTGCCAATTCATTTAACCATGGTAGCAAAGAAAACCCTGGCGATGAAAACCAACCCTACACTGGCGATCAGTTCAAAATGGACTACATGGACAGCAAATACCAAGCACAGTGTCATTTGCTCTCCTTACATCAAAAAGAAAATTTCCCGGTCATTGTGGTAAATCCAACCTTCATGATTGGCCCCTATGACTCCGGGCTCACTTCGGGCAGAAT
Source organism: Cryomorphaceae bacterium (assembly GCA_027483605.1). Classification (GTDB taxonomy): domain Bacteria; phylum Bacteroidota; class Bacteroidia; order Flavobacteriales_D; family Crocinitomicaceae; genus UBA952. The sequence continues at coordinate 6,142 of JAIXUE010000016.1, read as the reverse complement.
GTTCTTGGAACTCTATAAGAACAACCTTCCAGGCTATGCCGGGGGCGGTAAAAACTTTGTGTACTCCAAAGATGTTGCCGTGGCTACCGTCAATGCCTTAAAAATGGGTCGCGAAGGCCAATGCTATATTGTTGGCAATGAGAACCTCTACTTTGGCGAAATGTTCAGCAAGGCAGCCGTCGTTTTTGGCCAACCTTTTCGGGTCAAAAAATTCCCAAGTTTTGCCATCAATTTAATTGGCGCGATCAATTCCATATTTGCCCGTATCTTCAGAAAAACACCCCAACTCAGTTACTCCATGGCTAAAATGGCCAGTGTCAGACAATTTTATTCACCACAGAAGGCCCGTACAGAATTGCTATTACCCAGCACCCCTGTAGAAGAAGCCGTTGCCGATTGCATCAATTGGTACAAGGCGAATGGCTACCTTCCCAAATAAATTTACATGCATTTTTTAGCGCTGCCCTTTGATCAAACACCGAGTTTAACAGGTGGGATTGCCCCTATTTACCTTGCATTGTTTGGTTTTGTTTGTTTTTGGTTCATTTCTAAATCCGAGCGCATCAAAGCCTATTACTTCAAGAAATACAACCACGACACCGCTTGGCTGCACTTCATTTACATGACCAAATGGGTGGGCTTTTTAACCATGGGCTTGTTGCCTCTTATGGTTTTATTGATCCTGAACCCCACAAGAAGTTTGAGCTACTATGGTCTAAATTTCCGTACCGACACCCTCCTCTTCAATACAGTTGTGACTGTAGGGCTCTCGGCCATTTTAATTCCATTAGCCGCATTTTCTGCTAAAAAACCCAAAAATTTGGTCAATTACCCACAAATCAGGGCCAAAAACTGGGACACCAAAACTTTTCGCTACAACTTATTGGGTTGGGCAGTTTATCTTTTTGGTTACGAATTGTTGTTTCGCGGCCTACTTTTGTTTCCATTAGTAGAAGCCTATGGGATGTGGTTGGCTATTGCCGTGAATGTAGCACTCTACTCTGCTACTCATATTCCAAAAGGGCTCGATGAAACCATTGGCGCAGCACCACTAGGCTTTTTACTTTGTTTACTGACCCTCATGGCCGGTAATATCTGGATCGCCTTTTTAGTGCACGTGGCCATGGCCTGGACCAACAGCCTGACAGCCCTTAAACATCATCCAGAAATCCACTACAGCAAATGGCAAAAAAACGTTTCCTAAATAAAGTTGCTATTGTCACGGGGTCAAGTCGCGGTATTGGCAGTGCCATTGCAAACGCACTCGCCCATGAGGGTGCTAAGATTGTGCTCAATGGCCGAGATGAAGACCGCCTGATCCAACTGCAAGCTGACCTCAAAAGCCAAGGCGTAGCAGCGGTTTATTTCAAGGGCGACGTATCCGATGCCAACCAAGCACAAGCGCTCATCGATTTTGCACTTCAAACTTTTGGCCAAATTGATATCCTGATCAATAACGTCGGAATTTCAAGCCGTGGCTATTTAGCGCAATTACAGCCAACGGTAGTAGAACAAGTTTTTCGAAGCAACGTATTCGGCACCATCTTCCCGACGCAAATTGCACTTCCAGCGCTGCGTCAAACAAAAGGTAGCGTGGTTTTTATTTCGAGTTTGGCAGCCATTCATGGGCTTCCGGGTCTTTCACCCTACAGCGCTTCTAAAATGGCGCTCACCTCCTTTGTAGAGTCGTTGCGCATCGAAGAACACGCTCATCAAGTTCATGTGGGGCACCTTCAAGTGGCCATGACCGAAATCGTACACAACAAAGAAGTGGTAGCAGCCGATGGAAGCAAGCAAGTTTTGGCTGCACGTCAGAAAGGAAAGGTGCTCACCATGCAAGAAGTAGCCAGTGACTGCCTGAACCTTTTGGCAAAGAGAAGATACAGAAACACGCAAACCCTTTTGGGCAAAATGAATCGCATGCTCAATAGCATCTCACCGCTAATTGTCGAGTTCATCTTGCGCAAAAACATCCATAAATTTGAAGAAAACAGCAAATGATTGGCCAAGATTTTCCAAAGATAGCCTTTGATTTTGCGGGCCTCGCCTTATTAGAGCCCAACGCCATGATCGGAGATATTGTGCTTTTTACAACATCCCTCTTCTTTGCTGCTCAAATTCGAAAAATAAACAACTCGCAAGCATTTTACCGTTATTGGCGCTTGTTTTTCTTGTGGTTTGGCTGGAGTTTCTTATTTGGTGGTTTCGGACACCTTTTTTACAATTACTTAGCCCTGTGGGGCAAATACCCCTCTTGGATCATGGGAATGATCGCTACTTTCTGGCTGACCAAAGCCATGCTCAGTTTGTGGCCTCATCAAAAACAGAAACAACTTTTTACTCGCTCGGCAATCGTTTTATTGGTACTTGGAATTCTGTTTGAATTTTTTGTTTTTGTAAATGTAGACCTCACCATAGACCAAAGCAAAGGCTTATTTGTGCCGACACTCGTAAGCGGTATAGGCCTGATTTTCTCTTTGGTTTTTCTTGGGGCCTCTTACCAAAAAACAATCAATACACATTTCAAGATCTTTTGGATTGCTGCGCTGATCCTCCTACCTAATGCATTTATACAAAGTCAAAAAATTAATTTACATCAATGGTTTGACCGCAATGATTTTTCTCATGTGTTGTTGTTACTGAGTCTTTGTCTATATTATTTGGGCATAAAAAAAGCGGACCAAAGCCCGCTTTTATAAAAATAAAATGTGTTCTAGAATTGGTAAGCAACACCTACTGTTGTATTGAGGTATTTGGTGATCACGCCGTCAATTTTGAAGAGTTTCGGCATATAAGTAGCATCGACCAAAATTCTGACTTTATCAGTTACTTGAAAACTTGGTGTTAAACCAGCCATGATAGCAATCATGTCGTCTCCACGCAATAAATAAGAATCGTTAAAAATAGAGTTGCCGTTGTTCAATAAAGCGGCTCCGCCATGAAGCTCTAAACCAAATTTGGCATCTTTATTAGCCAATTTAACAACATTTAGGTTAAGTTGTAATCCGAGGCGGTTGAGGTTGTTTTCACCGATAAGATCGAGACCTCCATCGAGTTTGAGACCGAAGCTTGGTACAAAGTTATAGGTAAGTGCCGTGTTGAAGCTTAAGCCATTGCCAGCCTCGCCAAGTAGATGCGCTCCAGCATTGAATTGAAGACCCATTTTACCTTTCTGAGCGAAGGTGGTTAAGGCACTAAAAAGGACAAAAAAGAAGGTAATTTTTTTCATAAGTGATAAATAGCTGTACGAATTTAGCAATATTTAGCTTGATACACTAGAAACTATTGAAGAATAATATAAATTGAACTTAGAGAAATAAGTACAGCAACTGTACTTCAAATGCAGATTGTAATCGCTGTACCTTTGAGAAACTTGAAATAGTAAGGTCTGCACTTAAAGACAATCTGAACTGATTGAACGCGAATGCCGACTGTAAAATGACTGCATCTTTAAAGCGGTTGAACAGACCAAAACTAATAGACCTCTGATTATCCAACCTCGAGAAAGCATTTCCTTTCAAATAATAACGGTAATTTGCGCCATAGAGCAGCGCACGAGACACACCTTGAAACTGATAGAGCACCAATGGTATCAAAGCTGTTTTGGTTTGCCCCAAGCAAAATTCAGACTGTATAAAAAATGAACTCCTAATGGGTAAACGCACGCTACTGGCAATAAAATCAAATGGTGGTCGGTTGACATGAAACACACCAAGGCCCGCTTGCAAGCTAGTAAGGGTATTTTCGCGGATAGTCCCGCGCTTGTATTGAAAGCCAAAACCAAATCCTGCATCGAAATAAGCGCGTGTATAGCGCGGACCAAGTAAAAGACTTGGCGTTAAACTCGGATCAAAAGCCAAACCGTTGTATTGACTTCCCCACTGACCCGTAGGCTCGATCGCTCGCTGTCCATACCCTACATAAATACCACCCGAAAGGTAACTATAGCGATTGATCGGTAAATGATAAGCCGCATTCAAGGAAAAACCGTTATTGACGAGTTGCACATCACCGGTTTGATCCAATTGAACTTGCGAACCTAGCGCTAGAAAGGCTTCATTTGGTCTGATTTGTTGCGGCTTCCATTCATAAGAGAGGAGTTTGGATTCAAAAGGTGCCAATGACTGCTTCCATTGCTGCCTAAAACTGACTCGAGCCACCGAGCCCATTTCTGTTCCGCACAAACCAGCTGAAATCATAAGGGGGTTTTGCTGTGGCTGAGAGGTGTGTAAATCTTGAGCTAGACCAAAAAAACCTAGAAAACAGCAGTACCAAGTAAAGAAGTAGCAATTTTTCATGTCTAACGCAATAAATTGATGTTACCTGATTTCACGATAGAGGTGCCGTCTTGAAGCCTCACCTGCAACTTGTATGCAAAGACATCGCTAGGCAGGGCCTGCCCTCGATGGGTGCCATCCCAACATTGTTGTTGATCTGTCGTTTCAAAAACAACCTCGCCCCAACGGTTGTAAATCACAAACAGACATTCGGCGATACAATTGCCATAAACACAAATGCGCTGATCTTTGGGATCTTGAGCTAACGGCGAGCAAATCGTCGGGACATACACAGCACCACAAACTTGCGTCACGGTGATGAGCAGTGTGTCTTGATCAGTGCAGCCATTGGCGAGCGTACCAGTGACGATGTACTGCGTAGTGATGTCAGGAGTTGCATTCGTACTGGGGCAACTTGGGCAACTCAAATCTTGAGAGGGCGTCCAGCTGTAATTTTGAGCGCCACTCGCATTGAGCACTACGCTTTCACCCTCCAAAATACTCGTGGTAGAGGCCCAACTGCTGAGTTCAAAATCATTCAGCGCGGTAATGACATACGTTTCTGAAGCACCACAATCATTGGCATCACTGACAAAAATGGTGAGCGTATCATTAGGGCCCAGACCTGATAAGGTTGGTGTATTTCCTAAATTAGGAACCCAAGAAATGGTATAAGGAGGCGTCCCACCTACAATTGTAACGCTAATAGACCCTGTATTGCTCATACAAGAGGAAGCTGAAATCGATTCATTGAGTTGTGGGCCATTGCTGATTTGGACCGTATCGCTGATCGTGGCCTGGCAAGCGTTGGCATCTGTTACAACAACGGTGTATATACCAGATCCGAGATTGGAAAGCGCATTGGTATTCGAAGCCGCTGGCGTCCATGCGTATGTATACGGAGCAGTGCCCCCGCTTACTTGTACGTTCATACTGCCCTCTTGAAGGCCACATGGAGTTGGGGTAGTGACACTAGAAATAGTCAATTGAGCAGGGTCCGTCAGGGTTGTACTGAACACTGCCGAACAATTGTTGGCGTCGGTAATGGTGCAAGTGTAGCTTCCGGCACTTAAGTTGTTTAAGGAATTCGTTGTGGAGGTCACCGGACTCCAATTATAGGTAAAAGGCGCGGTGCCATTAGCAAGTGCAATAGAGACACTGCCGTTTGCTGCACCAAAACAAGTTGGGTTTGTTTGGCTCAACACATTTGCAGAAAAACCTGCGCATGGATTCGCTGCACAAGGTGCCAACTGAGAGAGCGTGAATTGGTAAACAGTACCTGCGTTATCAGTGACTTGAAACTGTGTTTGAGCTGAGGGCGTTGCAACACTAATACCTGTTGCAAAATTGACATACGCTGCAGGACTCGAACAACTCGTAACGGGCGTAAAGCCATTGATACACTGACCAAAAAACCAAGTGTAGCCACAATTTTGACATTCAGTCTGATTGGTGATCGGTGTAGTTGAAGCGGGAGTGTAATATGCCCATGTATACGGCCCTACTCCTCCCGAAACAGTCATCTGACCATTGGACTCAAGGCAAACTTGAAGTGCGGTACAAGGACTCACTGTAATTTGTACGGAATCGGTGCCGCAAGGCAGGGTGTAATAAACCGTTTGCACACCAGCGCCAGCTACCGATGGATTAAACATACCTTGGGCATTGACGCCAAGACCGTTCCAAGATCCGCCGGTAGTTCCAGCCACAAGTTGAAAAGGTGCATCTGAAACACAAACATTTTGTGGCTGACAAATCGCTGCATCGCAACAGGTGAGCGCCTGTGGTGCGCAGGCCCCAATGGCAAGTGATCTTATGGTACCTGAACGGGTTGTACTCGAAGAGGTTCCTGTGCCGCCGCAAGC
>JAIXUE010000026.1 GCA_027483605.1 Cryomorphaceae bacterium | reverse complement strand
GTCTACATCAAAAATGCAGCAAAAGTGCATTTCATTCAATTCAACAGCCGGGTGGGCCCTTTTCGAAATGTTGCCGTCAGAAAAGCTTTTGCGCTTGCTATTGATACCAAAGCAATCTGCAATGACATCTTGAAAGGCGAAGGACAAGAACTGAATGGGCAATTCATTCCAACCCAAAAACAGTATGAAAACAACTTGCTTTTTTCAGACAATAGAACCCTTACACAAAAAATAGCACAAGCCAAATTATTACTTGCCCAAGCTGGCTATGATGCCCAACACCCCTTGCCTTCTATTCATTTTTATGTGGGGGCAGCAAAAAATACGTTGGCCTACAAATGGGCCGCGGCAGCAGCACAGCAGCTCCAAAAAGCACTGCCTGTTCGCATTATATTAAAAGAAACAAAAAAGACCCAGCAACACGCAGGTAAAAATATTGGTGAAATGTGGCGCAGTGGCTGGGTTGGCGACTACCCTGGCGCCGAGTCTTACCTCAGGCTTTTTTACAGCGCAGCGCAAAATCCGCTTGTGTTTGATCACATCGGGGTCGATGCTTACTATTTAGCATCCATACAGGCTCAATCAAACGAAAAACGCTTGCGCGCGCAAATGCTTTGTGAAAAAGCGATCATAGACCAACAGGCCCTTATTCCGATTTATACCGAAGATTTTATTGTGCTCAATCAATTGCATGTAAGGGGTCTCCAATTAGCAGGATCCGGGATGCTCGACTTCTCCGAGTTGTTCATCAAAGAATTAAAGTAAGTGCTAATTTAAGCTTTCTTCCACCCAAGCCTTGCCCCAGTTTTCCTGTTCTTCTAGGGTCCATAAAGCCGGATAAAAAATGCGCTTTTGAAAACGCGGTGGTAAATACTTTTGCCAATTAGTTCCTCCAGTAGCGGGTACGTCTTTGTCGGGTCTGGCTAAATAACGTACGGCAGATTTATAATGCGCTAATGGCCAATTGATATTGACATTTACATCATTTTGCCTCATGACCTGCTTGACTTGTTCATCTTGCTGATCTTCTTTAGACAATCTGAGATAAACCTGCCAAAGATTCTTATCACGACAATGCTCGCCTAATTGTATAAATTGGTCGCGGTATTTTTCTTCAAACTGAATAAGTGTAAGCGTTTTCTTACCTGTCGCTACCTCAGTGGCACCGGCCTTCCAATAAATGTGCTCAAACAAGCGGGAAATGTCTGTTTCTCCTTTGAGCAGCTCACGCTGTTCTTTCGCTACTAAATTGATAAAATCTGTACTGTAAATTTCGATTTCGCGATACTGCGCAGATTGGAACCCAGAGGCAGGAAGCAGACTCATTCGAAATTTTAAGAACTCGTCTCTATCCATCCCATTGATCATGATTTCAAAACTCTTGACGAGCGCATCAAAATAGCGATTGATTCGGGTAACTCGGTCCGTAAAGTGTGTTTTATTTGGTTGCTGTATTTTTCCGAGCGCTTCAAATTCGCGAAGCGCCAGTTTAAAATACAACTCAGTAATTTGGTGGTACATGATGAAAACAACCTCGTCGGGAAAAGAAGTTTTTGGTTTTTGCAAACTCAAAAGGGTGTCTAATTGAATGTAGTCCCAATAAGTGGTTACATCGGCGTATAATAAACCCTCTAAGTAAGCATTAAAGTCTTCTCCTAGTGCTGCATACTTTTCATTGAGCTGACTGAGTTTCTCTTTGAGTTCGGGTGTGATTTCCATCTTTTTTTGATTGATTTGACTTTTCGAAATTAAACAAATTTTTGGGGCATAAAAAAAGCGCCGTTTGGCGCTTTCGGAAAAAATAGTGGTTTCTTTATTTAGACTCTTCGTCAAAAATACGTTTTGGACGCAATTGTTCGAACAAACCTAGCATAAGCCAATAAGGAAGGATAAATCCTAGTAAAAAGAATAACATCCAAAAGGCCATCCCGCCAATTAAAAGAAACATTACAATACCGAAAGTGCTCATCTTCTATTATTTTTGCAGTTGAAAACTTGTCCAAAATTACACAAATTAATTCATAAACACCAAAAAATGGAATTTCGCATCGAAAAAGACACTATGGGAGAGGTCAAAGTACCTGCTCACCGCTATTGGGGCGCTCAAACAGAACGTTCGCGCAACAACTTTAAAATTGGCCCTGAGGGCTCGATGCCTATTGAAGTGATTCACGCTTTTGCCTACCTCAAAAAAGCAGCGGCGCATGCCAACCACCAACTCGGTGTTTTGCCACAAGAAAAGAGAGACCTCATCTCTAAAGTATGTGACGAGATCCTAACCGGCCAACACAACGACGAATTTCCTTTAGTTATTTGGCAAACAGGCTCGGGAACGCAATCTAACATGAATTGCAATGAAGTCATTGCCAACCGCGGACACGTCATCAATGGTGGCAATTTGTTAGACGAACAAAAAGTGCTCAATCCGAACGACGACGTCAATAAATCGCAATCTTCCAATGACACCTACCCTACCGCTATGCATATTGCGGCATATAAAATGATTGTTGAAACCACCCTTCCTGGTTTGCAGCATTTACGAGACGTGCTCCAACAAAAAGTTGTTGAATTCAAAGACATCGTCAAAACAGGGCGCACCCACTTTATGGACGCCACTCCTCTAACACTCGGTCAAGAATTTAGTGGCTATGTTGCACAGCTAGATTACTCGATGCGCACAATCAATAATGCATTGGTTGTTGTTTCTGAATTGGCTTTGGGAGGCACAGCTGTTGGAACGGGGCTTAATACACCAAAAGGTTACGATGTTTTGGTGGCTCAAAAAATTGCCGATTTCACCGGTTTGCCATTTATCACGGCAGCCAATAAATTTGAAGCCTTGGCTGCCCACGACGCCATGGTAGAACTCTCTGGTGCACTGAAGCGCAGCGCTGTTTCACTAATGAAAATTGCCAACGACATCCGCATGCTTTCTTCGGGGCCGCGTTGTGGTATCGGAGAAATCATTATCCCGGACAACGAACCAGGCTCTTCTATCATGCCGGGGAAAGTAAATCCAACGCAACCAGAGGCCTTAACAATGGTTTGCGCTCAAGTGATGGGCAACGACGTTACCGTTGGTATTGCAGGATCTAACGGACATTTTGAACTCAATGTATTCAAGCCAGTTATTGCGGCCAACGTATTGCAATCTGCTCGCCTCATTGGCGATGCCTGTATTTCCTTTGCCGACAACTGTGCGATTGGTATTCAAGCTAATTTACCGATGGTTAAACAGCATTTAGACAACTCCTTGATGCTTGTCACTGCGCTCAACACAAAAATCGGCTACTATAAGGCGGCTGAAATTGCCAAGTATGCACACAAAAACGGCACTACCCTCAAAGAAGCGGCTGTTGGTTTAGGACATGTAAGCGCTGAAGAATATGATCAAATAGTTGATCCTTCCAAAATGATTGGGTCTTTGGATTAAAAGAGCAACCGTTCTGAGTAAATTGGCGTCGGCTATAAGCATATTATTGATTAATTTTGTACATAAAAAAATTCAATGTCAAAAATTAAAGTAGCCAACCCGATAGTAGAACTTGACGGAGATGAAATGACCCGCATCATATGGAAATTCATCAAGGACAAACTCATTTTACCTTATCTTGATCTAGATGTCAAATACTATGATCTCGGTATCGAAAAACGCGATGAAACCAACGACCAAATCACTATCGATGCTGCTGAGGCCATTAAAAAATACCAAGTCGGCATCAAATGTGCTACCATTACCCCAGATGAAGCCCGAGTTCAGGAATTTCAATTGAAATCCATGTGGAAATCTCCAAACGGCACCATCCGAAACATCTTAGATGGCACCGTTTTTCGCGAACCGATCGTGATGCAAAACGTGCCGCGTTTAGTGACCAACTGGACGGCTCCAATTATTGTAGGGCGCCATGCATTTGGAGATCAATACCGTGCTACGGATGCAGTTTTCAAAGGAAAGGGCAAACTCACCATGACCTTCACCCCAGAAGATGGCGGCGAAACACAAACTTTTGAAGTTTATAACTTCAAAGGAGACGGCGTGGGTTTGGCCATGTATAATACCGACGAATCCATTTCAGGTTTTGCAAGAAGCTGTTTCAATATGGCCTTAACCAAAAAATGGCCGCTTTATCTTTCGACCAAAAACACCATCCTTAAAAAATACGATGGGCGTTTCAAAGATATTTTTGAAGAAATCTACCAAGCAGAATTCAAGGCGCAGTTTGACGCTGCAGGCATCGTATACGAGCACCGTCTCATCGATGACATGGTCGCCTCCGCATTAAAATGGAACGGTAATTTCGTATGGGCTTGTAAAAACTACGACGGCGACGTACAGTCAGATACCGTTGCACAAGGTTTTGGTTCATTAGGCCTCATGACCTCCGTTCTGATCACACCCGACGGAAAAATCATGGAGTCAGAAGCGGCACACGGCACCGTAACACGCCACTACCGCGATCACCAAGCAGGCAAAAAAACCTCTACCAACCCTATTGCCTCAATTTTTGCTTGGACGCGCGGCTTGGCTTTCAGAGGCAAGCTCGACAACAACCAAGCACTAATTGACTTCTGTAACACACTAGAAAAAGTTTGTATTGAAACCGTAGAAAGCGGCATCATGACCAAAGACTTAGCCGTTTGTATTCATGGCAACAAAGTTACCCACGGTGAACACTATGTGTATACCGAAGAGTTTTTAGATGCACTTGACCAAGGTCTGAAAACAAAAATGCATTAATTTAGAGGGGCTAAGCCCCTTTTTTTATGCGTCTACTTTTCTTTTTTTCTTTTTTGAGTTCTTTTGTTTGGAGTCAACTCCCCTCCTCTTCTAAAAATGGTATTCCTGATGATTGGCTTGGCTCCTATGAGGGTGTAATGGAAATCTATAATAACAATGGTTTACAACAAACTGTTGGTGTTCACCTCGACCTCCAAATCATGGATAGACCAAATTATTGGACTTATAACATGTCTTACATTAATTCAAAAAATGGAGAAACGCTCAGCACAAAGGCTTATCACATTGTTTATGATGAAACCAACAAGAAACTTTGGATGGACGAAGGTGACAGCCTACTCATCGAGATGACGCTCATGGGCAACTGCTTATATGATCACTACGAACTCAGCGGCATGTTTTTCAATTCTTCACTTTGCAAACAAGAAGAGCAATTGGTTTTTGAGCTTACTGGCGGGAACACCAAACCAAGCTATGCTAGTCCGTTTATAAAAGAGGCCGAGGGCATAGTTGAAACCATGCGTGTTGGTTTTTTGCAGCGGGCGGTTCTTAAAAAACAATAGATGAAATCCGCCTTCTTCTACAGTATAATTCTATTACTTACTGCTTGCAGAACGATAGAAATAGATCCGCCAGCACCAGAGTTCAAGGGCCTTGAAGAAATGAGCTCTACTAAGCCCTCCTTTTTATTGATTCAGACCGAAATGGCGCTTAAACCTTACTTAAAAGAGGCCGATCAGCGTTTGGATAAAAAATTTACAGGAAAATCTGAACAATGTGAGGGGGTCAGCTATACATATCATTTTGAAAGGGACCCACTTTTATTCAAATTTAAAGAAAAGGGGGTTGAAACGACGATTACCGGTGCATTTGACCTGCGTTTAAATTATTGCCCAACCTGCCATGAGTTGTTTGGAGAAGAGCGCTGTGCTCTTCCGCGGATATATGCTTCTTGCGGGGTTGATGAACCAAAAAGAAAGGTACGTCTTTCTTATCAGAGTAAAATAGGCATCTCTGAAGAATTTGTGCTGCGAACCAAAACTCAATTAGGTGAATTCCAGTTAATTGACCCTTGTAAGATTACTGTGTTTCAATACGACGCAAGTAAAACCATTGAAAAAGAAGTCAAAACATCATTAATTCAGCTCGAAAAAGAAATTGATCAACAACTAGCACAAGCACCTATTAAATCAAGTGTTACTGAAGTGTGGCAAACATTACAAGAACCCATCTTGGTTGAACCCTATGGTGTTTTTTATCTTCAGCCCCAAACCATCGGAATTGCCGACTTAACTTTAAAAAATGAAGGTCAGAAAGCGTTTTTCACCACACAACTCACCGCACAACCCGTGTTTTCTACCAATCGCCTTGATTTAGAAAACGTAAAACTTCCTCAAAACACCCCACAGTACACAAAAGACAATAAGAGCATTTTGCATTTGCGTACGATTGCTAGTTTCGACTCTATCAATCGTTTTTTGATCAGAGATTTTGACACCCAACAAATTAGTATTGGTCCTAAAAAACAAATTCTTATTGATAAAGTACAAATTCTAGGCCCACAAGCAGAACGCTTGGTTTTGGCTATTGAATTTTCTGGATCCAAAAAAGGTGTTTTTTATTTGGTGGCAGAACCATATATAGACCTTGATCAACACCTGCGAATGCGTAAGGTTGACTTTGAAATCAAAACAAAAAGCGTGCTCTTGCACTCTGCAAAATGGCTTTTAGATGCAAAAGTAAAAGAGCAAATTGAAGCGAACTTAGATGTAGATCTTGGGCCCATTTTAAAAGAGAGTCAGGATGCTATTGAAAAACAAATCAACGCGGAAATCTCAAAAGGCGTTTGGTTAAACGGAAACATTACTGATCTGCGGGTTGAGCAATTGCAATTTAGTTCTACTTATTTTATCATCGATTTTGAATTAAGTGGTCTCTTGAAACTTAAAATCCAATAAAGCGTATAACGCTTTGTGAAAATTTTTCTATTTCTTTTTTTCACTGCAGCGCTCAATGTGCTGTTTGCACAGCGCTCGTCCTACAACAATTGTTCTGGGGCAGTTTTTGCACCTATTGAAGGATCTTTTTCTCTTAGCTTCTTAGGAGAAAAAAAGCAAAATCAAATGTGGTTGGTTTTCATTGCTCCAAAATCAGGGAGGTTTCAATTAGACATCACAAGTATAAGCACCTCCTTAACTATTTCTAAGGGTGTAGTCTACATAAGTAATGAAGAATGGTGCGGCCTTCCTCCAGCACAAAAATCTAAATTGGATAGTACTTCGTTCGAGATGAGGGGGCAGTATTTGTTAAAAGATATCGAATTAGAAAAAAACCAATACGCCACCATTTGTATTGAAACACCAGCCCGTTTAGAAAATGACGTGTTTTTTAAAAGCACATTTACTGGGACTCGCCCCAATGAAGACGAACAAATTTTGAATCTGCTCTCTAACAACGACACCCTTCCTATTTATACCCTTGTTTTACGCGACGGACAAACACGAGCGCCTATTGCCGGTAGAATTAGTTTACAAGGCGCTCCTGAAATCAACGGTTCTTATTTTGCCTCGCAACTAAACATCAGCCTCAAACAACCGATAAAAAAAGGTTCGCTCAAAATTGAAGTGCCTGGTTATTTTCCTGTAGAATACAAAGAACATCGCATACCGCTTGGAGCAATATACATAGACACCATTTACTTAAGTGGTTTCAAAGCTGGTGAGCTGACCAAACTCGAACAAGTTTATTTCAGTGCGGGTTTACCCGAAATAATGGAAGAGTCATACGCGCAACTCAATCGTTTACGCGACTTGCTTTTACTCAATCCACAAATCAATATTGAAATTCACGGTCATGTTAATTTAGATGAGAACAGTGCAAAAAAAGCACAAAAATTATCCAAACAACGAGCTGAAATGGTAAAAGATTACCTGGTTCAAAATGGTGTGGCGGCGAAGCGCTTGTATCCAATTGGTTTTGGTTCTTCTAAGCCTGTTTATAAGCAGCCTAAAGACGAAGAAGAAAAAGAAGCGAACAGAAGAGTAGAAATCTTGATCAAAGAAAATTAGCAAGAAATCTTGGCAACGCGTGTTGCATGACGACCGCCTTCAAAAGCTGTATTTAAAAAAACATTTACCATTTCTTTGGCTTCGTCTACTGTGATAAATCGGGCGGGGAGGGAAATGATGTTTGCGTCGTTGTGCAGGCGCGCAAGTTCTGCAATTTCTGGTGTCCAACAAAGAGCACAACGAATGCCTTGGTGTTTATTGGCTGTCATGCTAATGCCATTACCAGATCCACAAAGTAAAATACCAAGACTACCAGGATTGGCTTCAATATGAGCAGCAACAGGATGTGCATAGTCTGGGTAATCAATGCTTTGTTCTGAATAACAGCCGTAATCTTTTACCTCGTAACCTAATGCTGTAAGATGAGTGATGAGTATTTGCTTAGTTTCAAAACCAGCGTGATCGGAGCCAATGGGAATTATCATCTTTTTCTTGCTAAATTAAGGACTATTTTAAGTTAAAACTTATAAACAAATTAAAATTTAGAGGCGCTCTGGCTCAATAAGTAGGTAAGTTTTACAAACAGTGTGTTTTGCTTTAAGGTTTAAAACTTGTTGAAAATACTTGATAACGTTTTTTGGAAATCAAGTTGTTTTGTATAAGCTCAAATTACCTCGACATACACACTATTTTTTAGCTTTCTTTATACAACGCTTATCAACTAGTTTCAAACGTAATTGAAGCGCTTATCCTTGTAAATTTTTGAACAAGTTATCATTTATGTTTTTTGTTGATTTTAATTTATATCATTAAATATCAGTTATTTGTAACTAAAAAAAAGTGAATAGAATGTTGATAAACAGATGTAATTCAAATAAACAATCAATTGCCAACTTTATTATACACAAATGAACAACCATAATAGTAGTAGTAAATTTTTTAAAAATTCTTTTAAAAGAAATATATTAATCTAATTAAGGAGCGTTTAAGCTTTTAATTTTGTAGCTAGCAAATGAAACTGTAGCTTTATCCTATGCAATCGACCTTCAATCATCTAATTGATCAAATTGATGCTTTCATTAGAAAGTATTACAAAAATCAATTGATCAGAGGAAGTTTGTTGTTTACATTGTTTTTTCTGTTAGCACTTTTAGCTACTTCTTTTTTAGAGTTTTTTGGCCGATTTCCTATTCTAATTAGGGCTATTCTTTTTTTTGGTTTTATTGTTATACAAAGTTATTTATTCATTCGTTGGGTAGTAGTTCCTCTTAGCAGGTTATCAGCCATTGGAAAAAGAATTTCACATTTACAAGCTGCAGAAATTATTGGGTCCTTCTTTCCAGAAGTAGCAGATAAATTAAAGAATACACTGCAACTTCAACAAAATCTCAATGAACAGGTTGGAAATATTGACCTGATTTCAGCGAGTATTGCACAACGAGCTAAACAATTGAATATTATTTCTTTTGAATCGGCAATTGAATATAAAGCACAACGACATTACTTAAAATATTTAGTTCCTGTTCTTTTAGGTTTTTTAGCAGTAGCATGGTTTGTTCCTCAAATCTTAACTCAAGGAACCAATCGTGTGCTACAATATTCAAGAGAATTCAAAGAACCTAATCCATATGTTTTTGTTTTTGAACCTATTCCTAATCATATAGAAGAAGGAAGTAGTTTAGAGCTTAAAGTAAAAGTTAAACCAGCTCCTGGTTTTTATTCTTTACCTAAGCAGCTTTTTATTGTTCTTGAACAGGGTAAGTTCTTAATGAAGCAACAAAAACGAAATACGTTTACTTTTAAAATACAGCAGCTTCAAAAAACAACTTCATTTTTCTTAACTACTAATGAATTCAATAGCCAAAGAAAATGGATACGTGTCAATAGAAAAGCAGTTTTAGGAACACTTAAAGCCTACTGTTCGTTTCCAAAATATCTTCAAAAACCCGACCGTGTAATTGAAAACACCGGAGATTTAACATTACCAGAAGGAACAAATGTGCGCTGGGAAATCGCAACAAAAAACACCAGTAAACTGCAGTTGTTTTGGCAAGATAAAGTCAAGAATTTAGATCCAATTTACAGTCAATTTATACATGAATACAAAAGTAGTGGTCGTTTGAAATTCGTACTGACTAATGCCCAAACCAATCGAAAAGATACTGTGATTTCTAAGATAGAAGTGTTAAAAGATGCACATCCAGGAATCGAAGTACAAGAAGAACAAGATTCTATCATTGACGGAAGAAAGTATTTTAATGGAGCTATTTCTGATGATTACGGACTCAGTAAACTTCAATTTGTTTATACCATCGAACAGGAAAACGGACAAATGAGAACCCAACGTTTAGATGTTCAAACTGTTAAAGGTACGTTGCAAAAATTTGATTTTGGCGTAGACTTTAGACGTGAAAAAATACAATTAAATGATGTGATATCTTATTATTTCGTTGTGTTTGACAACGATGGCGTCAATGGTCATAAGGCTACAAAAAGTGAAACACTTACTTATAAATTACCAAGTTTAGAGCAATTAAATGATCAAAGAAAAGAAGAGCAAGCTGCTCAATTGAATGAACTTCAAGATGTGTTTAAGAAAACCCAACAGTTTCAAAAAGAAGTTCAGGAGTTTAAAAAAGAAGCGTTGCAATCCAAAACTACAAATTGGAATAAACTCAATAAAGTAGAACAACTCCAACAACAACAGCAACAATTACAAGAACAAATTCAAGAGAGTTTAGAAGAAATCAAACAGAGTACTGAACAGAAAAATCAATTGTCTCCTATGGATGAGCAATTATTGGAGAAACAACAACTCCTGGAACAATTGCTAAATGAAGTAATGGACGATGAACTCAAAGCACTATTAGAGCAATTAGAAGAGCTTTTAAAAGAACAAGATAAAGACCAAACCAAAGAAAAATTAGACGAACTCCAGCAGTCTACAGAAGATATGAATAAGCAGCTCGACAGAAGCTTAGAGCTCTTAAAGAAAATGCAAGTCAATGAGCGCATCGATGATTTAGAGAAAGAACTCGATGCTTTAGCAAAAGAACAAGATGAACTTAAAGAGCAAAATCAAGAGTTATCTAAAGAAGATTTACTCCAGAAACAAAAAGAGCTCAACGAAAAATTTAATGAAATCAAAAAAGAACTTAAAGAGATAAAAGAGTTAAATAAAGATTTAGCACGGCCTTTAGATTTAGATATCCTAGATGCTTTAGAAGAACAAGTATCCAATGATTTACAAAATGCTGAGCAAGAAATTTCTGAAGGCAAGTCTAAAAAGGCAGGTGAAAAACAAAAAGCTGCATCAGACGGCATGAAAGCAATGTCTTCACAACTTAATGCCAAGCAAAATCAATCCAATAAAGAACAGCAAGAGGAGGACATGGAAACCTTGCGTGCCATTTTAGAAGGATTGATCAACTTAAGTTTTGATCAAGAAAAAACACAGAAGAATTTTGTTAAAATAAGCACCAAAGATCCTGTATATAGAAAACTCGGAAGAAGGCAACAGCGTATCAACGACGATACCAAAATCATTAGAGACAGCCTTCTTGCGCTTGCAAAAAGACAACCAAAAATTGCAACATTTATTGATGCTGAACTCAATGCAATTTTAACGCATCAAAAATCCACTATTGAGGCGATAGATGATCATCGAAAAAAAGACATTGAAAAACATCAGCAATTAGTAATGACTTCTTATAATAATTTGGCTTTGTTGCTCAATGAAGCATTACAATCTATGCAGCAGCAGATGAATGCCCAAATGCAAGGAAATGGAAGTTGTGATAATCCAGGTAAGGGTAGACCAAAGTCTGGTCAATCGATGTCTTCGGGTGACATGAAAGAAATGCTCAAAAAACAACTTGAGCAAATGCAAAAAGGATCCAATCCCGGCGGCAATAAACCTGGTCAGCAGCCAGGATCAGCCCCAGGAAAGGAGGGTCAACCGGGCCAAGGTTTACCCGGATTAAGTTCTAAAGAATTGGCGCGTATGGCTGCAGAGCAAACAGCAATCAGACAGCGTTTAGAACAACTCAAACAAGAATTGAATAAGGAAGGAAAAGGTTTAGGAAATCAGCTTAATCCACTGTTAAAAGAACTCGAAGAGCAAGAAAAAGATTTGTTGCTTAAAAAGGTTAATCCTCAAACCATACAAAGACAAAAAGAGATACTTACACGCCTACTAGAAAGTGAAGACGCCATCATGAAAAGAGGATTTGAAGATAAGCGTGAATCTAAGTCAGGAAAAGATGAGCAAAAAGGTAACCAAATTCGATTTGAGGAGTATAAAAGGTCGAAATGGAATGAGCTGGAATTAATTAAAGCTATAGACCCTGCTTTGCAAATATATTACAGGCAGCGTTCAGACGCTTATTTGAATCAGTGATTTTCGTGATATTTTTATTATGAAAGAAGGATTTTCAATTGTAACAGAAGTGGTATTACCATCTGATTATCAATCACTTATTGACGTAGAAAAGTTAGTAGGTGGTATTTGTGAAGAGTTTGGTGTAAAAGAAGATGCCTTTGGGAACGTGTTAATTGCCGTTTCCGAAGCTGTTAATAATGCTATACAACACGGCAACAAAGATATACCTGATGCAAAGGTTGAATTAAAGGTAGGGAACCACGATGAACTATTCTGCATACAAGTTAAAGATGAAGGAAAAGGCTTCGGCTTCCAGGAGTTGCCTGATCCAACCGCTCCAGAAAACCTCTTAAAGGATAGTGGCCGCGGTGTTTTTCTAATGAAGAATCTTGCTGATGAAGTTGAATTTCTTGATACAGGTAGTGTTGTAAATTTGTATTTTCATAAATGACGACAATAGTTAATCTTGGTGTTAAAATACCGAGTTTTGTATCGAAAAGAGCATTAAAAGAAACCTTAAAGGATCTAGCTCAACAAGAAGGAAAAGTGCTTAAAGACTTGAGTCTTGTTTTTACGGATGATGAGTATTTGTTGGAGGTAAACAAACAATATTTAAATCACGACTATTTTACTGATGTGATCACTTTTGATTATTCTAACTTTCCAGAAGTTTCTGGAGATGTAATGATTTCCATTGATCGGGTTAAAGATAATGCCTTCTCTTTACAGCAAAGCTTTGAGCTTGAATTTTATCGAGTGGTTTTTCATGGCCTACTTCATTTATGTGGGTACAAAGATAAGACCAACGAAGATGCACGCATCATGAGAGCAAAGGAAGATTTTTATTTAAACATGTTTGTTTCACGTGAAACAAACATAAACTAATTACCGTTGTTTCACGTGAAACACAATACACATGTTAGGTAAATACGATGTAATTGTTGTGGGTGCTGGTCACGCTGGTTGTGAGGCAGCAAATGCTGCTGCTCAAATGGGCAGCAAGGTCCTGTTGGTCACCATGAATATGAACACCATTGCGCAGATGAGTTGCAATCCAGCAATGGGTGGGGTAGCGAAAGGTCAGATTATTAGGGAAATTGATGCCCTTGGAGGCGGCTCCGGAATCGTGAGTGATAAAAGCGCAATTCAATTTAGGATGTTGAACCGCTCTAAAGGGCCAGCAATGTGGTCTCCAAGAACCCAGAACGACAGAATGCTCTTTTCTTTGGAATGGCGTTATTTACTGGAGCAAAATCAAAACGTCGATTTTTGGCAAGACATGTGCGTCGGAATTATAGTTGAAAATCACAAAGTTGTTGGCGTACAAATGGCGATGGGAACCTCCATCTATGCAACAACTGTGGTTCTTACTAACGGCACTTTTTTAAATGGGTTAATTCACCTTGGTGAAAAGCAATTTGGAGGCGGAAGAGCCGGAGAAAAAGCAGCTACTGGTTTAACGGAATCCTTGGTCAATTTAGGATTTGAAGCCGGCAGGATGAAAACCGGCACACCGCCAAGGGTGGATGGTAGAAGCTTAGATTATTCCAAAATGGAAGTACAAGAAGGTGATACAGACCCTTCAAAATTTAGTTATACCAGCACTAGCGCTTTAACTAAACAGCTCCCGTGTCACATTACTTATACCAATGAGCAAACACACGATTTGCTTCGCACAGGCTTTGATCGCTCCCCAATGTTTAATGGTGCCATTAAAAGCAGTGGCCCAAGGTATTGTCCAAGTATTGAGGATAAAATTTCGCGCTTTGCCGACAGAGATCGCCATCAAATATTTGTTGAGCCAGAAGGATGGAATACGGTTGAAATATATGTAAATGGTTTTAGCACGTCTTTACCGGAAGATGTTCAGTATGCAGCAATGAAAACCATTCCAGGTTTTGAAAATGTAAAAATGTTCCGACCTGGATATGCAATAGAGTATGATTATTTCCCCCCAACCCAGCTCAAGCACTCATTGGAAACGAAGTTGGTGGAAAACCTTTTCTTTGCTGGTCAAATCAACGGAACCACAGGTTACGAAGAGGCTGCTTGTCAGGGTTTAATGGCGGGTATCAACGCACACAGAAAAGCACAAGCGATCGATCCGTTTATATTAACGCGCAGCGAGGCATATATTGGTGTGTTGATTGATGACCTCATTACAAAAGGAACCAATGAGCCGTATCGAATGTTTACGAGCCGTGCTGAATTCAGGATTTTGTTGCGACAAGACAACGCCGATGAAAGACTTACTCCTTTAGGGCACCAAATTGGATTGGCAAGTGAAGAGTCGTTGCGCAAAGTGGAGCAAAAACAAACACTTACCAAGCAACTTGAAACGAAGCTCCGAGAAATAGGAGTTAGTCCATTAGAGGCAAATCCAATGCTCGCTCAGAAAGATTCTGCATTGATCGTACAGCAAGTGAAGGCAAGCTCATTGATTACAAGGCCGCACATTTCACTTGCAGATATTGTAGCTGTAAATGAGCTAACCGCAGAAGCGGTAAACCAAGTGTTTGAGCTCAATCCGCTCGCTGTAGAACAAGCAGAAATATTATTGAAGTATGAGGGTTATATTGAGCGTGAAGAAGAACAAGCCCAAAAACACCAGCGTTTAGAAAATTTGCAATTACCAGTTTCTTTAGATTATACTCAAATTAAGAGTTTGAGCATTGAAGCCAAAGAGAAGCTTTCTCAACTTCAACCCGCGACAATTGGACAAGCTTCTCGTGTTTCTGGTGTTTCACCGAGCGATATTTCTGTTCTTTTGGTTCATTTAGGGCGTTAATTTGCATTTTAAGCCGTTGTAAGCGCTTTTCTCCGGTCTTAGGAAGGAAACGCCTATTAAACAAAGAGATGTTTCATTAGAAAAGACCAAAAATCTTGGTTTTTAAGCTGTTTTTTCGACCAATCTGTTTTTTTGAGTAATTTTAAATCAATGAAAAATCGTCTGGTCATCTTTATCGATAGCGTTCATCCAGTCCTTGAAGAGCGGCTCACCAACGCGGGCTTTTTTTGTCAAAGACATTTTGAAACCTCACTTGATGATTTGAAACAAATTTTACCGATGGCTTTTGGATTGGTCATACGGTCTCGATTTACCATCAATGAAGAGTTTTTAGCGTATTGTCCATCATTGGCGTTTATAGCGAGAGCTGGCTCTGGTTTAGAAAACATAGATGCGCAATTGTGTAAAGCACGCAATATCAAACTTTATAATTCTCCGGAAGGAAACCGAAATGCAGTTGCAGAACATGCGCTGGGTATGTTGTTGGGTTTGCTCAATAAACTCCACAAAGCAGATAAGGAAGTGCGTAGCGGAATCTGGAATAGAGAAGCGAATAGAGGTGAAGAGCTCGATGGCAAAACAATAGGAATTATTGGCTACGGAAATAACGGCTCGGCATTTGCAAAAAAACTTAGGGGTTTTGACGTCAAGGTAATGGCTTATGACAAATATAAATCGGGTTTTGGAGATCATTTTGTACAGGAGTGTACAATAGAAGCCATTCAAGAACAAGCCGACGTCCTGAGTTTTCATATTCCTCAAAACCGCGAGACCAAACAATTCTTTAATGCTGCATTTCTTCAGAAAATGAAGAAGCCATTTTACTTGTTGAATTTGTCGCGGGGTAAAATTGTGCAGACAAGTACATTGGTGCAGGGTCTTCAATCCGGACAAATCAAAGGAGCTGGTTTAGATGTGTTGGAATATGAAAAGAAGAGCTTTGAAGCTTTTTTCGATCAAGACATGCCAGCAGACTTTTTATATCTTGTGCAGGCCGATAACGTGAGTCTTTCTCCTCATGTAGGTGGCTGGACAACAGAGAGTTATGTAAAGTTAAGCAGCGTTTTAGCCGACAAAATTCTCGCAGAAGAATTCACTTAATCTTCTTGCCAATCTTCCATAAAGCGGTCGAGCTCGCGACGGTCCTTTTTAGTTGGCTTCCCGTCTGTAAGTCGGTAATTTCTTTGTGCTTCTTGGTAGATTTTTAGTTTTTCGATTTCTTCCGGTAAGGTAATATCTAGTATATAATCTTTGACAAGTGGAGCACCTACGCGCCGATCTAATATTTGTAATACTTTGAATTGGAAGCGGGCGCTATGTTTGAGCAGCGTGATGATTTCTCCAACTTTGACCTCCCTAGAAGGTTTAATGGCGCTTTCATTGAGCAAAACTTTGCCTTTTGAGATGAGTTCGGTAGCCTGTGAACGTGTTTTGGAGAGCCGTACGGCCCAAAGAAATTTATCTAAGCGGGTTTTCATCGCGCACTTTTTTAGGAAGCCCTTTGTAAACGAGGTGATAGGAGTGATCTATCAATTCTTTTAAAAGCAGATCGTTGACGTCGTTGTTGAATTGTATGGTATTCCAGTGTTTGTGATTCATGTGAAAACCAGGCTGAATAGCGGTGTATTGCTCGCGAAGTTCTATTGCGTAATCGGGGTCGCATTTGAGGTTGATGGCAGCGCACGTGTCTATATCAACCAAAGCGAACATTTTACCATAAACCTTGAAAACAAGGGTGCGGTTGTCAAAAGGAAAGCAATCGGTAGCGCCTTGTTTGAGTGAACAATAATGGTGTAGTTCCTCAATATTCATTGGCGTTTATGCGATAACAGGATTGGGTTTGCCTAAGTTTTTCAACATTTTGGTGTGCTCAGATAGGGCCGCAGCGAAAGTGTCGTAAGAATGGTAAGGCAAGTTGAAGTCTTTGGCGGTTTGCTCAACAATTTTCGAAATCTTGTTGTAGTGAATATGGCAAATCGAAGGGAATAAGTGATGCTCTACCTGGTAATTTAAACCCCCTACATACCAAGAAAACAATTTGGCTTTTGGCGCAAAATTAGCAGTATTGTATAACTGACTAACCGCCCAATCTGCTTCTACAACACCTGAGTTGTTGGGCATAGGAAATGTAGAGGTAGGAACGATGTGGGCAGGTTGGAAAATCATGGCAAGAATAAGACCGCAAAGGAACTGCATAATCAAAAAGCCAAGTACATTGGTTACCCAGCTTGCACCACCAAAATAAATCGGCAAGAAAAGGAGTAAACCCGTGTAGATTATTTTAAAGAAGATGATCCTGAACATGTGCTGTCCGAAAGACACGCCTTGCGCCTCGATAAGACCTTTTTTCTTGTAACGAAACGCTTGTTGGTAATCTTTGGTGAGGTACCAGAAGAGTGTCATCATGCCATAGAAAAACCATGCATAGAGGTGTTGAAATCTGTGGATGGCGTGGTATTCAGAATGTGGTGAAAAGCGCAACGCAAATAGCGGCGGGTCGATGTCTTCGTCGTGATCGGTTACATTGGTGTATGTGTGGTGTAACACGTTGTGTTGAATGCGCCAGTTTCTAGCACTACCACCCAAAATGATCATGACGTTACTCACGAGGGTATTGACCCATTCTTTTCGTGAATACGCACCGTGATTGGCGTCGTGCATAACAGATAAACCGACTCCGGCCATGCCAAAACCCATCACAACCCAAAGCCCATAATATGCGAGGGTTGGTAATTCTTGCCAAAACAAGAAACCATATGGGGTGAGAAATAGTGCGAGCAAAGCAAATGTTTTGAAAACCATGGCAGCATTCGCTGTTTTAGCAATGTTGTTTTCTTTAAAATAGGCATTGACTCTAGACCTGAGTGTTTTATAAAACTCAGTGTTGTGTTCTTTTGAGAACTGTACGGGGGCGTAACTCATTTAGCAGGATTAAAGAACAAAGTTAAGCAAATAAAAAGATGCAATCGTATTCGATAAATAGATTTCATTTATGACAACCCTTGGAGGGAGCAAAGATCCTTGTAAATGCTAGGTTTAGTGAGTAATTCTTCGTGTTGTCCGCGCTCGACAATTTTGCCTTTGGAGAGCACAATAATTTCATCGGCATTGCGAACGGTAGAAAGTCGGTGAGCGATCACAAAAGAAGTTCTGTTTTCCATTAGTTTTTCTAGTGCTTGCTGCACTAGTGTTTCTGAGGCGGTGTCTAGCGCAGAAGTGGCTTCATCAAGAATGAGAATAGCTGGATCTTTGTAAACGGCACGGGCTATAGCAATTCGTTGTTTTTGTCCGCCGGAAAGTTTGTTGCCGCGCTCGCCTAAAATGGTGTCGTAACCGTTATCTAGTGCTGTGATAAACTCATGCGCGTTAGCGATTTGGGCCGCAGAAATGATTTTCTCCATGTCTGGGTTGTCATCGCCAAAAGCGATGTTTTGGGCCGCACTCAGGTTGAACAAAATTGATTCTTGACTCACCACACCAATTAAGTTGCGCAATGACGCCAAACGGAGGTCTCGTATGTCGATGCCATCAATATAGATGGCGCCATTTGTGACATCATAAAAACGCTGTAGTAAATCCATGAGCGTAGATTTCCCGCTCCCAGATTCACCAACAATGGCAACCAAACTGCCTTTTTTGACAGTCCAATCAATCTGCTGTAGCACTGCTTGTTCTTGGTAAGAAAAAGCAACTTGTTGAAAGCTGATTTCATTATCGAATTTTTTGATATCCAGAGAGTTGGTGGTGTCAGTAACGACTTCACTTGCATTTAACAAATTGTTTATGCGATCCTGAGACGCCTGAGCTTTGGTCATGTTGGCCATATTGTTTGACACGCTCTGGATAGGTCGAAGAAACTGTGAAAAAACAATAATGTAGGTCAAAAAGACTTCTCCTGTTAAGCCGATTTGCTCGCCGTTTAAAATGAGTCTGCCACCGAAGTAGACCAGCGCTAAAAGCACCGTTGCACCAAGTGTTTCATTGACTAAAGGCGAGAGGTCTCGTTTTCTAAAAACGCGTGTAGCAAGTTTTTGATGCTGGTTGTTTTTTTGTGCAAATGAGTCGGCAACAAAGCGAATGGCATTGAATGCTTTAATGACCCGAACACCGCCGAGGTTTTCATCCATGGAGGCATATAGAAAACCCAGTTGCTCTTGTGTTTTTTGTGCGGTGCGCTTCAGGCTTTTTCCAATTCTTGAAATCACAAAAGCAGAAACCGGCAGCAATAGTAAAGAAATAAGGGTGAGCTGCGGACTCATGTAAATGAGCGTCAGTAAATTGATGATGATTGCCAATGGTTCTCGAAAAATCAATTCAAGCAAACTCACAACTGCCACTTCAATTTCGTTGACATCGCTATTCATGCGCGCCATTAAGTCGCCCTTTTTCTCATTGCTGTGATAGGCAAGTGGTAGCCGCAGTGATTTTTCAAAAAGCGCTCCGCGCACATCGCGCACCACACACATTCTCAGTTTTGATTGTGTCCAAACCGCACCGTACCTAAAAATATTTTTCAGTAAAAAAGCCAAAAAGACACTTACACAAACAAAGAGTAGCGCGCCTTTGGGATCGGCTTTGACCAAAGAATACATTTCGAAATTATAGGCATCACGGACATAATCTATGATTCCGGAAATACCACCCTGAAACGTTGGAGCAGGCACTACTGTAAGTTCTTCGCCGCTTTTAAAAATCAATTGCAAAACCGGCACAAACAACACCAACGAGAGTAAATTGAATACAACAAAGAGCAAATTGAATAGAATGGTAGCCCAAGCCAGCCCTTTGTATTTAAAGGTATAGTTATATATTTCTTTATAGTAAGACATTGACACAAAGATACATTTTTGTTTAGATGGGGGCTTGCGCTGCAAGTATTCTTATCTTTGCAATATGAGTTCTATCCGTCAGCAAAAAATAGAAGCCGTTATTCAGGCTGAGCTAGCCGCATTTTTTCGAAAACAAGCTGCAGAAATTTGTTTGGGAGCAATGGTTTCGGTTACAGTTGTGCGCATTACTTCAGATTTAAGTTTGGCAAGAATTTACCTCAGTATTTTTGCGGGCCCTGAAAAAGAAGTCGTTTTGGAAAACATTCAAGCCAACCGAGGTAAAATTCGCTTAGAGGTAGGCAAACGACTCAAAAACCTCCGTAAAATCCCAGATTTGGTTTTCCACATAGACGACTCCCTTGATTACGCTCTCAAGATCGACGCACTTCTCAAGAACTAAGCGATTAAAACCGCGCTTTACATAGCAAAACGTTACCTATTTAGTCGTTCGAAACGATCGATAGTCAGCATTATTTCTAGAATTTCTGTTGTTGGTATTGCTGTTTGTACAGCGGCCATGGTCATTTTATTGTCGGCTTTTAATGGCATCGAACAAATGATTGCGAAGCTCTACACTTCATTTGATGCACCAATCACCATTCAGCACCAAAGTAGAAAAACCTTTTTTTTACGTCAAATAGACCTTCAAGAGTTAAAAGCAATAAATGGCGTTCAGGCGTTCAGTAAAGAGCTAGAAGAATTGGTGGTGCTGCGTAAAAATCAAAGGTGGATCAACGCCAACATGCACGCCGTTGACGCCGAATTTGTAGAGCAAGCACAGGTCAAAAAACACCTGATCAATCAGGTAGGTGTGGCTTACTTGAACAATCCAGGATTTGTATTTTTGGGTGCCGATGTTTTTTCAAAACTCAAATTAGGCCTAGGCTCTGAGCAAAACAATATTCAGTTGTATGCGCCCAAACGCAACATGAAAATGAAGTTGGGTAAAACGCCATTTCATATCCAAACTATCGAAGTTGCGGGCGCACTCAATTACAACCAAGAACTCAACAGCACTGCGTTGCTCTGGGATTATACGGCAGCTAGTCAGCTTTTTGATCAAGAAGGTGCGGTAACTAGAATCCATATTTACACTGATCCGAAGATGGATTTACTGGAGATTCAAAAGCGCATCAAGCAATTAGTTGGTCCGGACTTTTTAGTGAAGACCCAATTGGAAAAGAACGAATTGATTTACAAAACGAGTCGTTCTGAACGCCTAGTGGTGTTTGTGATCTTGTTATTTGTTTTTGTTCTGGCGTCCTTTAATTTGATTGCCACACTGACCATGCTGATCCACGAGAAACAAGCCAATTTGCAAATTTTAAAAGCGCTTGGAATGACTTCACAAAATCGTTTTCAAATATTCTTTTTCGAAGGCTTGTTGCTTTCCTTCCTTGGCATATCATTTGGCTTGCTTTTTGGCCTGCTCATCTGTTGGTGTCAGCAATATTTTGGTTGGTTGATTGTGCCAGGAGCTAACGTGCCGTTTCCGATCGTTTTCAAAGTAAAAGACTTCACGAGCATACTCTTCGCTTCCAGCGCATTAGCTTTTTTGTTTACCTATTTCCCTGTCAGATTTTTATTGCGCAGGACTTCGTAAGCATACTACAAAATAATTTTGGCCTGTTCTCAAGCAATTCAAATAAAATCTCGTATATTTGCGCCCGAATTTAAAAGACAAATGATGTCATCAATCAAAGGAAAAATCTCTCAAGTAATCGGTCCAGTTGTGGACGTAAGATTCGAGCGCGGCACCGCGCTACCCAACATTTATGATGCATTGGAAGTATACAAAGCCGACGGATCTCGTGTGGTTTTGGAAGTTCAAGCACACGTTGGAGAAAATGCTATTCGCGCCATCTCTATGGACTCTACAGATGGTTTTACCCGTGGAATGGAAGTAATTTCAACAGGTATTCCAATTAAAGTTCCGACCGGAGACCGCATCAAGGGTCGTTTGTTTAATGTGGTTGGCGAGGCCATCGACGGCATCAACACCATGGACAACACCCAAGGTTTGCCAATTCACCGCGAAGCCCCGAAATTTGACCAATTGTCTACTGCTACTGAAATCCTTTTCACCGGTATCAAAGTTATCGACCTTATTGAGCCTTATGCAAAAGGTGGTAAAATTGGTCTCTTTGGAGGTGCGGGTGTAGGTAAAACAGTACTTATCCAAGAATTAATTAACAACATTGCAAAAGGACACGGTGGTTTGTCTGTATTTGCAGGTGTTGGTGAGCGTACCCGTGAAGGAAACGACTTACTTCGCGAAATGTTAGAGTCAGGAATTATCAAATATGGTGATGAATTCATGCATTCTATGGAAGAAGGTGGTTGGGACCTCTCTAAGGTTGACCTCAACGAAATGAAAGAATCCAAAGCAACATTTGTTTTCGGCCAGATGAACGAGCCTCCAGGAGCACGTGCACGTGTGGCCCTTTCAGGTCTTACAATTGCCGAATACTTCCGCGATGGAGACGGCGAAGGCCAAGGAAAAGACATCCTTTTCTTCGTAGACAACATCTTCCGCTTTACCCAAGCTGGTTCAGAAGTATCTGCACTTCTTGGCCGTATGCCATCTGCAGTAGGTTACCAACCAACATTGGCTACCGAAATGGGTGCCATGCAAGAGCGCATTACCTCAACTAAAAACGGATCAATTACTTCAGTACAAGCGGTTTACGTACCTGCTGATGACCTTACCGATCCAGCGCCAGCAAACACATTTGCTCACTTAGATGCCACAACAGTATTGTCTCGTAAAATTGCTGAGCTCGGTATTTATCCTGCGGTTGACCCACTAGATTCTACTTCTCGTATCCTCACCCCAGAAATTGTAGGTGAAGAGCATTATAACTGTGCGCAACGCGTAAAAATCACTTTGCAACGCTACAAAGAACTTCAAGACATCATCGCGATCTTAGGTATGGATGAACTCTCTGAAGAAGACAAAATGATCGTTCACCGCGCACGTCGTGTACAACGTTTCTTGTCTCAACCATTCCACGTAGCTGAGCAATTTACAGGTATCCCAGGTGTACTCGTTGACATCCAAGACACCATCAAAGCATTCAACGACATTCTTGATGGTAAATTCGACCAGTATCCAGAAGCAGCATTCAACCTCAAAGGAGGCATCGAAGACGTAATTGCTGCCGGAGAAAAAATGTTAGCAGAAGCATAATCATGATACTAGAAATCATCACACCAGAAGCAAGCCTTTACAAAGGAGAGGTGAACAGCGTTAGTTTACCTGGCTTAGATGGTGTTTTTCAAGTCCTTAACAACCACGCCCCAATTATTTCTTCATTGAAAAAAGGGGAGTTGTGTTTCGAAACCAACCAGCCCGTAGAAGCGAATGAGCACCTTGTTGTTTCTGGCAACTCAGTGCGCGTTCAAATCAAAGGTGGTGTGGCCGAACTCAACAACCAAAAGCTAATCATTTTAGCAGAATAACATTGTAAAACCTCGAACAAAAAGGGAATGGTCTGACCACTCCCTTTTTTTATGAGCTTTTCAGCAAAAGATTGTGTATTTTCGTTTGACTAAATGAGTACTTTAGAAAACCTTGACCTTCAGAAAATTCCACGCCACGTTGCTTTCATCATGGACGGCAATGGCCGTTGGGCTAAAAACAAAGGGCAGCATCGCCTATTTGGGCATGCCGCCGGAGTAGAATCTGTGAAGGAAGTGATCAAAACTGCACGCGAACTTGGTGTAGCGTATTTAACGATGTACGCATTTTCTACTGAAAATTGGGCGCGTCCAAGTGAAGAAGTTGAAGGCCTGATGAACTTACTGGTAGATGCAATTGCTAATGAAGTGGACGAAATGCATGCGAACGGCGTGCGTTTACGTACCATCGGCGATATCCAAGGATTGCCTGGCAATTGTTATCAGTCTTTGCTAGATGCAATGGAGCGCACCAAAGACAATACCGCGTTAACGCTCGTATTGGCTTTAAACTATTCTGCGCGCAAGGAAATATTAAATGCAGCCATCGCAACTCACCAAAAACTCCAGTCTGGCGAACTTTCACTAGAAGATACCAATGAAACGGAATTCTCGAAATTGCTAGACACCAAGGATATTCCCGACCCAGAATTACTCGTTCGTACCAGCGGAGAATGCCGCATCAGTAACTTTTTGCTTTGGCAATTGTCTTATACAGAGTTGCTTTTTACAGACACCCATTGGCCTGACTTCCGTCGCGATGCATTTATAGATGCTATTGCTGCTTATCAGAAGAGGGAGCGGCGTTTTGGGATGGTATCTGAACAAATTCAAACCAACAAATGAATAAAATACTCTTTTTTCTAATGCTTTTTAGTGCTGGTCTAGTGCTGGCCCAAAAACCAAATACATTGGGAGGGTTTGACTTTGATTACGCTAATCCTCAAACCTATGAAATTGGCCCTGTACGCGTTGTGGGCGCTGACAACTACGACCACCAAGCCATTAAGCTTATTGCAGGTTTGCGCACGGGTCAAAAAATTACTTTACCAAGTCAGCAAATTAATAAAGCCATTCAAAACCTCTGGGCAGAAGGCTTGTTTTCTGATGTCGCCATTTATGCAGAGAAAGAAGTGGGCGGCATTGTCTATTTGGTCATAGAATTGAGTCCGCGCCCGAAGCTTTCTAAGTTTCGATTTGTTGGCGTCAATAAACGCGAGGCCGATAAACTTAGAGAAGAAATCACGCTTTATGCAGGCAAAACGATAACTGAAAATTTGGTGTTTGAAACCAACAGCAAGATCCGAAGTTATTACCGAGACAAAGGATTTTATCACGCCAAAGTGCAAATCAATCGACAACTAGATACCCTGATCAACAATTCCGAGATTTTTGTAATCAATGTTGAAAAGGGCACTAAAGTTGGCATCAAAGAAATTGAATTTGTGGGGGTCACGTCGGTTCCGATTTGGAAGCTCAAAATGGCCATGAAAGACACCAAACAAAAAGGCCCGCAACGCTTATTCAAGCGCTCTAAATACACCGAAAGCAGCTATGCCACCGACAAAGCTGCTTTAATGGCTAAGTTCAATGCAGAAGGCCTTCGTGACGCTGCAATTATCAAAGATTCTGTTTTCATGCTCGATGAAAAGAACATGAAAATCCGCATAGAAATCAATGAGGGAGAGAAATATTACTTTGGTGACATCGAATGGATTGGTAATTCAAAATATAGATCTAGCTTTCTCGACACTGTTTTAGGAATCAAACCCGGCGACCTCTATAACAAAGACTTGTTTAACCAGCGCTTGTATGGCAACGGCGATGGCCGCGACATCTCTTCGCTCTACATGGACCGCGGCTACTTGTTTTTCCAAATTTCTCCTGTTGAAACAGGGGTCAAAGACAATAAAATTAACCACCAAGTTCGTTTGATAGAAGGCAAAGAAGCCCACATCGGTACAGTCACCATCCGCGGAAACACCAAAACAAACGATCACGTCATATTGCGCGAAATCCGCACCAAACCAGGTGATCTCTTTAACAAAGCGGACATCATGCGCACGCAGCGCGAGTTGGCACAACTGGGCTTTTTTGATGAGCAAGGTTTTCAAGTGAATCCCAAACCTAACCCAGCAAACGGTACCGTAGATATCGAATACGTTGTTGCAGAGAAGTCCAGCGATCAAATCGAACTTTCCGGAGGATACGGCGGCGCGGGGCCCAACACCTCAGGCCGAATTATTGGTACCCTCGGTTTGTCATTCAATAATTTCTCCACCAAAAACTTTTTCAAGAAAGACGCTTGGAGCCCACTTCCTGGGGGCGATGGCCAGCGACTGACTATTCGCGCGCAGTCTACTGGGCGATTCTATCAGGGTTATAATTTCTCCTTTACTGAGCCATGGTTAGGTGGCAAAAAACCAAACTCACTCACTTTCTATGTAACCAACTCTTCAATCTCTACAAATGGATTGTTGCGCACTAATCCTGACTACAACGGGATTTCTATATCGGGAGCTGGTGTGGCCATGGGACGCCGCAAGAAATGGCCTGATGATTATTTTGTAGCCAATTATGAGCTTTCTTATCAGTATTACGATGTTCAGAATTATTCATTTTTCCCGCTCTTCCAAAATGGCTATGCCAACGATATTTCTTTGAAATACACCTTGCAACGCAGTTCAGTAAGCGCACCAATTTATCCACAAAATGGCTCGAATTTTACTTTTTCTGCCAAAGCGACGGCGCCTTACAGCATGTTTGGTCCAGAAAAGGATTATGCAAGCATGACGCAGCAAGACCGCTACAAATACTTAGAATATTTCAAGCTGAAGTTTACAGGAGAGTGGTATACACCATTGAGCGCAGACAAAAAACTCGTTTTGATGTCGCGCTTTGGATTTGGTTATATGGGCGCATACAACAAGGCGAAAGGCATTTCTCCTTTTGATCGCTTCATTATGGGTGGCAGCGGCCTCACCGGAATGGGTGCCAATCAAATTGGCGGTCGTGAGATCATTGCTTTGCGCGGTTATGAAGACCAAACCATTTCCTCGGCGGGTGGTGATCCAATTGTTGCAAAATATACTTTAGAGTTGCGTTATCCAATTTCACTCAACCCTCAAGCTACCTTTTATGCACTCACCTTCTTAGAAGCGGGCAATACTTATCCAAGCTTTGATAAATTTAACCCGTTCAATGTCAAACGTGCGGCAGGTGTTGGTATTCGCGTGTTTTTACCGATGTTTGGTATGTTGGGCCTTGACTACGGTTTAGGTTTTGACCAAATGGATGAGTGGGCAACTGGTTATGGAAAGGGCTCGGACTTAGACATCAATGCCAAAGGGTATTATCCTAAACTCACGTTTACAATCGGGATGAACCTCGGAGAATTGTAGCATTGACAATAAATTGGTAACTTCGTCGTTCTAAGCACGCAAATGAAACACATGAAATACCTTGCACTTCTTTTATTGGTTTTTGGCATGCAATTTGTCAGTGCGCAAACTTACGCTTTCATCGACTCCGACTACATTCTAGAAAATGTACCGGAGTATGCAGAAGCCAAAGAACGACTCGATAAAATGGCCGAGCGCTGGACCAAAGAAATCGAAGACCGCTATGCGACAATTAAAAGCCTGAAAAGCAATTATGATCGCGAAGAAGTGCTCCTTCCAAAAGAGGAAAGAGAAAAAAGAAAAACAGAAATTGCAAAACTCGAACAAGAAGCTATTGACCTCCAGACCCAACATTTTGGATCAAACGGAGATTACTTCCAAAAGCGTCAAGAGTTGATCAAGCCAATACAAGACCGCGTTTTCACCGCAATGAAAAAAGTGGCCAAAAGAGAAGGATATGCTTTTGTCTTTGACAAAGCCAACCAAAGTAACTTGCTTTATGCAGAAAAAGAATTCGACATCTCAGATGAGGTACTCGAAGAAATGGGAATAACTAAATAAATATAAAAATGAAAAATGTAATACTCGGGCTTTTTGTTGTTATCGGATTCAGCACTTTTGCTCAGACCAAAATCGGACACGTAGACTCTCAAAAATTACTCGATACCCTGCCATCGCGCAAAGACGCGATTAAAAAGCTAGACTCCATGAAAACTTCAGGTATGCAAGAATTGCAGTTAATGGATGCCGATTTTCAAAAAGCTTATCAAGATTATACAGTCAATCAAGCAAGCAAATCTCCGGCAGAACGCCAAATCATCGAAGGGCGCTTGATGCAAAAACAACAAATGCTTGAAGCTACACAGGCTTCTTTGGAAGAAGGCTTGCAAATCATGAGTGAAGAATTGAACAAACCAATCCTTGACCGTGTCCAAAAATCAATTGATATTGTTGCCGAACGCAAGAAACTGAACTACGTACTAGACGTTTCAGCAACTATGTATTCAAAAGGAGGCATTGACATTACCAGCGAGGTGATCGTTGAGCTTTTGTTGCTAGACGCAGCTGCAACCAAGAAATAAGATCCAATCAAACATTAGAAAAGGGCAACCATTGGTTGCCCTTTTTTCGTTAGCTTTGGTTTGTGGAATTACATGGCCCTATAGGTGTTTTTGATTCTGGCTACGGCGGTCTCACCGTTTTGGCTGAGTTGCGCGCGAAGCTTCCTCAACACGATTTCTTATATTTTGGCGACAACGCACGCGCACCTTATGGCAATCGCTCATTTGATGTCGTTTATGAATTTACGCTAGAAGCAGTTAAGTTTTTATTTGATCAGGGCTGTCCGTTGGTGATTTTGGCTTGCAATACAGCATCTGCAAAGGCCCTGCGCACCATCCAACAAAAAGACCTTCCTCAGATTGCGCCAAACAACCGCGTACTTGGCGTGATCAGGCCAAGCACTGAAGTGCTTGGAGAACGCACCAAAAGCGGGCACGTGGGCATTTTAGGAACCGTGGGCACCATCAATTCTGGGTCTTACCCTATTGAGTTGGCAAAGTTTGCTCCAACGGTGGAAGTACATCAGCACGCCTGCCCAATGTGGGTGCCGCTTATAGAAAACCAACAATATGAGCACCAAGCAGGTCGTTTGTTCATAGAAGAGGATATACATGCCATCATGGGGCGGCATGCCGCTATTGACACCATTTTATTGGCCTGCACGCATTATCCAGTGTTAAAGCAGCAAATTGAAGCACTTGTTGGTCCAAAAGTACAGGTAGTGGCGCAGGGCGCAATAGTTGCTGAAAAACTAAAAGATTATTTAGTTGCGCATCCGGAAATCGAGCAGCGCCTCACCAAAACAGCAAAAACGAGCTACTATACTTCAGAGGCACCACACGTGTTTGATCAGAAAGCGAGTTATTTTTTAAAACAAGAGGTAACCTCTAAGCACCACAGCTTTTAGGTTCTTAATGCAGCTTTCTACTTAACTTGGTAAGTAGCTGTTCATTGAGCGTTTTTTGTAAATCTGAATGCTCAGCATAGTATTTCAAGCTTTTTTCGAATTTAGCTTTGCTACAGCCTGCTTTTTTCAAAATGTCTTGTACAGATTGGTCAAGGGCGCTTTTGTATTGACTCGGCACACCATATTTACTTTGATAATGGGTTTCTAATAACGTGATTTCTTCAACTAATGGCACCATCTGCGCAAGCGGCAAAACGTCTGCTGGAACATTATTTTGTTGGCAAGCGCTTAGTAAGATAACGCAGCATATGAAGCGCAGGAACATCATCTTGGGATAAATAATAAGCGTTGGCCAGGTCCTTGTTCGATGATTTGTGCATCGGCATATACACAATTGCCATTGACGTATGTACTGTGGATATGATTAGAAAACTGGTGTCCTTCAAACGGAGACCAACCACATTTGTAAAGCACATTCGCTTTACTGACCGGTTCTGCTGGTGTTGGTGCAACAAGCACTAAATCGGCAGCATAACCCTCGCGGATATAACCTCGTTCTTTGATTCTAAAAAGTGTTGCGGGTGCGTGCGCCATTTTTTCGACAACGCGCTCCAATGTAATTCGACCCTCTTCTACTTTATCTAACATAGCCAAAAGCGCGTGCTGAACAAGTGGGCCACCTGAAGGTGCCGAATTATAGCCCTGTGCTTTTTCTTCAATGGTATGTGGGGCGTGGTCAGTTGCTATGACATCGATGCGGTCATCTAAAAGCGCCTCCCAAATGCCTTCGCGGTCAAAAGCAGTTTTTACAGCGGGGTTCCATTTGATGAGGTTGCCTTTTGAGGCGTAGTCAGCATCGCTGAACCATAGATGGTGGATACAAGCTTCTGAGGTAACTTTCTTTTGCTCGAGAGGCAACGTGTTTTCAAAGAGTGCGGTTTCTTTAGCGGTAGAGATGTGCAGGATATGCAGACGAGCGCCGTGTTTTTTGGCGAGCGCAACTGCTTTGGAGGAAGATAAATAACAGGCTTCTTCATTTCGAATAAGGGGGTGCGCACCAATCGGAATTTGGTCGCCGTATTTTTCTTGAAACGCAGCTAAATTAGCTCTAACAGTAGTTTCATCTTCGCAATGCGTGGCAATGAGGGTCCCTACGCGTGAAAACAAGCCCTCTAAGACACTTTCTTTATCGACCAGCATATTTCCTGTAGACGAACCCATAAAAACCTTCACGCCGCAAATTTTAGAGGTGTCGGTTTTGAGCACTTCCTCTAGGTTATCATTGGAGGCACCCATGAAAAAGGAGTAGTTGGCAAGCGCATTTTGGGCGGCAATTTGGTATTTGTCTTCTAGTAATTCTTGGGTGAGTGCGTTGGGTACGGTATTGGGCATTTCCATGAAGCTGGTAATGCCGCCGGCTACTGCCGCCCGAGACTCTGTAAAAATATTGCCTTTGTGGGTGAGCCCAGGCTCGCGAAAGTGAACTTGGTCGTCTATGCAACCAGGTAAAATGAGGAGTCCGCTTGCATCTATTTCTTTTACTTGTTCCGTGACAGAGATTTGGGCTGCTATTTTTTCAATTCTGCCGTTAGAGATGAGGATGTCGGCTGTATGTCTTTTGCCTTCATTGATGATCGTTCCGTTCTTGATGATCGTTTTCATGTCTGTTTTATTTCCATTTCATTTTTCGCATTTGCCAAACACCAAAAAACGCTTCTTTGAAAATGCCTTTGCTCATTTTAGATTCGCCCACCACACGATCAACGAACGTGATCGGAATTTCTTTGACCCTAAAACCTAAACGAACTGCAGCGTATTTCATGCAAATTTGAAAGGCATAGCCTTTGAAAGGAATTTGGTCTAGGGGAATTTGTTCGAGTACTTTGTGGTGATAGCACTTAAAGCCTGCGGTGGTGTCTTTAATGTTGATCAGGAGAATGAGCCGAACATAAACACTAGCAAAATAACTCATTAGAATACGTTTGAGCGGCCAATTTCTGACTTTACCACCCCGTACGTAACGAGAGCCAATGGCACAATCGGCACCATCTTCACAGGCTTTGATCAAGCGCGGCAAGTCATTGGGGTTGTGCGAGAAATCGCAGTCCATCTCGATGATATAAGTGTAGTCGCGGTCTAAGGCCCATTTGAAACCGTGAATGTAAGCGGTACCAAGACCTAACTTTCCGGGTCTTTTCTCTAAGAAAACCGTAGGGAATTTTTCCATCAGGGCTTCGATTTGTGAGGCCGTACCATCGGGAGAGTTGTCGTCGATAAAGAGGATGTGGTAACCCTGTTGCAACTCCATTACAGCCGAAACCATCTTTGAAATGTTCTCTCGTTCGTTATAAGTGGGGATAATAATAAGGGTTCTTGGGCTGGCCATATCTAATGAGAACGAAATTAACGAAGAAAAGTGACAAAAAAAAACCGCCACTTGGGCGGTTCTTAATTTGATACAAATAAAGACTATGCTTCTTCGTCCTCGTCTTCGTCGTCTCCGGCATCAGCACCTTTGACAGCGCCACGAGCCATTTTGACAGAAACAACGACTGCGTTTGCAGGATCTAGGAACTGTACGCCAGGGATTTGGATGCTGCTCACGCGGATAGACTGCCCAATGCGAAGTTTGGTGATGTCTAAAGTGATGGCATCAGGCAATGCGCTTGGTAAACCAACACACTGCAACTGACGGAAAACGGTCATGAGTTTACCTCCGGCCATTACACCACGAGAAGAACCGGTGATGCGAACTGGTAACTTGACACGAACTTCTTTATTTTGATCGAGTTCGTAGAAGTCGACGTGTTGAATGGTGTCTTTGGTTGGGTGTTGTTGCAACTCACGGATGATACCTACCGCTTTTTTACCTTCGATGTCGAGGGCAACCTGAAATACATCAGGAGAAAAAACGATTTTGTCAATTGCTGTTCGCTTTACTGCGAAGTGAGTTTGCTCACCTTGACCGTAAAGCACACAAGGAACCAGGCCTGCATTGCGCAAAGCCGCAGCATCCTTCTTCCCTACGTTCGCTCGGAGCGAACCGCTCAAATGTGCTGTTTTCATGTTATATATTAATTTAAGAGATTACAAAATGTGAACTGATCGATTCGTTGTTGACCAAGCGCTTGATGACATCTGCAAAGAGGTCGGCTACGCTAACCACGCGGATTTTGTCACTGTGCTTTTGAAGCGGAATGGTGTCGGTAACGATGAGTTCGGTGAGTTTAGACGCGGCGATGCGTTCAAATGCAGGCCCACTCAATACAGCATGGGTCGTGTAGGCACGAACGCTTTTTGCGCCTTTTTCGATAAGTAGGTCTGCTGCAGTGGTGAGTGTGCCTGCGGTGTCACACATGTCGTCGATGATCACGACGTCTTTACCTGCAACATCGCCAATGACAGTCATTTCGGCAATTTCGTTCGCTTTTTTGCGGTTTTTGTGACAAAGCACCAAACCACAATTGAGGTTTTTGGCGTAAGAGTTGGCGCGTTTAGCACCACCGGCATCTGGTGCCGCAACGACGAGGTTGTCGCGGTTGAGATTGTCTATTTCGTTGAAGAAGAGCGTAGACGCAAACAGGTGGTCTACGGGTACTTCGAAAAAGCCTTGGATTTGGTCGGCGTGGAGGTCCATGGTCATGATGCGGTCTACACCCGCAGCCATGAGCATGTTTGCAACCAGCTTGGCGCCAATAGCTACTCTAGGTTTGTCTTTGCGGTCTTGACGAGCAAAGCCAAAGTAAGGAATGACGGCGATGATTTTGCGTGCAGAAGCCCGGCGTGCGGCATCTATGAGCAATAAGAGTTCGAATAAGTTTTCGGTAGGAGGCATAGTGGATTGCACAATGAACACATCTTGACCTCTAACTGTTTCTTCAAAAGAGGGTTGGAATTCACCGTCGGAAAAAACATTTACTTTGACGTCGCCAAGAGTTGCGCCAAATGATTTAGCGATGTTGGCTGCGAGTTGTTCGGAAGCCCTGCCTGCAAAGATTTTTACGCCCACGATACTTAAAATTGGATGCAAAGGTAAGGAATTAAGAACTAATTTTGTAATACAATGAGTCAAAAGCTACAATATTCCTTGTTCAAACGCCTTTTCAGCTTTGCCAAGCCTTATAAAAAATACTTAGTTGTAGCCATTAGCGCCACGATTTTACTTGCCGCCCTTTCTCCTTCGAGGCCCTATGTAATCGGTCAAATAATTGACCGTTATTTACTCAAGGACAAAGACCCAAACATGTTGTTGTTGGGCTCTTTATTGGTGCTGATTATGCTTTTGCTAGAGGCGGTATTACAAGTTGTAGGGACTTATTTTTCTAATTTACTTGCTCAGTCTGTCATTCGTGATTTGCGTCAAAAAGTGATCCGTCACTTCATGAAGCTTAGGGTATCATATTTCGATAAAAACCCCGTAGGCGCAATGGTGACTAGAGTAGTTTCAGACATGGAAGCCATTACAGAAGTTTTTTCTTCGGGCGTAATGGACATCGCCGCAGATTTGTTGTCCTTGATACTCATTGTCTTGTTCATGTTCATGACCGATTGGCAGTTGGCACTCATGACCTTAATTCCAGTTCCCTTACTCATTTGGGCAACGCGCATTTTTGCCCGCGCCATGAAATCCTCTTTTCAGCAAGAGCGGCAAGCCGTAACCAAGCTCAATACTTTTGTTCAGGAAAGACTCACTGGTATGAGTTTGGTGCAGCTCTTTAACCGCCAACAGCAAGAGGCTCAGCATTTTGAGCAAATTAACGCCGAGCACAGAGCAGCACATATCAAGGCCGTTTGGGCTAACTCGATTTTCTTTCCGTTTGTTGAATTATTGAGTTCCTTGTCTATTGCTTCCTTATTGGTGTGGGGAGCGCTGCAGGCTGCAGGTAAGTCTGAACAAGAAGTAGGTAATATGTTTGGCGAATTGTTTGCATTTGTTTTTTGGATCAGTCAGCTGTATCGCCCAATACGCATGTTGGCCGATAAATTCAATGTTTTACAACGCGGAACTGTCAGAGCGGAGCGCATTTTTGCCGTTCTGGACGAACAAACAGATGTTCAAGACAAAGGGCACTTAACGGATGTTGATTTCAATCAACATTTGCGTTTTCAGGGCGTCAATTTTGCTTATGTAGAAGGACAGCCTGTCATTAGCGACCTCAATCTAGACATCGACTATGGTCAAACTGTAGCAATTGTTGGTGCCACGGGTTCTGGA
This sequence comes from Cryomorphaceae bacterium, assembly GCA_027483605.1. GTDB lineage: Bacteria > Bacteroidota > Bacteroidia > Flavobacteriales_D > Crocinitomicaceae > UBA952. The sequence goes on along the minus strand of JAIXUE010000026.1, from coordinate 42,663 downwards.
AAAACAACTCTCGTCAATCTACTTGGTCGATTTTACGAGCATCAATCGGGTCAAATTTTAATCGGGAAGGTACCCATAGAGGCTATTGAGCTACCAACTTTGCGCAAGAATATTGCTATTGTACTTCAAGATGTATTCTTGTTTTCCGATACTGTTTTTAATAATATTACCCTTGGAGACCCCTCAATTACCCTCGCGCAAGTGATAGACGCAGCTAAAGAGGTTGGTGCGCACGACTTCATTAGCGTGCTTCCTGATCAATATGCGCATAAAATTGGCGAAAGAGGAGGCACCCTCTCTACCGGGCAAAGACAGTTGTTGGCTTTTATTCGCGCCTACGTGTATCAGCCCTCTTTGCTTATTCTAGACGAAGCCACTTCTAGTGTGGATAGCGAGAGCGAACTGATGATTCAGCGCGCCACCGATAAATTAACAGCTGGCAGAACGTCCATTGTAATTGCCCACCGTTTATCCACAATCAGAAAGGCCGACCGCATAATCGTCATGGAAAAAGGCCGCATTATAGAACAGGGCACACATGAAGAACTACTCGAACTCGGTGGTCATTATAAGAATTTGTCTGATCGGCAGTATTTCAACCAAGAAGCATGAAACGTTTCAAAATAGGCGGTGTCCCGGAACATTTTAATTTACCTTGGCGCTTAGCCATTGAAGAAGGAAAGTTTAGAGAGGCGGGTGTAGAACTGCATTGGTCTGACATGACCGGTGGCACTGGCCAAATGATCAAGGGTTTGCAAGCCGGCACATTAGATATTGCCGTATTGCTTACAGAGGGCATTACCCGAGCGATTTTAAAAGGATTGGAAGCTAAAATTATAGCGGTCTATGTACAGAGTCCGTTGTGTTGGGGTATTCATGCGCCAACCAACCAATCCCTGCATGCTTTAGCAGACCTAGATGGCGCCACTTTTGCTATTTCTCGCGAGGGTTCGGGGTCTCATTTAATGAGTTATGTGCTTGCTCAGCGCGAAGGTTGGGAGCCCGATGCGCTTTCATTTAATGTTGTCGGTGATGTTTATGGCGGACTTTGGGCTCTTAACCATGGTGAAGCACAAGGTTTTCTCTGGGAAAAATATACCACACAACCCTTTGTAGATCAAGCAAAATGCAAGCGAATTGGCGAGGTTTATACGCCGTGGCCCTGTTTTGTTATTGCAGTCAGAAATGAGGTGTTGGCACGTGAAGAAGTTTTATTGAATGCCATTATTCAGATCATCCAAGCACGGGCAAATCAATTGAAAGCTGCGCCTGATACTGCGGAGGTGCTCGCGTGGCGCTATGCGCTCAAACAAGGAGAAGCAAGTAACTGGTTAAAACAAACGGAGTGGTCAAGTACAGCACAAATGAATCCATCTGAGATCCAAAATACAGTGGCCTCTTTGCTTGAGCTAAATTTGCTCACGGCAGAAGAAGCTGAAGGCTGGCCTACTAAGTTGTTTAAATGAAAAGAAGCGCTGTCTTTTGCTTTGTCTTGCTTTTAAGGTTGGCTCATGGCCAAGGCCTTGATTTAGGTACTATTTCGTATTCCCCAACGTTGGTGGCTAACCTAAGTCAGCTATACAATGAAACTTCCGGTTTGGCATTTTATCATGACACAATTTTGTCTGTCAATGACAGCGGAAATGAGCCGGTTTTGCATGCGCTAAGTAGCATTAATGGGCAACATTTACAGAGTTGGCCTATTGCCAACGCGCTTAATTTAGATTGGGAAGCGCTTGCACTGAGCCCAACAAGCGTATTTGTTGGTGACATTGGTAATAACATGGGCAATCGCTCGGCACTTGACATCTATCGATTCAATAGAACTGATTTGCTTTCCACAACAACTATTGCTGCACAAAAACTCACTTTCAAGTACGCCGACCAACCTGTCACAGCTTTGCCGCCAAATGCACACAACTACGACTGCGAAGCCATGTTTTATTGGCAAGACTCCTTGCATCTTTTGTCAAAAAACTGGCAAAATCTTTGGACACGACACTATGTATTGCCTGCTAATTGGCAGGATACATTAGTAGTGAGCCCACGAGATTCTTTTTATATCAATGGTTTGGTAACGGATGCAGCCATAGAAGAGTTGTCGAATCAAATTTACTTATTGGGTTATAAAAAGGAGCAGAGTGGTCTTTACAGTTCGTTTTTGTTTAGGTTTATGAATGCCAATAATGACTTTTTTGACTCAGATTACCAAAGAATAGAACTCGGATCAACCCTCAGCTTGGCCCAAACAGAAGGGCTGTGCATGAGTGCACAGCAACAAGGATTTATCACTGGAGAACAAATTGTGTCGGTCATAACGATTGCCTCAAAACTGCATTCTTTTGATTTGAATACTGTCGGATTGTCGCCTAATTTGGAAAAACCAAACATTTATTTTCAAGCAAATTTTTTATATATCCCTTCGGCTTTATTGCCAGATTATAAATTGCTTGATTTGAGCGGAAGATTGGCTCTCGAATGGCAAACTGGTAAGAACCATCAGGACTTAACAAATTTGAAACCAGGCACTTATTTACTGATCGGTCCAAATTATCGCCGAACTTGGGTAAAATCTAATTGAAATAGCGGACATATTCTTTGCGAGCGCTTCCATGTTCAGCCATTGATGGTGTTTGTTCATTTGTGCAAAATCGAATGAACAAATCGATTACATTCATAGAACTAAACTTGTAGTATGATTCCACTTATGCCTCAATTTGACAATAATTTTTGGTGGGCAGGAGCAGCGGTACTAGCCATTTTAAGCATCATTTTTGCCGTCTTTTTGACAGACCGTAAAAACTAGAAGCTTTTGATTGCGCGCTGAATGTCGGTGTCTTGAGCATTCATGACCTGATAGTAGCCATTTTCCAAATACAGGTGCCGGGCAATTTCTGCCTTGAGCAAACGCTTTATATTTTCTTTACTGTGCAAGTACTCGTTTTGTTGAAGGCGCACTTTGAATTCTTTGGCTGCAAATCTTGTGAAATTGTTGAGGAGTTGCTCATTGACCTCAAAGTTCTTCAAAAAGTCTTGCAGTTTTAGCTCCATATTGTTTTGATTGAGGTAGTCAAAAGCAAAAGCATTGAACACACCATTCCATTGTAATTCAGATAAGTAAAGTGAAGTCCCGGAGGTATCACCCGCGATAAATACATCGGGCATGATGCCTCCACCGCCGTAGACAGTTCGTCCTTTGCGGGTTTTGTATTTGAGTGAATCTACAAAAATGCTGGAGTCAGGCCTGAAGTATTCTTCGGTAAGCGCTTTTTGCTCGTCTTCTTTGTAGGCGTCGTAACCCTTTTGGTAAGGCCTTTGAATGGAGCGTCCAGAGGGCGTATAATAACGCGCTACTGTAATGCGTATATTGCTGCCGTCTTTTAAGCGCTTGTCTTGTTGGATAAGCCCTTTTCCGTAAGAGCGGCGACCCAAAACTTTTGCCCGATCGTTGTCTTGTAAGGCACCTGCTAAGATTTCACTTGCTGATGCAGATTGGGCATCGATGAGCACAACGGTTTTGGTTTTTTCTAGAATCCCTGCTGCTGTAGCTCGGAATTTTTGTTCTTTGCTATGGAATCCTTTAGAGCTCAGAATGAGTTGTCCATTAGGTAAAAATTCATCGGCAATTTGAATAGCGGCATCCATGGTGCCGCCACCGTTACCGCGTAGATCTAGAAGTAGTTTTTTCATGCCTTTGGCTTTGAGTTGCAGCGCAGCGGCATGGAATTCTTCGGCTGTTGGTAGAGAAAACTGACTGATTTGGATGTATCCTGTCTGCTTGTCAATCATGTAGTAACTTGTGACTGTCGCGATGGGGATGGTATTGCGCACCAGCGTTTTTTGAAGTTTTTTGCCTTTGCGGTATATAGTGACCTTCACTTCGGTGTTGGGTGCTCCTTTTAGCCTAGACATGACTTGCTCGTTGGTGATGGATTTGCCTGTTGCAGATTTGCCATTAATAGCGATAATGCGATCACCGCGTTTTAAGCCCCCTAAGAAGGCAGGAGAGAGCGCATTGACGTGCGTGACACAGATTGTGTCGCGAAAGAGCAAGAAGCGCACGCCAATGCCCCCAAAAGCAGCATTGGTTTGTTCGTCTAGGAGCTTGAGGTTTTTAGCAGAAATGTAATTGCTGTGCGGGTCGAGTTTGTGCAGCATTTCTGAAATCGTTTGTTCAAAGATTTCTTCTGTATTGATTTTGTCGACGTATTGTTGGTTCAGGACTTGAAAAATTTGCTGCAGCTTTTGTAGTTCTTTGCTGTCGTTGTTTCTGGTTCCAAAAAGCGCACTGCCAATCCAAATGCCGAGTGCAGCAATGGTGGTCAGTAGAATGGGTAACCAATATAGGGGTTTAGGGCCTTCTTCAGACATCGTCAATATTTTCTATTTGTGAGACTTCTAAGCCAGCAGATTTGAGAAATTCGACACCAGATAGGTCTTTGTAAGCTTCTTGGTAGACAAGTCTTTTGATGCCAGATTGCAACACCAGCTTGCTACAGTCTTTACATGGTGAATGCGTGAGATAGAGTGTAGCGTCTTTGCAGTTGTTGGTGGAGCGCGCTACTTTTAGAATGGCGTTGGCTTCGGCGTGTAGGACGTACCAATGTGTTTGGTTGTTTTCGTCTTCGCAGCAGTTGTCAAAGCCAGCAGGGGTTCCATTATAGCCATCGGAAATGATGATGGCGTCTTTGACGATGATGGCACCTACTTGCTTTCTTTTGCAATGAGACAGCAGAGCCCAACTTGCAGCTAAGCGCAAATAGGCTTTATCATAGCGATTTTGTTTGAGATCTATTTGCTTATGCGCCATGTCTGATATGACCTCCAAGGTAACCGGTAAAAGCAAATAAGATAAAAGCAATGATGCCCACGACAAGGGTAAAAAGCTCGATTTTTTTGGCGCTTTTCCATGCTGCGCGTTCGGCCCAAAGGCCGATGATGGCTGCCGCGGTCAATAGAAATACAAAAATGAGTGCGTTTTCGGCCATTTCTTCGTGGACGTGAATCAGTTTATGTGAAATGCCACGTATGTGTTCTACACTCTCCTCTGCTGGTTCTCCGGTAAAATAAGCCACCAAGCCACCAATACCACTCACCAATAAGATGAGGTAGCCGCTAAGGGTTGTATGGAGATTAGGCTTGATCAGTGCAATAACTAAAAGCAATACGCCAAACATTGAGCCGAGAATAGGTACGTGGTTACTGAGTAAGTGGAGATAGGCCATGATCTTTCGAATTAGTTAGTTGAAAGTTACACAAAATTTAATGCGGATAGTACGGAGAGATCATTAAATATACAATGACACCCGTAACAGCCACATATAGCCAAATAGGAAAGGCAAATTTTGCCCATTTTTTGTGTTTTTGATAATTCCCTTCCCATGCGTGAAGGTACGTGAACAAAACAACAGGAATAACGGCTACGCTCAATGTAATGTGAGAAAGCAATAAGATAATATAGGCCAATCTGGACGATTTCACGGCGCTGCGTTCTATTTCATCAAGTTTCCCATTGGCATCTAAATCACCGTAAAGCGTAGAGTCAGAAGTCATGTGATAGGCAACGTAACACAGTAAGAATAAGACACTGAGTCCTAATGCAACTTGAATCGTTTTTTGGTGCTGTTGTACCTTTCCATTTTTGATAAAATAGAGCGCCAACAATAACAACACTGCAGTTATCCCGTTGATGGAGGCATAAATCGGGGGTAAAAAAGAAAAATCGACCCCTTCAATTTTAATTGCAAATAAAGCTGCAACAGCGATAGGTATTACTACTGAAATGGCGATGATCCATTTGCGCAGGCCTTGTTTATTTGGGTTGGTGCTTGTATTCATAAGTAAAGAGTGTTTTGACATCATTTAATAAGCGTTCAAATTCTTTTTTGTTGACGCTGAGATCGGGCTGCACGACTTCATACACGCCGCGCACATATCCTTTTTTATCAACGAGCGTAAAAGCTCCGGAGTGTGCATAACCGCCCAAAGCTTCTTCTTCACGGCCAGCAAAAACAAGAAAGTGCTCAATACCAAGTTGGTGCGTGAAGGCTTCGTTGCCGCTCAGAAAACTCCAATTTGCATTGCGGATGCCTAATTTGCGTTTGTGTTCCTTGAGAACGCTCGGTTTGTCGTTGGCGGGGTCAATGGTAAAAGATAGGTATTGTATCTCTTTCTGATAAGCCTTTAGTGCTTTTTCAACGTTTTTGAGCTGTGTATTCATGATGGGGCAAATGCTCGGACAGCTGGCAAAAAAGAACTCACTGATCCAAACTTTTCCTGCAAAGGTTTGCTTGGTCACTAATATGGAGTCTTCGTTAAAAAAGGAAAAGTCAGGAATGCGCTGATAGATGGTGTCTGTTATGGTTTTGCCGTTGTGCTGTCTATAAGATAGATCGTAGTTTCCCAAAAAAGGCAAGCGATCAGGAGCTTGCTCTGTGCATGACAAAGCAAACAATAAGCTGAAGAGTATCCAGTTAGTCTTGTTTTTGAGCACGTTCCTTATCGTATTGTTTGATCAAAAGCGCAAGGTGTTCTTTCATTTTGCGGATCATGCCTTCTGTGTGGCCGTTGAGCACCATACGCAAATGGTTTTTTTTGTCGAGTAGGAGGATCAGTTCGTTGTAAGAAACGCCTCCGAAGTATTTAGGGTCTTTGTGTATTAATTTTTGCCCGTTATTGCTGAGGTTGTAAAAAATTTTGGGGTCTGCGTTGATCAATTGCCAGAGTTCGGGGTCAAAACCTTCAACACTGCTTTTGAGCATATCTTGTACGTCGCGTAGTTCGGCCTCAGATACTGGATTTCCCAATGAATCGACAATGATGGAAAGCAACCTCACCTGCTTGAGCTTTTTGCGTTTATTGGTACGAAGGTCTTTGTAGAGGTTTTGGGTAAGCGGAAAGAACGCCAAGCCGCATTGATGCGGACAAGTGGTTTGAAGCGTAGTAATCAGAACAATCTGATCTTCGTAGTCTCGAAGAGAAAGCTGTTGTTTGCCTTTGTGGTTGTAAACAGAAAAGGTTGGTGTCTTCACCAACCCATAATCTGCTAATTTTTTAAAACGGTGGTCGCAACCACGTGTTGCCATGAAAATCAAGATGAGCGCTGGACCAAAAACCAGTGAGAGGGCTAAAACAGATCTCTTTTTACTTCGGGTGGCAGCTTGCTCTTCCATGGTTTATTGCCACATAGTTTCCCAAACGCTACCTACGGCAGCGCCTTCCCAAAGTGCGATAAAAATGAGGTAGGCAACAAAAATAAAGTAAGGAATCAAAATGACATTGCGCAAGTAAGGGCGTTCGTCACCGAGGTGCATAAAGACCATCACGATATAGCCAGCTTTCAATAAAGTAAGCAAGATAAAGGTGATTTTAACGGTTGTCCACCAGTCTGAAGACTGCTTAATGCTGGCGCCAATGAATACTTCAATGACTGTAACTAAAGTCAGGAGTAATGTGACTTTATAAATTTTTGAACGAATTTCCTTGCCTTTTTCTTCGTTGTGATGCGCGTGTAAGGAGTATTCTATAAGGTCGTCTCTTTCCATGTTGTGAAGTAATTGAGCGTATTATAATAAATAAAAGAAGGTAAATACAAAGACCCAAACGAGGTCTACAAAGTGCCAGTAAAGACCAGTTTTTTCTACCATTTCATAGTGACCGCGTTTGTGGTAAGTACCAGCCAAAACACCCAATAAGATGAGGATGTTGATGATCACGCCCGAAAATACGTGGAAACCGTGGAAACCAGTGATGAAGAAGAAGAATTGGGCGTATTGTTGCGGACCGTATTCGTTTTGCTTCATGTTGGCACCGTATACAACGCGGTGTTTGTCACCGGAATAAAGCGCTTCGTAGTAAAGTTTCTCAGCTTGTTTGCCTGTGATTTCTTTTCCGTCTACTTTGTTTATTTTACCATCTTTTTTGATGATGAGCTTCATGTCGTGGTCTGGAGCTTTGTTGATTTTGGCAACAGCGCCATCGGCTAAATGGATTTTTCCATCCTCTAAATGACCCAACTCAGCAGCGTGCTGGAATTGGTGCATGAGGTCTTCTTTGATCACAGCGCCAGCTTTGTGCTTTTTACCGCTTTCGATGACAGTGAAATTCTTGATTTCACCAAAATGACCTTTGACAATAGCTACTGAACCGTCGTTGAGTTCAATTTTACCGAATTCAGATCCGTGGATAAAGTGAGACCACTCCCAAGCTTGTGAGCCCAAGAAAAAGAAGCCGCCAATTACAGTAGCGATCATCCATTTGGTAACACCTTTGCGGTCCATGCGGTGACCTGCCTCAACGGCAAGTACCATGGTCACAGAGGAAACGATGAGAATGAAGGTCATGAGTGCCACATAGAGTAGTGGGTAACCGTGACCTAAAAAAGGCATCGAGTTGAAGGTTTCTTCACCAATTGGCCAAGCGTCTTGCGCCCCGTGGCGGGTAAAGCCATAAGCAATTAATAAACCGCTGAATGTGAGTGCATCCGAAACGAGGAAGAACCACATCATTAGTTTGCCATAACTTGTTTGGAAAGGGGATTCTTTTCCACCCCATAGTGTTTTGGCGTCTAGTTGTGCAGAATGTCCGGCCATTTTAAGAGAAATTTTTGTGCAAGTTTAGTGAATAAAAATCAAAAAGACGAGTAAATACAGCCATAAAAGCCCTAAAAAGTGCCAGAAAATGCTGCTCAGTCTGAGTGACAAATGGTTTTGAGATGAGAACTTGCCTGTAAATGAAGCAATTGCAACTTTCGTAAGGTAAAGCAGTGCAATTAGCACATGGAGGAGATGTACAAAAGTTATTAGGTACAGGTAGGCAGATGCAGAATCAGCAGCTTGCATGGCGCTCAATTGTAAGTGTGGTTTGAGTTCGGTGCCATTGTATTTGAGTTTACGGTCTGTGTATTCGAGTGCTTTGCCTGAGTAATAAATGGTGAAATCTTTGCCATAGGTGCCTTGCGCAAAGAAATCGCCGCGTTTGTCTCTGATGTTAAGGGCGAGCTCACTGAGGCGAACCTCGTCGGAATAGGTGAGTTGAGTGCTGTCATTGGCAAAGAGGCGACCGTCTTTGATGAGCACAGGATTACCGCTGTAGAATAATTCAATTTGTGCGTTAGGCTTTTTGACACGTAGCGCTTGGTTGTGCTTGATTTTTTCAAACTGCTTAAAGAATGTTTGGATGGTTTGAAAGTCTTGGTCTGGAATAGGCTTTCCGGCGATGAGGTATTCGTTGCCATCTACGGCTACTAAGTTGCCTTTGTATTTGAATTCGTAGTAGTCGCCGTAGCGGCCGTTGGTCACGAGCATGTCGTTGACAGGATTGACACCTTTTTCAATGAGCTGGCCATATCCTTGGAATTGGTAATACAAAAAGGCGGCACCAAAAAGAAGTGTGGCGGCCATTGCACCTTTCAATTGGCCTTGTTTGTCTTTTTTGGCGCCTTGAATTGCCCACCAAAAACTCAATGAACTGAGCGCAATAAAAAGAGTGCTGAGGTAAAATCCTGTAGGCATTGGATATTTGAGCCAAAAAGATTTACCCATAGAAACATAATAGCCCGAGGTTAGACCTGCAAAGAGCATAACGATGCTGAAAATACCGACATAAACGAGGTTTTTCTTCATCTTTTCCCTGACTTCAGGGTTCATTTCATTTTCGTAATTCATGCTAATGATTTTAATAATTCAATAAAACGATCTGAGCGATCAAATACATAAACGAATTGGATGATCGGTAAATAAACAAACGAAGCGAACATGAGTTTACGCGCATCGGAAGTTTCACAGCTATGATATAGTTTATAAGACAAATAAAAGAACCAAATACCCATTAGGCTCGCAATAATGAGGGTGATGTAGCCTGTCCAGCCGAGGATCCAGGGCATGAGGCTAAATGGAATGAGCGCCAGTGAATAGGCCATGATTTGAAAGGCAGAAGCCTTGCCTTTGCCGTTTTTGGAAGGAAGCAAAGAAAACCCCGCTTTTTTGTAGTCGTCGTAGAGCACCCATGCAATTGCCCAAAAGTGTGGGAATTGCCAAGTGAACTGTACAAAGAAGAGAATGCCAGGAATAAAACCAAAAGAGTTGGTGGCGGCAATCGCCCCTAAAAATGGCGGAATGGCACCTGGAAAAGCCCCAACAAAAACTGCCCATGGTGTAACTTGCTTGAGTGGTGTGTAGATGAAGACGTAACTAACAAAGGCAAGAAGGCCAAGCAGGGCGCTTTTGAGATTGATAAGATAAAGCAAAGAAGTACCAACTAAAAGAAATAAGATAACGGTCAGATACGCCTCTTTGAGCTGCATTTGCCCGGTAGGCAGCGGCCTGTTGTTGGTGCGGTTCATGATTTGGTCGAGGTCTCGTTCCCAAATTTGATTGGCGCCGTTAGAAGCACCTGTGACGAGTGTGCCGCCTAACATCAGATAGGTGATTTCAAGCCAATCTTTCCCGCCCGCAAAAAGATAACCACTCAGTGCCGAAATAATGACTAAAAACGAAAGTCTGAACTTGGTAAAAACCAAGTAGGTTTTGAATTTTGATGGCGGTTTTAAAGTAGCGTCGGACATTGTTACAAAATTACATCAAATACTCTCGGAAAGCTCATGGTAGTAGTCGTTTTTGATGAAATAATCTAGGAGTGCTTCTTTGAGTAAATGTTGTTGTTGTTGATGGTTGAGTGCTGGAAGCTGTTGGTTGAGAGTGTAGTGAGGCCAGAGGTCGCCATCGCGGCCATCAAAGGTGTAATAGCCATAAGGTTCAAGCAAGGTGCAGATGGCGATATGCATAAGCTCCATTTTTTGTTGTTTGGAAAACGTTTGGTGCCCCATACCCAATTCATTGACACCCACCAAAAACAAGAAAGTAGACATGTCCATTCTGGGGCCGAAGTCTTTTTCGAGGTGTTTTTGAAGTTTTTGAAAGCGGAGTTCGATGTCGTGATCCATGGTGCAAAAATACGCATAGCACGCCGATTTAGCACACAAAAAAAGGGGCCTCTTTCGAAAGCCCCTCCTTTTCATCAATCAACTTCTTATTTCTTCACAAATTGCTTGCTGCTGTTACCAGTAGCTGTTGCAACTTGGATTGTGTAGATACCTGCTTTGAGGTCGTCTACGCTGATTTCTTGAGTAAGACCATTGCCCACAAATGCTGCAACTACTTTACCTGTAAGGTCAACGATACGGATTTGCTGCATCACTTCAGTAGCTTGAACAGTCATGATGCTGTTCACGGGGTTAGGGTAGATAGATACAGAAGAGGTCGCTTCATCGATACCACCGATACAAGCTCCACAGCTTTCCCAACATACGAAATCTGTAGCGCCAGGACCAGTTACAGTATAAGCACGGTTGGTGAAACCGCCGTTTGTTACCGTACAAGACTCGCCTCCAGCGAATTGCTCAGATACTGCCCATCCGTCGATTGTAAATTTGTATTCGATCGCACCTAAACCAAGTGGAACAGTTACTTCCCAAACGTTGTCGCCGTTAGCGTCTGTCATTGGCGTACAAGTACCACACCAGCCGTTAAAAGTACCATTCAAGAATACACCAGCTGCAGTAGAACCACCAGCGTTGATATAATCCTCCATGTCAACAGTAAAAGCAACGTCATTGGTGCAAATGTTACAGCTTGCAAAACATACATTTGGCAAAGTAACGTCGCCAGCAACTACGTGGTAACGGTTGTTGAAACCATCGTTAATTGGGTCGATACAAGTTTCAGAACCTGTGAACTCTTCTTGAGCGCTCCAGCCGTCGATAGTGAATTTGTATTCAATAGCACCAGGAGCAAGTGGAAGAGTTACTTCCCACATGCCGTTACCCATGTCTGTCATTGGGTTACAAGTACCACACCAACCGTTGAAAGAACCGTTTACGAACACACCACCAGTTAAAGAACCTGTGTATTGTGACATATCTACGCGGAATTTAACGTTGTAGTCTTGAACTGGAAGTGGAACTGTACGTTGGTACACAAAACGCCACCATCCTGGACCGAAGTTGATGTCAGCCGTCATGGTGTTGCCACCGTTAGAAAGCGCTACGTTGTAAGTAATAGAACTAGCAGCTAAGCTAGGGTTACTGATTTCGGCACCGTTGATTACTTTAGCCAAACCAATATGAGCACCTAAACCATTTACAGTAAGGGTTCCTGCTGCAGCATTGTATGCATACGTAGCAGCACCACCAACGTGCGGAGCAATTGGCGCACCACAACCTTCTGGCGCACCTTGCCATGCTTCTAACCAAGTTGAACCATCCATGTAATGGGTCATGGTGCCGTTGGCTTCAAATTTAATGGAGTCGTCAAACAAACAAGCGCGCGTAGTTACATCACCAGCACCGTTCGCCCACCAGCTCATGTCGCCAGGACCAGAAGGACCCACGCCAAGCGCTGCTGCTTGAGGTGCTAATTTCCAAGTACCCTCAATCTGAGCAGAAAAACTCAAGATTGGAGCAAAAAGTAAAAAGTACAGTTTTTTCATGTTGTTAATTTTTAGGGGTTTTAAAGTTCAAAATTAAAAGAACGGGATAAATATAGTAAAAAATACAATAAGCAAAAAATGCAAGGCTTAATGTACTCGTTATCAGTTAAAACAATAAGTCGTCAAAAAGTTCAAAAGTAAGTTTTTCTTGACCACAGAAAATTTCAAAAGTCCCTTTTTCGGCACGCCATTTTCCGTCTGCACTGACGCGTTTGAGCGTTGTTGCGTCAAAACTAAACTCAAGTGTTTTGTTTTCACCTGGTCGTAGCTTCACTTTATAAAAGTCAATCAATCTTTTATTTTCAGGTGTGGTTGAAGCGTATAAGTCGCTGAGGTAAATAGGAACAATTGTGGTTATTTCTTGGTTGTGTGGATTGCTCACATTGACTTGAATACTAAACGTACCTTTTTGCTCGTCTTTCGCATCGAAACGCATGCCATTGATCGTTGCGGCCCTATAAGATAAACCAAAACCGAAGTCCCATTGCGGGTTGTAAGCAGAGAAATCGCCAGATTTGGAGCGGGCGACGCTGCGCGGGTGGTCATAGAATTCGATGACGCCGTCGTAGCGCGGGTAGGTATAAGGCAAGCGACCAGTGAAATCGGCTTTTCCTGTAACGAGTTCTGCAAGTGCAAGCCCTCCTTGATCACCTGGTAAGTAAGCTTGGATGATGGCGTCGCAGAGTGGCTCAATGTCATTGATGATGCGCGGACGCGCCTCTAACAGTACCAACACGACCTTTTTCTTGGCTGCTTTGGCCAAGCGCACCAATTCTTTTTGTTTATCGTCGAGCTGTAAACTTCTGATATCGCCTGGTTTTTCGGTAGAGGGTAGCTCACCAACACAAATGACAATGATGTCGTTTTTCTTGAGTGCTTTTTTGTAGTTATCAAGTTCAACAAATCTGGAGGCTTCAAAATCCTTTTCTAAGTAAAGTTCAACCCCTTTTTGGTATGAAATACTTGCAGTGGGCAATTGGCTTTGCAGCGCTTGAAAGATATTTAAAACACCTGTTGTGTTGTAACTGGTGTCCATTCCTTGCCAAGTGTGTGTCCAGGCACCATTGAGCATATTGATGCTTGCAGCCCCGGGCCCCGCTACAAGAATGCGTTGTTTTCCATTTAGTGGAAGCAAGCTTTCTTTGTTTTTGAGCAAAGTAATCGATTCTAAAGCGGCTTGTTTCGCGATATTTTTGAAAGTTTGGCTGCCAAATAGAGGGTATTTGCTTAGATCTGGAAGCGGATTATCGAAAAGTCCGAGTTGGTTTTTGACATAAAGAATTCTTCTGACGGCATCGTTTAATCTGTCCATTGAAATTTTACCCTCCTTGACCGCTTTGACCATGTCTTGACAGTAAGTTTTGTATTGTGGGTTAGAAGGAACCATGCTCATGTCTACACCTGCATTGAAGGCTTGAATTGCCGCTTCGGCTATAGAAGGCGCAGTGCGGTGAACGGAGTGTAACATGATGAAGTCTTCCCAATCTGAAACCACAAAACCCTTGAAACCCCAATTTTTTTTGAGGGTTTGGGTGAGGAGTTGATAATTGGCATGACCAGGAATACCATTCACGACCCCAGAATTGATCATGAGCGTAAGCGCACCTTTTTCCACGGCTGCTTTGAATGCAGGCAAATACAATTCTTGCATGTATTTTTCTGGAATAAATGCCGGCGTGCGGTCGCGACCTGAGAAGCTTGCGCTATAACCAACAAAATGCTTGAGGCAAGCTGCGGCATGAAACTGATCAACGCTTTCTCCTTTTCCTTGATAGCCTTCCACGAGTGCTACGCCCATTTGCGTGCCCAAAACGGGGTCTTCGCCGAGTGTTTCAAAATGACGCGACCAAAGCGGTTGGCGGCCTAAGTCAAGAACCGGTGAGAAGTTCCATGGAATACCAGATGCACGGCACTCATAGGCAGTTACCTCTCCCATCTGACGAGCGAGTTCGGTGTTCCATGTGGCGGCCAAGCCAATTTCCTGAGGGAAAAGCGTGCCACCTACTGTGTAATTGACACCGTGAATGGCATCAATCCCATAAAGAATTGGGATGTTTTGTTCTTTTTTGAGGTAAGGCGCATGGACGTCTGTCATGATGGACTTCCATTCCTCGCGAGTAAGCGTATGTGCGCCTACGTTTAAAATAGATCCAACATGATAAGTTTCAAGTGCTTCCTTGAGTTTGGCTTGATCAATTTGTGCGGGAACGAGCGCTTGCCCTTTTTCATCGGTGCGGTGAATGGCATCTAGTGTAATCTGACAAGTTTGCCCGACTTTTTCTTCGATGCTCATTTGTGCAATAAGCGTTTCGATATCGGCTGTAGTTGGTTTGGTGAAGAAAGGCTCTTCGGATTGTTTAAAGCCTAAAAGCACCGCCAACATCAATAATGAAGACAATAATTTCATGAGAGGATATGGTTTATTGGAAGACGCGAACGTAATCTACGTACATTTTTTGTGGGAAAATGGTGCTGGCGTTTGGAGATCCAGGCCAGTTTCCTCCGACTGCTATATTCATAATGATGAAGAATTTCTCGCGGAATTCGTCCATTTCAGCAGGGCTT
Source organism: Cryomorphaceae bacterium (assembly GCA_027483605.1). Taxonomy (GTDB): domain Bacteria; phylum Bacteroidota; class Bacteroidia; order Flavobacteriales_D; family Crocinitomicaceae; genus UBA952. Next base: position 27,612 of record JAIXUE010000026.1, on the reverse strand, counting down.
GTATTGATGGAATGGTATTCTACGTTATCAAGCAACCAATGAATGGAATTAGCATCCCAGACGATAGAGAACACATGAAAGTTATCTGCAAATTTACCTGAAGTGAGCGTTTTGCTGCCGCCAAATTGTGCGTGAGCGCCTGCATTACTCCAGTGTACAGTTCCATGAACCGTGCGGTCATTGGCACCTGCGCCGCCTATGAGTTCCATGATATCGATTTCTCCACAAGCTGGCCATCCAACGCTAGTGATGTTGTCTCCGAGCATCCAGATTGCTGGCCAAATACCTTGCCCATAGGGAAGCGCAGCCCGCACATCGACACGCCCATATTTCCAAGATTTTAGGCCTTGTGTTTTGATGCGGCTCGAGGTGTAGTTTGACGTATTGAAGGTTTCATTTTTGGCAGTAATCGTAAGCAGGCCATCTGAAACTACAGCATTTTGTTGTCTGTAGAATTGCAACTCGTTATTGCCCCAACCCCAGCTTCCTGTTCCAATATCGTAAGTCCAGTCAGAAGAAAGACTTGTTCCATCGAATTCGTCATTCCAGACCAACGTGTAATTTGGATAAGTGAGCGGACTGATATAGCCAGTAGTTGGTGCGCCGGTATTTCCAGTACTGATGCTGATGACTACATCTTCGGTTTTTTCGATGTAGGCAGTCTGAATGGAGTGTGCACGGGTGCGAATTTTGTAGGTTCCAGAGGCGTTGAAAGTGTGCGTGGCTTCTCCATCTTGAGTTTCTACAGTAATGGTGTCATTCGAGTCGTAAAAGGTGACAGTGTAAAAATTTGCGCTGTCAGCTGTAGCCAACACTGTTACTTCACCATTGTTGATGGTGAGCTGCGTGTTTAAATTACTGGGTAAACCGGGTGGCTTAGGTGCATCTGGCTCGCAAGCGAGAAGCGACAGACAGATAAGAAGAAAAGACATGAGTTTCATATGAAATGCTTAGAGCGTTTTGAGTTTGAGATACCATTTTAAGCCCCCTGCGTGGTGACCATATTGCAAATTCAGTGTCGAATCTGTTGCAGATACAATTCTGTAAACACGTGGTCCGGTAAAGAAACCAAGAAAGGCGTTCCCAGAAATAGTAATGGTGGTTTCTGCACCTTCTGTGAGTAACCAGCTTTCATTCATTTGGTTGTCAAATGGGGCTGTAAAGTCCGCTAAGTTTTGAAAAGAGCCAGGAAAAGAGGCGGCGATGGTATTGTGTACATAGACATCACCATTGGTGATCATATCAAATTTGAAGCCATTCAGGTGAAAAATGTATTGGTCATCGTAGAGCCCACAACCTGGTTTTTCATTCGCGCCGGCAGCCCACCATTCTGGGGTTGCACCAAGTGCGCTTTCTGGATCGGGGCCAACACCCATGTGGCCAGATGCGGCAGAATCTACCACCCAAACTTTGTAACCTGGTCCGTTGACACCACCAGTTAGGAGCGTGTAGTAAGGGTTGTTAAGTAATGTAAAGTCATCGTTTGCAATGGTTACTTCTTGACTTGAACTGCGGCTTCCACCTTTTGCAAATACTGTTAATTTGATGGTATATGTTCCAGCATACGGATAAGTTGCAGTTACATTGGCTCCTTGTGCTTTGGTGCCATTTCCGAAGTCCCAAACACATTGCAAGGAAGGATTGCTTGCACTTAATTCAATGACGTTTGCGTTCGCAGCAGACGGCGCCATGGTAAATTGTGCATCTGCAATAGAAGGAGCTGGTCCTAAAGTTGGTTCGTATTTTTGGCAGGCTATTAAAGCCAAGCTGATGCTTAAAATACTAAGGATTAGTGTCTTCATGGTTTTTAGATCTAAAAAAATTAATAACCAGGGTTTTGGGTCCAATTTCCGCCGGCGAGGTCAATCTCTACTTGCGGAATCGGAAACAACTCGTGTTTTCCTGTAACAAATCCAGGGATATATTGTGCGGCTTGCCCCGTGCGAACGAGGTCAAAAAAGCGAAGGCCTTCGCCTGAAAGCTCTAAACGGCGCTCTAAATACACCTTTTCAATGTTATTGACAGAAGCACCCGGTATGCCCGCACGCTGGCGAATTTGATTCACTAATTGAGTAGCGCGTGAGGCATTTCCAATTTGGTAGTTGGCTTCAGCTGCCATTAAAAGCACATCGGCATAGCGAAGCACGCGGTAGTTTACGGGGCTCGTGAGGTCGTTATCTGGCAAGCCAATTTCGCCTTGGCGCTTGATGTATTTGTTGTTGTAGTAACCTGTGTGGCCACCTGCACCAATTGCATACGTAATAGACGCAGGGTTTGGTTGTGCAGCAATAAAGGCTTCGATGTCCAGAACTGTAGCTGCACGGCGTGGGTCAATAGGAGAGAAAGCAGCGTAAAGCTCAGCTGTTGGCAAATTATAGGAGTTTCCATCTCCGTAAACCGGGCCTGTGTATTGACGAATGCCTTGGAACCCGACAGCAGCATTACCCTCCAGACAAATCAAGCAGCCATAGCTTCCGCCCTCTAGTCCTGTATATTCAATATCGAAAATGGTTTCTGGATTTCCTTCTGCTGCTACACTGAAAAGCGTGCTGTAGTCTTGGTAAAGGCTGTATTGTCCGGACGCAATCACTTCTTCTAAGATGGCCGCTGCCTCGGTAAATTTATTTTGGTACAAATATACTTTGCCAAGAAGCGATTTAGCTGCACCGCGGGTAGCACGTCCTTTTTGCGCTGCAACTGGATTGAGAACTGCTGCTGCGGCGATGAGGTCAGCTTCAATTTGTGCATACACTTCAGCTTTTGGTGAGCGTGCAATATTGCGCGCTTCTTCAATACCAATTCTTTTGTCGATGATCAATGGTACGTCGCCAAAAAACTTAACAAGCTCAAAGTAATAGTAAGCACGTAAAAATTTAGCTTCAGCTAAAATATGGGCTTTTCCAGCAAAGTCAATGTTGTCTTGGTTCTCTAAAATGTAGTTGGCGCGGGTGATCCCTGTGTAGTTCCAACGGAAAACATTGCGCAACTCTACATTGACCCCGCCGTGTGTCATGTTGTCGATGTCGTGGAGGCCCTTGCTGTCATTGACGCTTTCTCCGCCTGCAATGGCGTTGTCAGAGGCAATTTCGCCAATCCATAGAGAAATAAATGAACTTTGAAGAAGGTCGTAGGCGCCAGTGAGCGCACGGTCAAAATCTTCGGGAGTTTGAAAGAAGTTCTCGGCATCTTGCGCATAGGGCGGATCGACACTCAAGAATTTTTCACAAGAAGGCAAAGTAACGATGGTTACGAGGGCCAAAAGTACGTAGATGAGTTTTTTCATGACTTTATACTTAAAATTTGATTTGAAGACCGCTCATTAAAGAACGTGCTTGCGGATACATTCCGTAGTCAACACCGGCAGATAGTGCGTTAGACGAGCTTAAATCTGGATCAAAGCCCATGTAGCGAGTGAGGGTGATGAGGTTGTTGGCAGCTACATAGATACGCAAAGACTCGACGTGAATTTTACGTAATACAGTGCTTGGTACTGTATAGCCAAACTGTAAATTACGCAAGCGAACAAACGAACCGTCTTCTACGAAGTAGTCAGAGAACAAATTGTTGTTGGTTGGGCCTGTGGTGAGGCGCGGGTGTTCGTTTGTAGATCCTGGGCCGGTCCAGCGGTCAATAACATATGCCAATTGGTTGGCATAAGGTTGCTGGCGCTCGTAGTTGCGTATGATTTCCTGACCGAGTGCTGCATAGACATTTCCTGATAAATCAAAGCCGTGTAGCTTGAAATTGAAGGCAAAGCCCATGGTAAAGTCTGGGATAGCAGACCCTAAATTAGTTTTGTCGGAGTCATCTGAGAAGTTGATTTTGCCGTCGCCGTTCTGATCAACAAAAATGAGGTCGCCCGGTTGAGCACCCTCCTGAACCACAGCTGCATTATCGATTTCTTCTTGTGTTTGAAAAACACCAGCCGTTTGGTAACCAAAGAAATAACCTATTTCGTAGCCTTCTTGGAAGCGTGTTGCGACGTCGCCACCTACACTAAATGCAGCGCCAGGAATATACTGTACGCCTGCTGGTACACTCACCACTTTGTTGTTGATGGTGGTGAAGTTGAAGTTGAGGTTGGTTTGGAGCAAGTTCTTGCGATCAGACTGATAAGCGACTTCAAATTCCCAGCCTTTGTTGGACACATCACCTGCATTGATGATTGGCGGGTAACCGCCTGGTCCGTAAGAACCTAAGAGTGCAGATACGTCTGGTTGGAACAATAAGTCGTTGGTGTTTTTGATGAAGTAGTTGGTCGTGAAGTTGAGTACTTTTAACCAAGTGAGGTCTATACCAACGTTGAATTGACGGGTGGTTTCCCATTTGAGGTCTGGGTTGGCAGGTCGGCCAATTGCTACTCCTTGTGTAATCAGGTCGTCAAAGACATAAACACCCTCTCCGTTGAGCAAAGCGCGGTAGGCAAAGTTCGGGATTTGGTCGTTCCCCGATACACCGTAGCTCATGCGCAGCTTTAGGTAGTCAATGCTTTTGCTTTTGAAGAAGTCTTCTTCTGAAAGCAACCAACCGCCAGAAATAGTTGGGAAAAGACCCCAACGGCTGTTTGGTCCGAATTTACTTGAACCATCTCGGCGCAAAATACCCGAAACGAGGTACTTTTCTTTGTAAGCGTATTCTGCGCGCATAAAAGCAGACAACAAGCGCTCTTTGAATTCCCAAGAGTTGACATTATTCAAAAAGCCGCCTTGTGCGGTATTGGCAGAGATATCGGCGTAGTCTAGAGAGTTGTTGGGAATACCAAAGGCAATGCCGTTCAAAGACTGCCCTTTGCGTTCAAAGACAGAAACACCAAGAGTTCCTTTGACTTTGTGTATGTCGTTCCATGTTTTATCGTAGTTCAAGAAGCTTTCGTAGGTCAGATCGAGGAAAGTAGAGCGCTCTTCATAAACAGCGGCCCCTCTTTCGATAAATACGCTGTCTGCGATCTCTACTTCAGGTGATTCTAGATCGGCATTGATGGCTGTGTTGGCGTATTTGCCTTCACCATACCATACAAGCGGTGAGAAAACCTTGCTGTCTACGTTGGCGTAGTTGTAATTGAAGCGATTAGTAAAGGACAGGTTCTCATTGAATTCGTAGATGAATTCTTCTTTACCCACGAATTTATTGGCTGTGCTCCAGTTGTATTGGTTCATCATTTGTGCAATCGGATTGATGATGTCACTCACTTCTTCCATGTAAGAAAAGGTACCTGGGCTGGTGTAAACGGGGTCATTCGGGAAGGCGTTGATTGTGTTGTACAAGACAGAACCAATACCGTTTTCTGGAAGTGTGCTGCGCATGTCAGAAGAGAAAAGCAACACCGAATTGAGCTTGAGTTTTTCTGACATATCGGTGCTGAAATTGAGGCGAGCATTGTAGCGACCAAAATTAGCTTTGTCGGCGCCAACAATTCCTTCCTGATTGAAGTAGCCAAGGCCAATAGAGTAACGGGTGTTGAGCGTACCGCCGCTGAGCGATAGATTGTGGCTTTGTACAGGTGCAGAGCTGAATACGGAGTCTTGCCAGTTGGTTCCGGTACCTAAATTGGTATTGGCAAATGGCATCGCTTGTCCGCCGAAGGCAAAAGCTTCGTTTTTGATGACTGCGTATTCTTCTGCAGTGAGCAAATCCAGCTTGCGTGCTGTTTGCTGGATGCCGTAGTAACCGTTGTATTCAATACTAGGCTTGCGATTGATTGCTCCATTTTTGGTTTCAACGATGATTACACCATTGGCAGCGCGTACCCCGTAAATACCTGCTGTGGCGTCTTTGAGCACGTTAATTGACTTGATATCAGAAGGGTTAAGTGCATTGAGGCCTTCGGAGTCATAAACTACACCATCGACCAAAATGAGTGGATCGTTGTCTCCAAATGTAGATAAACCACGGATACGAATATTAGAAGAACCACCCGGAGAACCAGAATTGCTCGATACCGTAACCCCAGAAACCTGGCCTTGAAGGGCTTGGTCCATGCGGGTCATGTTCATTTTTTCGATGTCTTCACCCTTTACTTTTGAGGTGGCTCCTGTGAGTTCTTTGGTTTTGGAGGTACCGTAACCCACCACCACGACGTCTTTGGTGTCTTGGGAGAGCTCTTGTAGCACCACAGTTAAGTTGGTTTTACCCGCGACAGGCACCTCTTGTTTTTGGTATCCCATTGCGCTAAAAATGAGTACTTCATTGGTGAGGTCGGTGACGCTTACCTGAAAAAACCCTTTTCCATCGGCCAAAAATGGTTTGTTGTTGCTTTTAACGGTGATTTTGACGTACGGAATAGCCTCAGAGCGTTCATTTAAAACAGTTCCACTGAGGTTTTGTCCATAGACTTGTAAGACACCTATGCTACATAGCAATGCCATGACGAGTTTTCTGATCATGATTTATTTAGTTTTAGAGTGGTTAAATATAAGCAAAAATTAAATTATTGTACAAATAACAATAAGTTTTGTTAACCCACAGAAAACCAGTGTTATATAAAAAGAGAAACGGAGACACTCCTCTCCGTTTCCTTGATTATTAACCTGTTTAACGCCCCGACTATGAGTGAAAGCGATACCCGAAGATACAAACATTATTGTAAAAAATACAATAAGTGAAATAATTTTACATTTTGAAGCTATACTCGTTCGCTAGCAAACGTTGTTGGTAAGTATCGCGGTCAAAGGTGAAAAGTTTGGCTGGTCGGTGTTTGACGTTTTTTTGTTTTTCGTTGAGCGCAATGAGGGGGATGTATTTGATTTTCTTCCTGAAGTTTGCTTTGTCCATTTCTTGCTCAAAAGCAAATTCATAGAGCTGTTGAAACTCATTGAGGGTGAAACGTTCAGGTAATAAGTCGAAGCAAACGGGCTCGGTTTGTAGTTTTTGTTTGAGCATTTCGTAGGTGCTTTCTAGGATATGGTTGTGGTCAAATGCTAAAGTTGGCACTTCATTGAGTGGCACCCAACTGATGTCATCGGCCCAAGAAGAGGCTTTTACCTGAAAATCTTCAATGCGCACCAGTGCAAAATGGGCAATGGTAATGACGCGCCCTTGTGGGTGCCTTTTTGGATGTCCAAATGACTGAGATTGGTGCATTTGGATATGATCGAGTCCGGTTAATTCTTTCAGAATGCGTTCTGCAGCTACTGGCAGGTCTTCATCGGGGTAAACTAAATCACCCGGAATAGCCCAAAAGTTTTCGTAGGGTTCCATCGCACGCTTGATCAATAGCGCCTTGATTTGCCCTGCTTCATAGCCAAAAATAATGCAGTCTACCGAAAAGGCAGCAGTAAAGAAGTCGTGAAATTCTATTTTGTACATTCCCATTAGTGTCCGCTTTTTGCGGTCTCAAAGGTATCAATTCCTTTGCTTTTGAGGATACTTGAGCTGCGAATTGCAAAATAAATCAGGTATGCAAAGCACACAACCCCAACCCAATAGGATTGTTGTATGCCCAATAGGTGGTCAGCAGCTAAGGTTCCTTGAGCCAAAGTGATAAAGCCACCCCCCATGATCATTAAGATCAGTAAGCTAGAAGCCGTATTGGTGCGCTTGCCCATACCGGCAATACCCAAGGTAAAAATACAAGGCCAAAGTGTACTGCAGAACAAGCCCACAGAAATAAAGGCAAATACACTGATGTATCCCGAACTGAAAATTCCGATGATGAGGGCCAAAGAGCCAAGCGACGAATAGAGAATAATTTGACGAACAGGGTTGCCGTTCGAAATAAAGTCAGCAGCAATCAGCACAAAAACCAATCCTATATAACGCCAGTAGGAAGAGACGTCAGACCCACCAATTGTGTTGGCAAGTGCAAAAATGCCAAAAGCTACTACAGGCAAGAAAATACCCATCAAGCGGTTGAATAATTTGGATTTTTCGAAGACACCTGCGGCTGAGGCCCAACGGCCGATCATCATGCTGGCCCAAAACAAAGACACAAAAGGAGCTACTTCACTTTCTTCTTTACCTAGGTTTTGTTTCATGAATTCGGGCAAGTTACTTGCGGTTGCGACTTCAACACCTACATATACAAAGATGGCGATCATGGCCAAAAGCACTTGTGGTTCGCGCAGTGTACTAAGTACTAAGCCCGGCTCATTTTGGTTGTCTTCACCGATGTGATCTGGCAGATTAGAAAATTTGAAAAATAGTGCTGCCAAGACAAAAACGATTCCCAATACCAAATATGGTGTTTGTACAGAAGAGAGATCAAGGGTTGTATTTCCACTAGAAGCGTTTCCGAAAATGGCATAAGATACAATGACCGGCCCAATAGTGGTGCCGAGGTTGTTGATTCCTCCTGCCATACTCAAGCGTACATTGCCCTTGGCGGGGTCACCCATTTGAATAGCGAGTGGGTTTGCAGCCATTTGTTGGAATGAGAAACCCAAGCCAACGATAAACAAGCCGCCCAACAGCATCGCAAAAGACCCGCCATTTGTAGAGGCCGGGATAAACAATAAAGTACCGAGTGCAGACACCAAAAGGCCTAGGGCCAGGCCGTTGCGGTAGCCAATTTTATTGAATAAGTCTCTTTTGAGCAGAGATGAAGTGGCAAAGTAAATTAGTGAACCCACTGTGTAGGCCACATAAAAGGTATTTTGGATCCAAAGTACCTCGCTTTGCTTGAGGTCAAGTGCTTTTTTGAATACAGGAATGAGGATGTCGTTACTCGCGGCTACAAAGCCCCAAAAGAAAAAGATGACAATCAGCGTACCGAAGGCGCTGTAGTTTGTTTTTTGCATGGTAGTCGATAAAGTTTTGGTCCAAATTACAATAATTTGGTTTTAACCGACGTGTTGCTGCGTAATTTTTTCTTGGTCGAGTTTGAAAATGCTGGAAATGGTTCGGATAATTGAGGCTGCATCAAAACCGCAGTCGGCCCAGAGTTCTTCTTGGGTTCCGTGGTGAATGTATTCGTCTGGAATACCGAGGCGAACAACCTCTGCTTGGTATTTTTGATCGACCATGAATTCGAGTACTGCAGAGCCAAAACCACCCATGAGGCAGCCATCTTCTACGGTAATGACTTTCTTGAACTTGCTGAATATCTCGTGCAAGAGGAGGGTGTCAAGTGGCTTGACGAAACGCATGTCGTAGTGGGCAATGGATACACCAGCACCCTTGAGTGTCTCGATGGCTTTTTGGGCAAAATTACCAGGATGGCCGATGGATAAAATTGCGATGTCTTCGCCAGCGGTTACTTTGCGGCCTTCGCCAATCTTGATTTCTTTAAATGGAGTTTTCCATTCGGTCATGACGCCGTTTCCGCGGGGGTAGCGTATGGAGAAGGGGCCTTGATTGGGTAACTGAGCGGTGTACATGAGGTTGCGCAGTTCTTCTTCGTTCATTGGCGCGGCCACCACCATGTTCGGGATCATGCGCATGTAAGCGAGGTCATAAGCGCCGTGATGGGTTGCGCCGTCGGCACCTACCAAACCACCGCGGTCTAGGCAGAAAACGACATTGAGGTTTTGGATCGCGACATCGTGCAAGACTTGGTCAAAAGCACGTTGCATGAAGGAAGAATAGATGTTGCAAAACGGCACCATTCCTTGTGTGGCAAGGCCAGCGCTGAATGTAACGGCATGTTGTTCGGCGATGCCGACATCGAAAGCGCGCTTGGGCATGGCTTGCATCATGATATTGAGCGAGCAGCCAGAAGGCATCGCGGGTGTTACACCCATGATTTTATCGTTCTTTTCTGCGAGCTCTACAATGCTGTGGCCAAATACGTCTTGGTATTTAGGCGGTTCTGGAGATTTAGGAACAATCTTGACGATTTCGCCAGTTTCTTTGTTGAACACCCCTGGCGCATGCCATTTAGTTGGGTTGCCCTCTTCAGAGAATTTGTAACCAGCGCCTTTGCGTGTGATACAATGTAAAATTTTCGGACCTGGGATGTCTTTGAGGTCGGCCATTACTTTGGCGAGCCCAATGACGTCGTGGCCGTCTACAGGGCCAAAATAGCGGAAGTTAAAGGCTTCAAATAGGTTGGATTGCTTCAAAAGCGTACCCTTTAGGGCATGTGAAACTTTGGAGGCGATGGTTTGGGCATCAGGACCAAATTTGGAGACTTTTCCGAGGAGTTTCCAGACTTCGTCTTTGACCTTGTTGTAGGTATGCGAAGTGGTGATGTCGGTGAGGTATTCTTTAAGCGCGCCAACGTTAGGGTCAATAGACATACAGTTGTCGTTGAGGATCACCAAAAGATTGGCATCTTTTTCAAAGCCAGCGTGGTTGAGCCCTTCAAAAGCCAAACCTGCGGTCATGGCGCCATCGCCAATAACAGCAATGTGTTGGCGCTGGGTTTCACCTTTGTATTGGTTGGCAACGGCCATTCCTAGAGCGGCTGAAATAGAAGTAGAGGAGTGTCCAACTCCGAAAGTGTCGTATTCGCTTTCTGAGCGTTTGGGGAAGCCAGAAATACCACCTTTGAGGCGATTGGTGTGGAATTTTTCGCGGCGGCCGGTCAAAATTTTGTGACCATATGCTTGGTGTCCGACGTCCCACACGAGCTGGTCTTCAGGCGTATTGAATGCGTAGTGTAAAGCAACCGTAAGCTCCACTACACCTAGCGATGCGCCAAAGTGTGAGTTGCCGATTTCTGAAATGACATCGACGATGTATTGACGGAGTTCTTGGGCAACTTGTGGGAGTTGTTCTTCTGTAAAATTCGTGCGTAGGTCGCTCGGAACAGTAATTTGGGAAAGGAAAGGGCCGGGCTTGTACGGGTGATTTGACATATGAACAAAGTTAAGCGTTTCGGTAGCTAAATAAACACCCTAACGCAGAAAATGTTCAATTAGTATCGGTTACTGCCTTTTGAGGTTGGATTTTTCTAAGACGAAAGCAAAGCCCACAAAAGAAAGTACCAAGAGGTTGTGCAAGAAATGGTTAATGATGGCTTTGGAGAAATTAATTTGTTGTCCGATCCAAAACAGGGCCAAGCTCAGGCCTAAATACAAAAAGAATTTCTTGAGGTTGTAAGGAATTGGAAAATGGCGCTGTCCGAGCCAATAGGAAAGCAGCATTTGGGTCGCGTAGACGATGAGTGTGGCCCAAGCACTGGCCATGTATTGATATTGTGGGATGTAATACACGTTGATAGCAATGGTAAGTAGTGCCCCAACAATGGTGATGTACGCACCGTATTGGGTCTTGCCGCTGAGCTTATACCAAATACTTTGGTTGTAATAAATCCCTAAGAACACATTGGCCATCAGTAAGATCGGTACAACTTTCAGGCCCTCCCAATAGGCTTCTTTTTGAATGAAATGCTTGAAAATATCCAAATTGAGGCTCACCAATAAAAAAACAGCACAAACCAGCGCCACAAATACACTCATGATCCGCACATAAACGGTGTTGCGGTCTTGGTTTTGCATTTGCTTGAAAAAGAAGGGCTCTGCAGCATATCTGTAGGCCTGTAAAATGATGGTGACGAGCATGGCAAGTTTGTAACAAGCGCTGTAAATACCGACTTGTGATTCGGCATAGCTCAAAGAGCCAGGCACAGCAGGATCATAGAGCAAATGCTTGAGTAAAATACGGTCAAAAGTTTCGTTGATGATACCAGCAAAACCAGCAATAACAAGCGGGATTGCGTAGCGCCACATGCGCTTGTAAAGGCTCCAGTCTTTTATGAATAGGACTTTGAAAATGCTGTCGTAGAGCAAAAGCGGCTTGGCTAAAGAAGAGATCAGGTTGGCTAATAAGATAAACAGCACGCCTTCTTCAGGACGTTCAGCACTGAAAAAGAAGACCATTGCAATGACGTTGAGCGCAATGTTGAGCGCAATGCTCGTCATTTGGATAGTGGCAAAACGCAGTGCCTTTTCTTCTGCCCGCAGGCGCGCAAGGGGCAAGGCGGTAATGGCGTCGATCATCACTATAGTTCCGAGCAGTACAACGTATTCGTTGTGTCCTTCAAAAAGCAAAGCGTTGGCGATATCATTGTTGAAGTACAGCAGTACTAAGTAAAAAAGGGCGTTGATGCTCACTACTGACCAAAAAGCGGCCCCGTAGGCCTTGTCTTTGTCGGCTTCATTTTGCAAAAAGCGAAAGAAAGCGGTTTCCATGCCAAAGGTGAGCAAAACAATCAGAAAGGCAACCCATGCATAGAGTTCTGAAATAACGCCGTAATCTGAAGTTTGAGCAAAGTAGTAGGTGTGGAGCGGCACTAGCAAATAGTTGAGCAAGCGCCCTAAAATAGAGGGCAAGCCGTAAATGGCTGTTTGGCCAACTAATTTGCGAATGGGGTTGCTCATTATTTAAGCTCTGAAGTTCGGCTTGCGTTTTTCTAAAAATGCGCTCGTACCTTCTTTAAAGTCAGCAGTTCCAAAACATTTGCCAAATTCTTCAATTTCGACTTCAAAACCATTTACGCCCTCGGCAAAACCTGCATTGACGCAACGAATAGCCGCGGCAATCGCCATTGGAGAGTTGGCCAACATTTTTTGGGCCATGGCTTCGCACGTAGCGAGTAATTCTGCTTGCTCTACTACCGCATTGACCAAGCCCCATTGCAGCGCTTCATCTGCCTTGAGCATACCAGCAGTAAAGATGATTTCGTTGGCTTTTCCTCGTCCGATGAGCTGCGCCAAGCGCTGTGTGCCACCATAACCGGGGATCACGCCAAGTGAGGTTTCGGGCAAGCCCATTCTGGCGTTGCTAGAGGCAATGCGTATATGAGCGGCCATGGCGAGTTCTAAGCCTCCGCCAAGCGCAAAACCGTTCACTGCTGCAATCACTGGCGTGCTGAGGTTTTCGATGAAATCAAATAGTGTTTGTTGGCCTCGCAATGCAAGTTCTCCGCCTTGTGCAATATTAAAATCAGCAAATTCTTTGATGTCGGCACCGGCAACAAATGCTTTTTCGCCACTACCCGTCAAGACGATGACTCCAACTGCTGGGTCTGTATCGGCAGCAGCAAGTGCGTTGTGGAGGGCCTCAATGGTATCTTTATTAAGAGCATTGAGTTGTTGGGGCCGGTTGATGGTTAAAAATGCAATTTGATTGCGGATTTCAGTAAGAATGAGCGCGTCCATAAAATGAATTTAATGCGTTAAAGATAGTCAGAATAATGTAGTGAGCAGGTTTAGTGCGGGATGCTGATCCGAAAAGTGGTGCCTTTTTCAGGCTCAGACTGCAAGACAAAAACTTTGCCCTTGTGGTATTCTTCAACAATGCGCTTGACCAGCGTGAGCCCTAAGCCCCACCCGCGTTTTTTGGTAGAATAACCAGGTTCAAAAATGGTTTTGAATTGCTTTGGGTTCAGGCCTTTACCCGTGTCGGAGATGTCGATATGTACCCATTCGGCAACTTCTTGAATATGGATGTGCAAGGTGCCGATGCCTTCCATAGCGTCTACGGCGTTTTTGCAAATGTTTTCAACGACCCATTCAATTAGTGAGGCGTTGTGCAGCACAATTAGTGGTCTTTCGCCATCTAGTTCAAACTGCATCACTACTTTTTGAGACAAACGCGCCTTGAGGTAGTTGAGGTTGTTTTCAATGGTTTCGGCTAAGTCGCCTTCTACTAATTTGGCACCTGAACCAATTTTGGAAAAACGGTCAGTAATTTTTTCAAGGCGCTCGAGGTCTTTGTGCATTTCTTGGGCAATCATCGGGTCGATGTCTTGCTGTTCCAGATAAGCTACCCAAGCCATCATCGAAGAAAGTGGCGTGCCGAGCTGATGAGCTGTTTCTTTGGCCATTCCGGCCCAAACTTGGTTTTGTTCCGCCTTACGGTACATCGAAAACAATAAATAGCCAATCAGTACAATGAGGCCTAAAATACCGAATTGCAGATACGGAAGCCAAAATAATTGCTGGACCTCGTCACTATCTTTTAAATACAGCAATTTGGTTCCGCCATTGATACTCAGTTCGATTGGTTGATATTTTTTAGACAACTCATGTATGGTAGACTTGATTTTTGATGGAGCGAGTTCTTTTTTGGAGAAATTGCTCGCCACAACCACTTTCGTTGCAGGGTCGTATAACAACACCGGCACCAAGCTTTTTTGATCGGTGAGGTCTGCGTTAAAAGAGCGAATCAGGGAGTCTGAGTGCGCTTGTAAGCGTTCTAATTCTTTTGAATAACCATGGCAAAGTGTCATGTACATGTCTTCAAATACTTGGATTTGATAAAAGCGCTTGGCTGCAATCCAAGATTTTGCTAGTTGTTTTATGGAATCAGCATAGAATTGATGATCCATCAACGAAGCGGCTCCTGCTGGGCCTAAATTCCTGGATTGTGAAATACTACCGTCGTCATTCAACAAGATAAAAGGGATGTCTTTGTTGGCCTCAATAATGTCGAGTGCAAAGTCGACATCTTGGCTCATACTGAGGTCTGATGCATCGAGGAGTGTGCGGTTGGCGCGCACCACGAGTTCAATTTTTTCTCTTTCCTTTTCTTGTAGTGCGGCAAATATCTGGCTGCTCAGCTCCACGAGCTCTGCTTTTTTGCGCAGGGCCAGCGCCCATTGTTGGGCTTTGCTGCGTTCGCGCTTGCCTATTTTGCGGATGCTTTGATTAGAATAAAACAACGAGCCACCCACAATGGCCAAAGCCAAAATGACCAACAAAAGTTTCCAGCGTTGTTTGGAGGCGTACAAATCCATTGAACGAATTTACTGAAAAATTGGTGCTTTTAAGCCCAAGACTTCGGTTTCTACTTGCGCACAAACGCGCCCGAAGTCAAAATGTTGTTCAAATGCTGCTTGAAATATTGGAGGGGTTTGCCCGCTGAGTACCTTATCGAGTTTCAAATTCAGGTCATTTTGATCCAAGGACCGAAAGCAAAGACCGCCACCGTAGGTTTCGATGAGTTCCTTTGTTCCGCCATTGTTGGCACCAACCACCGGGCAAGCAAACTTTAGTGCCTCAATGGTGACCATTCCGACGGTCTCCTGATCAGCAGCCATGATCACGGCGTCGGCAGCACTATAAATGAGTGCGATATCATTTTGAAATCCAGCCCACAGGACTTGGTTGTGTTTTGGATGACCTTTGATGCTTTGTAGTAGGTTAAGGTGATAGCTGTTGTCTTGATCGGGTGTAGGGGCGCCTACAAAAATCAACATTTCGTTAGGAGAAGTCCGTTGACTGAAGCTTTCCCATACAAACGCTTGTTGTTTTTTTGGGTCAATTCTTCCCACTACAAGAATGAGTTTCATTTCAACAGGCCAATCGAGTTTGATCCGGGCGGCTTCTTTGGGCAAAGGGTAAGCTGACTGGAATATAAGTCCTGATGGAATTTCTTTCACCTTTCTTTTGGAAACTTTGGTTTGCTTCCAAACTTGCAATTGAAGATAGGGTAGCGGGCAAATCCAAGAGTCGATCAAGCGGTAGCGCAGCGTTCTAAAAAACTGGGTTTTCTTTCCGCCGAGCGCCATTTCCATAAAGTAATGTACGCGCACTTTTCCAAAAGAAAAAAAACGCACCGACGCGGCAATGCTCAATTCTCGGTTGTTTCTGAAGAATAGGTGTTCAAAGCCATTCTTTATGAGGTGTCTTGCCAATTTCATTGCAAAGCGCCATTGGTAGTATTTGGGTTTTTGTGCTACTATATATAAAGGTAAGTTGGCTTGTGCAGCTGCTGTAGCGATCGGACTCTCTTTATTCGCAATGAGCAGTATGGAGTGTCCGCGATGTTGCATTTGTTGGGCATTGCGAAGTTGGTTCATTTCCAAACCTCCCCAGCCGTCAGATAAACATAAATAGGCAATGCGTTTCATAAGAGCGCTACGAAATTAGACAGATTTGGCCTAACTTTGGGGCCATGGATACCTTCAAATCATTATTGCGCAAACCTTGGTTTGTTTTTGCTTTCAGTTTTATACTGATTGGCGGCACGCTCATCTTGCTCAGCCCTAATTTATTCGAAGGAGAGATTGTCTATGCGCACAACGGAAAAAAATACATCCTCGAAGCACCTTTAAGCCTGGCTTATTTTGTCGGTTTAGGCTACCAAGAATCAGAAATGGAAGGTGTTGTAGATTTTTATTTGACCAAGCGCGGCTATATGCTGGCTTGTAGCTTGGTCTTGGGATTTCCGATCTTATTGGCTTACCGATCTTTTTTGGCCAAGAAAAACAAATAATTACAAGCTTTTGGTGCGCCCGCCATCTACCGGCACATTAATGCCATTGATATAAGATGCTGCAGGCGAAGCTAAAAATGCAACTGCTGCCGCTACTTCTTCTGGCTCGGCAATGCGCTTCATGGGGCTTTCCTGACCCATTTCTGCTAAAATTTCAGCAATGCTTTCTCCGGTTTTATCGGCTTTGACTTTCGCAATTTCGGTCAGGCGTTGGGTGTTGGTGGCGCCGGGCAAAACGTTATTGACCGTGATGCCAAAACCACCGAGCTCATTGGCCAAAGTTTTGGACCAATTGGCAACTGCGCCGCGAATCGTATTCGAAACCCCTAAATTGGGAAGTGGTTGTTTGACCGAAGTTGAGATGATATTAATGATGCGGCCGTAACCAGCAGTTTTCATGCCGGGAACAACAGCCTGCATTAAAATATGATTGCAAATAAGATGCTGATTGAAAGCTGCAAGAAACTCACTTATTTCGGCGTCTACTATAGGACCACTCTTTGGCCCTCCAGTATTATTGATCAGTACATGGACAGGGCCATTTAATTTTATAAAGTTGTCGATTGCAATTTTTAATCCGGCTGGGTCTGTAAAATCAGAAACAAAATAGTGGTGAGTTTGTCCGGGATCGGTTTTTAAAGTAGTTAAAGCGTTTTGAAGCTTGTCTTCACTTCTGGAAGTAAGCACTATTGAGTAACCATCTTTGGCGAGTTGCTGAGCAATGGCCAAACCAATGCCTTGGGTAGAGCCGCAAACGAGTGCGCGGAGTGGAAAGTTGGGTGTTTTCATCGGGGGTAAAATTAATAATTGCTGACAGACAATTTCAATTGATAATGAGGCTTTTTTGTTTTTTAAAATTTTAACAATATATTTGCGAGTCTAAAAATCATTATCATGGGTAAAATTACTACACTAAAACCATTTCGATTTATCGCTGCAGTCGTTGCTGTTCTCGCTCTGATGGTTTCCAATTTGCAAGCACAGGTTGCTGTGACTGCAACTGCCGGAACCGCCACAGGAACTTACACAACTGTCAGTGCTGCGTTTGCTGCAATCAATGCCGGAACGCACCAAGGCGTGATCAACATCACGATTTCCGCTAACACCACAGAGCCAGCAGCGGTTGTTGCATTGCTCGGAAGCGGGGGCACATCCAATTACACTGCAGTAAACATCAGGCCTTCTGGAAACGTAACCGTTAACTCGGCTACGGCTCCAACCACCAACCGTGGCTTGATCGAATTAAATGGTGCCGACAACGTAAATATCGATGGTGATGACCCTGCTACCCCAGGCGTACGCAACCTTACTTTTCAAGTAGCCACAAGCACAACAGCTGTTACAGCTGTAATACGTTTTTCTTCAGCTTCAACTGCAGGAACCAACGGTGCAAATAACAATACAGTAAAGAACTGTGTTTTGATTGGATCTAGACCAACAGGCATTTCAAGTAACATTAACTATGGTGTCAGCCTCTGTGATTACAGTACAGGATCCTTGTTAACCGCAGCAGCTTCAAGCGTCAACACCGTTATTGAAAACAACGAAATCAGAAGATGTCTTCGTGGTATCTATGCGCTTGGTAGTAGTGCTTTCCCAATTACCGGAACAATCATCCGCAACAACATTTTAGGTTCTGCGAACCTTGCAGATAACATTGGTCAAATCTGTATTTTTATTCAAGGTTCTAATTTAAGTGGTTCCGCTGGAGCAGCACTCATTGAAGGAAATGACCTTCGTGCAGGTGATGTTGTTGCCACCGCTACAACTGGCTTCTTACCTACCAACATTACTGGTATTGAAATAAACACAGCGAATTCAAACATTCGCGTATTGCGCAACAACATCCACGACATCTTGCAGCCGTCTTTAGGTGGTTGGGGTGCTTACGGTATCCATGTTACTGGCGCTGCAAACTGCGACAACTTTTTAATCGCCAACAACTTTATCAATAATATCATTGCATCGCGTTATTCTAACAGTAATCCAAACACCTGGACTTCTTATGGTATTCGTGTTGTTGCTGGCGCTACGCTCATGCGCATCATCAACAATACGATTGTTATTGCTCCTTCGGTTACAGGAACTGTTGCCAACTACACGAGCTATGGCGTAGCATTCACAGTTACTACACCTACGGTAAGTCAGTTTTTGAACAATATTGTTGTCAACAACAATACAGGAACAGGAACTTACGCAATGTACTCACAATCTAATCTACCTTGGGCTGCTGCTACCCTAAATAGAAATGACTATTTAGCTCCAAATGGCGGTCTAGTCGGATTCTTTAATGGGGTGAACCAACCAACACTTGCAAACTGGCAAATTGCAACAGGTCAAGATGCTAACTCATTTAACGTTGCGCCAAACTTTGTGAGTGCCAACGACCTCCACATAACTACAGCACCAACTCCTTTAGAGTCTTCTGGTGCTGCTGTTGCAGTTACTAACGTGACAAACGATTTTGACAACCAATTGCGTCCGGGCCCAGTAGGTTCTGTGAACGGTGGTGCTACCAACCCAGACATGGGTGCCGATGAATTCGACGCAACACCGATTTTTGCACCTGTGGTTACGCTAGTGAGTGTAGCTCCACTCAATTGTGCTACTGCTACGTCGCACCCTGTTTCAGTTACGGTAACACCTGGATCCGGAACAATCACAAGCGTTGTGCTTAATTATGCATTTAATGGTGTGGCGCAAACGCCAATCACCATGACCAACACAAGTGGCACAACCTATGAAGGAACGATCCCAGTTGCAACACCAGTTAATGCTGTGGTATCATGGTCAGTTGCTGCAACAAACAGCTTTGCATTGGTAACGCCATTAATTGGCGCCAACTACCAAGATCAAAGTTTGTTAGGTATCAGTGCATTTGCAACGAACACTGCTTCACCAATTTGTGCGGGTACTTCTTCTAGTTTAAATGTTGTATTAAGCAATGTGAACGCTCCGAACTACACAACTCCAACCGTTACCAACGCGCTTCTCAACGAGGACCTTGGTAACGTAACAATTTCTCAAGGAGCTACAGTAATTATCAACAATACAACAACAGTAAATAGCTTGACAGGATCAATCGGTACTGCTACCGGTACGGTTGGTGCTCACAGCGACTTTACTGCTTTTGGTCCTTACACACTCAATGCTGGTCAGACTTATAACCTTAGTCTTTCAAGTATTACGGCAAACACCACCACTAACTTTAACAACCACATGCGTATCTACCTTGATCTCAACCGCAATGGTGTGTTTACAGATGCAGGTGAGTGTATGTTCTTCCCTCCTGCAAATACATTAGGATCACATACGGTTACGGGTACTTTTACTATTCCTGCAACTGCTTTAAATGGTTTAACTCGTATGCGCGTTTATTGTATCGAGACAGGAGTGCTTCCTGGACCAATCTACCAAAATGCCATCACTTGGGGTGAATACGAAGATTACATGATCAACGTCGTTTCTACCAATAATGGTGGTGGTATTGTACCAACCATTACAAGTGCAGTATGGTCTGACGGATCTGCTACTTTAGGAACAGGAAATCCTTACGCAATTAGCCCAACTGCAACAGCTACCTATACTGCTACAGTTACTGCATCTGCATGTACTGTTGTATCTTCTCCATCTACAGTAACTGTTCTTGCGCTTCCAGCAGCAATTATCGCTACCAATAGTACGCAATGTGGTACGGCTGTGCCAACAGCATCAGTCGCTTCAGGAGCCGGTGCATCAGGCGCGGGTCAGTTCTTTTGGTACAACGCAGCAACTGCAGCCAACACACTTCAAACGCCACCAACTGGCGCCTACACAACTTTCTACTCTAATGACTTTACCAACACCACCATTGGTGCAGGAGCAATCTTGTCAGGTGTAGCTTCATTAACAAACGTAGCTGGTCAGTTACAACTGACGCCAAATGCCTTGAACCAATTGGGTGGCATCACAGTAAACGCGGGTGTGAATGCTGTAGCCTACAAAGTAGACTTCGACTTCTCTACAACACCAGCTGGTGGTGCAGATGGTTTCAGCTACAGCTTTGGCGATGACGTCAATGCATCTTCAACTACCCCTACAGCAGAAAAGGGTTCTGGTTCTAAATTAAAAATCAGCTTTGATGCTTACGATAACGTAATGCCAAACCAAGCAGGTATTTACTTGGTATACAACAACACTGCTGCAACTTATAATGCAACAGCTGCTGGTGTACTTGGTTATGTTGGCAATACCTCATGGGTAGGTGCTGCAAACAACCATGCTACAATTGAAACTAACGCACTTGGTCAAGTTACTGTTACGGTAAATGGTACGGTGATCTTTAATAATGTTCAATTGCCTGCCGCTTACTTGGCAGCTAACAAAGCCACATGGAGACACGCAATCGCGGGTCGTACGGGTGGAATCTCTATGGAGCAAACAATTGATAACTTAGTAATCCAAACCGCAGGTTATGCAGCGGGTACTTCTACTTACCTTGCGCCAATTGCTGCAACAACAACTTTCTTTGTTTCTGAAATGGGAACAAATGGATGTTTGAGCACACCAGCTCCAGTTTTGGTTACTGTATCTAACCCTGACCCTGTCACGTTTACTGCAGGTAACAACCCAGGTATTTGTATTGGTCAGTCATTTACAACTACAGCTTCTTCAGTAAACACAGCTTATGTGTATACTTCTACTTTAGCTAACTATGCTGGTTCGGGTCTTACTGCAAGTGTTGCAGGCACCACAATTGCTACTACGCCAACAACAGCAGGTGTCTATCCATTTACAGTAACTGCAACAGATGGTATTTGTACAAACGTATCTACCATGACACTTACCGTAAATGCTTTGCCAGTTATTACTAGCGCTACTGCTACACCAACAACTGCATGTCATAATGCAGTGGTTGACTTAGCTGCATCTAGCATTGTTTCAGGTCCGCAAACCTTGCCTGCAGGTTACTGTGCCACCAATAATACGGGTACAGCATTGTTCAATCAGGTTACTTTTGGAACAATCAATAACAACTCCACAACAAGCAACCCTACTGCAGCGCCTTACTACACAAACTACAGCCTTACGACAAATGTTCAGCCAGGTCTTACCTATCCGCTAACAGTTGTTAACGGCGCGAGTTCTTCTATTATCTCTGTTTGGATTGACTACAACCGCGATGGTGTGTTGGCAGCAACAGAATGGCAACAAGTAGCGTTGGTTGCTGCTGCAAATGCAACAGTTACAATCAACGTAACCATTCCAACAACTGCTCAAATGGGTCTAACTAAAATGAGAATCCGTAGCCGTTTGTCTGGTAACGCAAATGGTTCTGGAGATGCATGTACGTCTATGGGTTCTGGTGAAACAGAAGACTACCTCATCAACATCCAAAGCCAGCCAGCGGTTCCTTACAGCTACACTTGGAATTCAACACCAGTTGTCAATACAATGGTTGGTACTACAGTTGTAACCAACACTACATCTGCACCAACAACCCAAACTTGGACAGTTACAGCAGTTGAGGCAGCTACAGGATGTGTAAATACAATGACAACCGCTCCTGTGACTATTCAACCAGCGTTCTTAGCTCCAGTTGCTACCAACAGTGCTCATTGTGGTCTTCAGGTTGCTACGGCATCAGTTGCTGACCCTAACAACTTTACGTCGCCTACCTTTAATTGGTATGCAACACCAACTTCTACGACTGCATTGCAAGCGACAACCGCTAACACCTATGCAGCAATGGTTGGAACAACCACAACACTTTATGTTACTACTACTAACCCTTCAACAGGTTGCCAAAGTGGCCCAATACCAGTAGTTATTACAGTAGCTCCGGCTCCAGCATTAACATTATCTTCAGCTACAGCTACCAACTGTTCTACTTCTCCTTCCGGATTGGTTTCATTGACAGCTGGCCTTACTTCTTACGACAGCTTCACTTGGACAAACGCAGCAACTGTTGCAGGTACAGCAGCAGCAGGTTATACTTTCAACCCTGCCAATGCAACACCAAATGCACCAGCAACAACCACAACTTATGTGCTAACTGCCAACCAAACCACAGGTCAGTTGTGTCAGAACCAAGCAACTGTTGTTGTGACAACAAACTCATTGCCTTTGATTACTTCTACTGTGGCTAACCCAACTGCAATTTGTTCTGGTGGTACTGTAAACCTTACAGCAGCAAGCTCCACCTTAGCATCCTTTAGTGGTGTACCTGGCCCTGCTAGTACAGGAGCAAATACAGCATTTACTTATCCAACGCCATTCGGTAATTACTGGTGGGGAGCTAAACAACAGTTCTTGTATACTGCTGCTGAGCTTATAGCTGCAGGTTTCTCTGCAGGTACAATCAATTCACTTGCTTTTAATGTAACTACACCGGCTACAGCAACGCTTACCGACTATACCATCTCAATGAAGAACACAACGGTAACAGCACTTACGACTACATTTGAAACAGGCTTAACCCAAGTTTATTTCAATGCGGCTTACACGCCATCTGCATTGACAGGTTTTGCCAACAACACAATTAACTTGACTCCATTCAACTGGGATGGTACATCAAATATCGTAATTGACATCTGTTTCAACAATCAGGCCTTTACTACCAACGCAGTAGCGACCTGGACAACCGCCTTTACTGGTGCTGCGCACTTCTATAACGCTGATGCATCAGGTGTTTGTGCCTCTACAACCATTGGTACGGTTACCAACAACCGCCCAATGATTCAGTTTACTGGTACATCAGGTACGAACTTCACACCAACTTTAGCTTGGACATGGCCAGCGTTGAACCAAAACGGTACAACTGCGTCTACTGTAGTTTCTAACCCAGGTACAACCAACACTACTGCAAGTTATACGGTACAAGCTACCAACCCAATTACTGGTTGTTCTGTTACCAACACAACTGCTCCTGTTACCATCTGGGCTTTGCCTACCATTAACGCAGGTAACGACATCTTGATCTGTACAAACAACGCTACGCAGCAAGCTACTGTTACAGCTACAGGTGCCGGACCAACAGGTTCTTATGCTTGGACAGCACCAGTGGCTGGTGTACAAAATGGCGTGCCATTTACTGCATCTGCAACAGGTACCTTCAGTGTAATCGGTACTGACGCCAACGGTTGTGTCAATTATGATACTTTGCTACTGACTTACTCAACTGTGCCTCCTGCAAACGCTGGTTTGGATCAAGCGATTTGTTTTGGTCAGACGGCTACCTTCAACGCAACAGGTTTGGCTCCTTACAACTGGACGATGAACAACTATTCGAATAGTGGCTTAACAGGCGCCGTTAACAACAGCCCAGTTATTGTCGTGACTCCAACACAACCAGGAACATATAACTATCAGGTCAATGTCTCTAACGGTGTAGGATGTACAAACAATGATATAGCTACACTTACAGTTTGGGCATTGCCTAACGTCAATGCTGGTGTTGATCAAACCATTTGTAACGCTTCTCCAGTAATCCTCGCTGGTTCTGGTGCACTTTCTTATGTATGGAATAACAGCGTAACAAACGCAACGCCATTCTTCCCATCTTCTACTGCAACTTATACGGTTGTGGGTACGGATATCAATGGTTGTCAAAATCAAGATCAAGTGGTTGTGAACGTATTGCCGCAACCAATTGTACAAGGCGGTTTAGACCAAACTATCTGTGCTGGCACACCAGTTATCTTGAATGCAACTACCACTTCAGCTACGCCAACGGCAGTAACTGGTTTCCAATGGAGCAACAACGTGCCTAACAACACGCAGTACGTTCCTACCAACACAGGCGTACTCACTGTTACGGCAACTGGTGCTAACGGTTGTACCAACCAAGACCAAATCTTGGTTACGGTATTGGCATTGCCAACAGTTAACGCCGGTCAGGACATCACGGTTTGTGCAGGCTTGAGCGCTACGCTTACTGCAACTGGTGCAGCTTCTTATGCTTGGAACAATGGTGTTACCCAAGGTATCCCATTCTATCCGAACGCTACTCAGACTTACACAGTCGTGGGTACAGGTGCAAATGGTTGTACGAACAACGACCAAGTAGTAGTTTCGGTTTCTACTGGCCCAACAGTGAACTTGTCTACGCCACAAACAGTTTGTGCGAACACACCTGCAACATTAAGTGCAGCTGTTCAAAACAGCCTCGGTGGTTTCTGGACGACCACAAACGGAACGGGTATCATTTCACCAAACGTTACCAATGGTACGGTGACTTACACACCAAACACAAACGACCCAGTTGTTGTCAACTTAACTTATGTAGCAACCAACGCATGTGGTTCTGCATCACAGACAACATCTGTTACTGTATTGCCAATTCCAGTAGTAAACGCTGGTCCTGACTTCTCAGTTTGTCAAGGAACAGCAGCAACTCTTACTGCAACAGGTAATGGTTTCTTAACTTGGACAACTCCAAACGTGACCAATGGTGTGGCTTTTGTACCAGCTACCACGGCTACCTACAATGTAGTGGCTACAGGTTTCAATAACTGTACAAATTCAGATCAAGTAACGGTTACAGTTCTTGCTTTACCGGATGTGAATGCTGGTGCTAACCAAACTATTTGTGCTGGTGAATCAGTAACATTGAATGGTGAGGGTGCGGTATCATACCAATGGACTGGCGGTGCTGCAAATGGTGTAGCTTTTGCTCCATCCACAACAGCAACTTATACTGTAACAGGTACAGGAGTGAATGGTTGTGAAAACACTGACCAAGTAACAGTTGTTGTGAACGCAACGCCTGTAGCTACCATCTCTGTAGTGAATGACGTTACGCTAGCTGCTTCACCTGCAGGCATGAACTACCAATGGATCAACTGTGCTTCTGGTACAGATGCACCTAATGGCTCAACAGCAAACTTCACTGCTATCGCAAACGGTTCTTACGCAGTAATTGTTACTTCAGCGGAAGGATGTTCTGATCAGTCTGATTGTGAAATCATCTCATCAGTTGGCTTAGATCAAATTGCAGCTATCGAGATGTCTGTGAATCCTAACCCAACAGCTGGTGAATTGACCATCAACATGCCTACAGAATTGACTGCTCAAGCGCAAGTATTTGACGCTCAAGGTAAGTTGGTACTAGATGCCTCAAATGTATCTAATGGTTCTGTTTTGAACCTTATGAACATGACAACAGGTGTTTACATGGTACGCATTACAGCCGCCAATTCTGTTCAAACGTTCAGAGTAGTGAAACAATAAGTAAACTACCCTTAATATTCGAAAGCCACCCCAAGGGGTGGCTTTTTTGTTTGCTTATCCTTATCTTTAGCATCTTAAAATACTAACATGAGAAAACTATACTTAATAGGTTTGCTTTATCTTTTTTGTAGCCAACTAGCTTGGTCACAGTTTGTACAAATAGGGACAGGTACTGCCTCAAGTTTTATGAGTGGGCCTATCTATAGAAGCTCTGCCGCTTCTACCTTCAACTTTTCTAAATACGCCTACATATATACTGCCACCGAGTTAGCTGCAATTCCGGCGGGTTCAATGATCACTCAAATAGAATGGGAAAAGGCAACAGGCACCATCACGGCGCCTAATAATTTTGAAATATTATTGGCAAACAATTCAGCAACTGTTCTCACTTCAGCTACAACTTGGGGGGTCTTAACAGCAGGAGCTACCTCTGTGTATAATAACACAAATCAAGGATTTATGGGTACCGCACCAGGTTGGGAATCATATATACTCACAACTCCATTTATCTATACTGGCGGAACGCTACAGGTCATGACAGACCACGTCAAGTTTGGGACGGCTAGTGGTGCTGTAAATTATTTTAGGACGGCTGCAACTGGCATGGCCATAGGCTGGGCTGCTGGCGCGGCTGGTTCTGCTGCAACATCACTTACCACAACATATGGTAACAACCGACCGAATATCAAAATTCATTATGTGCCCGGTACGGCTTGTACAGGCGTGGTTACTGCAGGAACGGCTGTTTCTTCCGTTCCTGCAGTATGTCCGGCAGTACCATATTCCCTTTTTCTTTCTGGAAGTACCTTGGCCTCCGGAATTACATACCAATGGCAGTCGGCTACTGCTGCAACTGGCCCATTTGCGAATATAACTGGCGCAATAAACAGCAGCTACCAAGCTACCCAAACGGTGGATACTTGGTATCAGTGTATTGTAACATGCACTGCGTCGGGTTCAATAGACACCTCTACCGTTGTAGCGGTAAGCACGAATAGTTTTTTCAATTGTTATTGTACGAGTGTAGCTACTTCAAGTACATTCGGAGATATTCAACGTGTTGAATTGAATACAATTGATAATTCTTCAACGTCGTGTAATGGTACTTATTCCGATTACACGAACATTTCCACCTTGCTTTCACCGGGTGTTACTTACCCAATGGAGTTGGACTTGATGAATTGTAATAGCTCAACTTATAATTACGGCACGCGTGTCTGGATAGACACCGATCATAACGGGCAGTTTGATACCTATGAGATGCTTTATGATGCGACAAATTCACTGCCATCTCTAGTTTCGGTGAATGTTCCATTTAATATAACGGTTCCTTCCACTGCACTTTCTGGTCTTACAAGAATGCGCGTAGTGATTATCGAAAACAATCTCACACCACCACCTTGTGGAACCTATAGTTGGGGCGAGACAGAAGATTACATGATCAATATCTCTGCACCACCAACATGTCCGCAACCCATTTTGATCAATGTGGTGAGTGCTACCTTGAATCAAGCAGTCATTGACTGGACGCCGGGTGGTTCAGAAACCCAATGGCAAATAGAGTGGGGCCCTCAAGGATTTACACCTGGAACAGGCACTTTAGTTTACACGACAGCCCATCCTTTCACCATTGGTTCTTTAACGCCATATAGTTTTTACCAAGCACGTGTTCGTGCGGTATGTACTCCCGGAGACTCCTCGTTTTGGTCACCAATGATTTCATGGAATACCTATAACCAAGGGCAGTACATGGAGTGGAACAGCGAATGCCCTACAACCGGATTTATTGACCTAAGCGCTGGTACAACAGCAACCTACAACAACATTGCATACCTTGGCGAAATAGGTATTACGCTTCCTTTTCCATTGTTGTTCCAAGGCAACTTATTTACCACGGCAACAGTTGGCGCTACGGGTGGTGTGAAATTAGGCACCACAACTGCGGCTTTGAATTATGTAATGGAGCCAGGAAATGGCCTCTATCCTTATATCCAACAGCTAGCGCAATCTTTTGCAGTTGGAGGGGGAATTTACTATGAGCAAATAGGCACTTCACCGAACAGTAAGTTTGTGATCCAATGGAAAGACCTACCGCGTTGGAACTCACCAATTTTCCCGAACGGCGCCACTTTTGAGCTCATCATCGACGAAGCAACTCAAGAAATCTATTACGTCTACGACGACGTCATTATGGGCAACCCTACAGCTTGGGACTACGGAGCCGATGCAGAAATTGGTGTTCGTGGCGCACAGAACATCAACGTCTCGATGAACAACCAAGCGTACTTACAAAACAACAGT
>JAIXUE010000048.1 GCA_027483605.1 Cryomorphaceae bacterium | reverse complement strand
ACATTACCCAATAGTACAGTGCAGCTGGAATCGTAAACTTGGTAGTTGATGAGGCCTTTGGTGATGTCGTCGTAGCCGTCAATAAGGTAGGCTTCAATTTGAGCGGAGTCGAGGTCACAGAGGCAATTGCTGAATAGCGAATAGTTCATGTTGGTGTTGTTGTTCACTGCAAAATTGATATTACCACAAATCTCGTTATCATAGATTGCAGGGCTGTCTTGTACGCTCGATACATTCGAAATGAGTAGGCCACCCGTGTTGTTGTTGATTTGGTTGTTATGGATTTCGGCATCGACAGACGCTTCGATGGCAAGCTCATTATAAAGAAGTTCATTATTCAGAATTTCACATTTGTAAGCATATTGAATGGCGGTGCCGTTGTCAGAGAAGAGGCAATTCTCCACTCTACCGTTATTCGGGTAATTGATTGCCAAACCGTTGTTCAGAAATTCGCAATTAGAAATAACAATAGAATCTACTGAATTGGCCAAAAAGGAGAGGCCAATTTGGTTGTCGACGAAACTACAATTACTCATTGCAAAAGCACTAGCATATAGATATAATGAGGTCGAGTTGTCTTTAAAAAGGCAGTTATTGATGTTGAAATTGGCCCAGCCGTAAACCCCTACTTCATTATCGATGAATTCACAGCCTGACAAATTAAGGTTGGTGCCTACCGTAACTGCCTGAAAGCAACGGATGAATTTGCTATTGGTATAGGAAAGCGTTGTAGGAATTGTTTCGTAAGATAAAGGGAAGTACGCATTGGCAATCTCGATGCGATCTGCATTCAAAACACCTCCTTGCGTACTCGTGCACACAAAACCTTGCCATGCAGCGGTATTCATCGTATCAAATAACGCATAAACCTTGATCGGCTGTGCGTCTGTACCGATGCAATTGATGGTGCCACGGGTCTCGATATAAATATTGCTATTGTTCTGGTTATTGATTTGAATTTCTACGCCAGGCTCAATCGTTAAGGTTTTTCCGGGGAACACAACAATAGAACTGTTCACAATATAAGGGCTGCCACTCAAAGACCAAGTAGTATTTTGGAAAATACCACCAGCAACATTGGTTTGTGCAACAGTGAAAAATGAACAAAAGGTAAAGAGGAGAATGACAAAGATTGATTTCATAACTTGCTTTTATTGTCAAACAAAACCAAGCCCTATTTGTTTGGAAAAGCAAATAAAGAAATCTATAAAAAGAACTAGCTTTCAGCGTACTCATGAACCCGAAAATTTGCCTCTCCAAAGTTTTTTTTCTCATCTTGTTTTTTACTGCTTTTTTAAACGTCAAAGCACAAAGCAGTTTCACGCCAAATTGTGACCCGACAGGAAACTGGATTTTGTTTGCCAATTACGACGGCGGCAACCTCAATATTGTGGTGGATCAAAACATCCCAAATCTTAAAATTGGCATCTGTACTTATGAGCCAGTTAATGTTACGTTTAGTGGCCCATTTGTCAGTAGCGTTACGGAAGTGCTATACGCGGGCTTCAATTCTGCACAAAACAATAACAATTGTGGTTTTCCGATCAACACTTCTAGCTTTACGGGTATCAATACGTCCATACTCACTGTGAATGTGGCGCCACCCGTCACGATCATTAGCCCACCGAATCCGAATTACTTTAACATCCCGAATGGTTGGAATTCCGGGATTATTTGCCTCTACAGTTGCAATGTAGACGCGAACCAAGGAGGCTGCAATACCGTAGACCAAGTGCTGGCCTATTTTCAGAATCAATTTGGCGGCGTACTCAGGGGCTTAAATGTACAGTATCCGTGTTGGCTCAGTAGCGCTAACTACACGATCAGTGCACAAACGGGCAATTGCTGTGGTGCTTGCGTGCCAAATGCAAGCACAGTAAACCAAACCATTTGCAATGACCAATTTCCATACAATTGGAATGGCCTTAGCATCACAAGCGCCGGCTCGCAAAGCGTAACACTTACCAACGCCGCAGGCTGTGATTCTATAGTTACCTTGAATTTGGCGGTTAGTCAAAATGTCATTGGAACCGATGTCCAGAGCGCTTGTGAAAGCTACACCTGGATAGACGGTAACACCTACACGAGCTCCACAAATACCCCGGTTTATACAATTGTAGGTGGCAACGTGAATGGCTGTGATAGCCTCGTCAATCTGAATTTAACCATCAACCAAAGCTCCGCCAGTTCGCTTGCCATCAACTCCTGCGGCCCATTTTTTGCGCCCAACGGACAAACCTACACCGAAAGCGGGAGCTTCTCATATATCATTCCCAACACCAATGGTTGCGACAGCACCATTACAGTCAATCTGACGATTTCTCCAACGCCAACTGCTGCATTCAGCAGCTCCCCAGCCCTCCTCGAATTTGGCATGACGGAAATTCAGTTGCTCGATCAGTCTTTAGGGCAAATTTCCACTTGGAACTGGACCTATACCACCGAGAGCGGGTCTGTCCAAACCAGCATCTTACAAAATCCGGTTTTCTCTATTCCAAGTAATACCAGTGGCAATCAAACTTTTCAATTGGTGGTAAGTAATGACCAAGGCTGCTCAAGTGAAGTAACGAGTATTCTGAATATTGTAGAAGATGCTGCATTGTACATTCCCAATACTTTCAGCCCCGACGGCAACGCTTTCAACAACGTTTTCAAGGTAGAAGGCAGAAACATTGATCCGAATCAATTTGAACTCACGATATACAACCGTTGGGGAGAAATCATTTTCATCAGTAAAGATCCTAGTATTGGCTGGGATGGCACTTATGCCAATAAAGGTATCTCACCCATTGGCACCTATACCTATCAAGTATCCTACCGATTTGTCAATTCAGATAAAAGCCAAACAGTTAGTGGACATTTGAATTTGTTGAGGTAAAATAAAACTACTCCACGACCAATTTCTCTGAAATTACTTCTTGTCCATTTGATGCCTTGATCAGGTAACAACCCGTCGAAAGCCCTTCCAATGAGATGGTTTCATTTGAAAGTCCTTGCATGTTTTTCTGAAGTACCAACTGCCCCATTGAATTATAGATCTCTATTTCATACGGCGTTTGAAATTTACTGTCAATCGTAATGATTGCATTTGCTGGATTAGGATATATACTTAGCAGTTTTTCTGGTGTTTTCATTTCGGAAAAGATGCCAACTGAACTAGTCTGACATACAAATTGCTCCGATGAATTATAAAGTGCTTGTAAACTTGTAGCAATATTCCAAACATCTTGGACATTTTGTAAACGCGAACCGACGCGGCTATAAATGAAAGCATAGTCCGAACAAATTTTAGCTCCAGGTCTAAATGTTTGTTCATAGATAGTAATCATGCCGCGTCTATCACCGGAAGGTAAGCCAAGCGCTTCTTCACTCCAACCATTGGGGTCATTTGGATTATCGGGTAAAATAAAATCTGTCACTTGATTGGTCAGCGGGTTGATCCATAGGGTGGTGTCTGTCCATTGGCTATTCATCAGTAACCACAAAGCAGCATCATTGGCAAAATAATCTTGGCCAGTAGTAAAGGCTGCCCCACTTTTTAATGGATGAGATAAACTCACTAAAGCCTGACAAGGCGGATTGGGGCCGTAACCCATAGTGCCCCCATCATTTTCATCGAAGTCATCGCCATTATAGGCAAATAACATATTTTTATCAGGAGAACAACCAAGACGATCATCGGAAAAATTACCAATATCATAATCAATATATATTCCTTGATGGTAATTCGCGTAGTTGATATTACTTCTGTTAAAGACCTGCACATTCATGAACGTAGTATTGTTGAGGTAATTTCCAGTACTAAACTGATAAAACATCGCATGCAATTCAATGCGCAATTGATTGCCATCGGGTAAATAGGATTCGTCGTTCATAATGATATACACTGCTTCATCGCCACGGATATCGGGGTATTCGCCAAGTTGAGGTTCATAAATGCCATTTTGATTCAGGTCGATATAAGGTGCCAATTGAGCGGCTACGCCCATAGGCACAACTCCATTCCCAGGCCATTTTAAAATGGCATTAGGGATTTGGTATCCGGCCGTCTGAAAATGAACTTGATGCGAATCAATTGCTGCTTTACTCACTTTCCAGAGTGCATTCTGGTACAGTTGTGAGTACGTACTGGTGTTGTAATAAAATGGGTCGGCAATTGGACCCGAGTGAAAACTACTCTCGCTGCCTCCCAAACTATATTTTCGGCCCGAAAAGTAAATTTGCCCCATCGGATCTTGTGCGCCAACGAAAAAGCTACCTGCAAAAATGCTACTGACGCTATCACTTTTCGGAACTTGATATGCTGCATTGGTTGAAGAGACATCCGTAAAAAACCCTCCCTCATCTGTAAGGATACAACTGACATTGTTGTGGTCAAGTATAATGTGATTAACAATTTGTGTGCGTCCTGCTTTTGGACTAAGCAGCGTAACTATCGCAAAAAGCAACGTGTTTGGTAAAATGTTTCTCATAGGATTGTTTTTGAGAAAGAACGGATGGGGGAAAGCAAAAGGGTAGTCGCTTTTAGCTATCAATTTATCCTCAACCAAAATTGTTTTTATAACCTGTTTGCAAAAACAAGGCAACCAAATTCGTTTTGTTTTGTTTAATGTTTAGTCAATCAAGTTAAACAAAACAAGAATTATGAAAAAAGTATTATTATCTCTTTCGCTTGTCGTCGCTGGTTTATGCGGCAAAAGCTATGCGCAAACCAATGTGTTTGACAACATCATCGCCACAAGTCCAAATCACACGCTGTTAGAAGCAGCACTTTTGCAAGAAGGATTGGCGAGTGTGCTTCAAAACCCAAGTGCCAACTTAACCGTTTTTGCACCAGATGACCAAGCCATTACAAGTTTAGCAGCTGCCCTCAATTTAGATATCGCAGGGCTTTTGGCTTTGCCTAACCTAAGTGATATCTTGACTTATCACGTATTGGGTTCAACAGTGAACTCAGCGGCCATCGTGAACGGACAAGTTGTGCAGCCAGTGAGTACTACAAACACTCTTAAACTAACCGTAACAGCTGCTGGAAGTGTATTTGTAAACCACGCACAAGTAACCGCTGCAGATCTCTCTGCCGATAACGGTGTTGTACACGTCATCAACAATGTAGTTTTACCTTCAGAAACAGTTGTTGATATTGCCCTTGACAATGGTTTCACTACACTCGTTGCTGCCTTGATTCAAGCAGAATTAGTACCGGCGCTTTGCAATCCATTAGCTGATTTTACAGTTTTTGCGCCTACAAATGACGCTTTCGACGATTTAGCTGACGAGGTTGGATTGCCATTGAGTGCAATTTTAGGCATTCCTGAACTTCCAGAAATTTTATTATACCATGTCCTTGGCGCCAATGTCCCCGCTTCAGCAGTTACGAATGGTGCAATTGCACAACCTTTGAGCACTTTGAATACCCTGAAACTCACTGAAACTACTTCTGGCGATATTTTTGTCAACCAAGCAGAGGTAACGAGTGCAGACATTAATAGCAGCAATGGTGTAGTACATGTCATTGACGCAGTACTTTTGCCAATTGCTACAGTGGTTGACCTCGCCATCAACAACAACTTTACAACCTTAACTGCAGCTGTAGTCAAAGCAGAATTGGTTCCTACACTAAGTGATCCTTTTTCGGAGTTTACAGTTTTTGCGCCAACAAACGCAGCGTTTGACAACTTAGCAACTGCGCTTGGCACCAACCTCAACGGCATTCTTAACCTACCGAATTTGGAAGATATTTTATTATATCATGTATTGGACGGATATATTGAATCAACAGCATTAGTAGCTGGCCCAGTAGAAACACTCAACGGTAGTGATGTCATTGTTTCACTCACTGGTGGTGTAAAAATCAATGATGCCAATGTTATCTTGGCTGATGTATTTGCCGACAACGGAGTTGTACATGTACTCGACAAAGTTATTCTCGAAGACTTTTTGACAGTTGACAACGAAATTTTCAAGGAGTTATCAGTTGGGCCAAACCCAGCGACAGACTTTATTGCAATTGAGCATGTAGCCGGTTTAGCTTACCAACTGACAGACCTCAGTGGCAAAGTCCTCTTTTCTGGAACCACGCAAATGCAAAACCAAATCAATATTTCTGACTTAAATGCCGGTATTTACAACATCCGTTTCGAAAAAGACGGTGCGGTTAAAGCCATCAAAGTGATGAAAATGTAAGACCTGTTCTTCTCCTTAGTTCAAAAACCCGAGTCTTTGGCTCGGGTTTTTTATTGCACAAGTCAGCGCTTATACTTCATAAAGGAGGTCTTATGTTATTTCTTTTTTTCGTCTTTGCCCATGAAATCATTGATCGCCTGGCCAAGCGCTTCCAAATCTTGATTCAACTCAGACTTAAAGGTCTCCCATTTGGTTTTTGACTCAAATTTGAAAGTATCTAAGCGCATTTTAACATCTGAATTTTTTTGATTCAATTCTTCTACCTTTTTCTCATAGTCAGCCTTTGCAGTTGCTTTTTGAGTACTAATTCTAGCTTTGAATTCTGCAATTTTTAGCTCATTAGCAGCTATTTTCTCTTCTGAGGTTTTTCTGTATTCTTTCATCTCTTTCTCGTATTCTTCTTTAGCAATTCTTAATTCTTTTTTGGCCTGACGAGACGCTTCTTCGGCATTATCCACTTTTTCTGCCGGGGTAGAACAGCTCACTAAAAGAGAACCCACAACAAAAAGAGCAGCAAAACTCATTTTCATATCATTTTTCATATTGTAATTTTTAAACACAACTCCATTGTTATGCCATGACAAAGGTCTGCAATCAGCTTTCAGTTCTTTTGTAAATAAAGGAAAGGATGTTGCAAGATTTTGATTTATCAAAAACATAATATTTATTAATGAAAATCGAGAACTGATAAGCGTTCTTGGCGCAATATTTGACAACCAAAAAATAAAAAATCAAATGAAGAAAATCCTATTTTTTGCTGTATTAGCCGCCGGATTTGCGAGCTGTACGGTAGTAAGACCACACCAAGTTGCCGTAAAAAGCAAACTCGGGAAAATTGACAACAAGGTACGCACTGCAGGGCCAGTGGCATACAATCCGTTTGTCACCAAGGTAATCAAAGTGAATGTGCGCACCATGAATTTATCTATCAAAGAGAATCTTCCGTCCAAAGAAGGGCTCACCATTCTTTCTGAGAGCTCTATTCTCTATCACATCAAAGCCGAAGATGTGCCAAAAGTGATCAAAGAAACTGGGCTGAACTACGAAGAAAACCTCATCTTGCCTGTATTCAGATCGGCAGCTTCTGACGTGTGTTCGCGCTACTACGCTAAAGACATGCACAGCGCCAAACGTTTGGAAATTGAACAAGAAATCCGAAAAAGACTAGCCGAAGTTTGTGACGAAAAGGGTTTTGTAATCGAAGCAGTTTTATTGAAAAGCATCAGCCTTCCGCAAGGCTTGACACGCTCTATTGAAGCCAAGCTAGAAGCAGAACAAGAAGCCCTCCGCATGGAATTTGTACTGGACCGTCAGAAAAAAGAAATGGACCGCCAACTCATAGAGGCAGAGGGCGCCAAGAAAAATGCAATTATTCAGGCAGAAGCCAAAGCACAGACCGCTATTCTCGAAGCAGAAGGACGCGCCAAAAGTATTGAAATTGAAGCCAAAGCTAACAAGGCAGCCAATGACATGCTCAATTCAAGCCTCACCCCAAACGTTCTGAAAATGAACCAAATTCAAGCGTTTATGAAGCTCTCAACCTCTCCAAATACCAAAACCATCATTACCGATGGCAAAGGTGGCGTGATCAATATGTTAGATGATAAGTGACCGAATGGCCTCTACTAATTTTTCTTTGTTTTGAGGGCCAACACCCAAAGAAATATAGCGAATCACACCATTCTGATCGATGACAACGGAGGTGGGAAAACCATCCACACCAAATTGAGTGGCCACCTCCATGGCATCTGACACCACATGATAATCAAATGGTGTTTTCTTCAAAAACTTCTTCATCTGCTCGGCTTTGTTCAGGCCCATGGCGATGAAAACAACACCATCCTTTTGGAAATCATGAACCAACTCGTTGAGTTCCGGAATTTCAGATACACAAGGTTTGCATTCTACAAACCAAAAATTTAAAACGACAATCTTTCCCCTCATTGCTTCTAGTTGAAAGGCATTTCCCTTTAAATCCTTTACAGCAAATTGAGGTGCGGCTTGATTTAAAAGTGGTGAAGCTGTTGTTTCAGTAGGGCCACTCATGTCCGGGCCACCATTCGCTTGCATTCGCTGCATCATTTTTAATTCTTCTGGTGTGGCCTTGCGCAATACCAAGGCCTTCACGTTTAAAGCATTATCTAAATATGGTTCGGGCATATACTCCATGGTCATCATCAGCTGATGAAACGCTTGTTCAGTTAAACGCTCAAAATTCTCATTGTAAATAGGCATTACTGCCGGATTCAGCATCAGTGGTGTACCTGGTTTGATTTCATTCGCACCCGCACGGTGCAAGCCTTCTAAACCTTTAGCTTCAGTGTGCTGAGCAAAAACACTTAATGAAGAAAGACCTAAAAAGATGGCGTAAAAGAGTAGCTTTTTCATAAGGTAAATTGAACTACTATCAACTATAAGGATGATTTGTTAGTCGTTGGTAGAAGCCGATAAGTTTAATTTAAAAAGTTTACATTAGAAAAAACAATGAGCTAATTCTACCTGCTTTGAATTACATATAAGCAATCCCCAATAGTTGCTTACGCTTGATTGTTAAAGTAATCATCTCTCCACTTTGTGATAAAACCTCTACCAAACAATCACAATTCTTGTTGTTACAATCAAATGAGAGGATTCTTCCTACTTGTTTTTCTGACGTTTCCGTTTGGAAAATAGCATAATCACCAATTGTCGGCTCATTATATGAATTGTCATATTCTGAGATATTTATTTTTTTATGAAGCAAACCATCGTTGAGATTTAACAAAATTTCTTTTGAGCTCATTGCATCATTATTTGGTGAAATTGCAACTTGACTTATTTCATCGCTATTCCCGCTTTCTTTTTTAACAGAACCCCACTCAATTGCTCTATCAATGGTAGCGAATTGTTTTAAAGCCTTGTAGGAGCTCGCCCAAATAATCCACCCAGCAACTCCAACCACTGAAGGCACTGCAAATAAGGCTATAGGAGCTCCAGCGAAAGGTAAAATAATAGAACCAACTGTTCCAATTATTTGAAGGGTTATGCCTGTCTGAGATTTTGAAACAAACTTGCTTAGGTAGTAAGTAAATTCCGTTGAGGGAAGTTGTTTACCAAAACTGTCCGATTTTAACAACAAACTTAAAGGTATTTTATAACAGGTCTCTGAACCGCTTACAGTGAAAAACAAGTTTGAATCTGTTGAATACAAAATCTTATCAGCAATAATAATTTCATTGTTTGTTGTAAGCATATTGTATCCTGTATTTCCTGTAGTCTGACTAAAGCCAAGTGACGAAATAAAAGACAATACCAAAGAAAGGTAAATGTTTTTCATATTATGAATTTTAACCAAATATAGACAAATAGCGTTGATATAATGGCACACTCTAACAAGTGTGTTGGAAGACTGATTTTTGCAGAAAAAACAAAAACTCGGGTAATTAGTCGGATAACAAAAAGAAAAAACCCAAGCTAATTCCTTGTTTATCAGGTTTTTAGTCTTGGGCTTTTGTACCTCGGGCCGGGATCGAACCGGCACTCCCGAAAGAACAGGATTTTGAATCCAGCGCGTCTACCAGTTCCGCCACCGAGGCATTCTTTTCGACTTTCAGGGTTGCAAAGATACAAACAAAATAACTTTCTCGCAAATTATTCAAGTAGCGACAATAAATTTTCATTTGACGTTGTAACAAAGAAATTAACTTGGATTTCATATGAGAATACACTACATTTAGTGGTAGCCAAAAGGGCACAATCTAGTATTCATTCTTAAATAATTGCACCATGAAACGCATCTTATACAAATGGGACAAATACAAGCTCGGACGCCGACTTCACTATCTTCAAAAAAGATTACACCGCGCCGAAACCAATGGATACCAAGAAAAAGTGAATAACTACAGCCGCCTGATCCGCGATGTTCAAGAA
This sequence comes from Cryomorphaceae bacterium, assembly GCA_027483605.1. Lineage (GTDB taxonomy): Bacteria > Bacteroidota > Bacteroidia > Flavobacteriales_D > Crocinitomicaceae > UBA952. The sequence continues at coordinate 46,139 of JAIXUE010000048.1, read as the reverse complement.
AAATTAAAACATATCAAGGAGTAGCTTGCTATAGGACTTTAGGGCATCAAGGAATAAACACTTCATCTTGATTGATCAGATCAATCCAGTCTTCTACACTTTTTGCATTGGCAAGATCAAAATTCCCAGACTGCGTTCTGCGCAAAGCAATGAGTGTGGCTCCAGAGTTCAGTCGGCTGCCAAAATCACTGGCAATACTACGGATATAAGTGCCTTTGCTACAAGAAATACTAAAGTCAATTTCGGGGAAGCGCTCAGCATTGATCTTGAATTCTAAGATTTCAATCTGGCTTTGCTTGAGTTCAACTTCTTTACCTGCACGTGCAAAATCATATGCGCGTTTACCATCTACTTGCTTTGCGGAGTAAATGGGTGGCGTTTGCATTTGAATGCCCATGAACGAAGCGCGTACGCTTTCGAGCAGCACAGGGTTAATGTGGGTGGTGTCGAAATCTTGATTGTATTCAGTTTCTAAATCGAAAGAAGGCGTTGTTTTGCCAAGTAAGAAAGTTCCGGTGTAAGTTTTGGCATCGTTAGTGAGCCCTTCAATGAGTTTGGTGTGCTTGCCTAAGCACAAAACGAGCAAGCCCGTAGCTAGGGGGTCAAGAGTGCCAGCATGGCCAACTTTCACGTTTTTAACACCCAACTTTTTTTTAAGGTTCCAGCGAATTTTATTAACAACATCAAAGGAGGTCCAGGTGTAGGGTTTATCAACTAAAATAGTGAGGCCGTCTTGAATATCGAGCATTAGCCTGCCATTTGAAGTTCAACACCCATTGCCATCAAGATGAGTAAGACGGCGCCTAGTGCAATTCTGTACCAACCAAAAGCACGAAATCCTTTCTTTTGCAAAAATGAAATGAAGGATTTAATTGCTAGGTAGGCCACTATAAATGCGACTATATTTCCAACCAATAACAGCAACCATTCGTGACCGCTAGATTGAAGGAGTAATTCTTTTTCGTCGTACATGCTTTTGAGTGTGGCGGCAGCCATTGTTGGGACAGCTAAGAAAAATGAAAACTCCGCTGCTGCTTTGCGCGTAAGCTTTTGACTTAGGCCGCCGATGATCGTGGCAGCTGAACGCGAAACACCGGGTACCATCGCCAAGCATTGGATGGTGCCAATTACGAATGCTGTTTTGAAATCTAGTTCTTTTTCAATGACTTGGTTTTCATTGGATTCAAAAAAGCGATCGACAAATAACAATACAATACCGCCTAGCAAGAGCATCCAAGCGACCACCTCTACATTTTCAAGTAAGGCATCGATATGTTTTTTTGCCAAAAGCCCGATGATGGCCGTCGGGATAAATGCAGTGCAAAGGAGTAAATAAAATCGGAACGTTTGCAAAAAGCGTTGAAAGTAAACCAAGACCACTGAAAGGATGGCGCCAAACTGAATTGCTACTGTAAAGAGCTTGACAAAATCTTGGCTGGCATTGCCCATAATGGTAGAGGCGATGATCATGTGGCCCGTAGAGGAGATAGGCAAAAACTCAGTGAGGCCCTCGATGATGGCCAAGATAATAGCGTCGAGAAAACTCATTGATTATGCTTCTGTTTGGTCTTTTTTATTGCGCTTCATGATAGCATAGAAAATCACGATATAGCCTGCAACAATGAGCATTGGGGCTAAAGTGATGCGCACCGAACTGAAGAGCTCGTCTTCTTTGAAAACTTGCGGATCAGTAGAGCCACCGCCAATCATTAATAGAAATCCGAGTACATTGATAGCCAAGCCAATGTATAACCATTTGTAGTTGGCAGGATCAAAGCCGAAGTGTTTGATAGGGTCCTTCATAATTAATAAAGATCATCTAATTTCATACGAAGATACTTGTTTAAGGCAAACCAAGTAGATAACAGCGTAATAAAAACGCCAATGACAAACAGTAAACTGATCAGCATTAGGAAGCTTTCAAGGGTGTAGGCAATCTGAACGGTTTCGAGCAAATTATTAATGCCGTAGAATACCGTGAGCAATAAAGCCAAGCCAATGAGTGCAGACAGCAAGCCCTGAAAGAGCGCTTGACCTAAAAATGGTTTGCGGATGTACATGGTGGTTGCACCCACTAGTTGCATGGTTTTAATGGTGAAACGCTTGGAATAGAGTGCCAAGCGAATGGTGTTATTAATCATGGCTACTGCGATGACGATGAGCAGCAAGGCCACCGCTAAAAACAAAATGGCAAATTGCTTGAAACCTAAGTTGACATTCGCAACACTCGACTTGTCGTAATTCACTTCATCGATTTCTTCTTTGAAACGCGCTAACAACTTTCTTTTGATGTGGGCCATTCCTGCCTGGCTCGCAAAATCCATTTTTGGCTTGATGCCAATGGTGGCAGGTAGTGGGTTGTCGGCATCAAAGAGCGCAAGAACGTCTTTTTCTACATCGCTTTCACCTGCAAACTCTTGAATGGCGCGCTCCGGAGAAATAAAAAATACATCCGAAAACTCTGGCCAAGATTTGAGTTGTTCTTCGATTTGCTTGATATCGGAATCGTTAAGGGCCGATTTGAAAAAGATATCAGCTTGGATATTCTCTTTGGCCTGCTTTTCAATGCTGCGCAAGCCAAAAATACCACCCAGTACGAGGCCAATCATGAAAATGACCAATGAAATGCCAATAACGGTTGAAACATAGCCCGTTCTGATGCCACGTTTACTATAGATGTCTGCCTTATTTGCCATAATTCAAAAATACAGGCTTCAGGTCAAGTGAAAAGAAGCGCTAGGATTAGTTTTGAAGAATAAATTGTTTATTCAGGGATTGTTGCGCTACGGATTCATTTTGGAGTTAATGGCCAAGCCGATTATTGCAGCTCTTTGCTTGGCTTGCTCGGCCAAATTGCCCTCGAAAAGTTCGTCGACTGTTTGCTTGAAAAGTGCGGTCCAACGGTCAAAATGTACTTGCTCAAGCGGCATGTGCAAATGTTTTTCAGTGACATTGGTGGTATAACCCGGCTCTGAAAGCAGCGCAAAACGCCAGAATTGTTCCATTTTGGGAAGGTGCTCTGCGAAGTTCAAACGCGTGAAAAACGGCGCAAGTAGTTGGTCTTGCAATACTTTGCCGTAAAAGGTGTTGACCAACTGATGGATGTCTGCGGCTGTTTCAAGTTGTTTCATATTCAAATTTACAGCGTTTTTTTGCTTAATTTAGAGACCTGATGCGACAAGTTTTACTGATTTTTATCATCTCCATTGCTTTACCTGAAGGTTCGCTTGCTCAAGCCTTTACAGGTAATGCCAAGCCTCAATTGCAACATCAACAGAAAGGAGCCAACTGCCCGCCGCCCACCCACACCACTTTCATGGAACTCAACAATGTGCGCGCAATGGTGCACACCGCAGGCAATTTATGGCAGATCCCTAATCAAAACTATTCAATGTATGAGGTGCCCAAAAACTCGGGTATCAATGCGCTATTTACCGCTGCACTTTGGCTCGGTGGCACCGACGTTAACAACCAACTCAAGTTAGCTGCTTTGCGCTACCGCAATGGCCAAGACTACTGGACAGGTCCACTTTCTAAAGTTTTTGCCGAAACCACCTCTGAAAATTGCTCTAAATTCGACAAGCACTTTGTTTCGAGCCAAGACGAAATCCGTGAATTCAATGCCTGGTATGAGGCAGGTATTTACGATCTGCAAAACGGAACAAGTACCCAAACGGAATTGTTTCCAAATTACACCGTTCCCAAAATCATCAAAGAATGGCCTGCACATGGCGATGTTTCACAAGGTCAAGACTACTATTTAGCACCGTTTTACGACTACAACAACGACGGAACGTATAATTGGGAAGACGGCGATTTTCCTTGGTACGACATTAAAAAAACCAAAGACTGCAGTACAGAACGTAAGATATCGCTCTATGGCGACCTCAATTATTGGTGGGTCATGAACGACAAAGGAAACATCCACACAGAAACTGGGGCCGATCCAATTGGGATGGAAATCAGGGCACAGGCCTTTGCTTTTGCCTCCAACGACGAAATCAACAACATGACGTTTTATAACTACGAGCTCATCAACCGTGGTACCCAAACGTTATACAATACTTATTTTGGATTTTTCACCGACGGCGCCCTCGGCGACCCTTACGACGACTACGTGGGTTGCGATGTGAACCGCGGATTAGGTTATTATTACAACGGTGACAACTACGACGGCGACAACTCTGGCTTCAAAGGTTATGGCTACTCTCCACCAGCAGTGGGCGTCGACTTTTTTGAAGGCCCCTACCAAGACAACGACGGCATAGACAACGCTTTTGGCATCTGGGATAATGAAGCATTGAATGGTATTGGTTACGGAGACGGTGTTATAGACAACGAACGCTTTGGCATGCGCCGCTTTTTGTATTATTCCAACACCACAAATGGCTCCAACCCCAACCAAACAGACCCTGTAAACGCTGGCGATTACTACAATTACTTACGGGGCTTCTGGAAAGATGGTACCAAATTCGTTTATGGTGGCAGCGGGCACATCTCTGACCCAGAAGCCGATCCTAATATGCCATGTGACTTCATGTTCCCTGGCAACACAGATCCACTAGGTTGGGGCACTAGCGGAAACCCACAACCCAACTGGACCGAACAAACCGCCAACAACACACCCAATGACCGCCGTTTTGTGCAGTCGGCTGGGCCATTTGTTTTGAAGCCAGGTGCCGTCAATAACATTACCGTCGGAGTTGTTTGGGCCCGCTCTAACAATGGAGACCCGTTTGCTTCCGTAGAAACCCTGCGCAGAGCCGACGACAAAGCCCAAGCGCTATTTGAGAACTGCTTTAAAGTACTCGACGGCCCACATGCACCTGAAATACAAGCACAAGAATTGGCCAATGAAGTCATTCTTATGTTGTCCAATCCGATTAACTCCAATAACTACAAGGAGGAATATGTAGAATTTGATCCATTTATAGTTGCTGCAGATCCTAATGCAGATAAAACTTACAAATTTCAAGGTTATCAAATTTACCAATTAGCCAATTCAAAAGTATCGAGCTCAGAGCTCCAAGACCCAGACCAAGCACGCTTAGTGGCACAAAGCGATATCAAAGACGGAATTGGTAAAATCATCAATTTTGAATTCAGCGATGAGCTAGGCGCATCTATCCCTGTGCTGCGCGTTGATGGAGAAGACAAGGGCATACAGCATAGCTACCGCATCCAAACCGACCAATTTGCGCAAGGCGACAAAAAATTGGTCAATTTCAAACGCTATTACTACATGGCTATAGCCTATGCGCACAACAACTATAAAGCTTATTCACCAAATGATCCGCTTTCGCTAGACGGCCAAAAGAAACGCTACATAGCCAGCCGTAAAGCTGCTGTGGGTGAAGTCAAGGTGCTTGAAGTGATCCCACATAACCCTATGCCTGAAGCAGGCGGAACAGCTCAGCTTGTTGCCTACGGTTCTTCGCCGCGCATCACGCGCCTAGATGGCTACGGTAACGGGAACCGCAGTTTGGAGCTCACTTCGGCGAGCATGAAAACTATACTTTCTGATGGCTACATGGCTAACCCAACGTATGATTACGGTGCAGGCCCTGTGAACATCAAAGTGGTGGATCCGCTCAATTTGGCTAACGGTTACTTTGAGTGCAAATTCAGAGATTACACAGCGCCAAACATTGGTAACAGCGCCGACACCGCAAGCTGGGTCATTTACCGCTATGCCAACAAGGGCGACGCCACACCTATAGATTCAGTGAGTTCAGAGCGTACCATTCAATCAGACAACGAGCAAATCATTCCGCAGTGGGGTGTGTCGGTACAAATCTTCCAAACCAAGTATAAAGGAACAGGTAATTTGGCGAACAAGTCCACCGACATGATTGACGCGAGTATGGAATTCGACGACTCGTCCAAGCGCTGGCTCACGGGCGTTAAAGATAACGACGCATTTTTCCCAACCAATTGGATCCGCTCCGGAGAATATATGCCCCAGACAAATCCGAATGTTGACAATTATGATTGTGATCCCACAACTTCACCTTTTTACAATCCTTGTAATTATGCCGATGAATTAAACGTAGACCTTACACAGGCATATGAGCGTGTTTTAGATGGCATCATTGCGCCACACCGTTTAGTGGGTTACCAAGCCGACTACATGCCATTAGCATACTTTGGTGCTTTCTCAGGATCTAGCAAGCTGAATGCATCCATTTCCTTCTTGCCAAGTGTAAACATCGTGCTTACTTCAGACAAGAGCCTCTGGACCCGCTGCCCAATTGTAGAACTCGGTCGCAATACGGCGCTCAACGTCGGTGGTGCGCAACCAGGCGCATTGCGTAAGAGCCCAAGCGTCGACAAAAATGGCAATCCCGACGGAACAGGAACAGGTATGGGTTGGTTCCCCGGCTATGCCGTAGACATCGAATCTGGTGCGCGTTTATACATGGCATTTGGAGAAAACTCTTTTCTAGGTGGTGAAAACGGCGCCGACATGATCTGGAACCCAACTGATCGTTTGGTGAGCAACGTAGGCACCCCACTCATGGGTGGTGTGCAACCTATTTACATATTTAGTTACAATCAGGCCAGCACCAACGGCTTCAGCTCTGGCTATAACTTCCCGGCATATATTCCTGCAGATGCAGAAAACAACAATATGAACTTTGCTTACAATAAGTTTTTGGAAGTGGAAGGCGGCAGTACATCAGCGAAGCGCGAACTTTATGGCCCCCTCACCTGGATTGCCTACCCAATGTTGACACCAGGCCAAGAATTACTCTCTACAGACGTCACCATCCGCTTGCGCATCAACAAAGAATACAAAAACTTTGTAGGCTCTGGCGAAAACGGAGGCAAGCCAATGTACAGTTGGTCTATGGAAGATATCGCTACACAAGTTGGTTCACAAGACATGCTCAAAGAAGCATTGGCGCTGATCAACGTGGTACCCAATCCATACTACGCTTTCTCTGAGTACGAGCGCAATAAACTTGACAACCGCATCAAGATAACTAACCTACCAGAACAGTGTCAGATCAGGATCTATACTGCCAATGGCAAGCTTGTGCGTAACATCAAAAAAGACAGTCCGCTCACCTTCCAAGATTGGGACCTCACCAACCACGCCGGCATTCCGGTTGCAGGAGGAGTTTACCTTATCCATGTGGAAGTGCCAAATGTCGGGGAAAGAGTCCTGAAGGCTTTCATCGCCATGCGAATGGTCGATTTGCAGAATATTTAACGAACCCTTAACAAGTGTGGGGTTTTAATCTTTCTAATTTCGAATCCAAAACAATCGTTATGTCTAAAAACCTTCTTATTCAGGGCTTGCTCATCCTACTTTCAAGCACCGGATTTGCGCAAGTTTATACCCTTCCAAATTTACCTTTTGAATTTGCTGCCTATGAACCAGCAGTTGATGCGCAAACCATGCAAATTCACCACGACAAGCACCATGCTGCGTACGTAACAAACCTCAACAAAGCAATCACCGGAACAGCCATGGAGAAGATCAGCATGAACGACCTGCTCATGTATGCAAGTTTTCGCTCGGCGACGGTGCGCAACAACGCCGGTGGCCACTACAACCATAGTTTATTTTGGGATATCCTTGCTCCTAAAGAAAGTCAGCGTCCTATGTCTAAAGAACTACAATTGGCAATTGAGACTAAATTTAGCTCCATCGATTCGCTCATTGCCAGCGTTAATAAAGCAGCAAGTACCCGTTTTGGAAGTGGTTGGGCTTGGCTCATGGTGACGCCAAACGGACAATTAGCTGTGGTGAGTACAGGCAATCAGGATAATCCGATCATGGATGTAAGTAGCGAACGCGGTATTCCAATTCTCGGTATCGACGTCTGGGAACACGCCTACTACCTTAAATACCAAAATAAAAGAGCCGATTACCTCAACAATATTTGGTCCTTGATCAATTGGGGTGCGGTATCAGACAAATATGCCGCGGCACTCAATGATCCTTTGCTCAAAGAAATCGAGAAAGACAACTGGCTGGCAATCAAAGATTTTCATAAAGTAATGGCCCAAACTTTTCATCCGGCCGAAGAAAGAAACTTTGCCCCATTATATAGTCGCTCTGGCGAACTTTATGCCAAAGCCATCTTACTCAAAAACTCGACTCCGCCAGTTTCTGCCAACAACGCAGGCATTCAAGATGCCCTTGCCAGACTTGAAAAGCAGTGTTTGGATATCCATCAATTGGTACAAAAACCAGCCAAAGATGAGGAGAAGAAAAACGCGCAACTTTTTGAAATGATTACCAAAGCCCACGATATCTTTCATGAGGTAGAAGGCCTTTGCCACGACTAATTGCCGCAGAACTTAACCTTGCGTTAAAACCTTTGCAACGCATTTGCGTATCTTTGTCAAAAAGAAGCCGGTGCGTTTTGAGTTAACCAAAGAATTTATTGCCGAACTGCGTCAAAAAATTGTCGCAGAAGACCGCCTTTGGATCCAAGAACAAGTCTTGGAGCTCCACTACGCCGAAGTTGCCGAAATTCTCGACAAACTCACCAACGACGAAGCCAAGTTCATCTACTTCATGGTAGATGAAGACACCCAGGCCGATATCTTAATGGAACTCGAAGAAGAAGTTCGCGACCGCTTCTTGGCCTCGCTCTCGAGTAAAGAGATGGCCGACCAGCTCGAAAACCTCGACTCCGACGACGCCGCCGACATCTTAGGAGACCTCCCCGACGAAAAAATTCAGGAGGTCATCTCCCAAATGGAAGATGACGAAGCTGCCGAAGATATCGTTGACCTCCTCAATTACGACGATGACACCGCAGGTGGGCTCATGCAAAAAGAGTTCTTCCAGGCCAACGTAGAATGGCCGGTCAACCGTGCTATTATTGAGCTGCGCAAACAAGCCGAAGATGTCGAGAAAGTATACAACATCTTTGTAGTCGATGACGACGACCACCTACTTGGGGTGCTGTCGCTCAAAAGATTGCTTTTTGCCAATGCCCGAACCAAAATCGAAAACATTTACCAAAGCAAGAAAATCATTTCGGTCAAGGCCAGTGATTCGGCAGAATTGGTCTCCAAAGTAATGGAAAAATACGACCTCGTTTCGGTGCCAGTTGTGGACTACCAAAATAAATTAGTGGGTCGCATTACCCTCGACGACGTCGTGGATTACATCAAAGAAGAGGCCGACAAAGACTTCCAGATGGCAACGGGTATCTCTGATAAGGTAGATTCCGATGCCGCAATTTGGAAGGTAGGTTTTTCGCGCTTACCTTGGCTGATCATCGCGATGTTTGGCGGCACTATAGGCGCAAAAGTCATTTCGAATTTTGAGGCAAGTATTACGGCTATCCCAGCTATGGCCTTCTTTATTCCACTCATTACTGCAATGGGAGGCAACGTGGGCGTGCAATCATCAGCTATCGTAGTTCAATCCTTAGCAAGAGGCGACAAAGACCTCGGTAGAATTCTTCCTAAACTCATCAGAGAAGGAAGTGTAGGCCTCATGAACGGGCTCATCTTGTCGAGTTTGGTCTTTTTGGTGGCCACCGTTTTTGTAGACGTTCATTTAGGGGTAGTGGTGAGTTTATCGCTATTCACGGTCATTTTATTTGCCGCTATTTTTGGTACACTCTTCCCGATGATCCTCAATCGGTATAAAATTGATCCTGCACTCGCTATTGGCCCCTTCGTTACTACGCTCAACGACGTCATTGGCATCTTCATTTATTTCTCGATTGGCTTGTTGTTGATGTAATGCCTAAAAAACAACTCGGCCTCAAAGAAAATTGGCAACAATTTAGCTTACTCGTCCTCGTCAACGCCTTTGTTGGTGGTATGGTGGGTATGGAGCGCAGTATTTTGCCACAACTGGCAGAGGAAGAATTTCACTTAGCAGCCAAGACAGCCATTCTTTCGTTTATTGTTGTTTTTGGCATTACAAAAGCGCTCACCAACTATTTTGCCGGTACGTTAGCCAACCGCTGGGGCCGCAAAAAGCTACTGATCTTGGGCTGGATCTTTGCCCTACCCGTTCCTTTTTTACTGATTTACGCACCAAATTGGTCCTGGATCATTATAGCAAATGTTTTTCTAGGCATCAATCAAGGCTTGGCCTGGAGCAGTACGGTGGTCATGAAAATGGATTTAGTGGGCGCAAAAAACCGAGGCTTTGCCATGGGTATCAATGAGGCTGCGGGCTATTTATCGGTTGGTGCAGTAGCCTTTTTAAGCGCGAGTATTGCCAATGTATACGGCGTACGACCTTATCCCTTTTACATTGGTATCGTACTCGCTATTTTTGGACTTTTATCAAGCATTTTTCTGATCAAAGATACACGCGGATTTGTTCAACTCGAAAGTGAAAACAGCAGTGTTCCTTTACTTTCTAATGTCTTCAAAGAAACAACATGGAAAAATCCCAATTTAGGTAGTATAAGCCAAGGTGGTTTGGTCAATAACCTCAACGATGGCATGATCTGGGGCTTGTTTCCCATCTTACTCCTGAGCAAAGGATTTACTGTGGCTGAGCTCGCCCAAATTATTGCCATTTACCCAAGCGTTTGGGGCCTTAGTCAGCTTTTTACTGGCAAATTGGCCGATCGCTACGCCAAAAAATCCTTGCTCTTTTGGGGCATGTTTTTGCAAGGCCTGGCCATTCTTGGCTTCATTTGGGCAGAAACTTTCCTTGCTTTTGCAAGCCTAAGCGTTGTGCTTGGGCTCGGCACAGCGGTTGTCTACCCCACTTTTTTAGCTGCCATTGCAGACAACACTCACCCTAGCCAGCGCGCCCAAAGTATTGGCGTGTATCGCCTTTGGCGAGACCTCGGCTACGCTGTGGGCGCCCTACTCACCGGCATACTCGCCGATTTTTGGACAACAAATACGGCCATTTTTGCCATTGGCGGCATCACTATCTTTTCTGCACTCATCATCTTACTGAGAATGCGCCAAGTTTCCTAGAATCAAAAAAGCTTCGTATCTTTGCACTCCACTAAAAAACCGGAGAGGTGTCCGAGTGGTTGAAGGAGCACGCCTGGAAAGTGTGTATAGGTCTAAAGCTTATCGAGGGTTCGAATCCCTCTCTCTCCGCTGAATAAAAAAGCAACCAAATGGTTGCTTTTTTTATTTAAGGAGAATTGTTGGATGAGAACCCTAGGGTTCGACCCGACGACCGTAGGGAGGAGAGCACGCGTAGCGTAATCCCTCTCTCTCCGCAAAACAATTGAAAAGCTAGCCGTCAGGCTGGCTTTTTTGTTTTACAGGCGGCAAAAGCTTGCTTTTGTAAGCATTGTGAAAGAAAAAAGGCAAAGTTGCGCAGCAACTGGCTTTTCAGTTGTTTTGGTCCTCCCCTCAAGGGTTCACGAGCGATAGCGCGTAATCAAAAATTCCTACTCACCCCCAAAAATAAAGTATTCACCCACCTCGCATCGATAGGAGTGTTATTCATCAAGAAAGTATAACGATATCCTCCCTCAATTAGAAAACCATTGGTTTTTAAGCTCACTCCTAAACCAAGAATTGCGGTATGATACGTTTGTCTGAATTTCTCCGCTTCACTCCACAGATAGTAGCTGCCATAAACGTAGTTTGCAGTTGCCAGTATATTCCAATTTTGTTCAGGTGAAAAAACATTATATCTGAAAAATGGACCTATCCATCTAGAGAGGCGAATACTTGGTGCTAGCAATGAATCTTTGGCAAAAACAGTCTGATAATCGGTGTTATACTCTAAACCAAATGCCATTCTTTCATTCAAGTGAACACCTATCCTGGGACAAATTTTTATACCACCGCCACCGAGTTCCGCTCCCTCTACTATCAGTCCGCCGAAATTCATCCCGAGATGCAAACCATATCGATTCGTTGTATCTTGCTTATTGGTTTGTGAGTAGCTACTTGTTATATGCAACAAGATTACTATAAAGAGTAGAAATGTACCTCTCATTGTTTAATGTTTACTTAAAGGTGTAATTTGTCTTCACAACAAAATTTATTTGGGAACTAACGCTTTTCGAGTAAGAATTATTGTCCGGAACAAAATGACCTTTTTTTCATATATTTGATATATGGTATACCTATACATCCTCCTTATCGTTCTGGCCATTTTTCCCTTGGCACTATTTGCTAAAAAGCAACCAAACAATAGATATATCAAGATGGGATACGTAGCACTTGTGCTGATTTCGATTGGGTATTTATCCTTTGACTACCTGCAAAATCCTAAAGAATCTTCGGCTTTTACCTTGATATTATTACTTGTTTTGGTTTCAACCAACAAGCTTTTTAATCCTAGGGCTTCGAGGTAATTCCTACACCACCTCCGTATTCCCCTTCCCACCAAACAACGGCTTTCCTTTCACGCGAACATATGTTCTACATTAGCGCTGAGGAAGTTTAGAGAATTCTCCAGATATATCGGATGCATACCTGGGTTTTAAATAAGCATCTGAAATTTCCTCGTTGATAGGATTTATAATCTGATTGGATCCTTTTATTGCAACATCAAATTCAATATTTAAGGCTCTTTGCAACTTTGCTAACGTCATTAAATTCAACAGTTTATGACCTCTGTATAGCTGTGTAATATAACTAGCTGAAGTACCAATTTTTTGGGCTAAATCTTTCTTTTTGAGTCCTTTTTGAGTAGCAATTTCTTGAATCTTTTCTAAAAATTTAGCCATAATAAGCTTGGCCTCTAATTCGAGCTGATCCTGCTCATTATCAAAGGATAAAATGGTTTTAAATGCTGTTTCGATTTCTCCGTGTGCACTATTCGATGATTTCGTATTCATAACCAGCTACTTTTTCAATTAAATTTTTAGTTTTTTGGTTGATCCCCTGCGATTTTTTCTTCTCAAGAAGTTCCGCCATTATAATCACAAAAGTTCTGTCTTTTATGGTTTGTTCTTTACAGTAAATTCTATCGTTAGATTGCCCTTTAAAAAATTTCATGGCTGTAACACCTTTACTTTTTTTATTGATGTCTTCCTTATCATAAACCTCAGTATTACGTATCCGCTGAAGAACTAGATTCACGATAAAATTAAACTTCTTTTTGTGGCGCGCATCCTTTGTAAGAAATTCAAGAATTGGTTTATAATTTTGAACATCGATACAAACAACCACTGACCCATCCTCATTTGATCTGATTATCTTTGCCTGTCGTTTCACAAAATTAAGCTATTAGTTCATTTTTACCAAATTTTAAATTCAAAATCTAGTATGTAAATGCTAACGATAAATTTGACTGAAATTGCACGAAAAAGGCTAATATGATATTAATCAAGCCTGTAAAATGTATAGAAATATAAAATAGGGTCAGTAGAAATACAGACTACTTGAATCGCATACCCTACACCACCTCCGTATTCTCCTTCCCACCAAACAACGGCTTGCCCTTCAAGGCCTGAATGAGTGTTGAAAGCGCCAACAGGCCATAGATGATGGCCATCAAAATGGTCAGTTTGGTATTCTTTAAAACATAAAACGAAAGTACCGGCAAGACCTGCAGCGCGTGCATACCGATGAAATGCGAGACGCGCAAGTCGCCGACGGTTTTGCTCCAGCCCATGATGAATAAATTGGAGTTGTCGTTTAAGGCGCCAACCGTGTGGCTCAGGCGCGAACCCATTGCAAAGCCTTCAAAGGAGAAGATCACAAATAAAACGATAGACAAGCGGATGGCCCACAAATAATAGGTTGGCAGCGCTGGAAAATCGTTGCTCAAAAACTGATACCCGACATAGGCTGTATAGAGCGTTGCGGCAGATGCCGCAAGGGCCATCATGGAGAAAAGTGCTGCATAGAATGGTGTAGTGGTATTGTAATGCGATAGTTGGCCCCTACCGGCTTGAATAGCAATATAAGCGATTTCAAAGCCGAGCAATACAATAATTGACCAATTGAAAAGCTTGACATTGAAATTGGGCAAGTAATAGCAATACCAACCCATTGCCCACGCAAAAGTCAGGGTAGAAAAAGCAAATTTGAATGGTTTGTACCAGGCACTTACGCCGTAAACCTGTGTGGAAGAAGTTTTGGCTAAAATCAAGAAAAGTAGGGAGAGTACGAAGCAAGCAAGACCGAAATAAAACATGGTTTCATTGCGGTATTTGAGTTGTTGAAGGAAGTGGATCATTTGAAAAATCTTTTGTTTAATTCATGACACAACCACGCCGAGCCACTGCCGATGAGTGCGCCGACGAGCACGTCACTTGGATAATGAACGCCTAAGTGCATGCGCGAGTAACCTGCCGCGCTAGCCCAGAGCATACTTGGTGCAATGACATACCATTTGGGGAAAGCCAAACTCAAGGAGGTAGCCGTGGCAAAGGCCTCAGAAGTGTGCCCCGATGGAAAGGAGGGGCTGCCGGCACTGGTGAGTTGTTGAATTTCGGGGTATGTTACAAATGGGCGGTCTTTGTCGAATGCAAACTTCATAGTGGTTGTGATGATTGCTGAAGTGAGTAAGGTTGCACCGATAAAATACCCCTTGTTTTCGAGTGCGTAGTCTTTTTGGATCAAGCCAATAGACGTAACAATTAAAGGCGCGCCCAGACCAATTGGCACCACCGACTGGGTGAGCACTTTAAAGGTAGGATCTAAAGTCGTGTTGCGCTCTATATTGATTTTTCGGAGTAAATCGATGTCGAGGTTTTGGGCCACCAAATTTGAACCCAGTTGCAAAAAAAGAAGGAAAATGAGCAAACGACGCATGGCAATTTATTTCTCTAAATTTCTAATATCCTTTACATAAATGATATCGCTCTGATAGCCTTCCGAACAAACGCGAATCATGGCGTTGGTAACTTGGCGCATGGTGCTGATGACATTCGGGAAAAATAATTTGAGAAACGGAGACATCCAGCCCAAATAGTTATAGTATTTCAAGACAAATTCCTGACTATCTGCTGGAATCATCATGCCGATTCTAAATCCGAAAGTCGCTTTGAAATTCATTCTTGCCAGGTCATTTTCGACTTTGCCTTTGATTCTGGCCCAATGCAAGCGGCCTTTTTCGCTGCGATCTGTACCTCCTCCACTCACATATACGAAAGAAAGCTGAGGCTGCTTGCCTATTGCTTTGGCAAAGGCCATGGTGGTGTCGTAGGTGAGTTTTTCGTAAAGTGATTTTTCCATCCCAACTGAACTCACGCCTGCACAGAAAAAACAGGCGTCGTAACCCGCAAGTTTGGGGTCGTTTTCGGGTAAGTCTAAAAATTCAGGGACGATGTATTCACTTAATTTTGGGTGTGCCTTTCCGCTTGGTTTTCTGCTCACGCTTAAAATTTCTTGAACGCGCGGGTCATTGAGACATTCGATCAAAATTCCTTCGCCGATCATGCCGGTGGCGCCTGTTAATATGATTTTCATTTATTGGTAATTTGGATGTGGAAAAAGAACGTACATTGTATCTGTATCTACCTCATCGCCAAATTGATAGCGATGTTTGAGCAAGGCTTCTTTTTGGAAACCAAACTTTTCCATCAGGCGATTAGAGGGTACATTATCTGTAGCTACAAAGGCTTCTATGCGATGCAGAGCCATTTGGTTTTTACCGTAGGCAAGAATGGGTGCTAACGCTTCAGACATGTAGCCTTTGCGTTTGAATTCGTCCTGCTTTAAACTGTAAAAAAGTTCGGCTCTGTGGTGCTGTTTGGCCCAAGAATGATAACCCGCCCAACCCAAAACTTCCTGCGTTTCTTTCAAGACTAATTGAAAAAATTGAATGGTGAGGTTGTAGGTAGAAAAACCACCTTTGTAACGGCTGCATTCGAGTTCGTATTCTTCCTCGTTTTGATGACCAAAAATTTGCATGATTTCTTGCTTCGAAGCATGTGCAAAAATGTCATCGTATGCCTTTTGATCAAATGGGATCAAGCGCAATCTATCGGTCGAAATGAGTGTGTTTTGATTTGGGAAGATGAGCTTGTTTTTCTTCCTAGATGGGCGTTTTTGAAGGTCGCCATTGCAATTGGGACAAACGAGTTTCAAGCGCTCATTTGCGCATGCCGCACAATAGGTGCATTCATAAGAACAGATAAAGGCCTCGGAAGAATCTTTGGTTAATATTTTTGCACATAATTCGCAGGATTCTTTGAGGTGTAGCATGGGTCAAATTTACTATCTTTGTTCTTATGCGCAATCTCATCGCTTTTTTGCAACGTTTCCGGATCTTTTTGGTCTTTGCTATGCTGCAAATTCTGGCGCTGAGTTGGTATGTCACTTACTTGAGTTTTCCGCGCAATCAATTCCTGACCACCAACAACAATATAGCAATTCAAATCCTTGAATGGGAACACGACCTCACCAAGCACTTTAACCTGAGTAAAAACAATACCCAATTGCAATGGGAAAATACCTATTGGCGCAAAAGACAGCCCCAATTTATGTATCAGTTGTCTAGAGGCAAGGTCAAAATTAACGACACTATTTTTGAGCAACAATACACCTACATTCCCGCAGAAGTAATTAATTCAAGTGTAGACCGCCGCAATAACTATTTTACACTCAACGTTGGGAGCGCTCAAGGCATTAAGCGCGGAATGGGCGTTTTTTGTCACGAAGGTGTAGTGGGCGTGATCCACTATGCCAGTAAGCACTATAGTTTGGTTAAAACGGTACTGACCGAAGACATCAATATAGATGTCAACATTCACATGAAAAAATCCGATTTGCCCGGCTTTATCAAATGGGATGGTCGCGACCCGCGCTACGGAACCGTCACTGGCATCAACAACGACCTGCGCATCAAAAAATGGTCTACTGTAGTCACGCGCGGCGGTTCTGGTATTTTTCCTAAAGGTATTCCAGTTGGAAAAGTAAGTCACACAGAACCTATTGAAGGTCAAGCACTTTGGAAGGTAGACATCCTTTTTGCTGCCGATTACCGGCGCTTGCAACGTGTTTACGTAATCAAAAATCTACATATGGCTGAGCAAACTGCGCTCGAAGCCCGAATTCCTAGAGACGACGAATAACATGAATATCGTTTACAAACATATCATCCGTTTTGTGGTCTTTGCTTTTTTACAAGCGTTGGTCTTCAATCAACTCAACATTGGTTTCGGCATTCACCTCATGATCCAGCCGTTATTCATCATGCTACTGCCTTTTGAACTGACTGTTATCCCAATGATGGGCATCGCCTTTTTAATGGGTTTAGTAATCGATATTTTCTCCAATACGTATGGTCTCAATACGTCAGCATTGGTCTTGATGGCTTATCTGCGCCCAATCGTCTTTAAATTTTATGGGCCACGCGAAGGTTATGACCCACTCAAAGAACCCACCTCTCAAGACATGGGCAGCAGTTGGTTTGGATTGGTTTATGGCTTGCTGCTCGGGCTACATACCTTTTGGTTCTTTTTACTCGAAATTTTTGAATTGGGTCGTTTTGGTTTTATTTTGCAAAAGACTATCCTCAGCGGCGGGCTTTCCTTCCTTTTGGCCTTGCTCATCCAAAGTTTCATTTTGAACAGCAAACAGAAAAAATGAACCTAGACGCGCGCCGAAATGTCATCATCAGTTTTTTTATCTTGGTAATTGGCATTTACCTGTTCAAGCTGTTTTATATGCAAGTCATAGACGACACCTGGACACTCCGCGCTCAAGAAATCGCCGAAAAACGCAAAGAAATCTTTCCGCCAAGGGGCGTCATCTTTGACCGCAACGGCAAAAAAATCGTGACCAACCAAACTTACTACAACCTCATGATGGTAGAAGACAGCATCGTCGATCTCGATACTGCTGCTTTTGCCAAACTCATTGGCTGGACGCGCCAAGAAGTCCGCAATCGCTTCAAAGAAATTGTAGACGGCGAGGGCTCTTACTACAACAAAATTTCGCGCAAGCGCACACCCAACTATCAGAAAATCAGAGCCTATCCCTTCTTAAAAGAACTCACGCTAGAAGAAATGTCCAAGATTGCACCGCATTTGGCGAATTTCCCAGGCTTTTACGAAGAAGCGACTAGTGCGCGCAACTACCCCTATAAAAGCGCGGCAAATATTTTAGGTTATTTGTCAGAAGTATACCGTGAAGAAATCGATGAAGACCGCTTCTATAAACCCGGCAATAACATTGGCCGTGCAGGAATAGAACGCTTTTACGAAAAAGAACTGCGCGGCGTCAAAGGCATTAAGTACATCGTCACCTCCGCGCTCAACAACGCCATTGAATCTTATGCCGATGGCAAATACGATACTATTGCACGCCAAGCTGCGCCTTTGAAAATGGGAATGGATGTGGTATTGCAAACCTATGGTGAAGAACTCATGCAAAAGAAAAAGGGCTGTATTGTCGCCATAGAGCCATCTTCTGGTGAAATCCTGAGCATGGTATCGGCACCATCTTACGACCCCAACTTATTGGTTGGCAAGCGCAATATTAGCGCTAACTACCCCAAATTAGCACGAGACCCCAACCTACCTCTTTTTCCGCGGCCTTTGCAAGCCGAATATCCGCCCGGTTCGATCTTCAAGTTGGTGCAGAGTTTAATTGGCATGCAAGAGGGCGTCATCAATGCCAACACAGGGTTTCCCTGTGACAAAAGCCTTGTGGGCTGCCACAACCACCCTTCTGCGCGCAACATTGCCGAAGCAATTCAATATTCGTGTAATCCTTACTACTACATGGCCGTGCGCCGTATCATCCAGCAAGGTGTCAAGAAAAACAACTTTGCCGATGCCGAATATGGGCTCAACAAATGGTACAAGTACATCCGTAGTTTTGGGTTGGGTGACGTTTTCGATACTGACGTCAGTGGCCAAAGACCAGGCCTAATTCCAAACCCCGCCTTCTATGACAAATGGTATGGCCATCATACTTGGGCTTTTTCTACGATTCGTTCGATCTCTATCGGACAAGGTGAAGTCAAACTCACCCCCCTACAAATGGCCAACATCGTTGCAATTATTGCCAATAAAGGTTGGTACTATACTCCTCATTTTGTACGCGCCATTGGCAGCAGTGGGTCTTTGCCACAATTCCGAAAAAAACGTTGGACAATGATCAATTACCGCCACTTTGATGCGGTCATAGAAGGCATGCGCAGGGTAGTCAATGAAGATGGTGGTACGGGAAAACAAGCACGTATGGATAACATCATTGTCTGTGGAAAAACAGGAACGGTGCAAAACCCACATGGCGAAGACCACTCCGTATTTTTCGCTTTTGCGCCAATGAAAAACCCAAAAATTGCCATTGCCGTATTCGTCGAAAATGCGGGTTGGGGAGGGTCTTGGGCAGCACCTATTGCGCAACTCATGATCGAAAAATACCTCAAGCGTAAAATCTCTGATAAAGACAAAGAAACACGCATGAAAGAAGCTCAGATTGCCTTTATAAACGCCGACTAATGCGCAAACAAGAAAGCCTCACCGAACACCTCGATTGGCCACTTTTCGGCGCCTTGCTCACAATGCTCTTGATGGGTTTGGCCACCGTTTATTCTGTAGCCTACAACGAAGAAGCCCCTTCTCTTTTTGACTTTTCTGAGAAGTATGGGCGTCAATTGTTTTGGATCCTCTTTTCGCTCTTCTTGGGCTTGTTGGTCTTTCTCATTGACTCCGATATCTACCGTAAACTCGCTATTCCGATTTATGCGTCAACGCTGGTTCTGCTTGTAGTGGTGCTTTTCATGCCTGCCGTTCATGGCGCACACGCTTGGCTAGGCGTAGGCTCTTTTGGGGTGCAGCCCGCAGAATTTGCCAAAATATCTACCTCTCTTCTGCTTGCCAAATACATCAGCGGCCTTACCGTTAAGCAACAAACCACCGGTACGGTCCTGACGGCCAGTAGCATCCTGCTCATTCCAATGGCCTTGATTCTACTTCAACCAGATGCCGGAACGTTCGTAGTATTTACCTCTTTTCTCTTCGTCATGTACCGCGAGGGGCTGACCTTTGACCCAATCTTACTCAAGTTTGTCAATGCCATACCGGGTGTGCGCTATAAAGAAACATGGGTGGGTTCTCACTTCATTCCGATTTTATTTGCATTGGTCGTGTTGAGTGTCGTGACGCTGCTCTTGGATAGCGTTCAATTCAACATTTCCTTGTTTGGCTTAGATCTAGAACTCAGCGGATCTTCTGGTGTGATTTTCGGACTTTTACTCATTTATGTAGCTTCTTGGCTCATCATGCAGCGCTTCAGTACGCGCAGAGAACGCTCCCGCATGATGGTCGTCTTGACGCTCGGTTTGCTCATAGGCAGCCTTTTGAGTTTTATTGTAGACAAAGGTTTTGACATGCTCAAAACACATCAAAAAGACCGCATCGAGCTCTTCTTGGGGCTCCGTGAAGACCCCAACGGCGACGACTACAACCGCAACCGCGCCATGGCAGCTGTAGGTTCGGGAGGTTTTTTAGGGAAAGGGTACCGCGAAGCTTCGGTTTCAAGCGTGCGCTCTAATCACGTTCCTGAAAGTGAAACCGATTTTATCTTTTGTCCTTTTGCAGAAGAATGGGGCTTTGTGGGTGTCGTAGTCTTGTTTATTTTATACTTTTTTGTACTCTTTCGGATCATCGTTATTGCCGAAAGACAGCGCGCCTCTTTCAACAGAATATACGCCTATTGCGTAGCGATGATCCTCTTTTATCACTTCGCAATCAATATAGGTATGAATATCGGCTTTGCGCCTGTCATTGGTATTCCTCTTCCATTTTTCAGTTATGGAGGCTCCTCAATGATGTCTTTTAGCGTAATGCTATTTATTTTATTGAAACTCGATGCCCAGCGCAAAGACGTATTACGCTAATTTGTTGTAAATTAAAACATATGAAAAGAAACGCACCTGTTTTGAATGAGCAAGAACAAAAGAAAATGACGAAGTTGTTTTGGATTGTCGCACTACTGCCTTTCTTTTTGGTAGCTAGCATCCTCTTGCTGCAGTCCGAAGATGACCTCCCGCCAGTCTCTATGCTAGACAACCCACCAGAATTACAAGCTTCTTTGATCCTTGCCAAAAAAAGTGTCAAAGAAGATACCGTCATTGGTCGTTTTTGGCAAGTGAACCGAACGAGTGTTAAATATCGCGAGATATCACCTTTTGTAACTGACGCCCTCATTTCTACAGAAGACGAACGTTTTATTCAACACTCCGGAGTAGATTTCCGCGCATTGGCTCGTTCTTTCACCTCATTAGGCCGTTCGGGTGGTGCCTCTACCATTCCACAACAGCTGGCTAAATTACTCTTTACCTTACAACAGCGCCAACGTGAAGAAATCGCACGTGCCAGCGGTACGCGCCTAGAACTTCCGTATGTAGGAGGAATCCTTGGCAAATTCCGACGCGTGAGCGAAAAAGCCCGTGAAAACATCATTGCAAAGCGTCTTGAAGAACGATTTACCAAAGAAGAAATCATTACGATGTACCTCAATCAGTTCGATTTCTTGTACAATGCAGTTGGCATAGAAAACGCCGCTCGTGTCTATTTCAATAAAAGGCCAAAAGACCTCTCTAAATCTGAAGCCGCAACTTTGGTTGGGCTTTGTAAAAACCCTACAATTTTCAATCCCTACAGTTATCAAATCAGAAATTACAGAGCAAAAATTGCCGAAAATAAAGGAATTGCACTGAGTGCCGTAAGTAAAGACGACATCCTAGCTGCTCGCGCCAAAGATTCGACCATTGCTCATTCCAGACGCAACCAAGTCTTGTTTCAATGGCTCAAGAACAGTGAAAAAGGCAATGAAGCTTTGCGCTCAAAAATCACACGTGAAGAATACAACAAGCTGATCAAAACACCTATTGTGATCCGTTACCGCTCGCTAGATCACAAAGAAGGAATGGCGCCTTATTTCAGAAAAGAATTACGCACCGAGGTGCAGTCTATTCTTTTATCTAAAAAAGCCGACGGCACCTTCAAGTATTTGCGCGAAGATGGCAATCCGTACGACATCGATGCCGACGGACTCAAAATCTACACCACCCTAAACCCTACCATGCAGCGCTATGCGGAGCAGGCCGTCGAAAGACACATCAACGAAGAACTCCAACCGCAGTTTGATCTCAACAATAAAGGCTTAAAGAACTATCCGTTTTCTAATAGCATCAAGCCAGAAATTGTAGATCAAATCATGACCTCCGCACGCCATAACTCCGACCGCTACAAAAAATTAGTGGCGCTGGGCTTGACTGAAGCTGAAATCAATAAGAACTTTAACGAACCCGTTGAAATGACTGTTTTCAGCCTTAAAGGTGAACGAGATACCGTCATGAGCCCCAATGATTCTATCCGTTATTACAAAGCATTTTTACATGCAGGAATGGTATCCGTAGATCCACGGACTGGTTTTGTAAAAGCCTGGGTAGGCGGTATCAACTTCAAGCATTTTGGCTACGACCACGTTCGCCAAGGGAAGCGCCAAGTGGGTTCTACCATCAAGCCATTTGTATATGCTGCGGCGCTTTCCATGAAAGTTGTGAATCCGTGTACTGGATTTTCTGCCGACGAATACTGTCTAGATCTCGTAGACCACAACACCAATAAAGTTGTGGGTCAATATTGCCCTGCTGGGCCAGCTGCACCAACCGTTCGAGACGGACTTGCGCAGTCGTCGAACAAAGTAACCGTAGCCGTAATGGGCCGCATGGGTAATTTCAATCCAGTTCAAAAAACAGGTGGGCCATATCAGATCGAGAAGCTCCTCAAAAAAATGGAAATTGAACTGAACCCCAATGATGTCGTTCCGTCCATGTGCTTGGGCAGTATGGACCTCTCGCTTTTACAGATGGTAGCCGCACAATGTGTGTTTCCGAATAATGGTATTTACATTCGTCCTACTTTTATTGAGCGCATCACCGACCGCAATGGCAAAGTCATTTACAGCGCCACCGAACACCGCGAACAAGCACTCAACTCTACTGTCGCTTATGAAATGCTCCAAATGATGAAGGGTGTTGTCAATTTCGGTACGGCCGGAAGCCTTCGCGGCGGCCGCAGTTGGGGTGGTATTTCTGCGCCTACAGCGGGTAAAACAGGCACCACTCAAAACAACTCTGACGGTTGGTTTGTGGGCATCACGCCCGAGTTAGTCACAGGTGTTTGGGTAGGAGCCGAAGACCGCGCCGTGCGCTTCAAGAGCATGACCTGGGGGCAAGGAGGCCGCATGGCGCTGCCAATTTACGGCTACTTCATGCAAAAAGTATATAAAGACCCAGGCATAGCACTCTCTACCCGAGACTTTGACCAGCCAACAGACTACGACCCTTCGGTCTATGATTGCACCGCGGCGCCCCAACCCGAAACTGTAGACGAATCAGAGGTTCCATTTGAATTTTAAAAGATGAATAAAGTAGTAAAAGATCCTGCGCAAGCGCTAAATGGTATTCAAGACGGCATGACCCTGATGGTCGGCGGCTTTGGTTTGTGCGGTATTCCCGAAAATTCCATCGCTCAACTCGTCAAGATGGGCGTCAAGAACCTGACTTGTATTTCCAATAACGCAGGTGTCGACGACTTTGGCCTTGGGCTTTTGCTTCAAGGTAAACAAGTCAAAAAGATGATCAGCTCATATGTAGGCGAGAACGACGAATTTGAGCGCCAAATGCTCAGTGGCGAGCTAGAAGTTGACCTTATTCCGCAAGGCTCTTTGGCCGAACGCTGCCGAGCTGGTGGTGCAGGTATTCCTGCCTTTTTTACGCCAGCAGGCTACGGTACAGAAGTTGCCGAGGGCAAAGAAGTGCGCATCTTTAATGGTAAGCCACACATTCTTGAAAGCGCTCTTACCGCAGATTTCGCAATTGTCAAAGCTTGGAAAGGTGACACCGAAGGCAACCTCATCTACAAAGCTACTGCGCGCAATTTCAATCCTATGATGGCAATGGCTGGCAAAATCACAATTGCAGAAGTAGAAGAGTTGGTGCCTGCCGGTACCCTTGATCCCAACCAAATTCATACGCCCGGCATTTTCGTGCAACGCATCTTCCAAGGGCAAAAATTCGAAAAACGCATCGAACAACGCACTGTTCGTTCTAAACAATAAGCACATGGCACTCGATAAAACTGGTATTGCAAAGCGCATTGCACAAGAATTACAAGATGGTTGGTATGTCAATCTCGGAATCGGCATCCCGACGCTAGTTGCCAATTACATTCCCGAAGGAATAGAAGTAGAGTTTCAATCAGAAAATGGCGTCTTAGGTATGGGGCCTTTCCCGTTTGAAGGCGAAGAAGACCCAGACCTCATCAATGCAGGTAAGCAAACCATTACCACGCGTGCTGGCGCTTCCTTTTTTGACTCCGCCATGTCTTTTGCCATGATACGGGGGCAACACGTCCAACTCACCGTACTAGGTGCCATGGAAGTTTCGCAAAATGGCGATATCGCCAACTGGAAAATCCCTGGCAAAATGGTCAAAGGAATGGGTGGCGCTATGGACCTCGTTGCTTCAGCAGAAAACATCATTGTGGCCATGATGCACAGCAATAAAGCTGGCGAATCTAAAATTTTAAAAGCTTGCACCTTACCGCTAACTGGCGTGGGCTGCGTCAAAAAAGTAGTAACCGAATTAGCTGTTATGGAGATCAAAGAGGGCAAATTTCATTTGTTAGAGAGGGCGCCCGGCGTTAGTGTGGAGGAAATCATCGCCAAAACGGAAGGTGACCTCATTGTGCCCGACTTTGTTCCCGAAATGCAACTCTAATTGCAAGCGCTTCCAAAAGCATATCAAGTAGCCATTGAAGCTGCAATTGCGGCCTCAAAAGCCATTATGGAGATCTACCGACAAGACTTCTCTTTTCTCGATAAATCCGATGGCTCGCCTGTCACCAAAGCCGACCTCGCTTCGTCAAGAATTATAGAAAAATATCTTTCTCCGTTAGGCATCCCAATAACAGGCGAAGAAAGTGATAAGGCGCCTTTTGAGATAAGACAATCCTGGATCCAGTCTTGGTGCATAGACCCACTAGATGGTACCAAAGAATTCATCAAACGCAACGACGAATTTGCGGTCAATATTGCGCTCATCAATAACAAACAAGCCATTTTCGGACTCATTGCCTCACCTGTCAAGGAAGAGATTCTAATTGGTGGCAAAGACATTGGCGTCTTCGTATTTCAATTCAAAGACTTTGAGCATTATTCAAATTGGCAACGTCTTGGTATTCCCCAACAAATAAACAAACCATTAGTCATGGCCTGCTCGCGAAGCCACCATAGTGGCCCAGTTTTACAAATCATTAATTCCCTCAAAGCAAAAGGTCATGAGCTTGACTACATCAAAAAAGGATCAGCACTCAAATTCTTTGATCTAGCAAGCGGCCGAGCAGACATCTACCCGCGCTTTGCACCCACCATGGAATGGGATATTGCCGCAGGGCAAGCCATTCTAGAAGCCTTAGGTGGTGAAGTAGTGCATGCAGAAACGGGTGAGCCCTTGACTTACAATAAAGCAAATTTGGTGAATCCGTATTTTGTGGCGCGTACACAGGCGCTACTGGCATATTAGTTTAGCGCTTCGCTAGACAATCGATTTCTACAGTAGGGCCAACCATACATATACTCATCATACCTACTTCATGGTACTTGACCCAAACTTTCATGCCGTCAGTTGGCGTGATGTTGAAGTCATTGAGGTTGATCGGCTCAAGTACCTCCCCAGTTTGCAGTTTGATGACCAGACCACAGCCATCAAGGCCAGTGTAATCTTCAATTGTTGCTGCTTTTGGATTTTCGCAAGTAGTGCGGTTACAGGAGGTGAATACGAAGGCTGAAACAAGGAGAATGAACAAAGTTTTCATAACAATAGATTTGATATTTATCAGCATGACATATGATGCAAAGACAGCATTTTACTTCTTCAATTGGCTTTCATAAAGTGCAA
Organism: Cryomorphaceae bacterium; assembly: GCA_027483605.1. GTDB lineage: Bacteria > Bacteroidota > Bacteroidia > Flavobacteriales_D > Crocinitomicaceae > UBA952. The sequence continues at coordinate 20,347 of JAIXUE010000048.1, read as the reverse complement.
TCCACTGATCTGCACTCATTTTTTGCATGAGTTGACCCATGAGCTCAAAGGGGATTTGATCCCACTTTTTAAAGCGAATGCAACTTTTACCAATGTCAAGTTTTTGAGTGCAATATTTTGGATATTCAGCAACAAACCAATCCATCAAAGATTGATTGGCATACATACCCATATGATAGAAATTGATGGTATTTTTCTGAGAAGCTAAACTCGCAAAAGGCAGCGGTTCCGAAGGTTTACAATGATAACCCGCAGGGTAAAGGGTGTGCGGAATAACGTAAGCTAACATGCCGTAACTGATTCCGGGTTCAAAACCAATTGGAAGATTTTCAACTATCGTCTGATGAAGTTTTGTAAATGCATCCTTTCTGTCCTCAGGGATATTTGCTAAGATTTCTTGAACAATAGAGCCGGGTGTTTTCATGTCAACGAAAATACAAAAATAAGCCCTAAACACTGCTTTGACGCAGTAGTAGTGCTAGAATTTTAGAGTGTAACTCGCAAAAGGAATACCGATTTTTAAGAAACTAGCAATGTCTGAATTATTAACGAAAGCTAAATCCACAGCCATTTTCTCACTAAAGAAGCGCAGGCCATAAGAATAAATTCCATAGTAAGCATTTGAAGGGATAAGCCAATTTTCAGTCACGAGAGCTACTTTTCTTGATACCCTTTTCATTGCTGAAAAAGTAACAATTGGCCGACTTGAAAAAGAACCATTGATGAAGCCCCAGCCCAATCCTCCAGTAATGTTATTGTCATAAGTACCAACAGTTGTTATCCCATATGCAATACCAGCAGATTGTTCGCCAAGAATATTTGCATATAAAACACCTCCACCTGCATGTACCTTTTCGGCGACCTGATAACCTATTTTTGGCGTAATCAAGATGGTAGGTGAAAAACTACCCGAAGCCAAACTCAAGGTAGTTGAAATCATTTCAATACTCCCGCCAATTGAAAAATGATCTGTTATACCAATGTTAAATGAGTTCAAAAAGAGCCATGTATTTTGGTAATATTTTTCACGCTTTTTTAAATTAATTGCCGAGGGTCCAAATAAATAGCGCGTCGCATGCGGATTACCAAACCAATAGGAGCCATTTTTTAATGTAGAATGCTCTAGCACCTCATAAGACTTCACCTTGTCCATTGGAATCTCTAGCCTCGGGATTGAAGTGGTTTTCATGACTAATATATTGGTATCCATCGAGAGAATGAAACCCATAAAAATCGTTCCGTCAGAAAGTTCAACTTGGTATACTTTTAAAGTATCTATTGGATCTTGAATATGTGCGTTTTGAGCAAATAAATTGCTGGTATTCAAGGTCAAACAAAAAAATAGTGCCGTGAGGATAAAATGCTTCATAGTTCAAATTTAACTTGAGAAGCCACTTTAACAGAAATTAAATTCTACAAGTATAATCCGAGCAGTTGCGAAAAATGCAAATCTTTATTTGAGCTACAGCCTAGACATTCACCCCAAATAAAGAACCTACACCAGCAGATAGCGCCATGGCAATTGTACCCCAAATAGTGATGCGCGTAACTGCTTTCCAGATTGGTGAACCTCCGGTGCGGGCCGCTGTAGCACCAAGTAGCACCAAAGCTAGGATGGTAAATCCATACAGCCAAAATTCCATGCCTTTTACCGGTGCAAATAAGATGACCAGTAACGGAAAAATACCGCCAACAGAAAATGCTGCGCCTGAAGCAAGTGCTGCTTGAATGGGGTTGGCTTGGGTAATTTCATTGATACCGAGTTCGTCGCGCACGTGGGCAGCCAAGGCGTCGTGGGCTGTGAGTTCTTTGGCCACCAACATCGCCGTCTCTTTTTGAAGACCGCGTTGCTCGTAAATTTGAGCCAAAATCTGCAACTCTTCTTCGGGCATCTCAGCCAATTCTTGCTTTTCTCTTTCGATATCGGCGTGCTCTGTATCCATTTGAGAACTTACAGACACGTATTCACCAGCAGCCATTGAGAGCGCACCAGCAACCAAACCGGCCACCGTTGCCAAAACAATCGGCTCTCTGGTAGAACTTGCCGCGGCCACGCCAATGGCTAAACTCGATACAGAAATAATGCCATCGTTGGCGCCGAGTACGGCCGCGCGCAACCAATTACTCCTGTGGATGTAATGGCTGTCAAGGTAGTTGTCTATGTTGATTTCACTCATAATACAGGGCAAATTTGATCAAAACTAGGACTATTTTTTCGTCCAAATCTTTTAACGATTTAAATTTAATACAATACCCCGTTACTTTGGCTTTTCCTAAAGAATTTGCAAAACGAGTTTTCAAGATTTCTTTATCCTTCAGCCCCAACACATAAATTGAAAATCCGGTCGCATTCGGACTGATCCCGATTCGGTAAAGCTGCTCCACTCTTCCATCTGAAAAATGATGCAGATAATTTCCAATGCCAAGTGCAGGGTTCGTAAGGACCTTCCCTTCTCTGTCCTTTCCATCGTAGAAGGCGGCCTTTTCTTGTGGCGCCACTTTAGCAACAAGTTGCATGAGCTCTTGTAGCTCTAATTGTTTGGCATCAGGAAAGTGATGAAGGAAGGTATGCATCAACTTGAGACTCAAAAATATTCTGTTTTCTTTATCAATCGGTCACGCACATCCATTCCCTCCGTATAGCGCTTCACGAGTTTCAATTTCCCGTCTTTAAATTCAAAAGTAGAAGTGCGATGCCAGCAGCAACCAGACTTTTCATGACTAATGACCTGTTTTTTTTGTATTTTGAATTCTAAAGGCCCGCAAGACCCCTGCTCTTGTTCCGTTAAACCGGCATGATATACAAAACGATTACGTGTGGTATCAAAAAGATAGTAATTGTTTGTAGGTGAACCATAACTTCCGCCATGTCCTGTAAAAAAAAGGAGGTCTTTGTAACCATCAAAATTGACATCCTCATATCCAAAACCCATATTCTGATTGAACCAAAATTCATCGGACCGAATGACCTGAATGAGTTTACCAGTAAGCAGGTTTGTAATTTTAACTTCAGATTTACCAAACATATTTTCGGGGTCATGATCCTTGCAGGTCAACTGAAAATACAAACTGTCAATGACGGTATTTCGGCTGAAATGTTCTTCAAAAATATAAGTGGTATCTAATTTAAAAGTTGCTGTTTTTTTTTCGAAGCGATACTCTGTGAAATGAACCCGATATGGGTTACCTGGCTCCATTTCTTCACTAGATTGCAAGTCAAACTCGCCCTTTTTATTTTTAACAAATGCTGGGTTTTTTAAGTAATCAAAAAAAGCAAGTTTGAATCGATGCTCAGCAACCTTTACAAACAAACCGTATAAACAGCCCCCAGTTCCACAAGCGCCAAGCTCGATTAAAAGATCTGCCTTTTGGTCATTGGTTACATCTTTTCGAAAGACAACACTTCGTTGCTTTCCTCCTTCCGGAAAAATCACCTTTCTACCTTTGGGTTCTTTGATATTGACAAACTTTGCCCAAAGATCGTCGGCATGAATTTCATAGATCAGCTCCCTATTTTTGGGGGTTTTCGTTTGATATTTTGTTGTTTGATCATTAATACTGCAACGAATGAATAGCAAACAGGTCAAGCTGATGATGAAAAGTTTCATAACATAAAGTCAATTATAAACTTCCGTATTTTTAAAGAGAGCAGCCTTGTTAAGCACCCCCTATTCTATGCTTATTTTACTTTCATACAAACGCAGTTGCGTCTGCGTTTGCAACACATACATGCCAGGTGGTAAAGCTCCGATGAAGAATGCATTATTTTGAATCTGCTGTTGGTCAAACGCTGCAACTTCTTTCCCAGCTAAACTGACAAGACGTATGCTTTTCACTACATTTCCTTCAGGTAGCTGCAAAGAAAAATACGAACTAGCCGGATTAGGATAAACGAAGAGTGGTTCATCAGCGGGCTTTGAGTCAATAACGTTGGCATTAATGACTTCAAAATTGATATGATAAGTGATGGTATCTCCGTTACTTGCAAAAGCAAACTGCAAGGAATCTGCACCGCAACGATCGGCATTCAGCAAAGCATCCGTTTCATACACATTAATAGTGCATGTATCATCATTGATAAATTGTGCATCGCGATTCAATGGGATGGTGCTTGCTCGTGCGACCAGCACTCTTTTTTGGACATCTGAAAAATAGTAAGTCACCATATAGGCTGTCCAGTCGTTGATGACATACATGCCGGCATAATAGGGCGCTCCATTTGATGATAAAACATCTTGCCAAGTTTGACCGTAGTCTTCGGTGCGGTAGATGCGATGGTGCTCCAAAGGCGTTCGCAAAACCATAAAGCCGACGCCATCGTTCACAAATTTCATATCTACACAAGTTGGCGTATACGGCAAGGATGCCGAACCACTATACACTTCTACGCCGTCGCGGTAAACTTTAAAGCCGCCTTGCTCTGTCAACTGATTAAACCAATTGGAATAAGTGTAATTCATCGACATCTGGTCAGGACAATAATTGTGGTCAAAACCCAAAAATTGCATTTGCCCAAAAGCCATGCTGCCGCCAAAAACAAATAGAAGTAGGTAGATGATTTTCATAAGACTTAAATTAATCAAAAAATTCGAACTTTTTGGAATAACTCAGTGGCAACCAATTATTTATTCAATTTAAACTTCAAGCCCAAAACAATATCGCTACCACCTCCCTTGACTTTCGCTTGTATGACGGAGCTCTGTTGGGTGAGGAGGTCTGTATGTTGAATGGTAGAATTGATGATGGTATTGAATCCAAAATAACGGCGGTAGCCTAGGTTCAAATAGACCCGATTGGCCAATCTGAAATCTTTGGAGGCACCTAAATAAACAGCGCCAATATACTTGGACACAACTTGAGTTGAAATTTGGGTAGAGAATTGAAAAGGGATGTTGTTCATTTCACCTCCCCATTGACCAGTACTGGTCCAGAAATTACCTACTTTATCGAAAAGCAAACCGGTACTCAAGCCCGCATGAAAGTTCAAAATGGTATAGTTAGAGGGGAGGGTCCAGCGATACATGGCGCCCAAACCGAGTTGCAAATGATTTGAAGTACTCGTGGCCATTCGAGAATAAGGCATGGAGACATATTTTTCTGTGAACCAAACACTTCCTGAAGAAAGGCTCGCCTCCAAATATATATTTTTTCCAAGCCCTTTTTCGTATGCAATTTGAGGCATAAAGCCCTCAGAAACACTTGAATTCATGACATTATTTGGATCGTCGATGATCTGCGTACGCGAAAGATAAATGCCTCCGCTTGTGCGCAAAAACGTACTGTATGGGTCAATGTAGCGCTTTTCTTTACGGTAAGCTTTTTTAGCCGTTTTGCGATCGAGTTGCTGCTCTTGTTGCAAAAGCGCAAGACGTGCTGCTTTATTTTGTCCGTTGAGCGTATAGCCAATTTGAAGATTCAAAAAGCGCCCTTGGTTGTTATACGTACCTGTATTTGTTTGATTATACATTTGGTAAGATCCGTCATAGATATTTCTGAAAGAATGATCATAGCTCAGTTTGACGGAAAGTAAATTGTTGTTTTTCAATTGGTAGGCCCACTGCGCTCCCAAACTGACAAAAGGCACCGATGGCTTAGAAGTCTCGAATTCCACGACATACAATTGACCTGCGGGTTCATAGGACCAACTTCCGTAGCTTCCATTGCTCATTTTGCGAATGCCAATACCACCAAGTGCTTGTAAAGTAGAGCGCTCATTTTTAAAAAACTGATAACCACTACCCACTTCCAAACGCAAATTGGTAAGCGTAAACGTACCCCAAGAAAAAGGAGTCATGCGGTCTCCCATAAAATCACCATTAGCTGGGGCCGACAATTTGACGCCCATTAAGCCAAAACCTGCGGTAAAGTTTAGTGGCACTTTCGGATGCACCATTCGGGTATACTGAAAATTAAAGCCCGTTGCAGGTAGTATTTGCTCCGCAAACTTTTGATCCCCAGATAAAAGATCAGTTTGTGGGCGGTTTGCCCCAACGGTCAAGCCGTAGGTAAAAAGATTCTTTGAAGTTTGAGCAACTGTACTTTCAGAAAGCAAGAAAACCAACAGAAAAAAGGAAAGTGTAGCTCTCATGCTTATTGTTTAACGAAAACATACTGAAAACCATCGAAAACCTCATCACTTAAAAACAAGGTGTCATTACTGATTTGAAAGGATTGTTTGTAACCTACCGTTCCATACTGAATCAAAAGCTGATCGGTCTGACTGGTAATACTCGGGCCTAATTGCAACGAGAAATTCATTTGATCAATGAGTTGCCCATCTTTGCGGTGCGAAAAAGTACCGTTTTCTTTGTATTCATAAGTATCGGTGGCATCAAAACTCACATTTCCGCCTCCCCACAAACCACCACTACTATATACAAAACGCCAAGTACCAAAAATCTTTTCGGACTCGGCATTTGGTGTGTTAATTTTGCCGCAGCTAATAAATAGCATTGCGATTATACTTAATGTGAAAAGCTTTTTCATGGTATTCATTTGAAGTAAGACAAATAGGTAAGAGCTAAAGTTACACCATCAAGCAAATCGTGTTTGATACGATTTATAACGGCTCCAATTCATAGAAACAATAATTTGTATGCAACCAGCTATTAAATCACTGATTACCGATTCCAACTTAATATTTCAATAATTTAACAAGCCTTACTCCTTGAGTAGTTTCCAATTTAATAAAGTAGTGGCCTTGATTCAATTCAAGTACCGAATACCAATTATTTTGAATCTCAGCGCTAGAAAACGCTTTGATCAATTGACCTGACAAGGAATAAACAGCCACATGATTGGGTTGCTCCAAAGCAGAAGCAATTGAAAAAGCATCGGTAGTCGGATTTGGATAAATTGTAGCTAAACTTTCTACCTGATTTTCATCTAAAGCAGCATTGAGCACCTCAAAATTGATGTGATAGGAAACGGTGTCTCCGTTGTTAGCTAATGCAAATGACAAGGAAGAGGAATCGCAGCGATCTGCGTTGAGTAGTGTATCTGTTACAAAAACATCAGAAGTAAAATTTTGATCATTAATGAACTGATTGTCTTGATTGCTTGTGAGGATACTTCCTCTTGATAGTTCGACTATATTTTGGGTTGGAGTGAAGTAATGAGTCACCATATAAGCTGTCCAGTCGTTGATGATGTACATGCCAGCATAATTAGGCGCTCCACTAGCAATTTGCTGCCATGTGATGCCGTAATCTTCAGTGCGCCACAATTGTATAAAGCCACTTAAGGGCTGAAATACCACCATAAAACCAACGCCATCATTTACAAATTGAAGATCTAAACATGCGGGTTTAAATGCACCCTGACCTGTTTGGTTATATACTTCTGTACCATTTCTGTATACTCGAAAGCCTCCTGAAGATGCATCTTGACTGAACCAGTTTACATAGGTGTAATTGTTAGAAAGTGAATCCCGACAATCCAGGTGATCAAATCCTAAAAATGTAGCTTGGCCATAAACTGAACGCATTGTCAGTAAGAGGACCCATAATGCGATATACTTCATCATATTCTTTTTTTTATTTTCTTAATATCTTCTCCATCGACTTGCCTTTTGCCAATTCGTCGACTAACTTATCTAGATAACGTACTTTTTGCGTCAAAGGGTTGTCGAGCTCCTCTAAAGTCAGTTTGGCAATTTTAGCGTTGTGTTCGGGTGTGGGGATCATCTTTGATTTGAAGTAGTTTATTACTGAGCCAACGTTTGCATCTCTTCTAGCTGCGCCATGATGTATTGGTTGTAATAGTTTAATGCGTAATCGTAATTTTCTTTGGGATGGAGCAGCGATTCGCAAATCAGCTCATAAGACTTTATTCTGGCCTTACAGTAATTCTCTAGGATGCGATTGCGTTGGAGCAGTTGTTGGGGTAATTCAAGTTTGTATTGTTGCTGTACAAGAGCAAGCATGCGATGCCATTTGGGTAGCCCGTGTAATTTCACTTCATTATAAATGGTCAAATTCGAGCTACCTTTAGGCAGTTGGTACACTTTTAATGCTGCTTTTTCTATCACTGCAAAACGCTTCCAGAAATGATTGTAATTTGCGACGTCATTCGGGATGGAGCGGATTACGAAAAAACTCAAAGTCAGTAAAAGCACACTTAATACGCTCAGGGTGGAGGCATTCAATAGTTGATTTTTGGGCCTTTTGAGGCTTGGAATACTAGCAAATCCAAAGATCAAGCCGGTTAATAGCCCGCCAAAATGCGCTGCGTTGTCTATGTTGGTCTCTTTCTTGAGCGCATTGAGTACCATGTAGATGACAAAAACAAGCGTACTGGTCAGAAACGCACGTTGGATGTTTTTGTCGAGTGCTTTACTCAAAAGCAATGCGAGAAAGACACCATACATACCAAAAATTGCACCTGAAGCGCCGACGGCAACCATGTAGTCGTTCCACCACAAACTGGCCAAACTTCCGCCAATACCCGCCAATAAATAGGCAATAAAAAAACGCACAGTGCCTAGGTGTGGCTCCAGCAATAAGCCGATGTAAACCAGTGCATACATATTGAAGAGCAAATGAATGATGCCGGCATGTAGATAACAGGCCGTCAGCAAACGCCAACCTTGGCCTGCTAATGTGAATTCTCTTGAATTAGCCCCCCACCTCACGAGTTCTTCGGCCACCGGACTGATCCAACTCACGCCGGCAAAAAGCATGACAATAAAAACCACCAAATTCAGATTGACTAAAATTGGCGTCACGCGATAACCCTTGGTGATTTTAAAAATGGAAAAGAAATGCGAGATTTTATCTTTAGCTGAAGAAGCTGGCGCACTCAAGGGTAGCTCCTCATGGACTGTCTGGATCTCACCTAACGCCTGTAATTTTGCTTCTAGTTTTTCCTCTTTTAAAATGCGGCGCACATGCTTGATTTCTAAAATAAGGTCTTGCACATTGCGCCTGTTTTTGCCCCAATCGAAGAGTTGGTTGCCTGTACACTGGCTGCGAACGGTCACTTTATCGATACCAAAAGTAAGCGTGATTTCTTCAGACCAAGAATAAGCAGACATTTTGGTGTACACTAAAATACCTGAACTCGTGACCTTGCTCAATTTCAATTCTAACCTGTCTATTGCCTCAATTGCGATAGCTAAAAAGTGCTCGCGATCCAAGCCCTCTAGCTGGTAATCTTGTGCGTATTGTGGTGAAAATCCGAAGGCCATGATGATTGATCAAGTTATAGGTTCAATTGCGAGTCATTAAGGTTCCTCACATTCACGATCTAATTTAATAAATAGTTTTTCAAATGCTGGCCAGTAGTCACTATGTTCGTCATGAAAAATAAGGTTATTGGCATGATTCCACCAACCAAACATCATCACTTCTAGCTTAGCGTATTCCAATTTCAAGGGTGAGTTGTAACGCTGCTCATAGATATCTTGCAGGCGTTGCGGATTGCCATTTTTCGCTTTTTGCGCTACGTGTAAATGCTGCCATGCGGCAAGCAAATCATCACCACCGGTAATCAATGCTGCTCTATAATACGCTGTGAGCGAATCAGTTGTATCGAAACTATTCAGCGTGTCAGGATATTGATAAGCAATAATGGTGAGCTTCTGCAATGCGCAGCTTTCTGATATAGCACGGATTCTATTTGCCCTTGCCTCTTCCCAAACAGCAGCATTGACGATGTCTAGCTGCTCATATTTTGTAATTAAGGCCTTACATTCAGCATCTTTCGCCAACACATCTAACTTATCTATCTCTGCAAGGTTCCAAGCGGTAAACGCCGTCTTGAACTCCGAAAAGGAAAAACACAAATTCTCGAATGTATTTTGCAGCTCCAGGGCAGTATATTGATCTGCCGAATAAACACCAGTGTAAAAACATAATCCTTCGGTAAACTCAAACTTCTCGCGCTGCGCATAACTCGTTTGAACTACACATGTAAGCAATAAAGAAAAGAGGAGTTTAGTCATTCAATAACATTTGCGATGTACATGTGAAGATACAGCTAATTGCGCATCGGCACTTTAGAACATATTCTAATATGATGATTTTTTATACAATGTATAGGAAAACTGCAGCACTGGAATAGACCACAAAGTGAGTTTTTGAAGCGCTTTTAATTCGCCTTTTTCCATGAAAACATGCAATTCATCTTTAAATGAACGGATGAATTTTGCCCAATTTTGACCTCTGGCATCCTCCAAAAGAAAATAGAACCCGCTATCTCCTATTTTTTTACCGGCAGAAGACAAACGTAACGAGCCATCTGCCTCTACACTTGGCAAAAGCAAGACCGTAGCATTCCCATGTGGCAAAGGAAAAACCGCCTTGACAACTCGCTGGCCATTTGGCAACTGGCCGGTACCGTAGATACCCGAATAAACAACTTCACCCGTTGAGCGCAATGTTCGAAACCAAAAGGTACGCTTGATAGCTTTACTTTTCGGATCTTGTAATTGGATCAGCTCATTGGTGAGGCCAGCTGCAACTTCATTTGAAGTTGTAGGAATATTCAATTGCTGGATCCGGCGACTAAACAGCAATTTCACCAAAGTGCCAAAAAGTATAAATGACCGATTCCAATTGACTTCTAAAGATAAATCATAAGCTGCCGTGTGCTCGTAAAAATCTATAATTTCAGGTGCTAAAAGGTTCAAATCAGCGGCCGATAACTTCAAATCATGAATAGATGACAAAAGCCCGGCTTTATAGTTTTTAGGAGCGCGTTCTAAGTTTTCACGTTCGGTAATTTCACTGATAAAATGTGTCCCAATCTGATCCGAAGAGCCAAAAGGGCCAAGTAGCCAGTCATAAGTTTTTGGCTCAATTTGTTGCCCAAATTGCAGCACCCAAAGTTGGGTAAGCCAATCTTGTAGGCGCTGTTTACCGACGGGTTTTGCCATTATGCCGAATGTTGATCAATTGGAACGTAATTGGTTTTACCTTTCCAGCTGCCATGTTCAGCCAAGGCCTGAAAACGCAGGGTGGTGAATTCAAAATGAAAATCTTTGCGCTCGCGCTCTTTCATAGCGTCAGCATGGCGTTTGGGCTGCTCAACAGGGCTGTGACCACGAACCATCTCGTTCATCTCTTGTGTAGTTTTCCAAATTGAAAAAGTGGAAACCGTATTGGGCAAATGAATAGACGCCAAAGAAAGCGTAGTGCCTGGGTGATCGCGGACCAATTTCTCGACAGGCCGGCCCCAATGAATAAACCGAGGAACCGCCCAAGGCTTCATGCGTGCTACTGTAACCGCCACAACAGGCGCCGTATCAGGATACGCGGCAGATGGCGCTTCTGGTATTTGAAAACCGCTAAAACGGCCCCATTGGCGCAAAAACGAAAGGCGCACATGCCATCCTTGAGTCAGTTTTTTCCCAAAAGAAGTTGTGTTCAGGTATTGCTCAAGTGCCTGCTCGGAATCCCATTGTGCAAAAATCGCAACTTGACCCAATAACATGCGCTTGCGTGAAAATACCGCAGAACCAAGTGTCATAACGGTCATGAATTCGGCATGAATCAGACCCGGTGTATTTTTAGCTAATGGCGCTTTGAAAAGACCCTTCACGGCAGCAAGCATAGAAACTTCCAGTAAGTGGTAGGAGAAGATGGTCATTCAATAATTGATTAGTTAAAACGGCAACCTGAGCTCTTTAGCAGTCCATTTGGTTTGGGCTTCCATAACCTGTTTGAAAGCGACCATGCCCTTCAAATTTTGATGTACTTTAATGCGGCTTGTTGCAGAAGAAAGCGTCAAATAACCAGTGAAAGCATTGGACCTGACCTTTTCAATTTCAGACCACTTCATAGTATTCTTTTTACCGAATAGATTGGTGACAACGATTTTTTCATTGCCAAAATAGAGGCGGTAGTTGCGATAGAGCACAATGAGGTAAACACCTAGAAAACTAAAAATTAGAAAAAACAGGCCAAGAATTCGGTCTTCGCTAGGCGTATCTGGATCCAATAAAATCCAACCAGTGAAAAACAGAAAAATGCTTGCGCAAACCAAGCCTGTAAAAAAGTACATGCGCGAAACGCGCAATTCAAAACTACCGTCTGTCAGCGGCTCCACTTTTTTGGACATTTCTTTTTTGAGTAGCGAAAGTGCAATGATAACGGGAACTATTGTAAATGCAGATTTGATGATTTCTTCGAGCATGTTGGGTAGAGTTAAGGCTCCTTCAAGCCAAGTTCATTGCAGTCTAAATTAATGTTTTTCCATTCTTTGGCCAAACGAATGTGCTTAGGAACTCGGCTGGTTCGGATAAATAAGGGCGTGAGGTAGAAAACTTGAACTATCCGTTTATTGTAACCTAGACCTCCCTTATCTTGAAGTTGAAATTCAATTTGCTTGAAACGGGAAGTGCGATGCTGAAACAAAACTGTCTGGGTATGCCATGCGCCACTTGCAAACAGTATATGCAAGGGGCCGATCACAATAATGAAAATCAGTAAAATTGATGGATAAAGTGTTCCAATAAGTTGTTGTTTTCTTTGCGAAATGGCAAAATAATTCCAAAGTAGCAAAACGGGTGTGCCAACTAATAACCCCAAATACGCAAAAGATTTCAAGGCCTGACTTTTGATGTCAAAATGAGGAAGCAGGTCTAAAAAGAATAACAAGAGGATAAGACAATAAATGCTATTTAAAAGTTTGGATGTGTTGCGTTTTTTATTCATTTTCAAGTCCTTTCAAAAGGTCTTTCAAGTCTGAATATGGTGCTGTTTCGTCAGTCTCCCATTCTTTTTTGTTTCCTATTCTGTTCTTAAGGGCTTCAATGCTATAAGGTCTACTTGCCTTTAAAATTCTGTAAATTTCGGGAATATCAGTATAATCGGTTGGGTCGTAATACATCCATACATTTATTATTAAATCTATATCATCTTTATTTATTACCGTTGATATTGATTTAAGGCTTTTGGTCATTAAGGCTTTGTCTTCTTGTGAGTCGGTCGATTCTTGATATTGAATATAATCTTCAAAAATATTTCGAATGTTCTTTATGTGGTCAACATTTAAATCGTTCCAAATTTTCTCAATAAACTGACCGTCTCGTAAATCAAAGCAATAGTCATTATTTTCTTTTATGAACTGTCCATTTATTCTAAAACTCCTTTTGGTTCCGTCCTTTAGATGAACATAAATAAAATAAAATGGTAAAGACTTTCCCAGTCCAATTGGTTTTGAATTATTAAACTTCTCAATAAATTGGTTTTTCTGCTCGACAGTCAAACGTTTTATTCGGTTATCTAATGTGTCGAATTGCCCAGCTCTGTTTTTTATTTCAATAAAGTCAACCATTTCATTGTCGATATTTGATTTCTCAAAATTCGATGTAGTCTTCGACTGAGTACAAGCGCTAAAAGCTGTCGAAACGATAAAGGTCAAAATGTATGTTAATTGTCTCATTGTTGTCTTTTGAGATATAGGTTCCAATCGTCAAGTATTTCACTCCAACTTTCTAATAAATGCATCGCTTACAGTAAGGCGCATGATCCAAATTTTGGACTGATTAGGGTTGAATTCAATCTTTTCGAGGGTGCCACCGCAACGAACAAAGGAGCCCACTGGAAATTTTTTAATCTTGATTTTTTTAGAAAAGGTAAATTTTTCAAAGCAAAAAATACTGGTCCCCTTTCCATTTGCTGCACTCGTAAATGCTGTATATTTTCCATTTTCTTCATCAATACTGGTTTGGTTCAAACCGCCTTCTGCTTTGCTAACCGGGTGCGCAGCCATAATGACTTTTTGACCTTGATAATTCATAACATTAGCCTGCAATTCTTCATAGGAGAGTTGTGACTCACTGACCATACCTGCACCAGCATATAAATGGATATACAAAATAATGGCATGAAAATCAGAAGTATCTTGAGGCGCATTGTCTAAAAGCGCTTGAGAATCTTGATATACGGTGGCCCAAGCTTCTTTTTTCAAGGAAGGAACTAATGTCTTGAAGTCTTCGTAACTCAAGGTTTGCGCAAAGCTCGTTTGAACTACAAATGCAAGCAATAAAGAAAAGAGGAGTTTAGTCATTGAATAAAAATTCTGATGTTAAAGGTTCGAAATCCGGTAATGAAGGTAAGGGATTTATTTTGATGGTTTTATCAAGTTTGACTTTAAAGGTATCTGAACTGATTGGACATTCTTTTTCAATTCTTCTTCCAGTTGACAAATTGTAATCAATCAGATACAAAATGTCGTGATCTACATTGGCATAAGAAAAACCAATCAATTCAAAGTGCCCATTTTGATACCGAAACTTATGCTGCATATGGCCTCTTGTCATTTCTGTTTCTATCCAAAGAACCCCATTGTGAATACTTACTTTACTAAATTGAATCCCCGTATTTAAGCCATCTTTACCATCCGGATAGGGAGAGATGACAGCTTTAGTAGCGGAAAGGATCCATTTGAAATCACCATTCTCTTGGCCAAAAGACACTTCAAGTTGATAAGGATCGGTAAATGCCGTTGTGTCTTCCTTTACTACTACTTGATCAAGAATATCATCTTTATTAAGGTCACCAGTTACAGAAGAAATAATTTTTGTGTAGTGTTGATTATTTAAAAGAGCTAATTGGGACCATCCATTTTGAGAAGCAAAATAGAGCATGGAAATGAGACAATAAGTGCTATTTATAAGTCTTGATATGTTGCGTTTTGTGGTTATCAAATCCTCCTAAATTACTCACTCCTCAAATTTGATGACATATCTGTCAAGCTCGTATCCTTCGCTATTTAGGTAGCTTTCTCTGACGGTCTTGTAGGCCGGATGAAGTTTGTTATTGAGATAAAATCCTAAACCGATGAGGCCAGCCGCAATGGCAAAATCGAGCAGTAAAATTGGGTCAAACGCTTGCCCGATGACTTGTTGCAATGAACGCACAATGCCTAGAATGGTGAATATCGCAACCAAACGATGCGCACCCGGACGGAAGTTCAAGACGCCCCAGAGTAAATAGATATTCAAGAGTGGCAGGATCAGCAGGATGGGCAAAGTCAGCAAACCATTTTCCATGACCAAAAAGATACCCGTTATGAGTTTAAAAACAATGGTTAGGATGAGGAGCGTCATCAAGATTCCGTTGGCAGTTTTGTACTTTTCTCTAGCTTGAAGCGAAGGAATGCCCTGAATGATTGTCGCAAATTCAACCGAAGGCAGCTTGTGGTCTGCCATTAAAGAATCAAAGGTTTCTTGTCTTGATTTACCTTCTGCAATTTGTTTACGCGCAATTTTCGCAGCTTCTTTTAATTTCATTTTATTATATTTTGGTCCATCTAAAGCTAATCATTCCAAAATGATTTCTTTGTTAACTACCTTGGATTTTACCCGTTCATCGTAAATTTCATCCACTTGTTCTTGTTCAACTAAACTGTTGAGGCCGATAGCTCTACGTCTTGTTTCAATGGCCGGCGCATTAACAGGATTTGTGTCTGTATGCCACACATTATAATATTGATAGTTCCCATATCTTCCTCTACCCCATTTTGCCATAAAGTCATTCAACGCACCAAATTGATAAGCTGGCATATAGCCAGATTTGACACTTTTTATCAATTCATTATTCATATCCAAACGCGGATTGCTGTAATAATGAATGAGCATGATGTAAGCGTTTGTCTCGCCTAGGAGAGGTCCTTGAGCATTAAATCTTTTGCTCATTTGAAGGGAATCTGTTACATAACCTGGTAAGCCAATCAACCTCTCGCCTGGAAAACCATTTGTTTCTGTAATTTCCTTGATGGTTTCAAATTGCCTTTTGTTGTTTTTTAACCACCGGATGTAATAGGTTGTGTACCGAAGCAAGATAAATCCGTCATTAACTTTTTGAGTATATTTTTGATCTAGCTCGTAAAGACTATCGATTGTCGTTCGGATATCTTGACGTATAGAATTTTGATAGATGATCCGAAGGCTATCATATTGATCAACTAATTGATATGATTCAGAAAAATTAAAAGCCAATTTGGTTAGCTCATTTTTTTGAAGCATCCACAACGGCACACCTTGTTTCATGCATTTTTCTAGCCACTTGAGGGCATGGACTGAATCAGCCGAAACACTACAAATTTGTAGCGCTTTTAAACAATGTTTTGCATAGATAAAATTATAGTTTTCATAAAGGCTATCGAAGCGCTGTATCGCTACGGAATAATTTTTTACTAAAATATCGCCATCAATACGATGAATGATCTGCTGATACGCAAAATAATCTTCAGCAACCACTTGCTGTGCAAAGCTCGATTGACAAGCTAAGCACAATAAAAAGGACAATCGAATCAAAGAATGAAATAAATCAAACACGCTATTTTGGTAATCGATAAACTGCCGTCTATGGTGTAAAGTACTTTATTGGACGAATAGGTGCCATCGCCTTCTCTGATCTTATTGCCGTCGATGGTAAACAGTACCTTATTTGAAGAATACGTGCCGTCGCCTTGTCTGATTTTATTGCCGTCAATGGTATAAAGAACTTTATTCGATGAATAAGTGCCGTCACCTTGTCTGATTTTATTGCCGTCAATGGTAAGCAGTACTTTATTTGATGAATAAGTACCGTCGCCTTGTCTGAATTTGACGCCGTCGAAAGTGTAAAGCACTTTGTTCGATGAGTAGGTGCCATCGCCTTGTCTGACCTTAACACCGTCAATGGTGTAGAGCACTTTATTGGATGAATACGTGCCATCTCCAAGTCGAATCTTTGTTTGAGCGTTCATTGCAAATATTTGAAGTAGGGCGAAAAGCACTAAAGATAAAATTTTCATGTTGATGGTAGTTTAACAATGCATCTAAAGTACCTAAATTAATCTTTTTCCTTCTCCTCACTGACCTTTTTCCAGTAGTCTTGATACGATTTGATTTGTGCTTCGAGCGCGATATCTTGGCCGTTCAAATACCGATGATAGCTTGCTAAAATGATTCCGGACATGTCGTCGGGATGGTAAATTCCCATTTCTCTGAAGTAACTAGAGAGCCTACTTCCACCCCAAAGTTGCCAATTGTTGCGCATCCACATGCCAAAACCCATATGGGCTCTGCCGATAAATTTTTCCTCTGGCCATTGCTTGATTTCATTTTTAATGGAGTCGGACCAAAATGAATCAATTTGCTTGAAACAGTCTTCGAGGTCTTTTGGAATGTACTGCCCTCGCAAACTGTCTGTGGTGAAACGAATGCTGTCTTCTTGCGCCCATTTGTATTCAATTGCTTGGTAGGGTTTCAGCAATTCGCTTTCTGTAAAGGGCTCGTTGAGCAGCGTTTTTTTGAAGGCCAATAACAGCACATTTGCCATGTGGTTGTAGTAGTCAATTCCGTTTTTAGCAAAGTACTTTTCTATCCGAGAGGGGCCATATTTGACGTCGGTCCAGTCGTAAAGCAGTACCAAATCACCCCCATTTGGGTAGCAAATATCAAAAAGCGAGTCGTTGGGCGTTTTGCAAATCTTCGCTTTTAAACTATCCGGACATTCCAGGTTCAAAATGACAAGGGCCTCACTGATATTTTTAGGTTTTTGAACCCGTTGACCAAATGCAGTATGCGCTGTCAAAAAGAAAAGGAGGATATAGAAAGGCAAAACCAAAATTTTCATGGGATATATGGGAAAGGAGCAATTCATTTTTTGCCGTTTAATTCTTGTCGACCTATAATGGTCATGATCTCAATTACTTCAGAATTTATTTTAAAATGAGTAAAAAACGTATCAAAGTAAATCTCTGCTTGGTTAATGCCAAATCGTTGTTCCCCGAACTGATAAATTCGAATTAAATCCTCCTTTGCAACATTACTTAATATGTAAGTATACATTTAGAACCTTTTGGCCTGCTTAAGAATTTCTGCTTTTGAATCTGAAGTAAAACCGGATTTTTCAGCGCGATCTAACTTCAAACGAATAAAATCTATTTGCTGATGCTGATTTCTTGCTTGTCGGATGAGGTCATTTACCAATTCACTTTTACTTGAATACTCTTTATTCTCGATTTGACTTTTGAGCCATTCATCATTTGGCTCTGTAAAGGAAATGCTTTGTCTGATCATAAAACCTATTTTTGGTGTAAATTTACACCACAACTACACCAAATGCAAGAGTTGAATCACCATTTACTACTCTACCACCCGTACTATTATGGCCCGATGGTATTTTTGAGGAGCAAATTCTAAATCTTCTTTATAGGCGATGGAATCTTCTTGAAAGGCAGAACAACTTTTCTGCTTTCTCCCCGTTGGGCAACATCGGATCTTTATGGTATCTATTCCCAACTCTTTGCCTTTGAAAGTCCAATATTCCGTACCTCCAGCACCGACATAGCCTTGCTTTTCTTTTTTACTGCTTTTATACCAACGGCCAGCTAAATTGACTGTATTGCACTTGAACTCGTTGATCCAGCAAATGCCAAAACCCGCCGAACCATTTGCATCGAAACTTATGTTGAAGGTCTCGCCTTTTTGAAGGGTAATATGATTTTCCTTTAACAAGATGAAACGCGGGATATCGGTGTGTCCGCAGCGACTCGAAGTTTGAGTGCAAGACGCTAAAATGAAGGTCAATAGAATTAAAATTAGTTTGCTCATGTGAAAGTACTTGCCGACAGAACCAAAAAGAAGAGGTAGCTTATTTTCATAAGTGCTCAAAGTTCAATAATTTTTCAACCTATACCAATTTGATTCTATTTTCCGATAATGATCATTGTTTGGATGGACCTTCAAAAGATGATGAATAGCGGAAAGTAAAATTTCTATTTGAAATCTATTGAAGGTGTTCATGCGCTAAATTTTCTTGTAATTTTTATCTAACATTTTGGTCATATCAATAGCGCTGTGTGCACAGCATGTTTAAGTTGGTCAAAGTTATTGATTTCTAGCAATTGAATTTGTGCTGAAGGGTTGAGTCCGCAAGCGGTGGTGGTAATGACAGGAATGCCAAGAGCAAGTGCTTTTAGGAGCAGTCTGGGTTGGTGCTCCACATAAGTTGGGTAAACAACCAGCCCTATTTGACGCCAATCTCCGTTGAATTTTTCAACTTTTAAATCCTGCCAAAAATGGGTAGTCTCAATTGTTCTTCCGTAAATACAGAGCTCTAGTTGGAGTTCTTTTGCCAGTCTTCTCATTTCGTAGGCGCCTTTTCTTCCGACGGCTGAAGCCGGGAAAAGCACTTTAGTTCCTTTGGAAAGTTTGTTGGGCGTAGCTGGAATTTGCCAATCTAGCTTTACAGCTTTATTTTTGAAGAGGGCTGCAAGTTCTGAATGCGGCGTAATGATTTTTCTTGCGCTGGTGAGTGCTTTGTTCTCGAGTGCAATTAATTCCTGACTTGCTCTGAAATCATGGAGCGTGGGGCTGTCTTTGTATTGCGAATAGGCCAAATCGAGTCTTTCATGGAGTTTTTCAAAAGGCAGCCTGGTCATGAATACGTCAAAAGTGCGGCCACCTAGCGCTCCGGTCTCATAAATGAAGGGTAATAAGTTTTGAGCAATGACAACATGTGTTGCGTCAATTGGAATTTGCCTAGCCGCTGCTTTGGCAATTTTTTTGTCTAGTGTCAAGCTCAGTTCAAAAACATTGTTTTTGTTCTTGGGTGCAAACCTGAGTTGAATGGCTCTAAAAAGACCTTGAAATTGTGTTGTTTTGGTTTGTTGAGGATTGGCAGCAGCCCAGGCATACCTATCGGTTTTGATCCATCGATTTTTCTTTAAGGGTAGAATGAAATGAGCTGCTTTGGTGGCTGTTTGACTTACATACTTGTCGTATTCTGGCCATTTTTCATCGAGGATAAAAGTGGTCGTGGCAATTTCTTGTTCTACCCCTGTTCTGTCGGGGTGTTTGAAACAAGCCATATTGCCGCACGAATAGCAATCATTGAGTTTGCTAGATGCCTTCCAAGTCATTTTGTCTTGACCCGGCTCTGCTTGCTTTTGCGGACTCCTCAAAGCCACCACCAATTGATCTGACGTGAGCTCGATTTCTATTCTGAAGTCAAAAGAAGACTTGAAGCGCAAATCAAGGTAATTCCATTTGACGGTTGCATCTCGGTCTTTTTCGGCAAGTGAGCCTTTGATCACTTTCGTGTGTTTGTGCCGCTCTACAATGTCGAAATTGGCCCGCAGCGCAGCATCGTACAAAGCATTTGAAAGTTGGCACAGGCCGCCGGCAATTGTAGGTACAATGCATCCTTCTCTGATTTCTCTGCCAATGACATAGCCTTGACCAAAGTTTGGATTGCCAATGTGTTTCCAAAAACTAAACACTTCATTCGCCCCAACCTCTAGCCCATTCAATTGTTGAACCGCGATTCTTAAGTTCTCAATTTTACCCGCAGTCAAAATCCAGTTGTCTTTGTTGTCAAAAGGATTCCAGAGCTCGCTTTCAGAAGTT
>JAIXUE010000029.1 GCA_027483605.1 Cryomorphaceae bacterium | reverse complement strand
TCTTTTTGCTTTTGCGGTGCTTTGATGTCAATTCTCGACAAATAGTTTTCCCAACTTTTTTGGTTTTCGGCGCGTACTTTTTGAAAATCCCAATGGTTGATTTCTGCCAGCATGTTGTTCTTGGCGCCTTGCACATCGACAGCAGAAAGAGCAATTTTCACTTTTAAGGTTTTGGACGCATCGAGCACGAAATCTAGGAGGTATTTGGGCGCTTTTTCATTTGCTTTTTGGGGCAATTCTGTTGAACGCGCAATGGGCTGATCAAAGGTCAGATAAAAGAAGTATTTCCTTTTGACCCAATTGTCTGTGTAGCCATACCCTGAAATCGTAGAATCGTTTTCAAACTTGATGTCACTTTCTAGCACTAATCCTTTTGGATCGTTTTCTTCGAAAACAAAGCGCAGCCCATGCTGAAAGTCTATGAATACTTGTGCTTGGTTTTCGGGAAAGGTATATTGATGAAAAGCCACCCTTTCTGAGCACGTGAGCTCTACCTTGACGCCATCTTGTTTGGTGAGCCCGTAGTAGCCAACGCTTGCAGTTTCAGTCTCTTTTCGATAGGCGTTCTTCAGATTTGCTTTAGCCGGATGTATGGGCAAAAGCAAGATATCGCCCATTTCATTGATGCCCGTACCACTGAAGCGCGTTTGCGAAAAACCCAGCAAGAAGGTGTCTTTGTACTGATAGCCGCTGGTGTGGTTCCAGCCGTAATCTTGGTTGTCGGGCCCAGGCTGCACCATCCCAAAGGGCATTGAAGGCCCTGGAAAAGTATGACCAGTTCCGTCGGTGCCAATAAACGGATTGACAAATTGATTGTACTTCTGCGCGGATAGCATCCACCCAAAACATACAAAACAGCACAAAACCTCCCATTTTAACTTCATACCTTCAAGTTTTCTTGTAAATAGGTTTTCATTAAGCAATTCACTTCCCATTGGTCGGACAACGGTTGTTGGGTGAAGGGCGCTTGCGGCATATAAGGAAAGGGTCCAAATTCTGGGGTAATGGTCAAATGCGCAGCTCCGTTCTGAGACTGCAGCGCAATGATTTCTTTCCACCAGGTGGTATATTGATCCAGGTGCGTTTTCCATTCAGGTGCAAAAGGATGATTCACCTGCGGACTTTGCGCAAATCCTACGCGCGCATGGATGTGTTGTATGTTTGGATAGATTCGTGTCAAGAGTTCTTGTTGGTCACTTAAATCACTTTCTGATACGACACAAAAATGAGACAAATCGGCGATGAGTTTCAAATTTGGGAAGACGTTCAAATATTCGAGCAGCGTTCGGAGGTGAAAAGAAAACCTCCCCCGATGGATTTCATGCCAAATTGGAATGCCTGACTTACTTGCAATTGCTTCAGTCAAATGTAGGATATCTAAATTAGCAGCGAAATCAAAAAAGTCCTTGCCGGTATGTGAGTTGATTGCATTTGGATTCAATCCAACGAGGAAATTTAGTCGGTTAGTTAGCCGTTCGGTATACGCAGCAACCGTTTCCTTTTCGTTTGAAAGCACTTGTTGGGCAATAAAGATAAAATCTGGATGGCTCGTCTGGCGGATGTGTTCCAATTCGGACATAAATTCATCTACAAATTGGCGATCATCCGGAAAGTTGATTTCTACGCCATCGAAGCCGTTAGAAAGCACTTTGTCTAAGAAAGCTTTTGCGCTAAGATCTTCGGATCCCCAATAGGTACAGAGGTATTTGATCTGCATGGCTTATCTAGCGTAAATAACAGGATTCAGAGGCGTATCGATGATTTCTCCAATTTGCGCTCCCGGGCACCAAGTTTTCCAATCGTTTTCTTGATTGGCATTATCGGGTTGTTTGAGCAGCATGTCTTTGTCCATGTAAATAATGGTCATCACTTTTCTCATGTCTTGGGTGGTATTGGCTCCTGCTCTATGAAAAATCCAACCCGAATGAAAACTGATTTCACCGATGTCAAAGGGCTCAATGACGTGCTCAAAATCGGTGACCCGCAATTTTTTTTGCATCACGGCTTCACTTTGGTCGCCAATTTCTAGCTCTCGGCCCTCGACAATTACGTGGCTGCCGGCACTGAACTCTAGAGGCCCCATTTCTAGAGGCGTGGCTTGTAAAGGAATCCAGGCTGTGACGGTTTTATCTGTTGCTAAGGGCCAATAGTACTGATCGGCATGCCAAGGCGTTATGCCGCCGCCACCTTCCTTGAATAACGCTTGATCGTGATAAAGGCGCACGCCATTTACCTGCATTAAATCAGCAGCAATTTGACCCAAGCGCTGACTCAAAATCAAATCTTTGACAAGCGGATTTTCGGTCCATAAATTAAAGAGTTGCAGAAAGGCTTTGCCATAAGTGCTGCGCTCTTCAAGCGGTGTGTCTTCTTGATTCATTTGACTCACTTGCGCTGAAATGAGCTCGTTTAAATAAAGAATGGTGTCGGCATCGAAGACTTGCTTGAGTTTGATGTACTGATTTTGCTGATAAAAAGCAATTTGCTCTTGGGTTAACAAATAGGGCGTATCGAAAACTTGCGGCATGTAGTGAAAATTGGTACTTCAAAAATAAAAAATCAATTCGCCGCGCAATAGTCCAATTTTATAGATTTATAATACTATATTGAATAATTATATGTAATAATTGCTTAATTTAGTTAATCGGAGCTCATGAAGGCACAATTAGAAGACATCCCATCAAAAATAGGAGACGCGAGTTTTTACGCCAAACACTTGCGCGTTCCGGCTTTTGAATTCAAATGGCACTACCATCCTGAATATGAATTAACCTATATTCTAAAAGGTACTGGTTATCGAGTTGTAGGCAACTCCCACGCACATTTTTCAGAAGGAGACCTGGTCTTATTAGGCAGCAATTTGCCACATACTTGGTGTGGAAAGCTAGATGACGGCACTCCCTCAGAAGCACTGGTCATTCAATTTTCAAAGCAAATCATTGAACCGTTTTTAAAACTGAATGAAGGTCAATCTATTCAAAAATTACTCGAACTTTCAAATCGAGGTCTATGTTTTGAATCCGATCAACTTCTTGCCGATCAACTGTATACCATAACAAATACTTCTGGACTTGAGCGCATTTTGTCTTTATTATCCATTCTCAATCAATTAAGTATTGGTAAATACAAACCGCTGACCACTGAAAATTACCACGGCATCATAACCAAACAATTTGAAACGAGGGTAAATAAAGTGTGTGCACACTTGCAAAATCATTTCCACGAAGCAATCACTTTGAAACAAGTTGCAGATCTTGTGTTTATGTCGGAAAGCAACTTTTGCAAGTTCTTCAAAAAAGCAACTGGCACCACCTTTTCTGATTATTTAAATGATTTGCGCATTAACGAAGCTTGTCATTTATTGCTATCTACTGAAGATACCATAGGTCAAATTGCCCAAGACAGCGGATTTGAGTCCTTGAGTTATTTCAACCGCATATTTTTAAAGAAAAAACAGCTTACTCCTTCGGTTTTCAGGAAGCAATCTTACAGTTAACCTATTGGCTCTTCCATCCTGCCATCGGCATGCTTAGCAAAGCGGCCTAATTTGGCATCGTGGACTTGATCGTAGCGCGGCCAAGGCCAGCCACCGAATTGCGTGGTTTGGTAGTCTTGGAAAGCCTGGTAGATTTCTTCTTTGCTGTTCATGACAAAAGGGCCGTGTTGTACAACTGGCTCGTTGATAGGGCGACCTTGCAATACCAAAACTTTGGAGCTTTCAGAACCATTTATTAACGTACAAACCTTTGTGGCGTCTACGTCAGCGGCGTGGTAGTACGCGATGGTTTGCGCACCTATTTGCAAGCCATTGCCCTCGTAATAATAAATACTGCGATTGACACCTGCCGCTGCTGCAGGTAATTCGAATGTAGCACCTGGCTCTAGTTGAATGTTGTATATAGCAACATGGTTGTTGGCATCAGCAGCCCAAGAGTTGGGAGGCGTATTGGCCGATTGCTGAGCACCTAACTTACCAACGAGTACTTCGATATGCGCAGACCCCGAAGGTGATTTTACACTAAATTTTGGAACAGACTCTGCCCAGAGCATCTTGAAATGCGGCTGCACCATTTTGCTGCGCTTAGGTAAGTTGAGCCAAATCTGAAAAAGTTCCAGCGGGTTTTCTTTGTCTTGGTTGAGCAAAGGGAACATTTCTGCGTGCTGAACGCCCTTACCTGCGGTCATCCATTGGACATCGCCGTTTCCGTAGCGGCCTGCAGCACCCATGCTATCTGCGTGGTCAACCAAACCTGTTCTGACGACCGTGATGGTCTCGAAGCCTCGGTGCGGATGCCCAGGAAAGCCAGGAACAGTGGAGCCGTGATACATGCGAAAACCATCTTTAACGATGAAATCTTGACCCATGTGGCGACCTTCAAAATTACTCGGATCAGGACCTAATGCTGCGTTTCCTTTTGGAAAGAAATCTTCGTGGTGCACACAGAAAAGAAAGGGATCAAGGGTTTCCCATTGAAAGCCAAGTGGCCTGATTTTTAAAATCAATTGTTGCATATCGTTGGATTTGGACTTCCCCCAATTAGAAAATGGAAAAAGAAGTGCTCCGCCGAGCCCAAGGCCCAGTCGGGATAGAAAAGAGCGACGTTCTAGAGGAGCTGACATAAGCACGAGTTTTTGTTAAAATTACTGATTAAAAGAAAAACAAATGCTTGACCTGCATCAATAAAAACTATGCTTCGAGTTTAAATGCGGAGGTATGATGGAAAGTAAGATCTGGGTAGTCTTGTTCGGCCATTTGTAATAAGAATGGCGTTTCTGCTAAGAACACCAAGTTTTCGTCTTTATCTAGGGCCAAGTAATTGCTTTTGGCACGCTCAAATGAGGCGAGTTGTGCAGCATTGGTAGTGGTGATCCAGCAAGCTTTGAAATAATTACGCGGTACAAAACGACAATTCGCACCGTATTCGTGAATGAGACGGTAGTTAATGACCTCAAACTGAAGCTGCCCAACCGTACCGACAATTTTACGGTTGCCCGGTTGCTGTACAAACAACTGTGCAACGCCCTCGTCGATGAGCTGGCGTATACCTTTATCCAATTGCTTGGACTTGAGCGGGTCTAAGTTTTCTAACTCTTGGAATATTTCTGGCGAAAAGGAAGGAATGCCTTTGAATAACATTTTTTCTCCCGTGGTCAGGGTGTCGCCTATTTTGAAGGAACCGGTGTCGTAAAGACCAATGACATCGCCAGGATAGGCGTCGTCGATGACGCTTTTGTCTTGAGCCATAAAAGAGGTTGGGTTCGGGAATTTCATGTCCTTGCCCAAGCGCACGTGGTGATAAAACTTATTGCGTTCAAAGCGGCCAGAAACGATGCGCAAAAAGGCAATGCGGTCTCGGTGTTTGGGATCTAGGTTGGCATGGATTTTAAAAACGAAACCAGAAAAGCGTTCGTCTTCGGGCTCCACCATGCGGGTGTCGCTCTCGCGCCCTTGAGGCGATGGTGAAATCTCGCAAAAGGTATCGAGCAATTCTTTGACGCCAAAGTTATTGACTGCAGAGCCAAAAAACACCGGAGCAACATCGCCTGCCAAATAAGCATTGCGGTCAAAAGGATCGTAAACACCCTCTACCATATCGATTTCTTCTCGGAGCTCATTGGCCGGATTTTCTCCAATAATTTGGTCTAGGGTTGGGTCTGACAAACTAGAAATAGAAACCACCTCATCTGAGATCTTGGTTTTGTTGGCCGCAAAAAGATTGAGTCCTTTTTGATAAATATTGTAAACTCCTTGAAAGCGATCGCCCATGCCGATTGGCCAAGTGAGCGGTCGTACTTTGATGTCTAATTTAGATTCGAGCTCGTCTAGCAGGTCGAAAGCTTCTTTACCATCGCGGTCCATTTTATTGATAAAAATGATCACGGGCGTTTTGCGCATGCGACACACCTCCATCAGACGGCCAGTTTGCGCCTCTACCCCATTTGCACAGTCAATCACGAGGATTACGCTGTCTACGGCAGTAAGGGTACGGAAAGTATCCTCAGCGAAGTCTTTGTGACCGGGTGTATCTAAGATATTGATTTGTTTGCCATTGTAAGCAAAAGCCATCACGGAAGTAGCAACGGAAATTCCACGCTGCTTCTCAATTTCCATGAAGTCAGAAGTAGCCGATTTTTTAATTTTGTTGTTCTTTACGGCACCAGCGGTTTGAATAGCTCCGCCAAAAAGCAAGAGCTTTTCGGTCAGGGTGGTTTTTCCGGCATCGGGGTGGGAAATAATGCCGAAGGTGCGGCGTTTCTCGGTGGCTTCTGTGAATCTCATGGGGCTCAACATAAAAAAAGACCGCAATGCGGTCTTTAAAAATCTATTGGTAAAGCGAAATTAGAAAATTTCGTTGGCAGCAAAATGGAATTTACCTTCGATTTCAGCGTTTTCGTCTGAATCTGAACCGTGAACAGCATTGCGACCTTTGCTTTCGGCATATGCTTTACGGATGGTTCCGTCTGCAGCTTCAGCCGGATCTGTAGCACCGATGAGTGCACGGAAATCAGCAACAGCGTTGTCTTTTTCTAAAATTGCAGCAACGATTGGTCCGCTGGTCATGTACTCAACGAGTTCGCCGTAGAACGGACGCTCGGCGTGAACAGCGTAAAATTCTTTCGCTTGCGCTTCGGAAAGTTGCGTGTATTTCATTGCTTTGATGCTGAAACCAGCATTGATGATCATGTCGATGATTTTGCCCATGTGCCCGTTTTCGATTGCATCGGGCTTTAGCATTGTAAAAGTTCTGTTGGTAGCCATGTATTTTCTTTAATTTGGGTGCAAAGATACCACTTTTTTAAATAACCAAAGCAAAGTCCTTACTTGCTTTTCTTTGTTATAAACTCCACAATTATTCCGATTGTTGGCTGAACAATTCCCGAAGCATTTTCAATAAGCTTTGTTTGGTAACGCGTTGGATCGTTAGGATTTACAACAGGTTGGTTGTTCGCATCTGTTTGTACCAAAAGAATGGGGGCAAGAATTGCTTTGTATCCGTATAAGTTTTGAATATCCAAATAGAAGTTCATATTGAATTTATCTAAGTAAAGCTTTTTGTCTACGCGTACATTCAATTGATGAAAACTGCTCTCGCGCTGGGTATTGAGCTGCGTGTAGTCGAGCAGGCCAATCCCATTGACATCCCAATTGGTGGTCAAACTCGAAGTCGCGATATCGAAAGGCGTGTAAGGTGCGCCACCGGAAAACAACCAGCGCATCCCAAATTCCCAACCGTTTTTAAAGCGCTTTCCGCCCGTAAGCGAGACAATATGTCGGCTGTCCCATGCAGTGGGTACATACACATTGTTTTTGTTGAGGAATTCAGAACGTACCCAAGTGTAGGCTAAAACGGCATAAAATCCTTTGTAAAGTTTCTGTTGGTAAAGAAACTCTGCGCCATAACTGCGTCCACTTGAAGTTGAAGTGATTGCCTCATTGCCCACTACCCCGAAATCGGAACCAATATTGGCCAAAGAAATCGAGTCTTTCAAAGAGAAGGGATAATAATTGTACTTTTTATAAAAACCCTCTAAAGTAATGCGTGCATTCCACTTGAGTAGGTATTCGGTTCCCAAAACAAAATGATCGGCTTGGATATAGCGCACGCCATTTTGCTGATTAACGAGGTCGCCGGCAGTATTTCTAAAGCCAAGAATGGTGTAGGCTGGCAATTGATGGTAGCGTGCAATATTGGTATTGATTGCCCAGTCTTCGGTGAGGCGATACGATGCCGAAAACATGGGAGAAAATTGCTTGAAAGGATTGCGCATTTGGGCACTGTAAGACGTACCATCTGCACGCACACCAACAGATAAACGCAGTCTTTCATTTAAAAAGGCGCGGCTGAGTTGCGAGAAGGCCGCGTATTTGTGCAGATTGAGCGTAGACTCGAAGTCGATGACCACAGGCTGACCAAAAACAGTTATTTTTTGATAAGTATCCGAAAAATACTTGGCGAATTCATATCCAGCACCGATGTTCCAACGCCAGCCATTTTTGGAGTAGGTGTGTTCAAAGCGCAATTTGTTTTCAGCCTCAAAAGAGGTGTAATCTTGTAATAAATTCTGTGGTTCTTCAATGCGGTCTTTGTAGCGATAAGCGCGGTTATTGAGCATGTTGCGGCTAGCCACAACGGTTTGAATGGAAGATTTAGAAGAATGCTGCCAAACCGCGCCCATGGTATAGTTCCATTGATTTTGCATTGGTACACCATTCAATATGTAATTGTTATATTCCAACTGATTGGTGTCAGTTAAACCATCATTTACACTGGTATTGATCCCAAATTGATCAAGGGCACCAAGGCCAATGATCGAGAGCTTGTTTTTAGGGTCGAGCTGAAAGTTGAATTTGAACTGGTAGTCGTTGTAAGTTGGTAAAATGGGCAATTTAAGCGCCGCAAATAGAAACTGAAGGTAAGAACGGCGCACCGAGAAAATGAAATCACCTTTATCGCCAATGGGGCCATCAAAGGTAAGGGCTGCGTCAGAAGAACCTAGCGCAAAGTTGGTAATGAGGGCATCTTTGTTACCGTCTTTTTGCTTAAAAGAAAGCACCGAAGAAAGACCATTAGCGCGGTTGGCAGGAAAAGCACCTGAATAAAACTCTACTTCGCGGATAAAGTTGACATTTAACAAACCTACAGGGCCACCACTACTACCTTGCGTTGCAAAGTGGTTGATATTAGGTACTTCAATGCCATCTAGGTAAAATTTGTTTTCGCCAGGTGAGCCACCTCGGATGATGATATCATTTCGAAAAGTAGCTCGCGCAGCCACGCCTGGGAGTGCCGCAATGACTCTACTGACGTCGCGGTTGGCGCCAGGAAGGCGTTCAATTTCTGTGGCACTAAGGGTTTTGAGTGAGTTTGGAGACTCTGCTTTGCGAGCAAATGGCGCGGCAGAAACTTTGACGTCTTTTGAAGTTTGTACTTTTTCATCGAGCTCCAAATTGAGTTCAGTAGGGCGAGCGTTGGTGATGAGCACCTCAGATTGGATTTTATCTTCGAAACCGGGCGCTGTAACTTTGACCGTGTAAATGCCTGGTGTGAGATTTTCAAAGATAAATTGACCATCTAGGTCAACAGCTTTGAACAATTGCAATTCAACAAGCGCGACTTTAGCTGGAGAAATTGTTGTTCCGTTGGCTGCGTTAGTTAGTTTTCCGGAGAGTGTGCCACTTTGGGCAAAAAGAGAGAGCGGGAGGATAATAAATAAAATAGTTTGGACGAATTGTTTCATTTTTTGTTGAAGTTTGATAGTACAAAACAACAACAAAAGTTCAACAAAAAAGTTTTATTCTGCAGGGATTTTATCCGTACGAATCCATTCTTGGGTTCTGTAAAAAGGGCCAATATAGCCACGCACATTGAGTTTATCGGGGTTATTTGGATTCAACCACATAGAACAAGTGTAGGTTTTTCCGTTGTCCGGGTCAAGAATAGTGCCTCCCTCCCACTCGGAACCGTTCCATTTGAGCTGTTTGGCAATCAGCATACCAAGTATTGGTTGATTATAGAGTTTACCCGAACACTCGGTGCATTTGGAATTTGGACCGTCTTTTCCTCTCTTATAAATGTAAACTACCTTTCCATAAAGTACCCCTTCTTTTTTGTAGAGCTCTACGATTGATTTCTTGTAACCTGTAGCGTCGTCAATTGTGATCCACAAGCCGGTGCAAGACTGCGTAAAAGCTAGCGAACCAATCGAAAAAAACAAAGCGAAGACAAGTAATTTAAGCATGTTGCGCAATTTGTATAAAGTTGTGCAAAATTTGCTTACCAAATGGAGTCATCACCGACTCGGGATGAAATTGCACACCAAATAACATGAGATCGGGTCTTTCAAAAGCCATTGGAACGCCACTCAGACTGCTAGCTGTAATCCAGTTTTCAGGGCAACTAACCTTCCAAGAATGATAGAGTCCAACCTCTATTTCGATTGGCAAATGCCGAAACAAGCCGGCACTATTGAGGATATTGATTTTTTCTGAAACGCCGTGTTTAACTTGGGCTTGATTGCTTAAAGTTCCTCCTAAATGTTCAACCAAAGCTTGCATCCCCAAACATACGCCAAGTATAGGTTTACGGCCTATCAACGCGTTCAAGATGGCACTCAGACCTTCTTTTTCTGACGGAAGACCCGGGCCAGGAGATAAAACGATGGCGTCTGCCTCTTGAAAGTTTTTTGGAGTAAGTTGGTCATAACGGCGCACTGTGAGTTGTAGGTCCATTGCCTCGAGGTAGTGCGCAAGGTTGTACGTAAAGGAGTCATAAAAATCGATCAAAAGAACCCTCACGTAGCTTGTTTTTTGTTACTTTGCAAAAGTAGTAAATTCAAGCATTCGGCATGTCAGCAGCTAAAAAACCTATCCAAATTCCCAACGCTCCCGCACCTGTTGGCCCGTATAGCCAGGCTATTTTAAAAAATGACACACTTTACATCAGTGGTCAAATTCCGCTGAATCCGAGTACAGGATTACTAGAAATGGATACCATCGAAGTTGCTACAGCCCGGGTATTGGACAACATCGGTGCTTTGTTAAAAGAAGCAGGCTTCACCTACAACGATGTGGTCATGGTCAGTATTTTCATGAAAGACTTGCAAGAATTTCAGGCCATGAACCAAATTTACGCCAGCTATTTTCAAGGAGTTGCGCCTGCAAGACAAACCGTGCAGGTTTCTAGACTTCCGCTTGATGTCACTATTGAAATCTCTTGTATTGCTCAAAAATGACTTCCGAACACAACTTTGATCTGAGTGTCGTCATTGTCAACTACAATGTAGTCAACTTTTTAGAGCAGTGCTTGAATAGTGTTTTTGCCGCAAGCCAACACTTGCGCATAGAAGTTTTTGTTGTAGACAACAACAGTGTGGACGGGTCAGTAGCATTGGTCCGAGAAAAATTCCCAGCGGTCAAACTCATTGCAAACACAGACAACGTCGGTTTCTCTAAAGCCAACAACCAAGCAATTCTTCAAAGCAATAGCCGCTATGTGCTCTTACTCAACCCAGATACCGTTGTAGAACAAGATACTTTTGATAAATGCCTTGCCTACATGGATGCGCACCCAAGAACCGGAGGTATGGGCGTGCGCATGCTCGATGGCAAAGGTCGCTTTTTGCCAGAATCCAAGCGCGGCCTCCCCACACCAGCGGTATCGTTTTACAAGATATTTGGCCTTTCTAAATTGTTTCCAAAAAGCAAAACATTCGGCACCTATCATCTCGGCTTCCTCGATGAACACCAAATTCATGAGATTGACGTTTTGAGTGGTGCTTTTATGCTGATGCGCAGCGAAACACTCGACAAAGTAGGTTTGCTAGACGAAGCCTTTTTCATGTACGGAGAAGACATCGATTTATCTTACCGTATTCAGCTCGGTGGTTATTCCAACGTCTATTTTCCACAAACCAAAATCATTCACTACAAAGGAGAGAGCACTAAAAAAGGTTCTTTGAACTATGTTTTTGTCTTTTACAACGCGATGGTCAT
>JAIXUE010000034.1 GCA_027483605.1 Cryomorphaceae bacterium | reverse complement strand
GAATTGAGCATCTGGGAAATAATCTTCCAAAACCGGAATGTCTTCGTCTAAAATGTAATTAGAGAGCAAGCCTCGGATAAATAGGATGGGTGTAAAAGACTCGTGCGCCGGAAGCGCGCTTAAAATCTCGGGCATGCTGGCTTCTAATACGGGGAAATTGACTCGCCAGGCTAGTTTTCCCTTTTCTTCCCAATATAAATTTTTAAGTAAAAACTGACGAATGCCCTCAGAATCCACAAAAGTTTGAAGTATGGACTCTGCCTCGCTTCTTGCGCTCATTTTGGAGAGGTCAATTGCATGGATGGCCGCAAGAATATGTGCATGATGTGGCGGATAAGCCTTTACCCCCATATCGACAACGAGTAACTTTTCAATTGAGTTTGGATGTGTTCGATCGAAATGCATAGCGAGTTTTCCGCCCATGGAGTGACCGAGTAAAATGGGTTTTTGAATTTTCAGATCAGTAAATAACTCATGGAGATCTTGCACCATCAGTGCATATGAAAATTCATCTGACCAACCCGAATGCCCATGGTTGCGCAAATCAACTAAAGTTACTTCGAAGTATTCGGCAAGTTTCTTGGCATGTGTTTGCCAATTGTCTGAAAAGCCAAAAAGGCCATGTAGAATCACGAGTGGCTTTCCTTGTCCGAGTTGTCGATAACTTAACTTCATTTGACAGCTTTGGGTTCACTAATTGTTCTCACGCTAAACTGCTTGTCATTTAATTCAGTAAGTAATTTGATCATTTGTACCGGACCTAACTTTTGACGATCGTAGTGAACTATGATGGTTTGCTCTTCAAGAGAATCTATATAATTCACTTCCACGCGCTCCACAGCACACGTAGCTTTGAGTGCTTTTCTGATGCTTCCGCCACAACCCATTTGACAAACCATCCCTTTGACTCCTAATGAAACCGTTGTATTGGCTATGGTCGTTTTGCACACCTTCGGCTGAAGTTCATTTTTCTTGTCTGACTGACTAGACTGAGCGCAAGAAAGCATCAAAAAAAGGAGGGTCGGGAGGAGAAGTATTTTCATGAAACAAAATTACTCAGGATATTGCGAATGTTCAAGTCTTTACTTAGTTTTGTTAAAACTTGAACATTATGAAAAAACTATTTTTTATCGGCTTGGCTACTTTGGCTGTAAGCTCCGCAACCCTGACTTCTTGTAGCAAATATGAAGAAGGCCCATCTTTAACATTGTCCTCTAAAACCGCTCGTTTGACAGGTTCTTGGGAATTAACTGCTCAAACAACAAATGGTGTTGCTGAAAACTTAACTGGTCTTACCAATACCATGACCATTCTCAAAGATGGCACATACACTATAACAGTTGCATACCTAGGTTTTACATACTCCAATGCTGGTACTTGGAAATTTTCTGATGACAAAACCCAACTCATTATGACTGTAAACAACATGACTGGTTCAAATACACAAACCATCGTTCGTTTAGCAGGAAAAGAGTTGAAATTGAAATCTGTAGATGGTACAGAATTAACAATTTCTACCTATACCGCAATCTAACTGAACTCACTTCAAAAGTAAGCCGCAATTCGTTGCGGCTTTTTTATTGACCAAAAAGTAGTACATTTGAAAAAAAACACAAAATGAAGTCTGTTCTCTTTTCACTTTCTTTATTGACCCTAGGCCTTGTAGGCTGTTCAAAATTCAGCGAAGGTCCTTCTTTTTCCATGTATTCAAGAAAGGCTCGCCTCTGCAACGATTGGAAACTTTCTGATTATGTACTCAACGGCGACAACGTATTTGACGCAAGCGTTACTACCAAAATGAGTATCGACAAAGACGGAACTTATTCTATTTCTAATTACACCAACGAACTTGGGCAAATTCAGGGCACCTACAGCCACGGCACATGGGTTTTTGGAGAAGACGAAACCACCGTTTTTTTCTATGCTGACACCACTACTATCAACCCCGTACACGAATACACTGTCAAAGAATTACGCAACAAGCGCTTGGTTCTCGAAGAAGAGATTTTTCAGACAGGTGACCAACACCGCCTTACGTTTATTCAGCAATAAAGAGAAAGGTATTCAGCAATACAGCTGAGCAAACTCAAGATTCAATTATTTCAAATAAAGAAGTGGACCCTAAACAAACTTAGGGTCCACTTCCATTTGATGGCCACACGATTTACACGTGCGGAGGTCTTCAGACCCGTAGAATTCTTTGAAGCGTGGTAGAAAATCTTTTTCGATGTTTTCCAGTGCAAAGCGATAGGTGTGCAAATGTGCATTGCACTTTTCGCAAAACCACATAAGGCCGTCTTGTAAGTCTGTGCCTTTGCGCACGCGCTCAATAACCAATCCAATGGTGTTGGCTCCTCTGGCAGGTGAATGAGGTGTGTTGGCTGGCAATAAGAACATTTCACCTTGCTTAACAATGATGTCTTTGGCCTTTCCTTCGTGTTGAATGCGAACGTTTACTTCGCCTTCTAATTGATAAAATAGCTCCTCACTTTCGTTGAAATGGTAATCTTTGCGCGCATTAGGGCCAGCAACCACCATGACAATAAAATCTCCAGCCTCTTTGTACAAGTTCTTGTTGGAAACAGGTGGCTTGAGCAACTCTCGGTTGTCGTCAATCCATTGTTGGAGGTTAAATGGTGCAAGCATTGGCTCGAATATTAAGCGTTGAGGATACCTCTGGAAATCACAATTTTTTGGACTTCTGAAGTACCTTCATAGATTTGAGTAATTTTTGCGTCACGCATCAGGCGCTCCACATGATATTCTTTGACAAAACCATAGCCACCATGAATCTGTACCGCCTCTACGGTTTGTTCCATCGCTACTTTAGAAGCATAAAGTTTGGCCATAGCACCCGATTGATCGTAGTTGCGACCTGCATCTTTATCTTGGGCTGCTTTGTAAACCAACAAACGTGCTGCTTCAATTTCGGTAGCCATATCGGCTAACTTAAATGCAATAGCTTGGTGCTTGAAAATTTCTTTACCAAATGCCTGACGCTCTTTTGCATAGGCCAAAGACAATTCTAGACCGCCTCCGGCAATACCAAGCGCTTGTGCAGCAATACCAATGCGGCCACCAGACAATGTTTTCATGGCAAATTTGAAACCAAAACCATCTTCACCAATGCGGTTTGCTTTAGGGACTTTGACGTCGTTGAACAACAAGGTGTGGGTGTCGCTTCCGCGGATTCCCATTTTGTCTTCTTTGGCACCGATGACAAATCCTTCCATGCCGCGCTCAATAATGAGGGCGTTGATCCCTTTGTGACCGAGTTCAGGGTTGGTTTGTGCAATGACCAAATAAACAGATGCAGACGAACCGTTAGTGATCCAGTTCTTGGTGCCGTTCAAAAGGTAGTAGTCACCCATGTCTACAGCGGTAGTGCGCTGAGACGTTGCGTCTGACCCCGCTTCTGGCTCAGAAAGACAAAATGCGCCGATTTTTTCGCCCTTGGCGAGCGGCACTAAATATTTTTGTTTTTGTTCTTCAGATCCGAAAGTCTCTAGACCCCAGCAAACTAAAGAATTATTGACAGACATACACACTGAAGTGGAGGCATCTACTTTAGAAATTTCTTCCATGGCAATGACGTAAGATAAGGTATCCATGCCACTGCCTCCGTATTTTGGATCGACCATCATGCCCATAAAACCGAGTTCGCCAAGTTGTTTGATTTCTTCTGCTGGGAACTTTTGTTGGTTATCGCGTTCGATAACGCCTGGCTTGAGGATATTTTGTGCGAAATCTCGGGCGGCTTCTTTGACGGCGAGGTGCTCTTCAGTGAGTTCAAAATTCATGTTAACTGATTTATTTTAATTTTGACAAAAATAAACGAAATCCGAAACTCTTGAAAGCAAAAACCTACAATAATATGCAGTTATTAGGGCTCATGTCTGGCACTTCATTAGATGGCCTGGACATCGCACACGTTGCTTTCGACTTTTCGAATTCTGAAAATACTGATTTTGAATTACTTAACTATTGCACTTACCCTTTACCGCAGCCCATTTTTAAGCAACTTTTTGATGTTTTTTCATTGAGTGCACAGCAAGTTTTTGAACTTGATCAACAGCTTGCCCACTTCTATGCCAATTGTGTAGCCGCTTTTGTAAATGATTTTGGGATCAACAAGGAACAAATCACTGCCATTGCCTCACACGGGCAAACCATTTTTCATCAGCCTCAAAAAGGCTACACCACACAAATTGGTTGCGGTGCCACACTCAACTTCCTTACTAAAATTCCAGTCATCAATCAATTTAGAACGCTAGACGTGAGTGCCGGAGGGCAAGGCGCACCGCTTGTACCCATCGGCGACAAGCTGCTCTTTTCTAAATTTGCCAACGGATTTCTGAATCTGGGTGGTTTTGCAAATATTTCTAGCCAACAAAATACTGTGCAAATCGCCTATGATATTGCACCTGCCAATTTACCAATGAACCGCTGGATGCAAAGTATTGGGAAGTCATATGATCAGAACGGGGCTTTGGCACGCACTGGAACAGTGGGTCTGGCTGCGTATCAAAAAGTGATGGATCTTGACTTTTTTATGCAAAACGGACCTAAATCTTTGGGAACAGAATGGCTCGAGCAAGCGTATTTACCGCTCTTTGAAGCCCTTTCCCTGGCAGATCGTTTGCGCACCCATGTAGAAGTGCTTAAAACATTATGCATCAAGCATTTTGAAGCACTTGGCTTGCAAAAAGTTTACCTTACAGGTGGTGGCGCTCACAATCAGTTTTTAGTTGAGCTGCTTCAAAAGTCTTTTCGGGGAGAACTCATCCTTCCCAAACCTGCGCTCATCGATTACAAAGAAGCACTTATTTTTGCTTTTTTAGGTGCGCGCTATCTGCGCAATGAAACCACAACACTTAGCGAAGTAACTGGAGCTCAAGAAGCGCTTCGAACAGGCGTGCTCCACGACTTTCAAGGACGCATCTGGTAAAAAAAAGAGTTATACCTGCACATAAAATGGTATTTTTGTTGCGCTAACAAAATCGAATAATACGCATGAAAGACCTCCTCTCCAAATTTGAAAATAAAAGACCTGAAATCGTTTTTGAATGGAAAGATGCATTGACAGAAGCTGAAGGCTGGGTAGTGATCAACTCTCTTAGAGGTGGCGCAGCCGGAGGAGGAACGAGAATGCGCGTTGGCCTTGATAAAAGAGAAGTTGAATCCTTGGCCAAAACCATGGAAGTCAAATTCACCGTAGCTGGCCCAGCCATTGGCGGCGCCAAATCTGGCATCAACTTTGACCCCAAAGATCCGCGCAAAAAAGACGTGCTCAAGCGTTGGTTTGCAGCGGTTTCTCCACTGCTTAAAACTTACTACGGAACAGGAGGAGACCTCAACGTGGACGAAATCCATGAAGTGATCCCAATGACAGAAGACTGCGGTGTTTGGCACCCACAAGAAGGTGTATTCAACGGCCATTTCAAGCCCAATGATTCACAAAAAATCAATCGTATTGGCCAACTCCAAAGAGGTGTTGCCAAAGTACTTGAAAACGAACAATACAGCCCTGATCTGAGCAAGGCTTATGTAGTTGCCGACATGATCACTGGCTACGGTGTGGCTGCTTCTATCGAACACTACTACAAGATTTGGGGCGGGGAGCTCGCTGGCAAACGCGTTTTGGTGCAAGGCTGGGGCAATGTCGGATCAGCGGCAGCTTATTACCTTTCTCAAAAAGGCGCCAAAATTGTAGGTATCATTGACCGCGTTGGTGGGCTCATCCAGACCGAAGGTTTTACCTTTGATCAAATAAAAGCACTCTTCATCAACAAAAATGGCAATGAACTCAGTGCGCCAAATATGTTGAGTTACGAGCAGGTCAATAGCTCATTTTGGTCTACACCTGCAGATATTTTTATTCCTTGTGCCGGTAGCCGCATGATCACCGAAGACCAATTAGAACAATTACTTGGTGCAGGCGTAGAAGTCATTTCTTCTGGCGCCAACGTACCTTTTGCAGACCAAGAAATCTTCTTTGGCCCAATTGCAGAAAAAGCAGATGCTTCACTAGCCCTTATCCCTGACTTTATTGCCAATTGCGGCATGGCACGTGTTTTTGCTTATCTGATGAGCTCCGATTTGCCCACTTTAGATGACGCACTCATTTTTGAAGACGCCAGTCATACTATTTTCAAAGCACTT
>JAIXUE010000030.1 GCA_027483605.1 Cryomorphaceae bacterium | reverse complement strand
CCATGAAAACCTTTAATGTATTCAGAAATGTCTTGTGCACGGGTTTCTTTCGCGTTTGCTGAGATATCCCAGCCGTTGTCTTGAACGAGGTAAATAATCGGATACTGTTTGAGCGCAGCCATTTGGAACGCCTCTGAAACTTCACCCTCTGTACAAGAGGCGTCGCCTAACGAGCACACTACAACTGGCGCCTCTGCCGCACTCCAGGTAGCTTGCCCAGTTTTTTCTTTGTATTGGATCCCCATGGCAATTCCGGTTGTAGGAATCGCTTGCATGCCGGTAGCAGAGGATTGATGTGGGATTTTAGGTTGACCTGGACGATTCAATGATGGATGGGAGTAGTAAGTGCGCCCTCCTGAAAAAGGATCGTCTTTTTTGGCAAATACTTGTAACATGAGTTCTTCGGGTTTCATGCCGATGCCAAGTAAAATGCTGTCATCACGGTAATAAGGCGACACCCAGTCTTGTGGCTGCAATTGCATGCCTACAGCCAACTGAATGGCCTCATGACCACGGGAGGTAGCGTGGACGTACTTGGCCGTAACTTCTTTGTTTGCCTCGTATTTTTCAGCCATGGTTTTGGCAGTGCACATGAGTTCAAATGCTTGCCAACTCAGGTCTTTTTGCTTTGTTTTTGACATTTTGTTGATTCAATTCGACAAATATAAGCATTGCGCTTACAACTCATCCTTGTTTGATTCTTGTAGACTTTGGTATTTTTGTCTAAAAAAAACAAGATGCTCGGACTGAAAATGGCCACAGACCCCCGATGGGTTCGAATTGTCGAAAAAAATATTGAAGAAATCTTAATTGACCACGCCTATTGTGAGCAGAAAGCAGCGAGCAATGCTATTTCTATGATTGTGACCTATCCTCAGTATCCTGACTTAGTGGAAGCAATGTGCGCCATTTGTAAGGAGGAAATGGAGCACTTTGAATTAGTGCACCAAAAACTAAAAGAACGCGGGCTTCAATTGGGCTTTGAACGCAAAGATCCATACGTCAATGATTTGGCACTTTATCTCAAGCATGGGAAAAGAAACAGTACACCAACAGGTGTTTTTGTCAATAAAATGCTTTTTGCAGCAATGATTGAAGCGCGCAGTTGCGAGCGTTTTAAAATTTTATCTGAAGAAATTGCCGACGAAGACTTGCGCAGTTTCTACAGAGGGCTGATGGAAAGTGAAGCCAGACACTACACAACATTTTTAGGTTTTGCACGCAAATATGGTCAGGGGGTAGATGTCGATGCAGCTTGGAAAGACTTTCTTGAATTTGAAGCGCAACTGATGGAAAGTTACGGGCAAAAAGAAACGATGCACGGTTAGGTGCATCGTTTGCAAATTTGGCGGTGTGAATTGGTAACTTAAAACGAGAGTAAAATTCCTGCATTTACACCGCGCACCTTCGGAGCTGATCCTTCGTTAAAGACGTCCGATAGGCCGTAAGTCATGTATAAACTCCAGTCTCCGTAGCCCACAGTAGCCATGAGGCTCGCTTGGAAAGGATTGAACTGGAAATCATCCTTGGTTTTGTCTTCATTCTTCTTGCCATCGGCCTCCCACTTTTGCATTTGGCGGGCACCTACACGGATTCCACCTACTATGCCTGCAGAGATATTCCAAGCTTGATTGGAATTTTTACTTGTTGAAATTTGCAGTAAAAGTGGTGCCTGCAAATAAGCGGAACTCAGTACGTTTTTGGTATAATTGACACCTGTTACGTTTGCAATTAAAGTGTCGTTGACGACGTTGAAATCGTAGTCGCCTTTGATGGAATAACGGTTCCAATTGAAGCCCAAACCAGTGACCACTCCGAGGTAATCATTGATGATTGGGAAGCGCTTTTCAGCAAAATTGAGTTGAATACCAATACTTTTAGCGGGGTCGAGAGCTAGAAATCCGAGCTCGGCAGCACTGGCTAATTGTTTATTGGCATTCATGAAGCCATTGGCGTTGATTCCAATACCAGCCCAAATAGCATTGCCATCTCCGGAAGTTGTGCAATTATTGGAGTCATCTTCGGTAGACCAATGTTGCCAAGAAGAATCTTCGTCGTTTTCGATAATGACCCTTTCATCTATGATGATCTTGCGCTGACCTTTAGGAATCTCACCTCCTCCTATGTCCTCGAGTTTACCAAGATCTAGGTCTGTCAAATCCTTGGAGCCAAGAATGACTATTTTCATGTTGCCAATTTTAATTTGAGTGGTGTCGGAACCATTTGCCTCAGATTTTAGAATAGTGGTGTCCATAAAAACATCTACACGTGTGACCATTGAGTCATTGATGTAAACCTTCTTCATTTCTTCAGTCAGTATGGAATCCATTTGATCAATGCGACCGTTGATCAGGATGATGGTAGTGTCGTTGCCTTCAATACGAACGATTTTCTTGGTTTCATTTTGTTGGCCAAAAAGTGCCAAACTTGAAAATACAAAAGCGGAAAGTAATTTAAATTTCATTTTTATTGATTTTGACCCTAAGACGGGGGTTTTAAAATATTGTTACAACTTATTTTCTTGTTCTGGTTTTTTCAATGGTAATTGGCCCAAGTTGGAAGACTAATTTGTCTTGGTTTGGGGCTTCTTCTACCCGGTAGCGTACAGGTATCCCGATGGTTTCGCTGGCATAACGGGCCATGGTTTCATATCGGAGGTCTGCTGTAGGTGTGGTGGTGCCGAACAAGCGTTCGTTCGTTTTTTGGAGTAAGAAAGTTTTGACGGTTACCGGTTCTTTTGCTAAAGCGCTTTTTACAACTTGTCTGTTTCCTTGTTCGGGAAGGTTTGATTCCGTATTTTGACTGGAGTACGGTAAACCTAATGTTGTTTGGTTATGATGAGTTGACAGCGCTGCTTGATTGATATTTTGCGCCACCAAAATTTCAGAGTTTTCTTGCGTTGAAGGAATGATTTCCTGTACGATGCAGTCACGTGTCGGAAGGTCAACGAGCTGCGGATGTATTGAAACTTGATCCAGTTGAATTGGTGCTGTACTTGTGTTTTTTGTAGGTGTTGTTTGTGATTGGTTGGTTTTTTTATTTGGAACCAAACGCGCTTGTTGTCTTGGTTTGGTTTGAATAGAGTTATCATTGGTATTGGCCTGACCAATCATGAATACAGCCAATAAAACAGCTGCTGCTGAACTGCCAACCATCACGTAGGGCCTCCAATTCAATTGGCGCACTGGTGCCGTTTTAAGGAGCTTATTGAGCTGGGGATATTGAATGGTTTGATCGGCAACAAGCTTTGTGTGTGCGAGTTCCTGTTCTATTTTTTGGTAAAGTGTGTCTTGGGTATAGGAGTGAACTATTTTTTGCTCTTGCTCATTGAGCTCGCCTTCAAAATTGCCAATTGCTAACTTTTCCAAAGGATGACCTTCTTCATCTTTATAAATTTCTAAATCTTCGAGTAAAGGATGTAAAAATGATGTCGAGTCAATTTGGATTGGCGGTGCAATCAAGGAAGGCTGCTCCTCTAAATCCAAAGCTAGCGATGGATTTTCTAGTAAAAGGGCCTCGAGTTCAATCTTTTCAGTTGGGTTCAAAGTGCCCTCGTGATAAGTAAGTATCAAATGTGCGATATGTGCTTGAGTATGCTTCATATGAGTACCTCCATTTTTCCGATGTATTGTTTTAAAAAGCGACGAGCGCGAAAGATGTAGACTTTCACTTGGTCTACGGAAATATTTGTGAGCTCGGCAATTTCTTGATAGCTATACCCTTCGTAATCGCGAAGGGTAAGCACCATGCGTTGGATATCGGTCAGCTTTGCAACGCCTTCGTCAATTAGTTTTTGAACGTCGTGTGCTACCCCTGCATCTTGAACCGGATCTGGTAATGCGTTCAGGTGTTGGTATTGCAATTGCTGACGGCGAGCGCGGTCTATTTGCAAATTGACAATTGTCCGAAAAAGATAGGATTTGACGCGCTGATAATCTACGGTTTCTACGCGTACCCAAAGCCGCTCAAAGGCATCTTGAACGAAATCTTGAGCTATATCGGAATCGCCAACATTTTTCAAGGCAAACCGATAAAGTCGGTCTGCGAATTCCTTTACACATTCGTTGTATTGCTGAACAGTCATAAAACAGCGCTAAGACGAAGTAGCAACACAAAAGTTACACCAAACTATTCGGACTTTGCTTCATCCTTATATTTTTGGCGGTATTTGAGATAAAGCTGTTCTTGAAAATTAGAGGTTGAGACAAACTTTCCGTCCACCAATATAGTAGTCAGTTGGTTGCTGCGCATATCTAGCGCAGGGCCTTTCGATACAAAAAAAGTAGCTTTTTTTCCTGCCTCAAGGGTTCCGTAGTCTTTATCAATACCCATGATTTGGCAAACACTGAGCGAAATCGCTAACAAGGCTTCCTCCTCACTTAAACCATAGGCCATAGTTGTACCGGCTTGAAATGGCAAGTTTCGCGTATTCATGGGCTGCATGTCTCCATCATTTTGAATACAAAAAGCAATGCCCTGTTGTTGGAGTAACGCTGGCATTTGATAAGGCAGATATGTGATCTCATCTTCGCGCTGCGGCAGACTGTGCGTCCGTGAAAGCATAACTGGGATTTTGGAGTCACGCAGCTTAGCGCCGACTAAATGCGCGTCGTGGCCGCCAACAATAACGGCAAACGGCAATTGAAAGGCAGCTGCAAAATCAATGACATCAATAATCTGTTGGATGCTCTCGGCATGTATATACACGCGCTTTTGTCCTCTGAAGCAAGCTCTCATGGCTTCCAAACGGAGGTCGTTGGGTTGTGCTTCTCGGGCGAAGGCATATGCTTTGGCCAACTCAAAAAATGAATAAATTGCTCTTTTTTGCGCTTGGTATGCAGTTCGGTCTGAGGGCCAATTGAGGTGAATACCGTCGTCGGCCAAAACTGTGGCATCTTCCCAGTTCCAACCGCTGAGTTTCATAACGGCAGAACTGCCAGAAATCCAACCTCCGCGGGGGGTTGCTTGAACCAATAGCACACCGTTTGTACGAACCGTCTCTACAACTTTTGACTCGACATTAAAGGCTATTTGTGAGCGTACATGTGGGTTCCAGTCACCGACATCATTGAAGTCACGGGTCGCACGGACGGCATCGATTTCAGTAAGACCAAGGGTATTGTTAGCCGAAACCAAACCTGGATAGAAATGCTGGCCGTTGCAATCGATAATGGTATCCCAATCTTCTTTTGCAAATGTTTGGGTCAATGAATTTTTTACAAAAGCGATGCGGTCATTGACCACGCCAATTGCCGCAGATTGCACAACGGTACCATTACCGATGTGTGCTGTGCCGTGCATCAAAAGAATTCTTTGTCCAAAGGTGCAGCAGCTGAGTAAAAGGAAGAAAAATAATGTAGCTTTCATGTTAATGGGAGTTTTCGGTTTCAGTTGCCTCTTCACCTAGCGTATCACAATGAAAATGCTTTTTAACTTTCTTTTGAGGTGTTTTGCTCGCTTCGCCTCTTTCATTAGCGGCAAGCATCAGGCTTAAAATACGCGTGCGCTCTTGCTCAATTTGCGCTTGTTTGAGTTCTTGCTGCTTTTCTTCGTAATAAACCACACCATCGACCATTGTCAAAGAGACACGCGCCTCTATACTCAGTGGATTGGCCGTCCAAAGCACTAAGTCGGCAGCTTTACCTGCTTTGATACTACCCATTTGATCATCTAGATGCAAGGTTTTTGCCGGATTGAGCGTCACGAGTTTCCATGCCTGCTCTTCAGATAGACCGCCATACTTAACGGTTTTAGCTGCCTCTTGATTGAGCCTTCTGCCCATTTCGGCATCGTCAGAATTGATACAAACCAAGACGCCTTGTTCGGTCATGAGCGCAGCGTTATAAGGGATGGCATCGTTTACCTCAAATTTATAAGCCCACCAATCTGAAAATGTAGAACCAGCCACGCCGTGTTTTTGCATTTTGTCGGCGACTTTATAACCTTCGAGAATATGGGTAAATGTATTGATCCGAAAACCCATTGAATCGGCAACATGCATCAGCATATTGATTTCAGACTGAATATATGAATGACATGTAATGAAACACTTTGAACGCAAAATTTCTGACAAAACCTCCAACTCGAGATCAACCCTAGGCGCCACTTTTGTTTTGCCAGCTTTAAAGGCATCCCACTCTTTTTGATAGGCTTTAGCGCGGTAAAATCCATCGTAAAAAACCTGCTCAACACCCATTCGAGTTTGCGGAAAACGAACGGTATTGAAATCGCCCCAATTGGCTTGCTTGACATTTTCACCAAGTGCACACTTGATGAATTTTGGAGCGTTGGCAATAAGCATTTGATCAGGGTTTACTCCCCATTTGAGTTTGATGAGCGCAGACTGACCACCAATTGGGTTGGCAGAACCGTGTAACAATTGAGCAGCGGTTACACCCCCAGCAAGTTGACGGTAGATATCGATATCGTCTGAATTGACGACGTCGCCAATACTTACCTCTGCAGAAATGGATTGGCCACCTTCATTGACTCCTTTCGAAATCGCAATGTGCGAATGCTCATCAATGATACCTGAGGTCAGGTGTAAGCCAGTGGCATCTATGACCCGAGCGCCTGACGGTGCTGCAATTTGCTGACGACTCACCTGCTTGATTTTTCCGTCTACCACGAGTACATCGGCACCTTTGATGATGCCTTCTTTCTCGTTGGTCCAGGTGGTGGCATTCTTGAACAAAATGGTCTGTTGAGTGGCTTTTTGAGTGGTTCCAAAAGCCATGTTTGGAAACCAAACCTGTCCGTACGCGATTGTATCGGGCTTCAATGCAATAAGCGCAGTTGGGGCCGTGGTTTGTTGTTGGATTGCACTCCAATG
Organism: Cryomorphaceae bacterium; assembly: GCA_027483605.1. GTDB lineage: Bacteria > Bacteroidota > Bacteroidia > Flavobacteriales_D > Crocinitomicaceae > UBA952. Next base: position 32,207 of record JAIXUE010000030.1, on the reverse strand, counting down.
AAACCAAGCACCTTTTGCATCTGTACCATCTCCTTCAAGAACGAGGCCGTTTTTGAGTGCTTTGGCATGCAACTGAATCAGCTGCGGATTGGATGACGTTAAAGACAAAAACTGAATGGAGACATCTTGTTGCTTGAGCTGAATGGTCGCTTTGGTACTCAAGGTATCAGAAGCTGTTCTGAGAATGACCTTACCCTGTGGCTTTTCTGTGGTGCCAGTCACTACCAATTCGTAGTTATCTTCGGCTATTCGGAGCGAATATGTACCCAATAATTGAACGGTATTCGCCGCTTTCCAATAACGTGCTTCACCTAAACTCCAAGTTTCCAACAATTGTGCTTCATAAGCAAACGGATCGGCGCTAAATACCGAAAAACTGGCCCATTTGCCACTTTCAAGTGTGCCAACCTGAGCAGAGAGTCCCATCCAGTTGGCCGGTACAGTGGTAAGCGCCGCCATGGCGTCTGCTGCAGAAAGTCCTCGCGCAATCACTTTGCGCAAAGCCGTCCAAAACTGATCTGAATGCTTGAGCCCAAAGGATGTCAATGCGATATCGAGTCCTTCTTTTTTGAGCAAGACTGCATTGCTCGGTGCGAGCTCCCAATGTTTGAGTTCAGACAAAGGAATCTCACGCGCCAAATACGGATCATTGACCTCATAGGCTTCGGGAAAAACAAGTGGCAGAACTATTTTAAACCCTTTCAGATCATTGGCGATTGCGTACTCATTTCCAGAACCGACATAAAGAAAATTAGTTTTGAATTCGTTGGCAATTTTTTGAGCGCGCAGGATTTCTAATTTATCGTCGGTTTTGAAGACAATAGGTAGATTGCGCTGCGTTTCCCACTCTGACAAAGAAACGGAATAGGGTAAAACAGCCTTGTTTTTGATGTAATAGTCTAGGTCATAGAGTGCCTGACGCAAAAGCGCAATGGATCCCATTTGAGAAGATGGGTACGTTTGATGACTAGCTCCTTTGGCAAAGGAAAAGACTTGTGCAGCTTTTGGGGCAATCAGCTGCTTGTCTACTTCGGTCTGGCCAAGTGCCACAAAAGCCGCACTCCCGCGCACAATGCCGTCCATATGATGAGTTAGGGCAAAACCAAAACCCGACTGCTGCAACTGATCACTGTTGTGCTCAATAGATTTGTAAGCAGCAGCAGCGGCTAATTCTGGATGAACAGCTTCGTTCCAGTAATAAGCGCCTTCCTTGTTGGACTCCAATTGTGGACGCCAACCGTTGTTTTTAAATGTAACGGGGTCAAGCCCTACACTGCTGTACAAATCTATGAATGAAGGCACCAAAACCTTTCCAGTGTAATCGATCAGGACAGCTCCGTCTTGCTTGAGGTTTTTGCCGACCTGAACAATTTTGCCATTTTGCATGAGTAAATCAGCATCTTGCAGTGTCTGGCCAGGCTTGACCATAATTGTGGCATGCTGGATCAGGACAAATTGAGGTGTTGATGGCTTGACCCCGTTTTCTGGACCAAACTGTGCAAACACCTGCACTGATACAAACGTAGCGAGGAAAAAAATGAGATGGTGTGCTTTCATAGGGCGTGAAAATACAAAATCTTCAAGTATAAAAGCAAACTTCTGAGCCTTAATCAGCTGCAACGTATTTCAGTGCCTCTCGCTTGGCCAAGCCCTGTAAATTTTCCGACACCACTACCTCCCGCACCCATTCAGGATTCCATTTGGAAACCTCGCGTAAAGCCCAACCAATTGCCTTTTGAACAAAAAATTCTTTGTTCCATTTGAAGCGACCGATGTAATATTGCAGGAGCGCTAAATTGGTTTGTTGCTTCCATTTGAGCTGATAAATCAGCAGCGAACGGTGCAACCAAAAATTGGAAGAATTTTCCCAATCTGTTGCCGTTTCAGCAAATACTTGAGGGAAGCACTTTGCATAGTTACCAATGACATGCGTCACCAATAAATCGATGGTATCCCACCATGATTTTTGGGTAATCAGGAATTCTAATTGGGGTAAATCTGAGACTTCCGTCCTTTTTTTATGGTCACAGAGCAAAGCGTCTATTGCGATATATTGGAGCTCTCTTGCGTCGTGCTGCCAACATTCAGTGATGAAATCCCAACGCTGCGATGCTTCGAGTGTGCACCATTCATTTTTAAAAGAAGTGAAAACATCTTTTCGGGGTGCTGCTGTCACGCCCAAAAAAGCAAAGCGGTTTTTCATGTACGCCTCCATGGCTGGGGCGCGTTCTGGATCTCTTATTCTTTCTAGCTCGGAGACAATTTGTTGAAACATGGGCTGCTGATTAAAAAAATGGCAAATCATAAGCCGGGTTCTGTACCAGTTGCTGCACGCAGCGTTGGTGTCTATCATTTATCTAGCGCTGCACTCACGCGCAGCGTCAATCGACCTACCCTCCGAGACGAGCGAGCAGCCCGTTCTGCTTGCGCAGACCCCGGTATATTTGGTCTTTCAGCTCGTAAGGTTTACCCTGCCAAGTGCATCACTGCACAAGCGGTGAGCTCTTACCTCACCTTTTCACCTTTTCCTCGGCAAGCCGAGGTAGTTTGTTTTCTGTGGCACTTGCTGTTTTGTAGCAATTCCTTGTTACAACCCTTCCCGTTAAGAAGTACGATGCTCTTTGCTGCCCGGACTTTCCTCTTTTCAAATGAAAAGCGATAGACTGATTTGCCGTAGCAAAGATATTAAAGTTTAACGAGCTTTTTGTGAAGAACGCCATTGGAGGTATGAATACCCAAAGTGTAGGTTCCCGTTGGAAGTTCAGAAACATCAAAATAACCCTGTGTAGCCGCATTTTGATGGGTTAAGACAATTTGACCGTTCAAATTCAGTACTTCTATATAGTCAAAAGGAGTTGAACTTTTGAAGAAGCACCATTCTGTGGCTGGATTGGGATAAATATCAACAGAAAAGTTGGCTTCGGGTAAACCGGCATCTAAGCCTAGATATACGTCTTGATATTCTATCGTTGCCGCGCCTCCGGTCTGACCAAAACCACCAACCGTGGCACGCACTAAACATTCTTTTTTACCCGTTGTCCACCATTCGTATTCGGTGGTAACAAAACTAGGTGGTGCAAACCAAGATCCAGTTCCGAAAAAAGTCTGGTAAATGGAATCGTTTTCAGTGATCTCATGGCGGATGCGCAAGGCATTAAAGGTGCCAAGTGGTGTAGTAATGCTCCCCCAACCATCTACTTCCGAAACGCGCTCGCGGTGCTGAATAAATTTGATATCGGTAGCTGGGTTGAGATCGATGTAAGTATAACCTCTTGACGTGTAACTATCATTGAATTGAAGCGGTAATTCATAACGCGTTTCGATGGTGTCCGACTTGAAAGGAACTCCTTGTCCTTGCACGTCAATCGAATAACCAATGCTATTAATTTGCGAGTTGGTCCGGCGTGTGTACTGGCTCAAATTAGAGAGCTCAACGGGTAAAAATGCCGAAAACTGATCGATAGGCAGGTCGTTGGTGAGATTAAAATAAGTCGCTTTGTAGGGTGTAGGAGCAATGGGGCCGTAAGTAGCCAAAATGAGGAGTGAACCAAATCCAATTGGATTGTAGTCTACCAAAGTTTGACTTTGGGCTGAAAGTTGAGAGAAGTCCCAGGTGGCGTTTGGGCCTGTGTTCTGCAGGTCGATAGCAATGGGATTGGCCAAGCTCAAACGAACGGTGTCACCTGCATTAGCGAAGTCGTTTATTTGCAAGCTGATTTGGGCAAAAAAAGTACCCGAAAGCCATAAAAATAGGTTGAAAATAACAGTTTTCATAGGTCTAGTTATGAGTCAAATTTAGGTTTTTTATTCGATGGAATGGTGCTAACTTTACCAAATGTCTGTTTTGGTTCAAGAAATGCTAGGCGCCTGGGAGTCTGAGTTATTGCAACTTAGGTCCAGTGACCCTTTGATTGACCTCTCTCAAAGCACTTTTGTTGGCACCCAAGCTGAACTCTGGACTAACAACACAAACGGTCGTTTCATCTTAAAAGAAGCGCGACGCATTGAACGCGAAAGAGGCGTAATTGCCTTAGTACATTTCGAAGGCTTGCTCTCTTGGCAAAAAGGAGAGAAAAGCATTCAAACCCCTGTTTTCTTGCGAGAATGTAGCGCAATTAGCTACCCAACTCAGCAAATAGATTTGGAAGAGCAAGCATTTGTGAATCCATTTATTAGTGTTTTACTTCAAAAAACACTTGGCTGCGAAATTGAAGTAAAAGACCCTGACTCTTATGTTAAAGCCCTGCTAGATACCGGGCTTTTTAAGCATTATGAAGCGCGCGAAGGCCTTGCCAACTTACACCCTCAACGCTACGAACTGCGCAAGGAATGGGAAGCGCTCAACAAGGAACAAACTTACTCTGCTGCACTGCACCAAATTATTGGTGATCCATTGGAGACAAAAGAGGAGCGGACAATGTGGCGGACAACTCAGCTATGCCCTCTTGATCCTGATCAGAAAGCGGCGCTTGAACACACAAAGAAAGAATCGGTCTTGATTTACGGTCCGCCAGGAACCGGCAAATCTGTGGTCCTGAGCAATATACTTGGGGAAGTGATCTTGAACCAACAAAATGCACTTGTTATTGCGGACAAACCTGTTGCACTAGATGTCTTAATTGGCAAATTAGCGCAGTTGCAGTTAGCCGAATGCTGCGTGTTTTTGAGCGCTGGCCAAACAACAGCTGGATTTTACAAACAACTCCAATCCCAATTCGAACGCTTACTTCAAGACAACTCTAAGATTGAAAACTTGGAGAGCCCGCACTCCTTTTCTGGCGAGGACTTTTGGGAACAGCGCAAGCAAATTGAAACTGAGTCGAAAAAGAAATTTACCACACTTGTTCAAATTTTTGGGCCACCCACAAAAACAAGTTCAAAACCCAGCAAACGATGGCTACTTTGGTTGAGCAAGCAAAATCTGCTCGAACAATTCAAGCCAACGACGATTGCGGCTTTGTCTGTACTTCAAGACGAATGGCAAAAAGCAAACGCCCTAAGTATCCACCACGACTGGGAAAATTGGCAAAAATTGCGCGAGGAATTACTGCAAAAACACGACATAAATAATAGTCATGAACTTGCTGTATTTGTTGAACAATGTTTGCGCTGTATTCAATTTGAAGGTAACCTTTATCAAACATACAGCGAGCTACTCGATCAAGATAGAGCAGTACAACTCAAACGTCTTTATCAATACCAGCAACTCAGTAGCCAAAATGAGCAAATCCTACAGACACTAAAAGTATGGAAGCAATTACCTACCCTCGCCGAATGGCGCATTTTGCATACCGCTGCAGCTGCAAAAGGCTGGCTCAATCAGCGCAAATGGAGAAGAATTGAGCAAACCTGGTTACGTTTACCCGGACTAGATGTGCAGCAACTAGAAGCGCCACTTAAGAAATATTGGCAAATTCAAACCCAGCGTGCCAGTATCAAAGAAAAATTTGCCCGTTTTGGGATACAAAATTTAGATGAGGTCATCGGTTTACTTGTTCCACTGCTCAAACAGCACAATTCAACACATTGGCAATGGTATAAAAAATTAAGCCGACTAGAAATAGATCAGTTTTGTCAAGCACATCAGCATGCACATCAATTCCAACAACTTCACCAAAAGCTTTTCAAGCGCAGCGCGCCGGCATTTGCTGCACTGCACCAAACAATCAATGCCGCATTTGAAAAGCGTACTTCCGATCTTGAACTTTTGCGGGAACTTCCCTATGAACTCTGGGAAGACCTTAGCGATTTAGAAGGCTTCACACAGACCATGTGTGCCGAGTTTTGGGCAGACCTTCGCAGCAATTACCCCGCATTATACACCAACTCAACAAGTCAAATCCAGCTATTTCTCGAGCAAGATTTACAGCAAGAAGAGCGCGCATGGCAGCAGCAGGCAGTTGCAATAAGGGCCATGCAAAGCGCGCAATTCAAGGACTTACAACAGATCCTAAGTAATCCGATACAGCAGCTCACTAGCGAGCAAAAAGAGCTAAGGCCACTGCTGCGCAAAGGGAAAGCTATATTGGTCAAAGAAATGGCCAAAACGCGGCAACACCTCAGCATTGCCTCGCTTTTTGAAGGCCCAGCAGCTCCTTGGCTAAAGGTAATTTTTCCAGTTTGGCTTGGTACACCCACAACCTTAGCCAAAACGCTCCCAATGCAATGCGAGCTCTTCGATGTAGGTCTTTTTGATGAAGCAAGTCAGCTGCCCTTAAGCCATGCGGTTGGGGCACTGCAAAGAGTAAAAAAGTGCGTTGTAGCCGGTGACCCACAACAAATGAGGCCCCAATCTTATTTTGGCCAAAGTGCAGAGGGTGTTGTAGATTTGTTGCACCAGGCGGCATTCTATTTACCAAGTAAGCACTTGCGCTACCATTACCGCAGCGAAGACCCTAGCCTCATTGCCTTTTCGAACCAACATTTTTACCAGCAAACATTGCTCGTCTGGCCTTCAAAACCATTGACCCAAAACGGCATTTTTGATCATTTTTTGGAAGCCGGACGATATATCCATCAGCAAAATCCAACAGAAGCAAAAGCACTTGCCCAACATTTGCATACCCTGCTGCCCCTGGCTCAAAAAATAGGAGTTGTGGCCTTCTCGGAATCACAACTCAATTGCATTTACCAGCAATTGAGCAGCGGCGATCAGGCTCAATTAGAGGCTCGCATTCAAGAACGAACAGCCTTTTTCCTACCCTTAGAAAAAGTACAAGGCGAAGAATGCGAAGTATTGTTGATCAGTTTTGGTTTTGCCAAAAATGAAACAGAGCAGTTTAACCTCAAATTAGGTCCAATGGCACAAGCCCAAAGTGGCAGGCGCTTGAATGTCTTGCTCACCAGAGCGCAAAAAGCCTTGCATTTTTACAGCAGTATCCGCTCAAGTGATTTTCCAACCAAAAGGAGTGCGGCTACCAATAAGCTTTGGGAATGGTTTGTGTTCCTGGAAAATTCGCTTGCTCAGCAAAATACATACGATGCAAACGAACGCCTCGCTTCGGCGCAAGACTACCCTACTTTTCTAAATTATTATCGGGTATTGAAGCAGCGTGGGGCGCTTCCGACTCGCGTTTAGGAACTGGGTCATAACCAAAACCACCACGCGGATGGCAACTGGCAATGCGTTTTAAACCTAAATAAGTTCCTTTGATTGGGCCCCAAGTCTTTAGGGCTTCTACCATATAGGTTGAACAAGTTGGTGTGTAGCGGCAACTAGGCGGAAAAATAGGTGAAATCACCCATTGGTAAATTCGAACTAAAAAAATAAGTGGGGCCGTCAAGACCTTGTAGAGAAGCTCCATAGTTCAAAAATAATCAATTTCAACAGCTTACTGTGTAAACATAGTTTCTGTAACCTTTGATTCAAAATTGGTTATGCTTATTTTTAGAAAATGAATATGAACCAACTCCTCTCTCTGATTGCTTTTAGTACAATTTCCTTTTTTGGGATGAGCCAACCCCTAGACAACTGGGAAGCCGACAAAATAAAAGTTACACAAGCATCTGGCGCACAAACAATTATGCACGCAGAAGCCCTATTCGAAGACCGCTGGGACCAACTCCCACAGCCGCAATTCTGGAAAAAAATCATGTTGCTTTCGCCAGATTCTTGCCTGATCAACGTGGCCTCGAACCGCCAAGTCCTCGACAAAATGTCTATCCGCGACTGGAATGCACAAACCGAAGCACAAAAAGATATCACCCGCCAAGCCCTGCGCACCGCAAATGGCCTGCCGAGCGACACGCGTATTTATGTAACTACTGGCAAAAACGATTTTTATCGCTTCAATGAAGTATATCCTAGTCTAGATCAGGGAGTAGCTGCTTTTGAGCGCTATGGCGTAGATCCGTGGTATGCACAATCTATTTTATTAATTGAAAGCCCAGCACTGATGCGCAAGTCCTCCACGGGCGCTTATGGTGCTTTTCAGCTCATGCCAAGTGTGGCGCGCTCAATGGGTTTAATTGTGAACAGCACAACAGATGAACGCAAAGATTTTGACCGCTCTGCATATGGCGCAGCTCAGCTCATCAGACGCGTGTGTATCCCAGAAGCCAAACGTATTTTAGCTCAACATAACCTCAGCTACAACGAAACAGACTTATGGTTCCGCTTATTTGTTTTGCATGTGTATCATGCAGGAGCAATGAACGTGGCAGCAGTCGTTGCTAAAATTCAGCCTACGGAGGGTTCTCAAGAACTCATCAAGGCCATGTGGCAAAATAGCGCCGCGGGCTTCGGCAATAACTCGCAAAACTATACGCAACTCGCGCTTGCTGCGCAACTCATTTTGCACGACATGGTCTACCAAAATTGCACAGAAATTAGTCCTTGTGTGAGTCGCTGATCCAGCAAATATTTCCTTCTTGAATGCGTAATGGCGCCGGAAAATTATTTGTATAAAGACCTCCCGTTCCAAAACCCTGCGGAATTGTAGGTGCATAACACGCACCAAACTGTACAATAGCGCTCAGGCCAATAGAACTTTCGAGCGCACTAGTTAGCCACCATCCTATGTTTCTTTCTTCGGCTAAGGCAATCCATTCGCGAACGCCACTGAGGCCGCCATGTAAACTTGGTTTCAAAATAATGTATTGTGGCTTGATATGCTCAAGCAAAGCGCGCTTTTGGGCTAGCGAATTGACGCCGATGAGTTCTTCGTCAAGTGCAATTGGAACCGGCGTATGCATGCACAGCTCCCTCATTTGATCTATTTGCCCTGCGCCAATAGGCTGTTCTATGCTATGAATGTCTATGCGCGCCAATTCTTCAAGGACGCTACCAATTTCGGAAGGTGAAAACGCACCATTGGCATCTACGCGGATCGTGAGTTCTGTTGCAGGTGCATGCGCTCTGAGTTCTTGAAGCAGCATGAATTCTTGCGGCCAATCTAGTGCGCCAATTTTAAGTTTAACGGTCTGAAAACCTGCTGCAATTTTTTCATTGGCTTGCGTGCGCATGTCGGCCAGCGCACCCATCCAAACCAACCCATTGATCGGAATGCTGGATTGTTGACGCGTAAAGGGCGTATTGAATAACACCTTTTTTCCTTGTGCTCGGATGCCAAGCAACAAAACTTCCAAGCCAAAAACAAACGAGGGAAAACCGCTCCATTTTGCCATCGCTGCGCTAAATGATGGATTTGTAAAAAAATCGCTTTGAGACCACACCATTATAAAGGGCTTGACCTCAGCTAAAAATTCGAGGAGTTTGGATTCATATTGCTGATGGTCGCTATATTCTGGCGACAAACCTGGAATGATTGGGAATTCGGTCTGAACATGTGCACCACTTGGCAATTCATAGTTGAAAATCCAAGAGGGCTTGGTATGCAAAACGCCTCGGCTGGTACCAGCGGGCTTCTTGAAAATCAATTCGTGCAAAAATAAGTATTCAGGCATGGTGGTAAGGTTCTCCTTTGAGGATGCTGAAAGCGCGGTATAATTGTTCGAGAAAAATCATGCGCACCATCTGATGCGAGAAAGTCATGTAAGACAAGGACTGCTTGAATTGCGCGCGCTCATAAACCGCCGGACTAAAGCCATAGGCTCCACCGATGACAAACACAAAAGAACCTGTGTGTTGCAATTGTTTTTGGGCTAACCAAGCTGCAAAATCTACCGAACTGAACTGCTTTCCATTTTCATCGAGCAAGATCAAAAAGTCTGTAGGATTGATTTTCGCTAGAATTTGAGCGCCTTCTCTATCTTTGATTTGCGCCTGACTAAGTGCCTTTGGGTTTTTGATATCAGGTATTTCTATTCTTTCAAATGAACAGTAGTGGCCAAGGCGCTGTTGGTAGCGCTGTTCGCCGACTTTGAGGTCCTCGAAAGCAGTTTTCCCAACGACTAAAAACCGAATTTTCATGGTGCTATACCGCTACGACACCTTTAAGTTCTGGCGCGGCCATTTTAAGCGCTTCTTCTAGACCACCTTTGATGGTCATTTGAGACATTGAGCAATCGCTGCAAGAGCCCAATAAGCGCACTTGAACAATGGCATCATCGGTAATATCGATGAGTTCCATGTCGCCGCCATCGGCATGCAAAAAGGGCCTAAGCTGATCAAGAGCCACTAAAACTTTGCTGCGGAGTTCTTCTTTTTTGTTTGTCATGCTTGGGTTTTGCGCGTTGCCAGAATGGCGTTCAATTCGGTTTCAAAGTTATGAACTAATTCTTCAAAAGCATTGGCAGTAGGGGTATTTTGCTGAAAAACAGCTGGTCTGCCGGCATCGCCAGCTTCGCACACACCCTGAACGAGCGGAATACTACCCAAAAATGGCACTTGCATGCCTTGGGCCAAATTCTTTGCGCCATCGCGACCGAAAATATAGTATTTGTTGTTGGGCAGTTCTGCAGGTGTAAAATAGGCCATGTTTTCGACAATACCGACAATAGGAACTTTAAAGGAATCGAGTCTAAACATTTGAATACCACGGCGCGCATCGGCCAAAGCAACTTCTTGTGGGGTGCTGACAATTACGACGCCATCTAATGGAACGGTTTGCATTAAAGACAAGTGGATATCGCTGGTGCCTGGAGGGAGATCAACGAGTAAGAAATCGAGTTCGCCCCAATGCGCGTCGGTGAAAAGTTGAGTTAGTGCTTTGGAAGCCATTGGGCCTCTCCATACAACTGCGTCGTCTTGACTCGTGAAAAATCCGATCGATAAAATCTTGATGCCATTAGACTCTATTGGCGCGATGAGCGATTGGCCATTGACGTCCGTCATTTTTGGGCGCTCACCAACTAAATCGAACATGGTTGGCATAGATGGGCCATGAATATCTGCATCTACAATACCTACACGGTAACCTTTTTGAGCCAAGCCGCCGGCTAAGTTGGCGGTAATGGTAGACTTCCCAACGCCCCCTTTTCCAGAAGCCACTGCAATGATATGCTTCACGTCAGGCAAAATTTTTCTGCGGGCCGTTCGGCTCTCTGCATCGAGACCTTGAATCCGACACTGCACTTGAATTTCTTGTCCAAATACGCGCTTTAGATTGAATTCAATTGCTTCTTGCATTCGTTTTCTAGCATGGAGCGCTGGGTTTGAAATTTTAACACCTACTTGAATAGTCGTGTCATTGATTTGAAGGTCTTCTATCAAGTTGAGACTCACCAAGTCATTTTTGAGGTCGGGCTCCGTTATTTTACCTAAAACGGCCAATACGTCTTCTCTGTTAATGCTCATTTGCTGCTTTTAATGATTGAATAGAATGATACATGAAATCTACAACCCTTTTGGTGTCGCCTTGTTCGCGGTTCATGATTTCGTAATAGTTTTCACGGATGCGTTTGACACTATAAATATAAAAGCGTGCATTTTTTTGAGCGACATACTCCCCTTTCACAATCCTTCTGTATATCAAAACATCTTTGGTTTGTCTTACCATCTCGATGTCAAAAAAAGGATTCGGCTTGAGTAATTTGCGTTTGAATTCGGCAAAACGATAAGCGTAATCTCCATAGTCTTCGATCAATAAAGTAAAATTACGTCCAACGTTGAGTTTCCATTTGAAACCGCCAATTTCGTATTCGACATTAGGCTTTACAGAGGTGCCAATACCGGCACTCGCATTTGGCAGCATGATACGCGCAGCTAAGTCATAGGCGCTAAGGTCTAAAGAACGGTATTGAATGTAGTCATAAGAACGTGGCTTAGCTTGTGAGCATGCCAGCGCGAAAACAAACAAAAAGAAGAAACTTAGGATACGCATCGGCACAAAGATACGCTTGGTTTGTCTTTTTTTTACAATTTCGCAGTATGGAAAAACAAACTACATTTTTAGCAGGCCTAATGCTCATGTTATCAATTGTTTTTGGCGCCTTTGGTGCACATGCCCTAAAAGAGGTTCTAGCGCCAGCACAATTAGAGACATTCGAGGTAGGTGTTCGTTACCAAGGATTCCTTTCGATGGGTGTATTGATCCTCGCGCTGAATAGCCAACGCTTTGCTTTTCGCTGCATCCGGATTTGCTGGGCCATGCTGATCGGTATGTTTTTGTTTTGTTTTTCTATTTACGGCTTGGTGCTTGGCGCTTATTTTTTTGATGCAAGTACAGTGCGCTTCTTAGGCCCGGTAACGCCAATTGGCGGTGCCATCTGCATTATTGCTTGGTGTGTATTTCTTTTTCGTCTGTTAAAATACGGACAACAGTAAAACTTTTTTGCGAATGATGTTTTGTTATTGGTGAATAGTTTTTACATTTGATTAGTTTTTCATCGTTACACCGATTATTTTTTAAGCATTATGACAACACTTACCATCGGAAGCAAGCTTCCAGCTTTTATTGGCACTGACCAAAACGGCGAATCTATCGACAGCGCATCATACGCGGGCAAAAAGCTAGTGATCTACTTTTACCCAAAAGACGACACCCCTGGCTGCACTGCCCAAGCTTGTAGTATCAGAGACGGCCAAGAAGCGCTGCTCGCCGCACAAGTCAATGTCATTGGCATTAGTGCCGATAGCGTTGCTGCCCACCTCAAATTTGTAAACAAGTACCAACTCAATTTTCCACTCATCTCCGATACCGAAAAAACCATCATCCAACAATTTGGTGTTTGGGGTCCAAAAAAGTTTATGGGGCGTGTTTACGACGGCATCCACCGCATGACTTTTATCTTTGATCAAACCAATACCTTGATTAAGATAATTGAAAAACCAAATACAAAAGACCACGCCAACGAAGTTTTGGCCTGTTTTCAGTAGAACGTAAATTGTTTACGTTCTTCACCTTGCAACTTTGTAAAAATTATTCACCGAGCCTCGCTCAAAACAACAAACGATATGTCTAAAGAACAAAACCTCGAAAAACTCAAAGCACTCCAACTGACCATGGAAAAGCTTGACAAAGCCTTCGGAAAAGGCGCCGTCATGAAACTCGGCGATGCCCCAGTAGAACAAGTAGAAGTGATCCCAACCGGATCGCTCACACTAGACCTCGCGCTCGGCATTAACGGTTATCCCAAAGGACGCGTTGTAGAAATCTACGGCCCAGAATCTTCTGGTAAAACGACACTAGCCATTCACGCCATTGCCGAAGTTCAAAAACAAGGAGGCATTGCCGCATTCATAGATGCCGAGCATGCCTTTGACCAATTCTATGCTCAAAAACTAGGTGTAGACATCTCCAACCTCCTGATCTCTCAGCCAGACAACGGCGAACAAGCACTCGAAATCGCCGACAACCTCATCCGTTCAGGTGCTATCGACCTCATCGTCATTGACTCCGTTGCGGCACTCACTCCAAAAGCCGAAATTGAAGGTGAAATGGGAGACTCTCAAATGGGTCTGCAAGCGCGCCTCATGTCAAAAGCCTTGAGAAAACTAACTGGCTCTATTAACAAGGCTGGTTGTTGCTGTATTTTCATCAACCAACTCCGAGACAAAATCGGCGTTATGTTTGGCAACCCGGAAACCACAACCGGTGGAAACGCTCTCAAATTTTACTCATCTGTCCGAATTGATATCCGTAGAGCAGCGCAACTCAAAGATGGCGAAGACATCATTGGCAACCGCGTCAAAGTAAAAATCGTTAAAAATAAAGTGGCGCCGCCATTTAGAAAAGCAGAGTTTGACATCATGTATGGTGAAGGCATCTCCAAAGTAGGAGAAATCATTGACCTTGGTGTAGACCTCAACATCCTCAAGAAAAGCGGGTCTTGGTTTTCTTATGGAGAAACCAAACTCGGGCAGGGGCGCGATGCCATCAAATCACTCATTCTAGACAACCCCGAACTCATGGAAGAACTAGAAGCAAAAATTAAAAATGCGCTCGTAACACCGAATGGTCAGACTGAAGTGTTGCAAGACTAGACCTATCGTTTGGTTGGAAGCGGCGTTCTTAGGAGCGCCGTTTTTTTTTTGCAATAAAAATAATTGAAGTGCGTTTTATTTGTCTATTGCCCAGCAATTTTATAATTTCGATATACATTAATCAAATAAAACTATGAAAACTTACCTTTCACTAATCGCCTTTTCGGCACTTCTCATCGGAACAACAGCAAGCTGTAAGAAAAAAGGCTGCATGGATCAAGACGCAGTCAACTACAATTCAGAAGCTAAAAAAGACGACGGAACTTGTAAATATGCCCCATCCATTACCGTAAACGGCAACAACCCTGAAAACATTAATGTAGGCGACACTTACACAGACGCTGGCGCAACAGCGACCAACAAAGATGGTTCTGCTGTTACTGTTACTACCAATAGCCAAGTAGATGCTTCTACAAAAGGCACCTACTTAGTCACCTATACCGCTACCAACGAAAATGGCACCACCACTGCAACACGTACTGTAAACGTCAATATCGGCCAAGACAACTGGTTGGTTACTTGGGCGGTGGCTAGCGATTGCGGCAACTCATTCCCTTTGACGCCAGACCCATCTATTACCGCGGGTTCAACTGCCAATGAACTCATCATCGATAACATGTTCAACTTATTTGGTGGATCTGCAAATGCGACTATCAATGGAAACAACATCAACATCCCGAGCCAAACTATCGATGTTACACTTGGTCAGGTGACTTTTTCTGGTGTTGGCAGCATCAACAACCAAGCAAATACAATTACCATTACGTATACCTATGACAACACCATTCCGCTTATCGGCGGAAACGGTACTTGCGTAGCGACTTATACCAAACAATAAGTTCCAAAACAAAAGAATTCGAAAAGGCCCGGCGATCGCTGGGCCTTTTTCATTTTTGAATGGTTTGTAGCCTATGTTGCAAAACGAATACCTCACAATTTTTAACTTTGCCCCATGGGAAAATTTAAAGAAATCATCAGCGCACCAACTCCAACTTTAGTTGATTTTTTTGCCACTTGGTGTGGTCCGTGTAAAACGATGTCGCCCGTACTAGACGAACTCAAAAAAGTATATGGCGATAAACTCCGCATCATCAAAATTGACGTCGATAAAAATCCGGCTATTGCCGATCAATTTAAAATACGAGGAGTACCCACACTCATGTTATTTAAAGAGAGCAAAATGCTATGGCGCGAAAGTGGTGCTTTCCCGCTTTCGACCCTCAAACAAAAAATTGGTGAATATTTATAAGCGCTTCACATTCGCGTGATCAAAACGTAACCCTTCTTTTTTATTTCCGTATTTGCTTTCCTAGGCGAAATCAGCTACTTTTGCCAGCTAATTAATATTTTACAAATTAACAAATCAGTATGGAATCAATGATGATTTATGTGCCAATAGTAATGGCAGTTATCGGATTACTATTTATGGCAATGAAGCGTGCTTGGGTTTTAAAGCAAGACGCAGGTGATGGTAAAATGAAAGAAATTTCAGACTACATCTACGAAGGTGCACTCGCCTTCTTGAAAGCAGAGTACCGACTTTTAGCCATATTTGTGCTCATTTCAAGCGTTGTTTTGGCAGGAATCACTTTCCTTCCAGGTGTCAAAACGCATTTATTAATTGTAGTTGCCTTTATTTTCGGCGCTATTTTCTCTGCATTGGCAGGAAACATGGGGATGAAAATCGCCACCAAAACGAACGTTCGTACCACGCAAGCTGCCCGTACTAGCCTTCCACAAGCCTTGAAAGTTTCTTTCGGTGGCGGAACGGTAATGGGCTTAGGTGTTGCAGGTTTGGCAGTATTAGGCTTAACGGGCTTTTTCATTTTATTCTACAATATCTTCATGGGTGGTCAGTGGACCAACTCTGAGCAAATGACTGTTGTACTCGAAACCCTAGCTGGTTTTTCATTGGGTGCAGAATCTATCGCTTTGTTTGCACGTGTGGGTGGTGGTATTTATACCAAAGCTGCTGACGTAGGTGCTGATTTAGTTGGTAAAGTTGAAGCTGGTATTCCAGAAGACGACCCACGCAACCCTGCAACTATCGCCGACAACGTAGGTGACAACGTAGGTGACGTTGCGGGTATGGGCGCTGACCTCTTCGGTTCTTATGTAGCAACTGTATTGGCTGCAATGGTTCTTGGTAATTATGTCATCAGTGACATGGGTGGTATCAAAGATGCATTTGGCGGTATTGGTCCAATCTTATTGCCAATGGCAATTGCTGGTTTCGGTATCTTATTCTCTATCATCGGTACGCTCCTCGTTAAAATCAGTTCTGATTCTGCAAAAGAAGCAGAAGTTCAAAAAGCACTCAACATCGGTAACTGGGTATCTATTGCCCTTACTGCTGTTGCTTGTTTCTTCCTCGTGCAGTATATGTTGCCAGCCAACATGAAAATGACCTTCTTTGGCGAAGGAATGAAAAACGTTTCTTCAATGAGCGTATTTTATGCTACCCTCATCGGCTTGTTCGTCGGTGGTGCCATTTCTTCCGTTACTGAATACTACACAGGCTTGGGTACAAAACCTGTCTTGAAAATCGTTCAGAAGTCTTCTACTGGTGCGGGTACCAACGTGATCGCTGGTCTGGCTACAGGTATGATTTCTACCTTCCCTACTGTTTTATTATTTGCAGCAGCTATCTGGTCTACTTATGCACTTGCAGGTTTCTACGGTGTAGCGCTAGCTGCTTCTGCCATGATGGCAACCACAGCTATGCAATTAGCGATCGATGCTTTTGGTCCTATCTCTGACAACGCTGGTGGTATCGCTGAAATGAGCGAACTTCCAAAAGAAGTCCGTACCCGTACAGATATCTTAGACTCTGTTGGTAACACAACCGCAGCAACAGGAAAAGGTTTTGCAATTGCATCTGCTGCACTTACTTCTTTGGCTTTGTTTGCTGCTTACGTAACCTTCACGGGTATCGACGGTATCAACATCTTTAAAGCACCTGTGCTTGCCATGTTGTTTATCGGTGGTATGGTTCCGGTTGTTTTCTCTGCACTTGCCATGAACTCAGTTGGTAAAGCAGCAATGGACATGGTTTATGAAGTGCGTCGTCAGTTCAAAGAAATCCCTGGTATCATGGAAGGAACTGGCAAGCCAGAATACGGCAAATGTGTAGAAATCTCTACCAAAGCTGCACTTCGCGAAATGATGCTCCCTGGTATCCTCACTATTGGATTGCCAATTGCGATTGTCTTGCTTGGCAAATTGGTTTACCCTTCTGACAACCAATTGATCGCCGAAATGCTCGGTGGTTATATGGCTGGTGTAACTGTTTCTGGTGTACTTTGGGCAGTTTTCCAAAACAACGCAGGTGGAGCCTGGGACAACGCCAAAAAATCTTTCGAAGCTGGTGTTGAAATCAACGGCGAAATGACTTACAAAGGTTCTGATGCGCACAAAGCAGCCGTTACCGGAGACACCGTTGGTGACCCTTTCAAAGATACTTCAGGCCCATCAATGAATATCTTGATCAAATTGACTTGCTTGATTGGTTTAGTGATCGCTCCTATTTTGGGCAACGGCGCCGAAACAACAAAAAAAGAATGCAAAGCTGGCACAGAATGCCAAATGAACGGCACTTCATGTGAACAAAACATGGAGTGTTCAAAAGACAAAGCTGCTTGCTGTGACAAACAATAAGTAAGCACCTCAAATTCATCGCAAAAGCCACCTCAATAGGTGGCTTTTGTTTTTGATCCCTATTCATTGCTTAGAAATAAAGTAACTTTATACACCTATGAATAGGTTACCGAATAAAAACAAAGATTTCTTCACAGACGTGCACGACGTTGTAAGGCTCATTCCCTATGGAAGAGTGACCACTTATGGTGCCATCGCCAATTATTTAGGAACCAAGCAAGGCGCACGAATGGTCGGTTGGGCCATGAATGCCAGTCATGTTTTGCGCGATGTACCTGCGCATCGAGTGGTCAATAGAGTTGGTTTACTGAGTGGCAAACACCATTTTGACGGGCCGAATACAATGGAACTGCGCTTGCAGGAAGAGGGTGTTGTCGTTGTGCAAAATCAAATCCAGGACTTTCAAAAAGTTTTTTGGGATCCGTCGCTTGAATTGGATTTGCCTTGAAGGATTCTATTAATTTTGTCCAAACAATTTTTGATTATGAAATTTGCCACTAAAGCCATTCACGCTGGCGTCCACCCAGATCCAGCAACAGGCGCCATCATGACGCCCATTTACCAAACCTCAACCTATGTGCAAGAAGGCGTTGGCAATCACAAAGGCTACGAATATTCAAGAACGCTCAACCCAACACGTCATGCGCTCGAGAAAAACATCGCAGCCATTGAAAACGGTAAGCACGGAGCTTGCTTCGGCTCGGGTTTGGCTGCTATAGACTGCGTGATCAAAATGCTCAACCCAGGCGATGAAATCATCTCTACCAATGACCTGTATGGCGGCTCCTACCGCATCTTTAATACCATTTTTGCTAAATACGGTCTGATTTTTCATTTTGTAGACATGCAAAACCCAGCGGCTGTTGAGGCCTTGGTCAATGAAAACACCAAACTCATTTGGGTCGAGACGCCAACAAACCCCATGATGAACATCATCGATATCGAGGCCATGGCGCAAATCTCCAAAAGAGCCGGCGCGCTTTTGTGTGTAGACAACACTTTTGCCACGCCATATTTACAAAATCCGCTCGATTTAGGCGCCGATATGGTCATGCACTCCGTTACCAAATACCTTGGAGGCCACTCTGATGTCGTGATGGGTGCTTTGGTCTGCAATGACGACGCCCTCGCTACAGAAATGTACCGCATCCAAAATTCGTCGGGAGCAGTCACCGCACCAATGGACTCCTTTTTGGTTTTGCGTGGCATCAAAACACTCCATTTGCGCATGCAACGCCATTGTGAAAACGGTGAAAAGATCGCGCGCTACCTACAAACACATCCAAAAGTAGACAAAGTCTATTGGCCAGGTTTTGAAACGCATCCCAACCACGACGTCGCTAAAAAACAAATGCGCGGCTTTGGCGGCATGATTTCCTTTACACTCAAAGGCAATCAGTTGCAAGATGCACTAGATTTGGTCAAAAAAGTAGAAATTTTTGCGCTTGCCGAATCTTTGGGTGGCGTAGAATCTCTGATTGGTCACCCCGCCACCATGACCCACGCATCTATTCCGAAGGAAGTACGCGAACAAAGTGGTGTTGTCGATTCATTGATCCGCCTGAGCGTAGGCATCGAAGACGCCGACGACCTCATCGCAGACCTAAACAACGCTTTAAAGTAAATCTAAGCTTTTAAAGAACTGGTCTTTTTTGGCAGGAGACAACGGAATTGCGGTGCCGTCTTTTAAGATTACCGAACCGCCGTCGTGCTTGTCGTAGCGCTCTACATAATTGAGGTTGATCAAATGCGACTGATGCACTCTGAAGAAGGAGAAGCCTGCCAACATGGTGTCGTAGTCTTTTAGGGTTTTGGAGACCAATATTTTCTTGCCGTCATTGAGGTAAAAAAACGTATAGTTTTTATCTGCCTCGCAGTGCACGATGTCATCGATTTCGATGACAAAAATGCTCTCTTGTGTCTTGAGTACGAGTTTGCGCTTATGCTGCGGCTGAATATTGTGCTGCAGCGCTTGAAACTGTGTGTCGTCTTTTTTATGCTCTACTAATTGGAGGGCGTTGGTTATGGCGGTGTGGAGTTCTTCTGCATCTATTGGTTTTAAGATGTAGTCTAGGGCAGAAAATTTAATCGCCTGCACAGCAAACTCTTGAAAAGCAGTAATGAAGATCACTTCAAAGCCCTTGAATTTGACCTTTCTCAAGACATCAAAACCATTGCCGTCGGGCATTTGAATATCGAGTAAAACGATATCGGGTTGGATGTCTTCTATGGCCTCTATACCCGACTCGACGTTTTCGCCATCGGTATATACACTCAGGTTCAAATCAAATGATTCGAGCATTTTGCGGATGAAGGTCCGGGTTGGTTTTTCATCATCGATGATCAGTACTTTTCGACTCATAGCTCAGGAAGGTTTATTGTTCGGGTTCGTACTTCAGCGGCAAGACAAGCGTAACCACTGTACCGGTCTGAGAAACAGGGTCTAAGTCATTCATTGTCAAGCTGCCATTAAATTTATACTTTTTATTGAGAATAGCGATGCGTTCGCGCGTAATATCAATAGCCATACTTTTATGCGTCTTCATTTTTTTGGTATTGGCAGATTTTTTTCGTCCGACGCCATTGTCTTGAATTTGAATGTAGAGCTGGGTGTCTTGTGCATAGATATCTACGGAGATTTTACCGCTCTTGACCGTGTGCAATTGCCCGTGCTCAATAGCATTTTCGATAAAGGGCTGGGTAATCATTGGAGAAACCATGGCTTTGTTGAACAAAAGGTCGTCACTGATCGTGAGTTCGTAGTCAAAGCGATTTTCAAAACGCATTTTTTGGGCCGTGAGGTATTTGTCGAGGATTTCTCTTTCTAGTTCGATGGGAATGAATTCTTTGGGCGAGTTTTCAAGGATGAGGCGCATGAGTCTTGAAAAATTAACCAAAAACTGCGATGATTTGGCAGGGTCGTTCTCGTAGATATAACTCTGAATTACAGACATGGCATTGAATACGAAATGAGGATTCATTTGCGTGCGCAACAGTGTTTGAGACAATTCAGCCTCACGCTGCTCCTGCTTGATCTTGATTTGTTGTGTTCTGAGTACGTAAATAATGACCCCAAAAATGATGGCGAGAATAAATAGAATAGAAATGACCAACTGGCGGTCTCGTTGAAGCTCGATGATTTCGCGTTCTTTTCGAGCGCGCTCAATAGAAGCTTGCTGGTTCAAGATAAGGCGTTCACGTTCTTCGCGCAAATTCGCTGCGGCCATTTCTTCAATGCGCGCTGCACTGCGCCAAACAGGGCTATTCTCGAGCCAACTGCTGTATTTTTGCTGGTGCTGATACGCCATGGCTAGCTGCCCAGTTTTACTCGCAATTGTGGCCAAGGCTCGGTAGGTATTGGCAATTTTGGGCCTGATCAAGGCTTCAAAAGGCAAGCAACTTAAACTTTTCTCAAATGCCACTTTTGCCTGAGCATATTGCTGTGCTGCTAATAAATACTGACCAAATTCATAATAAGTTTCTGAATGCAACAAGGGGTCTGATTCTTGTGCAATAGACGCCACAAAGTTGCTGAACTCCGGCTCTATCCTCCCGCCTTCATCCCTGAGCGCTACCAGCCGCAGTAAATTCGAGCGATTGGCATAACGCACATTCCCTGCCTGATCAAACCAATGATAAGCTAAATTGGCGCGCTGTGCTGCTTTTGAAGGAGCGTTTATACCTGCGTAATACCGACCAAAGAGATAGTGCGCAAAAGCCAAACTGCGCTCGTCTTTGAGGGTTTGGGCGAGGTCTTGGGCAAGCTTCAAGTAGGTAACGGCCACATTATAGTTTTTGACGTCGGTAGAGATCGATGCAATGAGCAGTAGTGGGCTCAGTTTGTAATAGTCAAGTTCAGCTTCTTCTGCTAACTGTAATGAAAAAATAGCGCGTTGAACGGCTTGTTCAAATAAATTGAACTGCCAATAGACCTCCGCTTGTTGTTGCATGGCCTCAATAAGTACCCAACGTTTGTCTGAGCGCTTGGCCAACTGCAAGGCTCTGTTACTGGCCCAAAGAGCAGAGTCTTTGTGGTAAACTGCTGTAAAGTTCTTGGCAATTTGTAAATACAAAGCAGTTTGCTCTCGGTTTTTAAGCCCTCTATTCATTTGAGTCAAGAGACGCGTATAATGGTATTGTTTATCGTTTGGATAAAGTGCACAACCCAATAATTGCTTGCGCCAATTGAGTTTTGGATCGCGAAAATGAGCGCTTTGAAGTTGTGAATCGAATACTTGTGCGAGCAATTTTCTATTGCCCAAGAAGTTGGCTCGCTCAGCCTCAAGCAAAGAAATGCAAGCCTGACTAGTCTGCCCTATGTAAGCACGACGCTGCAAGACCAACAAGTTCACCTCTTTTTGCCATTCATTGCGGTTGCTTTCGTAAATCGCATCGAGCAGACGCAACCTTATTTGCAGTTGAGCCGTCTTACTCTTTGTGCGTGCCAACTCTGAACGGAGTTGCTTTTCGGACTGTGCAGTAACCTGCAAACCCAAAAAGAAATACACAATTAAAAAAAACAAGCTTACCTTTGACATCAACAACGAATATACAAAATTCATACGCATGCGTCTCACAACTACCTTATTTGCACTATTAATCGGAATTTTTTGCAGCTTCAATAGCTGGGCGAGTCACATTATCGGGGGTGAAATCTATTACGATTCTTTAGGCAACAACCAATATAAAATTACCATTGAAATCTACCGCGATTGCAACTCTGCTACTGCTTTTGACAACCCCCTGAACTACACCATTTTCATGGCCGATGGCAGCATCTTCATGACGCGCTACATCCCGCCGTTTTCTCAAAATATTTTACCAATTGTCTACGACGACCCCTGTGTCACTGTACCCAACGACATCTGTGTAGAGCGCGCCATTTATATCGATACCGTTACACTGCCTTTTGGCATGCAAGGTTACTATGTATCTTACCAACGCTGCTGCTGGACCGGCGCAATAGACAACATCGTTGACCCCGCGAGCAATGGCATCACCCTCACTACATTCATACCGGGCTCAGCGCTCGTTGGCGTTCACAATCAAGGTGCGCGATTCATCAATTATCCTCCACTCATTTTATGTTCGCAAAATACCCTAGATTTTGACCACGCTGCATTTGACCCCGATGGAGACTCGCTGAGTTACGAACTCATGGCGCCTTTGCTCGGCGGCAGTATTGCTAATGTCGTACCTGATCCAGAGGACCCAGCACCCTACACCCCCGTCAGCTGGAATCCGTCGTTCACCGAAACGGTACCTTTCGGAGCAGGTTCTAACATCACCATTGATCCCACCACCGGCTTCATGACCTTTACGCCTAACCTCATCGGCAGCTTTGTAGCTGGTGTGGCCGTCAAGGAATGGCGCAATGGCATCTTGATCAATACGAAAATCAGAACCTTTGGCTACCGCGTAGTCGCTTGCCAAATAGAGGTGCCGATAGAAGTCGATGTGACAGGGCCTACTCAGCTCATCGAAGACTGCGGCTTTGCAGGCTTTATTGTCAAGCGCACCGACTTATCTTCCAATCTTGTAGTTCAAATCAGTTTGGGTGGCACCGCTACCAACGGCGAAGACTACCCCTTTATCAATGATACACTCGTGATTCCCGCTGGTGTAGCTTCAGACACCATCGGTATCTCTGCATTCCTAGACAGCTTACCTGAAGGCACTGAAACCGTCTTATTCAACGTGATTTTACCGAATCCTTGCGACGGTTCCTTTGACACCACATCAATTTCGCTCAACATCATCGACTACACCCCTATGAGCATCACGGCAGTTGATTCGCTTAATGTCTGCGCAGACTTCGGTCAAGGCACCAACATATGGTGTAAAGTCATCAATGGCATCTCTCCTTACAGCTACGTTTGGGGACCGGGAAGTTTTCCCAACAACGATACCGTTTATGTACAGCCCGGGATTTTACAACCCAACCTCAATAATTTCCAGGTCTATGTCATGGACCAATGTGCCAAAACCATCACTTCGCCAAATATCCGCGTCTACAATCAGTGTCCGTTGGTGGTGCCGAATATCTTAACGCTCAATAACGACGGCAACAACGACCTATTAGTGATCAAAAACTGGGAAGACTACAACCAAGTGAGCATTCAAATTTTCAATCGTTGGGGCAACCTCATCTATGAAAAAGACAATTACCTCAATGACTGGAACGGCACCGACATGAGCGGTAAAGCGCTCGAGGAGGGAGTGTATTTCTATACTGCCACGCCTAAAAGCGAGAAATACGAATACGACAACAAAGAGAAAACATTGTATACCCTACATGGCTTTGTGCATTTAGTAAAGCCTTGATTCAAAAAGCATTTAACAAAAAAAGGCGCCCAAGGGCGCCTTTTTTATTTCCAAAATATTGGATTAATCTATCGAATAAACTACGCCTACATGCAAGCCAACAGAAGCTGCATTCGTTTTCTGAACAGGGGTATAGAAATCGAGATCGGAACCCAAAGCATCAACACCTTTTGCATCTGCCATACTGTACATAAAGCGCCCGCTGACAGAAACCATTACTGGCAATTCAAACAAACCAAAACGACCACCAACACCGACCATGTAGCCCATGAAGTTTTGGTATTGATTGCTCACATCAGCAGGATCAATTTGGTAATTTGAATTGGTATATGTGGCGCTTTTCACGTTATTCATCACCACACCAAACTCACCAAAAGAGCCTTTTGTATCCCCTACGCGCAGGTAGAGTGGAATTTGTGTGGTTTTCAAATCAACATGAGAAGTGTAGGCCCCACCAATTAGCGGCTGATCTCCTTGGTAACCCGCCTTGAAATTACCCATCAGGTATTCTACACCCAAGCCAATTTTACCAAAATTAACCGTGCCTGAAAGTCCGTAATTGGAACTAAAAGCCACATCGTAATCTTGCGAAGCACCTAAGTCAGAAATACTTTTGTTGAACATACCCGTGGCACTGAAGGCATATTTGGCTCCAACATCAAAAGTAATGGTCTGTGCTTTCAAAGAGGAAATACAACCCAGAATAGATAGAGAAATGAATAGTTTTTTCATAGTTTATAGTTAAATGTTTGAACAAATTAAATGAAAAAATTGAAATGCGTAACTTTAGTAAATGAAATACTCCCTTCTGCTGCTCATTTGCTATTTTTTACAGGTCCAGTTCCAAGCCCAAATCATCCAAACAGAACCTGGCCAATATGAAGGAAAGCATATTCATCAAGCAGACATTGATTCGCTCTTTAAAAGTAGCCCTGGTATTACTTGGCTTGAAGTCGAATATGTGGATAGCACCCTTCAACTACCCGCTTTTCAAGCGCTTGGAATTCTTTCGATCCAATCTGCAACACTACGCGAACTCACTTTCAAGGACTCGTTACCCCAACTCGAACTCATCGATTTAACAGCCCCAGAACTCCGAATTTTCAATGAAATTCCGCTCCCATATCTCGTTCAACTTTCGCTAAAAGCTCAACTAAACCATCTTCCAGACTTCATCTGCACTGCACCCGAGCTCATGTTTGTAGATATCGAAAACTACACAGAAATCAGCTGGCCCGACTGCATGGAAGAGCGCTTTGAAAATGGCGATTTTGAATTATCTCGATGTGAAATCTACCCTGCCATAGACAGCGAATCTACGTTCTCCATAGCCACCTTTGACAGCAATGAGGAGGAGCTCGAAGGTGAAGTTGACTTGTCCGTAGAAGACTACGAAGAATTACAAAAAAGCATGAAAAAATCCGCACGCCGCATTGGCATCATCCGCCGAGCGAGTGGCTTTTTATTAGCTGGTGTGGTGTTTTTGATTTGGGCGAGTTGAGAAAGAAAAAATGAAATCAAATCTATCATTTCGGGAAAGAGCAAAGTTAGGCATGGAAGCACTATCCAAGCAGTCACCAATCACCTTGCAAGAAGCCTTGGCTCAAGTTGCATTTCTCAAGAGCACAAGCACTTCAAAAGAGAGGAAGAGAAGAGGTTAAGATTATTCAACGCTACTAAGTAGTATTACTGAATTGTATTTATCTGATACCAAGTAAGTTTATTGCTCTGAATATAATTTTAAGTAATTTTGTCCTATGGATACCACTGCCAATCATCCTTCTAGTTTAAAGCAAAGCCCTCCGCCTCAAGCAGATGGCAAAACGCTTTTAACAAAAGAATCAATGAAAAGCAATAAAGTACCGGCCCATAAACTGAACAAGCTTCACCCTAATGGCCAACGATCCATTTTGTTAGTAAGGTGATCATTACATCACTACCTTACCCTATAAAATTTATTCAGAGAAAGCAAAAATGGTTTAAATCACCACACATTTCTCGTTACATCTTCACTTTTCTATCCTCTAGTAAAAAACTGCAATTTGTAATAGAAATTGATGAATTTGAGGAGTAGGAGCAATAAAAAAGCCCCTTGCGGGGCTGTAAATTCTGAACATATTTACTATTTAATATTTCCTGGCCAATTTTCTTTTAATGGAATTCTTCCATTCGGCCCCTTTTGAATTATCCCACTATATTTTTCAATACCATCCTCAACTATTATAATCCCAGCCATTTCCCACTCCTTATCACCGTACTCGTTTGTAATTATACCTTGTGGATAAATTACGTCAATAGAAAATTTTGCAGTGATATTCAATCGAATTTTATTTTCAGAATAGACTATATCTACCAGTTGAACTGACTCTATATTTTGATCTTCACCTTGAACAATATAAGTTTTATTATCATCTTCCTTTTCAATATGCAACCATTTGCCATCTGGTTTATAATTAGGTACAGGATAAAGATTGGTAATTACCCAAGTATCACCAAAAAATAGCTTTTCAAAATCTTCTTCTATCGGCTGAAAGCTAGCATCCAATTTTTCTTCACCGGATTCTATTGACTTTACAAACCTAACACTGAATCCCATCATATCTAATTGATACTCACTTCCTGGACCAACATAGGTAAAGCCTAATTCCTCATTCTGGTAGCCGATCCAATCTTCAGAACAATACCCTAAACTAAATACACCTAATAAACCATCTGTACTAGTCGTCCACCAAAAAGAGCAAGGTAAATCAGAATTAATATCGAGGATATCAACATATTTATTATCAATTTCACTATCTCCTCCAATTCCACCCCACATACCGTAGAAATCTATATACCCTGTTTTTTCAGTATTGAATCCAATAGTATTGAATCCTTTATACTCCTTACTGGACAATTCGCCAGCTTTTTCATCCCAACCCTCTATATAAAAGTTATAGTTTAATAATTGTTGAGCAGAAGTAGATCCACTGCTATGATCTAATGAAATTAACAAGTCTTCAAAATCATTAATTGAAGCAACTTTGTATCCTTTCGGTGCGATTCCTCTTTTATCCACAATAGAATAATAATTGTACAAAAAAGACCCTTGTTTAGTCTTCATATAACATGGTCTTTTATTAGTACAGTAATCTTTCCATTCTCGTGGTGTTTGAGCATACGGGATTACTTCTCCATTTGAAAACGAAGTTAGCTTACAATCATTAGTTTGCCAATTTTGAATATTCGGGTTAACCTGTCCAAATGAAATATTTAAGGAAAAAATAAGAAAGATGGTGTAGTATACTTTAATCATGTATAATTATTTAACATTGAAATATTGACCCGTCTCAAGTAATTTGCTTATTTCTGACATTTCCACAATATTAATTGCTGCCAACTTGGGTGAATTTACAATAGTTGTATCCCCTCTTTCTGGATCGTCTTTTAGTGGTGGATAATATCCCATAAATCGAAATGCCAACTTGGGATTATTATAATAGTATATCATTGAGTAATGCCCCCCTTTCAATTTTAGTTTTAGATTAGGCTCTCCGTATTTGTCTAAGACTATTTTTTCAGTAAAAAAATAATTCGAGTTCCATGGTAATTTATCTCCAGGACATTCTTCATTGAAAATAACATTATAAATAATATCGTCATTCTCTTTAAATCGAATCATTTTATTCTTTGGATTAATACTGTATTGCATAAGCAAATTCACATACTCTTCACTGTTCTTATTTACACCAAGAAAAGGACGATAATCTAATCCAGTAAATCGGTTAACTGTTTGATTTCTTGATTCAATTTTGGAAATTGAACTTTGTTCATCCTTATTTTCAGTTTTTGATGATTTCTCATTTGATGCAACCTTAGATTCCTCAAAATCTAATCCATTTTTATCATTCGAATCAAATCTTTTGTCCGCACTGTTGTTGCAAGAAGTTAGCAAAAAAGTAACTATTGTAAGGTGTAATAATTTCTTCATGATTTTAAATTATAATCTAACACTTTATATCCTTTTCAATAGTAAGTTACTGCTTCACAAACGGTATCGTCTGTTCCTTCATTTTCAACTGATAACTTCCTTTTTTAAGCGCGCCCACATCTATCGAACCAGACGTAGTGCCACTCAACACTTTCTTGCCATCAGTACTGTAAACCTCAAATGGCAACACTGCCTCTAACATCCCTTTAATGAACAACTCATCCTTCACCGGATTCGGGTAAAGTTTGAAGGTGGTTGGGGTGTTGGATTGGACACTAGCATCGTCAATAATGGTCAAAATTGCTTCTGAAGTAGTATCTACGCAGACTCCCTCATTAATAATGCAGCGAAAAACCTGATTGTTGTTTGAAATACTTAAACTCGAAACCGTCAAAGTCGCACTTGTTGCACCACTATATTGCCCTGCATTGCTTAGGTTTTGAAATCCGACACCCAAATTTGTTTGCCATTGATATGAAGATGTCTGGCTTAAAGTCGCTGTACTAAAACTAGCAGTCCCAAGCGATGTAGTTACATTTTGATCTTGTGGTTGAGTTGTAACAGAAAGATTACAACCTGAAAATAATGTCGCGATTTCTACTTCTGATAAAGCTCTGTTCCAAATACCGATGTCGTCAATTAATCCATTCCAATGGCGATTACCATAACCAGTAATTTCATCTTTACCAATTTTTATAGTATTATATGCTAAATCTATAGGTGACAAGTTTAATGATTGCATTGATATTGTTTCAATACCATTAACAAAAATTTTAGTCAGACCTGAATTAGCCTCATATGTAAAAACCAAATGAAACCAAGATGCATCATTATAAAATTGTCCTGTATCTTGTAATTGAACAATTGAATTACCATCACTAGCAGTACATAAAATACCATCTGGATGAATCATAATCCCAGTTGCTTGGTTTGCAGGAAATGGTGGATTAGGTGATGGACCAGATAATCTTGACCAAACTATTCCTTTATGTTCAAATTGTGAATTTGGTAAATTTGAATTAATCCAAACAGAAATTGATAATCCAATTGGTAATGTAGTATTTATATCGACTTCAATAAAATCATCAATCCCATCAAAATTATAAGCTTTATTCGTAACTCCATTTCTATCACTAGTCAATGTCGCCCCATTCACCGTCCCATTATTTCCATTTCCACTTTCGTCATTGGCATTGCCATTAAATGGCCACCAACCAACAAGACCATTGGAAGGAACATAGGATGGAATTTGGGCGAAGGTTGTTGCGCAAATGGTGAGGAGGATGGAGGTAAGGATTTTTTTCATATTTACTATTTAACTATTACTTTACAAACAGCGCTATCGAAACTGAAAATTCGCACGCCTTTATCATATTCCTGATGGATTAACCAACACTACTTAAAAGTGAAAGTGTCACCAAAAATGAAATCAAAGTCAAAAGAACAGTAACACCCACACCCCAAAGAGCAGCCTTGCCCGCAGAAGCCGCCTTTCTTGGAGCTCTTTCTCGTTCTGTGAGATAGATGATTAAGCCTACTAATGGGATTAAAAATGAAACAATATTCAAACCTGCGGAGGGTTGGTCATTTAGATTTGGGCTATTTTCATTATTTGTTGCTGTATTGACATCGTTTAAAATTTGATTCTTCGCACTTTTCTCAAACAAGAAGGTGAGTAAAAAAACAACCATGGCCAGTGACGATAGAGGCCAGACTATTGTATTTATTATACTGTCCAATAAATCAAGTGCATGATTGTCGTAAATAGGTTTAAAAATATCATAGCGTAAACCAGAATTTTTACCAAAAGCTTTGATTTCATATGGCAAAAAAATAATTGCTCGTACAAAATTCAGCAGGTAATGTAATGCAGCGATAACAGCAGTAATTTTTCTAAGAATCATGTTATTTCAGTTTAAATCTTTTAATTTTTTCACCAAATATATGTATTTACATATTTTATAAAGAATTTTCTAACTTATTTATGTTTTTTCATAACATTTCCCCGATTTAAAAGCAGGAACTTCGGCTTATGTCTATACATACCGACGAAGCGCTGCTAAAGCTTATTGGCAAAAGGATTCGGGAGATTCGCAACGAGAAAAAAATGTCGCAGAAAGACGTTGCTTTTAGGATCGGTATGGAAACTTCAAATTTTTCGGTGATTGAGACGGGGAAGTCGAATCCGCAGGTTTTGACCTATGCCCGGATTGCGGCTGCGCTAGGGGTTGACCTTAGGTTATTTTTCGATTTTGAGCCGCCATTTGACTACAAAGCTTTCGGCGAACAACCCGCTACGTACACCCCAAGAAAACATGTAAGGTAGTTGCAAATAGATGGCGTGTATGATGAGGTTCATAGCAGCTTTTTATGTGCAGATTTTTTTCATACATGACGACGGTTTAAGAATTTTTACTAATATTGGGTTACTAATCCATAAAAGAACAAGACTATGAAAACAACAAAATTATTTTTAATTGTATTGCTTATTTCAAGCACCATTCTGAGCTCTTGCTCAGTGCAGAGAAGATACCACAGAACGGGATTGGATATCTCATGGAATCATTCTCCATTGAAAAAAGATAAAAATGCTGAGCAGAACATCGAAGCGCCTGAAGTAAGCGCTATGACTCAAACAGCTGAAGTTACTTACAACCAGATGCAAACACTTGCTACTGATGATGCAGTTCAAACTGATAATACAGTTGCGAACGCTGAATTCACAGCAACTGAAAGCCCAGTAATCGAAACTGTTAATGACGAAGCACCAGTTACCTTGGCTCAAAACACTGAGAAAAAACAAGTTCTTTCTAGAAAAGTAGCGCAGCAGTCTTTGAACACAAAGACCATGAAGCAGCAAGTTTCTGCCGTGAAAAAAGATGCAAAGTCTAACAAAGCTGCAGATGATGATGACTATATCCTTTATGTTATTTTGGCATTCATCATTCCACCGTTAGCTGTGTTTTTATACGAAGGTTCTGAGTGGACTAAGCGTTGTTCTATCAACTTGTTACTTACCTTTTTGTGTGGTTTCCCTGGTTTGATTCACGCTTTAGTGATTATTCTTGGAAGAAAATAAGCAACTTTCAATTACTCAAAAGGCGCTGCTCATTTTAACAATGGTAGCGCCTTTGTTTTTGTTGGTACTGCCAGCAAACTATTTTGACACGGGTGAATCCTTGTGTCTTTCCGTCAGACTTTTTGACATAGAGTGCTTTGGTTGTGGCATCACGCGTGCGATCATGCATTTAATTCACTTTGACTTTGCTGCAGCGTGGTCTTACAATAAGCTGTCTTTTATTATCCTGCCATTAATGGTCATGATTTGGTTTTACCTACTTGGCATATTGATCAATAAAAAGATCTTTCGCTTTTTTGACGGGTATTTTTAGTGCATTAAAAAAGCCTCTGAAATTCAGAGGCTTTTTACATTTAAGGTGGACTAAAGATTAGTTGAACTTGATCACTTTGTAGTGGCCAACTCCTTCGATCAAAACAGCATCTCCTTTGGTACTATTTGCTTTAAGTACTGCTACTTTATAGAATTTTTTGTACATCACTGATTTGTAAGAACGAAAAATTGGAATAACAATCAACGGACCGTATGTATTCACGGACAGAACAGTAAAAGGTCTGTCTATGGCTGCTTCTGATTCATAAATTTTGATGTTCTCTTTGATGCTCTTTGAGATGAGCGCATTGTCGTATTTCTTGTTCAATTTCGCCGTAGTTAATGAAACTTGGCAAGAACTTAAAGCAAATACTGACACGAGTGCCAAACTAAAAAATAATTTATTCATAATAGTAGTTTATCCCATTTGACCCCAAAATGGAAGATTAAAAAAACAAAGAAGTGTGGGCCAAGACTACATATGGACTCATAGAGCCTAGATAAAAGTCTGCACTTCCGTTAAAAAAAACTTACAACTCAAAGCTAATACAATAATTTGAAAAACGAAACTTTAAAGGAAGGGGCTTTGTGTTGAGGAGAGGGGCGCGTTTTAGGTTAAATTTTACATTAACTGTTTTACTCTAATCGCATAAAAACAAAAAAACCTTGAATATCAAGGGTTTAAGTGATTGATGTGTGATCCCGTTTGGATTTTAGATCCTTCCTTGATACGTGCAGTGGACAAAATGCCTTTATTCGCTGCGCTCATACGGTCATTTATCATTTTCACGCCTTTTGCGAAAACTTTCGCAACGGCTTGAAATGCAAATGCCCTCTGCAAAGCAGAAGGCATTTTGTCAGAGTGATCCCGTTTGGATTCGAACCAAAGACCTACTGCTTAGAAGGCAGTTGCTCTATCCAGCTGAGCTACGGGACCGTTTTGTTGTAAAGTATGAATTTACAACGGCTTTAATCAAAAAAGGGGGATGATTGCTCATCCCCCTTGTCGGGGCGGCAGGATTCGAACCTGCGACCTCCTG
>JAIXUE010000036.1 GCA_027483605.1 Cryomorphaceae bacterium | reverse complement strand
CTGAAGAAGCTCCTGCAACTGAAGAAGTAGCAGCTGAAGAAGCTCCTGCAACCGAAGAAGTAGTTGCTGAAGAAGCTCCTGCAACTGAAGAAGTAGCAGCTGAAGAAGCTCCTGCAACTGAAGAAGTAGCAGCTGAAGAAGCTCCTGCAACTGAAGAAGTAGTAGCTGAAGAAGCTCCTGCAACTGAAGAAGTAGTTGCTGAAGAAGCTCCTGCAACTGAAGCTCCTGCTGAAGAAGCATCTGAAGAAGCAGCTGCTGAATAAGCATATGCAAATTCAAGATTGCTATTATTTAGGTCTTATCGCGAAACTTCACGGATTCAAAGGTGAAGTTTCGTTGTTTTTAGACGTGACCAATCCGGCCGATTACCAAGGTCTAGACGCCTTATATCTGGATATCAATGGTCAACTCACCCCATTTTTTATTGAAGGTTTCAAACTCAAGAACAAAGGCTTTGCGGCCATTAAGTTCGAAGGAGTAGAAACAGAAGAGGCCGCCAAGCGCTTGGTGAAAAAGAAAGCGTATTTGCCTTTAGAAGTTTTGCCAGAACTCGATCAAACATCCTTCTATGACCACGAAATCATCGGTTTTTCCGTTTTTGATGCCGCGCACGGCGCCATCGGTGTAGTAGCCGAAGTCATAGACATGACAGCCAATCCTTTGCTGCAAATAGACTTCAATGGCACCGAAATTCTTGTACCTATCTTTGACGGGCTCATCCAAAAAGTAGAGCGCAAAAAAAAGGAGCTCTATATCAAAGCTCCTGAAGGTCTGATTGATCTTTACCTGACTACTTAGTCATTAGCCCCATTGCAATTTTCATGCGAATGATTTTCTTAGCTGCAGCATCGACCTGTGCTCTGAATGCGGCGTCTTTGCGGTAATGCGCTAAGATTTCTGCGTGTGCCTTCTTGGCATCTACAGGCATCAGAATGATGTCACAACCTGCGGCAACTGCTTTGTAGGCAGCTTCAGGTACAGAAACCACTCCGCCCATGTTCATGGCGTCGGTTACAATTAATCCTTTGTAGCCCATTTCGTTTTTGAGCAAATCCGTAACAATCGCTTTGGAGCAAGTAGAAGGGAGGCCATTGGTATTGTATTTCGGATTGTTTTGCACGGCAATATGCGCCACCATGATAGATAGCACACCTTGCGCAATGAGTGGTGGGTAGTTCTGAATTTCTTTGAGTTCACCGTCTATTACTTGCAGCGCCTTATGGGTATCACCAGAAACCAAGCCGTGACCCGGAAAGTGCTTGGCAGTAGCAATAATACCTTGCGCTTGCGTTTCTTCAATAAAAGCGCCTGACCAAGGAATGATGTTGGCTGGTACGGCGCCAAAACTTCTGAAACCGACTGTAGCGTTCGGAGACATATCTACAACAGGCGAGAAATTGTAATTGATGCCAATGGCATTGAGGTCTTTGGAGATGGTTTGAGCACAAGTGCGCACTTCTTCAATGGATTGCATTTCATTGGCTTTCTTGACGAGCGTAGAGCCTGCAATTTTGCGATTCACTAGACTCGGCTCCGCATCGGCACTGTACAAGAAAGGCAAGTTGCCATTGGCCTTGTTTTGCTTTTCAAAATCTGTAATCCAAGAAGTAAAACCTTCTTTGGTGCCATTGAGCATGAGTACACCGCCAATAATGCGGTCTTTGATGTGTTGGTCAATAGTTGCTTTTTCTTGACCCAAGCGCCCAACAGCAGGCATAATGAGCTGCGCTACAATGGCGGTGTCATCTAGGCTTGCAAACACTTTGTCTACGGCGGCATCTAAATCTTTGTTTTCTTTTAAGAAATCTTGTAATTCAAAATGGGTTTGAACTTGTACAACTTCGCGCTTAGGAGCCTCTTTTTGAGGAGTTTGTGCACAACTATTAAAGAGCAATCCGATGCTCAGTATACTTAAAATGGGTAACTTCATATTTCAAAGATAATATTTTACAACTTATCCAGACTTTAAGCGTCTTAAACAAAAATCATTTCATGCTTCGTTTCCAATTTCTATCTCTTTGCCTTGCATCCTTCTTTTGCTCAACACTACAGGCACAAAATTTCTACAACCGCGATACCATCCAAGTCATTGAAATTTTCTTTTCTTTCAACAACTGGGATGCCCAATTAGATGCCAACGAAGCCACCGAAACTTATATATACGCTGATTCAGTGCGCATCAATGGCATTTCTTTTGACTCCTGCGGCATTCGCTACAAAGGCAATAGCTCGTATAGCCCCACCAACCAAAAGAACCCACTGCGCATCGAGCTCAATACCATTAAGGTCAATCAAGATTACAATGGGATCAAAGACATCAAACTATCCAACTGCTACAAAGATCCTTCCATGATCCGTGAAATTTTATCATATCAAATATTGGAAAATTACATGGATTGCCCACGATCCAACTTTGCAAGGGTATATATCAATGGTCAGTATAGAGGCGTTTACACCAACAACGAAGCCATCTCCGATGATTTCAATCAAGTCCATTATTACGCCGACGACACCTACTTCAAATGTAATCCGGTAGGAGGGGCTGGGCCAGGGTCTACCGTGAGCCCTGACTTGAAATACTTAGGAGCCGACAGCAGTGCGTATTTCAATGGTTACGAACTGCAATCAACCATTGGCTGGAACCGCTTGGTTGCCCTTTGCAACACGCTCAACAACGATTTTCAAAACATCGAAGGTATGCTCGATATCGACCGCGCGATCTGGATGCTCGCTTTCAATAACGTGTTGGTCAATCTAGATTCTTACAGCGGCGCTTTTCGCCAAAACTATTACCTCAGTTGGGATGCGAATGGGCGCTTTGTTCCAACAGTATGGGATGTCAACATGAGTTTTGGTGGTTTTCCGGGTGGTACTGGTTCAGGTGCCACAACGCCAACAAGTCTTGATCCGTTCTCGAATGCTACTTCTAACAATCATCCGTTGATCAAGCAGATCATGGCCAATCCACTGTATAAGCGCATGTACATGGCACACGTGCGCACCATGGTTCAAGAAATGTTTGCAAGTGGCCAATATGAAACTTGGGCGCAAAACCTGATGGCGCTCGCCGACTCTTCCATTCAGGCTGACCCCTTTAAATTTTATACCTATTCTCAATTTCTCAATAGCCTCACAACAGCCGTTACGGGCGGTGGTCCGGGTGGTGGTGGCAGTATCCCAGCAATCAAAGCACTCATGGATGCGCGCACGCAGTTTTTCAGCACCAATGCTGCTTATGTACTGCAAGCACCCAGTATGTTGAGTCACGGCGCCGTTACAACTCCTCTTGTCTATGGTTCAACCGTTGCGATCAACGCCACAACTATTAATGAAACAACCGTTTATTTGGGCTATCGCGGCAATCACCAACTTAAATTCAATCGGGTGCAAATGTTTGACGACGGCGCACACAACGACGGTACTGCCGGCGACCACACTTTTGGCATTGAGGTGCCTGTAGATGGGCTTACTTTTGAATATTATATTTATGCCGAGAACAACAATGCGGGGCTTTTTTCTCCGGCCCGTGCAGAACATGAATTTCATACGCTTGCTGTAAATTTCCCAACACCAGTAGTGGGTTCGGTCCTGATCAATGAAGTCTTGGCTTCCAATGATTCCCTCCTTTTTGATCCAAACGGCCAAGATGACGACTGGATTGAATTGATCAACACCACCAATGCACCCATTGATTTAGCAGGTTTTTATTTGTCCGACGACCCCCTCAATCTCATGGCTTGGGCATTCCCTGCCGGTACGGTGCTGCCTGCCAATGGTTATTTGTTGGTGTGGGCAGATAACGACCTTACACAAACGGGTTTACATGCCAATTTCAAATTGAGTGCAGGCGGCGACTACGTATACCTTTCGCACGGTTTCAATGTGCATGATCAAATTGCATTTGGTGCGCAATTACCAAATATTTCTTACGCTCGTTGCCCAGATGCAGGACTCAACTTTGCGACCATCATTCCAACGCCTCTTGCCAATAACAATTGCCAAGTCGGGGTGCAAGAAAATGAGCTGCTTGCCGTGCAAGTTTATCCAAATCCATTTGAAGAGCAATTCTCAATTGAAAACCAAGAGGATGATATTCAGGTGAGGATCATGAATTTAAATGGAAACGTATTGTTTTCGTCCATGCTGCACAAAGGCAAACATCAAATCGATGCTAGCAATTGGCCAGCAGGGGTGTATGTGGTACAGATTCAGACCAAAAGAGTGGTTCGAACACTGAAAGTAGTCAAGTCGTAAGGCTTATTTCTTCTTTTTGGCCTTCTTAGGTTTTCCATATTTTTCTTGCATGGCCTTTTTGTGGTCGTAGCGCACATTTACCTTTTTGTTCTTGGCCTTCTTTTCATGAAATGAGGGGCCAGCGTTTTCACGGGTGGGTAGCTTGATGGCTTTTCCTGGAATAACGAGCTTTGGTTTTTCAAATTCCAAGAGCTCGTCTGTAAATGCAACTTCTGCTGGCACAGCTGCGAAGTCCAATTGTTTTTGCATCAGGGCTTCGATAGTAGCTAACTGAGTCGTCTCTTTTTGCGCAACAAAAGTAATGGCGATACCATTTTTATCGGCGCGTCCTGTTCTACCAATGCGGTGGATGTAATTTTCAGGACTATCGGGGAGGTCAAAATTGATGACATGCGATACATCAGTAACGTCTATGCCTCGGGCAATGAGGTCTGTGGCAATTAAGATATTGATTTCTGCGTTTTGAAATTGTTGAACAGTATTGAAACGGAAATTTTGAGCTTTATTGGAGTGAATTATACCTAAGCTTTCTACATAAGAAGGCTCAATGGCTTCGTATAAGCGATCGGCCAAAGAACGAGAAGAGACAAACACGAGTACTTTTGAATTTTCTGGCGCGTTGTCTAGTAAGTACTGCAATAAGGCGGCTTTAGACAAGAAGTTTTCTACTTGATAAGCTATTTGGTCTATCTTTTCGAGTGGTGAGCCTGCTCTTGCCGCTTCGATGCGAACGGGTGCGATGAGGTAATCATCTAGGAAAGTTGAAACTTCTTCTGAAAGGGTGGCCGAAAACACCATGTGTTGTTTTCTAAGTGGTAAAAATTCAAAGATGCGCAACAATTGTGGGCGAAAACCAAGGCTCAGGGTTTCATCTACTTCGTCGATCACTACTTTTTTGACGTGCTTGAGTTGTAATGAGCCACTTGCTGCAAGGTCTAAAATGCGCCCAGGTGTTCCAACGAGGATGTCTAGGCCTTGCAAAACCATTGCGGCTTGCGTACTCATGTTGGTTCCGCCGTATACGCCGCCTACTGCCACATTCATGTAAGGCGTTAATTTCTCGACTTCACTGACCACTTGCGCAACCAATTCCCGGGTCGGGACAATGATTAAAATTTGTGGATGCGGTTCTTTAGAGAATTTCCACATGCACAAGCAAGGCAATAAATAGGCTAAAGTTTTACCTGTTCCAGTTTGTGCAATCCCGATGGTGTCTTTGCCAGACATCATGACATTGAAGCTGGCTAGCTGAATGGTGGTTGGGGTTTCGTACCCGAGTTCATCCAATGCAGACCACAGTGGTTTCTTTAAATTTAAATCGCGAAAAGTCATGGCGCAAAGATGACAATAATTCAGCAACAAAAAAGGCTCCGATTGGAGCCTTTTAGTACTTCAAAAAAATATTTTCACATTAATGCTTCTCGTTGTGTTGTTTTCCACCTTGTGGGTGGTCTTTCATTTGCGCTTTCATCTTTTCGAATTGCGCTGCTGTCAGTACATTTTTAAGCATCTCAATTTGAGCTTCGTGGTTGGATTTGATGATGCTGCGTTTTTCCTCCTCAGAAAAATTACTGGTGCGAATGCCTTCATTTTTTTGGGCTATTCCCAGGTTAATGGTGTAGACTTGTTCTTTTTGAGCTGCAGTGAGTTGGAGTTCGCTGGCCATTTTTTCGGTCTGAAACTGCGCGCGTTCTTCAGGTGTTTTTGGATCTTGTATTTTGGCTGCGGGTTGTTGAGCAAAAGCTACTGCTGAAAGCAAGAGGCTGAGGGCAAAAAGACTTAGTTTTTTCATGGTATATAGAATAAATAAAAAGTGTTAGCGTTCAACGAAAATACGTAAAAAAGTTACACGAATGCTTGCTTACGTGTCTGCTTTATTTAACTTCGTGTCAAATGCAGCTCGCCAACGAACATCCAGATTACAGACGAAAATACGAACAATTAGTTGCTTCAGATCAAAGAAATGGATTCTTTGAGCAAACTTGGGTACAAGATATCCTTCATTCAAACTGGCGCTACCTGCTCAATGAGCACAACGAACCCGTACTGCGCATTCCATACACAAATAAATTTGGCTTCACAGCATACTTACAGCCTTTGTTATTGCGTTCGTTGCCTTTGCTGTCAGGTTCTTCTATAGCAGACTTAAGTTATTTGAAATCAAAATTGTTTTTGCACCTCAATCTAAGCACATCTCTTGATGCACCTCCGTATATGCAAATTGGTCAATACCAACTTTTATCATGGAAAGAGGGCATAGCTCAAATCAGAGCGGGGTATGCTGAAAACGTAAAGCGCAGTCTTAAAAAAGGAAAAGAGTTAAGTTTTAATTCAATTTGCTATAGTGATTTTCAAGCCTTTTTCATCGCTCAAAAAGGGGAGAAGCTAGGTAATTTGAATGCTGCAGTCTGGGCGCGCCTGGCTGCTTTGTTTTCAGGTGCCCAAGAAAAGGAGCAAGCCTTTTGCGCTGGGGTTTGGAGTGGAGATGAACTTTTGGCAGTGGGCCTTTTCTTTCGTTTCAAGCAGCAGCTTTATTTTATGAAGGGGACACTCAATGAAAGAGGGAAGCAAAAAGCTGCTTTAGTCTATTTGATTGATGCAGTGCTTGAAAAATATGCCGATAGCTGTCAGGCCTTAGATTTTGTGGGTTCAAACCAAGAAAGCATCGCCGCTTTTTACCGCAAGTTTGGCGCCAAAGACAACTATTATCAGGTATTGAAAGGAAGATGGCCTTTTGTCTAAGGTCTACTTGTAAAGCAACTCATCGATGAATAACCAAGTAGGGTTGCCCGCACCTAAATGCCATTCTGGTAGTTTTCCTGGATTGCTTAAAGTATAGCGTAAGTATTTGTATTTGATTTTTTTATCGCTATCTAATTGAAGTGAAACTTCATTTCTTAAAGGATTCTTATCTGTTGGTTTGGCTTGCACAAATTCTTGTTTTGCCAACACGAAATAATTGACACCATCTATACTTCCCTCAACCCGGAACGCGCTTGGCGCAAAGATCCAAGATTTGTGGTCCTGGATGTAAGAAAAGCCCACTTCAGAAAGGGCTAATGGCGTTTGAAAAGAAATGATCGCAACAACGTCTTGGTTGTAATACCCTTGGTAATCGCCAGTTCGGAATTCGTTGCCGCCAAGTAGTCCGTCAATAAGTGCATCTTTGCCAGAGGCAGTATACTGATTTGAATAGGTGCTTTTTAACTGCAGCTGCACATTGGGGTCCTTTTTAATAAACGTTGATGCTACTTCAGCACTCCAGTAATTCAAACCTTGTCTTTTCACGAGTAAATCTTTGTAGCCTGCTTTGATGGAGATATTTGAATTGGCGTAGATATAAAAAGGCTGTTGATAGCTAAGCCATTTTTGCCCATTAATTTGATAGAAAAGTTGGGGCTCTGTGTTTGATTTATCGCTCTGATTCAAACGTACAACGTCAATTTCTATTAATAAAGAATCATTAAACACGCGTTGTTCTGTTTTGATAAATGGCACCGGTGCAAAAAAGGCCGGAACGTTATAGGTCATTTGTTTTTGTACTATTGTTCGTGGGTTGGGCTCGGGTCCCATGATAAATGTGAGAACGCCTCCTTGCATGAGTTGTTCATGGCTGATTTCCATTTTTTCGAGGCGCTGACCATTCCATAGAACTTGTTTAATGTATTTATGCTCTTTTGCTTGCTCATGGCAATTGATCAAAATGCTTTTGCCGTTTTCTAATTTGATAGTGGCGCTGTTGATGAGCGGGCGGCCGATTTGATAGACAGGTTTACCTGGCGCAATAGGGTACAATCCTAGGGTGCTCAGTACATACCAAGCACTCATTTGGCCGCAGTCTTCGTTGCCAGAAAGGCCGTCTGGTGCGTTTTGATACATTTCATGGAGAATGCGGTCCACATAAAGTTGTGTTTTGTGCGGCGCATTGGTAAAATTGTACAAATATGCCATGTGATGTGAAGGCTCGTTGCCGTGTGCATATTGGCCAATAAGGCCCGTGATGTCGGCTTGTTCGCGGCCACTGAGTTTCATATCTGTAGTGAAAAGGCGATCAAGCCAAGTTTCTAAAGAATCGGGGCCACCAAGCAAATTGATCAGCAGTTCTATCTGCTGCGGCGCATAAAGTGAATATTGCCAAGAGTTGGCCTCGGTGTAATTGAAATTGACTTCCGATGGATCAAAAGGGCCATACCATTGGGCTCCTCGGCGTGCGCGCATGAATTTGGTGTTGGGGTCAAAGAGATTGACAAAATTTGTGCTGCGTTGTTCAAATTCAAGAGCGACTGCTTTGTTGCCGAGCGCGCTTGCCATGGCGGCAATACAGAAGTCGTCGTAGGCGTACTCCAGCGTGCGCGATACTGATTCGGGCTCGTCTGCCGAACTGATCAGGCCATTTTTGGCATAAGCTAACTTCCCAAATTCATTGGCTTTAGCAGTACTCACCATTGCTTTAAGTGCTTTGTTGGCATCGAAATCTCGGATGCCTTTCATGTAGGCGTCTGAAATGACACTGACGCTGTGGTAGCCAATCATGCATTCTGTTTCGCAGGCAGCGAGTTCCCAAACGGGTAGGTCGCCACCTTCTTCGTACTGACGTAAAAACGTTCGGATGTAGGCACCTGTGCGCTTTTGGTCGATGATCGTAAAAAGGGGATGGTTGGCACGGTAGGTATCCCAGAGTGAAAAGACAGTGTATTGCTGGTCTTTTAAGTCGTCGAGTTGGTGAATTTGTTGATCGCGTCCGCGGTAGCGTCCATCGATATCGCTCATCAGATTGGGCGCTACCATGCTATGATAAAGGGCAGTGTAGAAAATAGTACTCGTTTCGCGGTCGGCATTCAAGCTTATTTTTTGGAATTCTTGGTTCCATTTTTGGAGGTTTTCGTTGTAAACCCTTGGTAGCGAAAAATGGGGTATTTCTGCCTCCAAGTTTGTTTTGGCACCAGCTTCATCTACGTGAGACATACCCACTTTGATCAATAACTCTCTGGTATCTATCGGAAATTCCAACAAGAGCTTGAGTTCTCCGTTTGCATTTCTCAATACATGACTGATGTAAGGTACTGATGTGGTCAGATGGAAATAAAAATGTTGAGCGCTGGCCCAAGCTTCAGAAATGCGGTGGCCACTGATGTTTTGCTTGTCAATAATATTGATTTCGCCTTTGGTGAGTTTGTCACGGTAATTGAGATCGAGGAGAATGTATTTTTTTTCTGTAGCATTCAAAAAAGTGTACTGATGTATGCCGGCTCTTTCCGTGGTAGATAAATTGACTTGTATGTTTTCATCTGCAAGCAACACTTCATAAAACCCGAGTTTGGCTACTTCGTCTTTATGGCTAAATGTAGCGCCATAACCATTCGGGTCTTCGAATTTTCCTTTCCATTTGGCTTCACCACTTTGCGGAACAAGCAATAAGTCGCCGTAGTCTGGAACGCCCGTACCGCTCAAGTGGGTATGGCTGAAACCATAAATAATGGAGTCTGAATAATGGTAGCCTCCACAACCATCCCAACCGTCGTAGCGGGTGTCTGGGCTGAGTTGCATCATGCCAAATGGCGCACATACGCCAGGGAAGGTATGGCCATGGCCGCCGGTTCCAATCAGTGGATTGACGAGCATGGCAGGTAAAAAGACCTCTTTTTGTTTAGGTATTTCTCTAGAAGCACCAAAAGTATTTTGGGCTTTGTCGCTGGCTTTTTGTAGGGCAGGAACCTGCGCTAGGCTTTGCAAGGAAAGCAGAAGGGTAAAGATCCCAATACTGAATTTTGTCATGAATGAAATTTGCGTTTATTGAGGGCACTGAAGTGGCGAATGCCTTTGCCGAAGTAGTCCCAGATGATGAGGCCATGGTACTTAAATGGTTGGTGCGTGCTTGCCTTGCGCTTTTTATAAAAAGTACCAAAATGGCGGTATAATGCCATATGGGCAAGAAAAACTTGCCAAGTGAGTTTGGGTTTGCCTTTAAAGAGAAATTGAATGGCAGCGAGGCCATCTAAAGCCATGCGTATAAAGAGGAGTGGTCCTAAAAAGCGCTCTTGGTTTTTGACAATGGTCCAGAGGCTATTTCGAAAATTGAGGAAAACTTTGTGTGGGTTATCATAGCTGAGAGTGCCGCCTCCTAAATGATACACCGTGGAATTGGGCAGGCAATGAAGTTTTTTACCCGAGCGCGCCAAGCGCAAACAAAGGTCGATTTCTTCCATGTGGGCAAAAAAGGCTGCGTCAAAACCGCCTGCATCATGAAAATCTTGTGCGCGTATGAGCAATGCAGCTCCAGAAACCCAACTGACTTCTTGGGGGCTATCGTATTGATTTTGGTCTTTTTCTAAAGTTTCAAAAATGCGACCGCGGCAAAAAGGAAAATAAAAGGTGTCTAAATACCCGCCTGCAGCACCTGCGTGTTCAAATTGTTCAGGCGCGCGCTCTGACAGCACTTTGGGGCCAACAGCGGCGGTATTCGGATTGTTTTGTAAGAACGCTAGAAGTGGGAGGTCCCAGTTGGGGGTGAGGCGAACATCGCTATTGAGAATAAAATAAAGTTCATATTGACCCTTTAATTGAGCTAAGGCTTCATTATAGCCCCCTGCAAATCCAAAATTTTGAGCGAGTGAAATGACCTGAACTTCTGGAAAGTTGGTCTGGAGCAATGATATCGAGTCATCTGTACTGGCATTATCTGCAACAATGACAGACCATTTAGGGCTATTTTCAAGTACGCTAGGTAAATAAGTTTGCAGGTGCTGAACCCCGTTGTAGTTGAGGATGACAATGGCGTTTGGCATTTGTGTTAGTATTGGCGGAAGAAATCGTTGGAGTTTCCGCCGAAATGTCTTACGTTCATCATGTTGGGATCATCTACTGTGCCATTAACGGTGTTTCTTCTCACCAGAATTTGTTGCCAAGCAGGATTGCGCAGTTCGCCCACCATATCGGAATGCAGCAAGCGGTGGTTGTTGCTGACCAAGTCGGGGTTGTAGAACACAAAGCGGCGATTGCTGTAAATCCCAATTTTGTCGTAGGTCCAGATTTCATAGGGGTATTCGCTCGGTGAAGATTCTTTGACTACTACGCCGTTGGGCTGACCGTATTTGAGGTACACGCGGCCACGGTCGGTCTCGAAGCCTTCCATATAGTTATTGGCATAGTGTTTTTCGACGGATTGGACCTGACTGCGGTATTTGATCCATTGCTCATAGGCTTTGGCTCCAGAGGTTTGATACCAAAAAGCTTGTAAATGCTGACGCATTTGCGTGCTGTCGTTGATTTTTAAGATGTTGATGAGCGTGCGGATCTCGCCTGGCTTGGCAATGGGGATGAGGCTTTCGAGATAATAGGCTACGCTGTCAGGGTGTATTGACTCTTGGAAAGCGGGATCGAGTACCATAGAGGCGATATCGAAGGCGACTTCGATGTCATTGAAGCGCTCGAAGTCAAAGGATTGATTGCAAATCTGACCCGTTTGGAGGTCTTTGGCTTGCAATTGAAGTTGGTAGGTGCCCGTTGAGAGATCTGAGATGTCAATTTCTTGCAACAGGGCCAATACGGGCTCTCCTTGATAGGGATAGGTTTTCGTGTAGCCGAGTGCAGGATAATTTTGTCCGGTTTCGGCATTGACGACTTTGCGTTCGATTTGGATCGTGCTCTTTGCGCCGTAGACTTCTGTGTAGTACGGTAAATTATTCATCTCCTTGTTGAAATAATTGTTGAGCAACGGAATGATGTAATAATTGGATTTGGTGAAGCGAGATTGCTCTTGACTATCAAAGGCGAGGTCGACGAGTTCTATCGAGGAAAAGCGAAGTTGGTCGCGGTGATCGCTGATTTCAAATGGAATGGTACCTGAAATGCTGCTTTTATCTCGGTTGGCATCTTCAATTTGGACAGCAAGCGTATAAGCTCCTTGGGGTAGTGGTACCCTAATGATTTCTATGAAATTATTTTGGGTAGAATCAGTAGCTATTGGCGA
This sequence comes from Cryomorphaceae bacterium, assembly GCA_027483605.1. Lineage (GTDB taxonomy): Bacteria > Bacteroidota > Bacteroidia > Flavobacteriales_D > Crocinitomicaceae > UBA952. Next base: position 17,321 of record JAIXUE010000036.1, on the reverse strand, counting down.
GTCTAGGGCATAGAAATCTTTAAAACTGATTTTGCCCGAGGAGTCTGCGATAACGCAATCGACAATGACGGTGGCTTTGGTGCCGCCTTCACAGGGTACAAATTTAGCGGTGTAGCCTGCAAATTCAATGTAGATTTCTAAATAAGGCCCAATCTCTGGCGCGTAAAACTGCTTGGTGTCTAGGTAGGCTTTGATTTTGTTTTGTGCCTGTACTTTAGGCTGAAAACTCCATAAGATCAAAAATAAAAGGAGGGGAAGCTTTTTCATCGCCTTAAATTTACAAAAAGCATGCTAATCTTCGATATTCAACCTAATTTTCTGACTCAATTGGCGATTGTAGGTCTCAAGCAGGTATTTGAAGTAGTTGTCTGTGCATTTGGAGATGCATTTGGTGTAATGCTTAATGCGGTGTTCGATATGGTCTTGGAGGAGTTTTTGCAGCTCGAGGGCGTGGTCGAGGTCTGTGGCAGAAGCAGCGATGGCAGCGAAGTGATTCTCGATGGATGCGTCAATAGCATCTTTGCCTTTTGCGCCGCGGTCGATGGCGGCAAGATAGCATTCTTTGATAGAGAATTCTTCCAAAATATGGGTTCTGATGTGCTGCTCAAATCCTTTTGGGTATTCGTATTCAACTTCAAACTCCATGTCTTCTAGTTCTGAGATACGAGACTCTAAGAAGCGGTCAGGGAAACGAAAGGCGTCTTGCCAGTTGATGTAATCTTGCCAATAGCCAAAACGACGCACGTTGTTGCCGAGGTCGATGATTTTAAACTGTGATTTGTTGGGTATGCTGCGCGAGCCTCGGCCGATCATTTGGTGATACAACGTGAGCGAGCGGGTGGCACGGTTGATGATAATGGTTTGTACGGTGGGTTCATCGAAGCCTGTAGTCAGGATACCAACGGAGGTTAGGATGGCATCGGGGGTTTCTTTGAACCATTTGATGACGTCTTTGCGGTCTTTGTCTGAGAAGGTGGAGTCGAGGTGACGGATGTTGTATTTGAGTTTTTTAAAGGATTCTTCTACACGGCGAGAAGTTTCGATGCCGGCATTGAAAATGAGTGTTTTTTCTCCAATCGCTACCTCTTCATATGCAAAAATGAGCTTTTCTTGCATGAAATAATTGGAGTAGAGGAGGTCTGAGGAGCTCACTGTAAAATCGCCGTTGGAGCCAATTTTTAGGCCATGAAGATTGACATCGTAGGAGTAAGTTTCTGCATCGGACAGATAGCCATCGTTGATCAGGTTTGAGATGGATTCGCCTACCAAAAGTTTGTTGTAGTGGTCTTTGAGCGGTAGGTTTCTGTTGCTGCTGAGTGGTGTGGCGGTCACGCCAAGGATATTGGCGTCTTCGTAAAACTGGAAAATTTTGCGAAAGCTGTTGTAGTGTGCTTCATCTACAATGACCAAGCCGACGTTCTCAATAAATTGGTCGTTTTCATTGAGGCGATTGTTGAGCGTCTCAACCATTGCAATAAAACAAGTGTATTCGGCCTGGTCTTCGAGGGTTTTGACCTCCGAATTGATGACCTTATTGGGTACTTGAATGGCTGAGAGTTGTTTGGATGTTTGAATCGAAAGCTCGATGCGGTGCGTAAGGATCAGGACGTTTTTGCCAGATTCTTCAATGTAGCGCTTGGCAATAGCTGAGAAAATAACGGTTTTGCCACCACCAGTTGGGAGTTGGTATAATAAGTTGAAATTGCTACCATTTTTACGGAGTTCGTCGAGGACCTGGTTGACGGTCTTTTCTTGAAAAGGATAGAGTTTTTTGGCTTCGTATAAATCGAGATCTAGCATCGTAAAAAAGGGAATTTTGCAAAAATACGTCCTTTTCCCTGATCTTGCTAATGAATTGTATTATTTACTTAGATGTTGCAGCAAAATTCCTGCAGCCACGGCTACATTTAAAGATTCGGCAGCACCTTTTTGTGGGATGCCAATGCGGTGTTGGATGCGTGCTGCTAAATTGTCGCTGATGCCGTGGCCTTCGTGGCCCAAGACCAGGAATTGAATTTGGTCAGGTGCAATTTGCTCAAAATCTGTTCCGTTCATGAAGGCTCCATACGTTTGATCGGCGTATTTTTTAACAAGTGGTTCGAGTTCTTGGTAGTGGATCTGCACGCGAAAGGCGGAGGCCATGGAGGCGTGAATGACTTTCGGACTCAAGTAATCGGTGGTGCCGGGTGCGCAAAAAATATGCTGGATACCAAACCAATCTGCTGTTCGGATAATGGTGCCGAGGTTGCCCGGATCTTGAATTTGATCGAGCAATAATGCTTTTTGTCCGGATTTCCAAGGTTTATTCTTTGGGTACTTGACAATAGCATTTACTTTCTTCGGGGTCTTGAGTTGTGTTAATTTTTCGAGTTCATCTAAAGGCGCAACGAGCAGTTCCTTGTTAAAGTTTTCAAATGCTGCGGCTTTGTCTTCGGTTACGATCAGCGTTGAGACAAGTTGTGGGAATTCATTGAGTAGGTCTTTGATGAGTGTTTCACCTTCTAAATAGAGCATTTGCTCGGCGTTGCGGTGCTTTTTGAGCTGCAATTTTTTGAAGTCTTTGATCTTTTGCTGACTGAGCTTTTCCAAGGTGAATAATATTTACTTTTGTACTACAATGCGCGTGATTTCAAAAGTACAATTATTTGTCGTTGCTACCTTGCTTTTGGCGAGTTGCCGTTTGGCCAAAAACGTGCCGCAAGGAAATTACCTGCTGTACAACAGCACTATTGCCCTAGATAACCCGCTCACCACCAACCTCGATCGCTACGAACTCACCCAAGTGTTGCGACAGCAACCCAACGCTCGTTTTTTTGGTGCGCCATGGAAGCTTTGGCTCTACAATGCCATGGACTCCTCAGCTGTTGCCACTAAGAAAGCATTAAAACTTGCGCGGTTCAAAGTAAAGTTAATGAACAAACAAGCAAAGGTAAAGCAAATCAATGCCAAGCGCAATGCTCGTGCTTTGCGCAAAAACCATTCTGATTTTCGCTATAAAGCCCTACCAGACAGCACCTTCAAACAAGCCATTTGGGCAGAAAAACTCAAGTATAAATACGGGCAAAAGCCGGTGGTTTTTGATACCGTGCTACACCAAAAAAACGAAGATCAACTGGCGCGCTATCTTGTCAAGAAAGGATATTACTATGGCTCAGTAAAGTCAGAAATCAGTTTCAATGACAAACAGCGCACCGTACAAGCTATTTATCATATCGACGAAGGTCGCCAATACATCATAGATTCGGTGACTTACACTGGTCCGCGGCTGCTTCGCGACCTCCATCAAAAACTCATTCGCAAAGAATACCTTCCCTTGGGTGAGCACCCGCTCATAGGTAAGGCTTTTGACCTCGATTACCTCAGCGCTTATCGCGAAAAGGTAGCCAAGTTCATGCGGGACGAAAGCGTTTATAAATTCAATAGCAACAGCATTCAATTTCAGGCCGACACCAATCGCCAAACCATGACCGTTCATTTGGTACTTCAATTTGAAGACCGGATGGTGCCGTCGCTGCTCAACCCCGACAGTTTGGTGCGCGTACCTTACCGCGAAACCAAAATCAACAAAGTCTTTTTTCACTTGGCCGATACGCTACAGGTAGCGGGCACTTTTGCAAATGAACTTGCGCAAGCAGGTTTGAGTATCTATGATTCTTTGCAGCCACAATACCTGCACACCACCAATCAATTTATTTACAACGAACTGCGCTATTCTAAAAAACAAGCCCAAGACCTCAAAGTACCATACGGAACCAAAAGCAATTGGCGCAGCATGACCCTCAAATACAATGGCTCAGAGCCATGGTTAGACCCTGCTGTGCTCGAGATGCAAAACTATTTAGAACAAGGCAATACCTATAAAGAGTACTACCTAGATCGTTCCTATCGGTCTTTAGTTCAACTTGGTGTGTTCAGCTCGGTCAAGCCTTACATCGAAGAGGTTCCAGGTACCAATCAGCTCAACGTTCACTATTATCTAGAACCCGCCAAAAAACAATCATGGGCTTTTGATCCGCGCTTTACCTCAAGTTTTGGTTTACTTGGTGCAGCAGCATCGCTCAACTATACCAACAAAAATATCTTTGGGGGAGCCGAGCGGCTTACCTTTTCTTTAGGTGGTGGTTTTGAATCACAGCCACCCGTTTTTGATGCAAATAGCGAAACGCAACTTGTTTCTGCAGGCCGAACCTTTAATACTTTTGAGCTCGGCCCGAGTTTGAAACTAGATTTACCGGGCCTGTTTCCAACACCTGTCAATTTATTGGGAAAACGTCAAAAACCACGCACGGTCATCAGTACGGCTATGAACTTTGAAAAGCGCAATATCTTTGATCGTCGGGTATTTCAGCTCAACTATACCTGGAAGTTTTTGGTCGGAAAAACCCAAGTTTTTCAAATGGGTTTGCCTGGTGCATCGGTCATTAAGTATGTCGCTATTGAGAAGTCAGCGGCTTTTGAAGCACAGCTCGATCAAATCAACGACCTCTTCTTGTTCAACACCTACAGCAATCAGTTTATTTGGCAAGATTTCAAATTTGCCTACGAATACTCCAATAAAGATAAAGACGAAAAACCGGGTCAAAAAAAGCGCTACAACGGCACCCTTTATTTCAATAGCACGCTAGATGCAGCAGGTAACTTACTTTACGCTTTTCGCAAGCGCCAAGATACCCTCAATGGTCAGTATTTGCTCGGAAGACAGCCATACTCACAATTTGTGCGCCTAGACAACCAACTCATCGCCTCTAAGCGCATGGTCAATAAGAGCACGTTGCACTTGCGCATGCATGCCGGAATGGGGATCTCTTATGGCAACTCTCAAACGGCTATGCCTTATGACTACAGTTTCTTTGGGGGTGGATCCAATGATAACCGCGGTTGGAGAGCACGCGCTTTGGGGCCTGGTTCTTACAAATACCACCTAGACACCAATCGCTTGGCTACACAAATTGGCGATATACGTTTTGGCGGCGCTCTCGAATACCGCTTTGAGCTGAATTCAACTTTCAAAGGGGCTGTGTTTACCGATTTTGGCAACATCTGGACCTATCGCGAAGATATCTCCCGCATGGGCAGTCAGTTCAATTGGCAAACATTTATTCCGCAAATGGCCATATCTGCTGGTCTTGGTTTGCGCATGGACCTTGATTTCTTCATTTTACGTTTAGATGTTGGTTTCCCGATTTTTGATCCCGCATTTGCCGATGGCGCCCGCTGGGTATTCCAAGATTTCAAAACCCGTGAAACTTATTATGCAGAGGGTATGCAGCATTTCAATATGTCGCTCGATCAGGTCAAGGCCATCATGCCAAGACCCTTTTTACCCAATTATTTGAATTTTGGAATTGGTTATCCGTTTTAATATGAAAATCTATACATCACTCATTTTTTTAGTATTGTTATTGTCTGCTTGCATGAAAGGAGAAAAGGTTGATCTGATTGTGCACAACGCCAAAATTTACACCCTAAACTTATCCAACACCGTCCATGAGGCCATCGCGATTCGCAATGGTAAAATTGTTGAGGTAGGTCCTGAGCGTCAAATCCTCAACAAATACCGTGCTGAGGAAACAATAGATGCGCAAGGCAAGGAAATGTATCCAGGTTTCACAGATGCACATGGTCATATGCTCATGTATGCCAAACAACGGCTCGGCATTGATTTGCGCGGGGTGCGTTCCGAACAAGAGCTGCTGCACCGCTGCGAACAATATAAAGCACAGCATCCAAATCTCAAATTTGTCATCGGGCAGGGTTGGGATCAAACCATGTGGGCTGGTCAAGAAATGCCCACCAATTTGCAGCTCAATGTGCTTTTTCCTGATATTCCTGTTTGTCTTTATCGCGTAGATGGTCATGCTGCACTTGTAAACGACTTTTTGATCAAAAAAAGTAGATTACTCGATCAACTCGATCAATTGAGTGGAGGAGAAGTAGTATTTTCAAAGCAAATTATGGAAGGGAATTTGAGCTTGCCGAGTCAGCTCAATCTACCCCGTGATTCTAATTTTGGCCAGAAAATAATCTTACAAACCTATAGGCCTACAGGCGTAATCATCGACAACGCCATTAATATTGTCCAGCCTTTCCTCCCCAATTACACTAAAAAGGAATATTTCAAGGCACTCTTGCAAGTACAAGAAGAGCTTTTTCAGTACGGGATTACGGGTGTCCACGAAGCCGGTATCGATCATGAGCACATTGCTTGGTTCAAGCAACTCATCAATGCGGGTCAATTGAAGCTCAACTTGTATGCCATGCTCATGGACTCACCTCAAAACCGTCAATTTGCGCAAAAAAATGGACCATTTCGCTATAAAAACCTTTCTATTCGCAGCTTCAAATGCTTTGCCGATGGTGCGCTGGGTTCTAGAGGGGCTTTGTTGAAAGCGCCATACCACGACCATAAAGAAAGCAGGGGCTTGTTGCTTACTGAAGTCGCTCGTATGCAAAACCTCGCGCAGTTTAGTCTCAAAAATGGTTATCAAATGAATACGCACAGTATTGGCGATTCAGCAAATGCACTCATTTTAAAGCTCTACAGCGAAGTTTTTGCCAAAAAACCAGATCACCGCTTTCGCATAGAGCATGCCCAAGTAATCGATCCTCTTGATTTTCAAAAATTTGCTCAGTATGCTGTGTTTCCTTCGGTACAGCCAACACATGCTGTTTCCGACGCCGATTGGGCTGAAGCGCGCTTAGGAAAAGAAAGATTGAAAGGTGCTTACGCTTACCGTACCTTGCTAGGTCAGTTTGGTATGATTGCTATTGGAACTGATTTTCCTGTGGAACAAACCAATCCTTTCTTGACTATTCAGGCTGCGGTTCACCACAATGCAGCAGAAGCCTTGACCCTTGAACAAGTCATCCGAGGTATGACCATCTTTGCTGCCTATGCCTCTTTTGAAGAAAACAGACTTGGTACCTTGGAGAAAGGCAAAGATGCTACTTTTGCCATCTTTGAATATCCCGTTAATGCCGAAGTTGGACAAGTGCAAAACTATGCTTGGCGAACTTTTATCAAGGGGCGCTGTGTATATAAACTAGAAGCGCTTTAAAAAAAAAGTAGCTGAATAAATTTTGACAAACTGATTACATCATGAAAAAAAGATTTTTTGGCCTGCTCATTTTTTTTCTTGCCTTCTTCAGTGGGGCACAAAATGCGCAACAGGACGTCCATTCTTTGGATCAATTGATAGACAACTGGCATGTAGCTGCAGCACAAGCCAATTTTGAGTCCTACTTTTCAGTTACCACTACCAATTTTGTGTTTTTAGGAACGGCACCGGGTGAGCGCTGGACCAAACCTGAGTTCATGTCTTTTTGCAGGCCGTATTTCGACAAGGGAAAAGCTTGGGATTTCAAGCCCAGCAAACGGAATTGGCAATTTGCAGCTGATGGCAAGGTCGCCTATTTTGACGAAGACCTCCAAACCTGGATGGAAGGTTGCAGAGGGAGCGGGATTTGCGTGCTCGAAAATGGCCAATGGAAAATTGCATATTACAACCTAACTGTCTTGATTGAAAATGAAAAAATCAAGCCCTTTATTCAATTACGCAAGCACTAATGTTTGTTGCTGATAACCGTTTGGCAACGGCCAAAAAATATTTCTTTGAAGCGCTTGCTGCATTTTTTTCACCCTCCGAATGCAAGCAAATGTGGTTGGTATTGCTTGAAAAACGCTTTGGCTGGAGTCAGGCAGAACAAATGCTGCAAATGGAAACGCGTGTTTCTGAATCCGATTTGTTGTATTTCAGAAGTGCCGTGAAGCGCTTAAAAGCACAAGAGCCATTTCAATATATAGTCGCAGACACCCTCTTTGCCGGTCTCGTGCTCAAAACAGATAAGCGTGCGCTCATCCCTAGGCCTGAAACGGAAGAATTAGTTGCATTGGTCGCCAACTTAGGAGTTGAATTCAAGGCGATCATTGATTTGTGTACGGGTTCGGGTTGTATTGCATTGGCGCTCAAAAAGAAGTTTCCAAATGCCGTTGTGCATGGCCTTGATCTTTCTGCTGACGCCATTGCCCTTGCCAAAGAAAATGCGCTTCAAACTAAACTCGATGTTGAATTTGACGTCGCTGATGTACTCAATTGGAATTCTCAGCAATTATTTGATTTGATTGTTTCTAATCCGCCTTATATTCCCAGTCAAGAGAAAGAACTGATGCAGGCTAATGTACTGGATTTTGAACCGCATATTGCTTTATTTGTCCCAGACAACGACCCTGTATTGTTCTACAGGCGAATGATCCAAATTGCGCAAGAAAGTTTATTGCCGGAGGCTTACCTTGCTTTAGAAATTCACGAAAATTTTGCACTCGAAACAAAGGCGTTGTTCGATGGGTCTCACTTTAAAAATGTTCAAATTCATCGAGATTTACAAGGGAAACAACGCATGATTTTAGCACAAAAAGTGTAACTTTAACTTATGGATCAAGTGCAAGTTCAGGCCCAAATGCAGCAGTTGGCTGCGGCGTTGCATGCGCACAACCGCGCATATTATGTGCTCAATGATCCACAAATCTCCGATTACGAGTTCGATACACTACTCAAGTCACTCGAAGCACTTGAAAAACAATACCCAAATCTGATTGATCCAAACAGCCCTACGCAACGTGTAGGTGGTGACCTCACCAAAAAGTTTGAGACCAAAAAGCACCGTTTTCCAATGCTTTCGCTCTCCAATTCTTATTCTCAAGAAGAGATCATCGAGTGGGCTGAGCGCTGTCAAAAAACCTTACAAGAAGCCTCTGAATTTGTTTGCGAACTCAAATACGACGGTGTGGCGATAGGAATGCATTATCAGAATGGATCCTTGCAGCAGGCGCTCACCAGAGGCGATGGCGAACAAGGCGAAGATGTTACTACAAACGTGCGCACCATTCGAACGGTACCCCTTGTGTTGCAACAAGATTACCCCTCCGATTTTGAAATCCGCGGTGAAATCTTCATGTCCCAACAAAATTTTGAGGCCCTCAATCTGCAGCGTCAAGCGCAGGGCGAGCCCTTGTTTGCCAATCCGCGCAACACCGCTTCAGGCACACTCAAACTTCTAGATTCCAAAGAAGTCGCCAAAAGAGGCCTAGATTGTTTTCTGTACGGCGTTCATGGCCTGAAGTCAGCGGCTAATGGGCACTATGAATCTGTTCTCATGGCCCAAAAATGGGGTTTCAAGGTGCCTGATCCAGCTTTGCGCATGATCGAAAAGACCAACAGCATTGACGGCATCATGGATTTCATTCATTACTGGGACACCCACCGCGCCAACTTGCCTTTTGACATCGACGGCGTTGTCATTAAAGTAAATTCCTTTGCACAGCAAGCAGCGCTTGGCCTCACCGCCAAATCTCCTCGTTGGGCAATTGCCTACAAATTCAAAACCCAACAAGTCGAGACGCTTCTCCAATCAGTTACGTTTCAAGTCGGCAGAACTGGTGCCATTACGCCAGTTGCCAATTTAAAGCCTGTCCAATTGGGTGGTACCACCGTGAAGCGCGCCTCCTTACACAACGCCGATCAAATTCAAAAACTAGATTTGTGCCAGCACGATACCGTTCAGGTTGAAAAAGGCGGTGAAATTATACCCAAAATTGTGGGTGTCAATCTTAGTCAAAGAAAATCCTCAAACCGCATTTCATTTATTGATTGCTGTCCGGAATGTCATACGCCTCTAGTAAGGCAAGACGGAGAGGCTCAACACTATTGTCCGAACGAATTGGGATGTAGACCACAGGTAACTGGTAAATTGCTGCATTTCATAAGTCGCAAAGCATTGAACATTGATGGTTTAGGTGAAGAAACAGTTGAATTAATGTATGCTAAAAGATTGATTAAAAATCCTTTAGACTTGTATTTTTTGACATTCGATCAGCTCCTATCTTTAGACCGAATGGCTGAAAAGTCGGCAAATAATTTATTGCAATCCATTGCCGCGTCAAAAGAAGTGCCTTTTGAACGTGTTTTATTTGGCTTGGGTATCCGTTTTGTGGGTGAAACCGTTGCCAAAAAATTAGCCCAAGCTTTTGAACATATTGCAGCGCTTGAAGCTGCGCATTTTGATGATTTACTTGCAGTGGATGAAATTGGTGAGAAAATTGCTCAATCAATTGTTAGCTATTTTTCAGATCCAACAAATCGAGCCTTTATTGCAGGTTTAAAGGCTGTGGGGCTGCAATTTGAAGCCATTCAGAAAACTCTAAATTCTAATGTGTTAGATGGTAAAATCTGTGTTATCTCAGGGACTTTCGACACTTTTAGTCGAGACGAACTCAAAGAACTCATCGAGCTCAATGGCGGTAAATTAGCTTCTTCGGTTTCGGCCAAAACACACTATTTAATTGCCGGAGCCAATATGGGGCCCGCCAAATTGCAAAAAGCAACGGACTTAGGTGTAACTTTGTTGTCAGAAAATGACTTCGTAAAAATGATTTCACAGTGAGTAAACTAAGTATTTGGGAGCAAACCAAAAGCATGGTTGTTGTTTGGACTTACCAAAACGACCAACAAATGCGCGATTTCGTGAAGGCCATCGATCAGCTGCTTTTGCAAAAGAAATTTGCGCATGCACTGATCATCGTCAATATACCCAAAGACCTCGATAAGAAAACCCTTCCGCCACATTTCTTAATCTACTACAATTCCCCAGCTGATTTCTCTATGTTTGGCAAGCTCAAAGATGTTCAGCTCGAGGCTGAATTACAGAAAAACTACGATCTTTTATTGTGGTTTGGCACACCAGATTCCAAAATCAAGGGCTTACTGCAAAAATCTTCCATCAAGAAGTGGCTTGGTATCAATGAGCTTGACCCTCTTTTTGATATGTTACTCAACACCCAACAAACCACGCCTGCGGGTCAGCTAGAATTTATCCAAAATACGCTTCAACGCATACAATCATGAAAACTTTTAAAGGCTCAGGTGTCGCACTCGTGACGCCATTTCAGACCGATGGCAGCATCGATTACAAAGCACTGCAACAACTCGTTTCGCTTCAAATCAAAGGTGGCACTGACTTTTTAGTGGTACAAGGCACTACCGGCGAGTCTCCCACTTTAAGTCAAGACGAAAAACGCAAAGTGTTGGATACCGTATTGGAGGTCAACAACGGCCAGTTGCCCATTGTTTATGGCATTGGCGGCAACAATACCGCTGGCTTAGCAGCACTTTTTCAAAACTTACCAAGTGGTGTAGACGGCATTTTGTCTGTTTCACCTTACTACAACAAACCAATTCAAAAAGGTATTGTGGCGCACTTCAAGCAAGTGGCTTCTTTCACCGATTTACCGATCATTCTCTATAATGTACCGGGTCGTACGGGTTCTAATATGAGTGTAGAAACAACACTCGAATTGGCAGAAATTGACAATATAGTTGCCGTCAAAGAAGCTTCTGGCAACATGGAGCAAATAATGGATATCATCAGGCAGCGCAAACCAGGTTTTGGCGTGCTTTCCGGCGACGACAACCTCACCATGCCGCTCATTGCAGCTGGTGCCGATGGTGTCATTTCTGTAGTGGCCAATGCTTTTCCGGAGCGCTTTTCGCAAATGGTGCACGCCTCCATGGAAGGCAACTTGAACCTCGCAAAGGAAGCACATTACGATTTATTTAATGTCACCAAAATGTTCTTTGAAGAAGGAAACCCAGGTGGTGTTAAGGTTGCATTAGCGCAACGAGGCCTGATGCAAGAAACCATGCGCATGCCGCTTTATCCTGTATCAGAGGGCTTGCGCAGCCGCATTCAAGCCGAGACCAAGCGTTTGTTGTCTGGCATTTAAAGATGTATCAAGTAGTTGCGTTTTTGATTTGTGCTTGCTGCTTGTGCGCTTGTAACAACGGAGCGCCGCAAAAATCTGCAGAAAAGTCCGCTTTGGTGGTGCCTACAAAAAAGAAGGATGGCCAAGCGCTAGACGCTAAACTTCATCCAGACTTAGTAGACATCCAACAAAGCCATTCTCAAATTCAAATTGAACTCAAATACACAACTTCCGCTAATTTTTTAGGCGAAAAGCTTTATTCTAAAATCGACAAAGCCTATTTGCAAAAAGATGTCGCAGCCCGCTTGGCGCGCGTTCAAAAAGCACTGCAGCAAACACATCCAGGATACCAACTTTTGATTTACGACGCTTTGCGCCCAGTTACTGTGCAGCAAAAAATGTGGGACGCCCTCGATTCGCTACGACCGGTGGAACGCGCTAAATTTGTCTCTAATCCAAAAAACCTGAGCTTGCACAATATGGGTGCTGCCCTAGACCTCACCATTCTCGATGCCAAAGGCAATCCGCTCGATATGGGCGCAGGTTTCGACGATATTCGGCACATCGCTTACCCGATCTACGAAGATTCCTTTTTGAGAACAGGTCAACTGACCCCCTTGCAAGTCCAAAACAGAAAACTCTTGCGCAGCGCCATGCAAGCACAGGGGTTCAGGCAACTCCCAACCGAGTGGTGGCACTATAATGCCTGCAGTCGGGAAGAAGCAAAAAGCAAATACAAGGTTTTTTATACCGAAAACGATATTTTTACAACACCAACATCAAATTAAAGCGCATGAAATCAATTTTACTTTCTGTTCTCGGACTCTTTTTAGGAGCCATCACAAATGGCATACTTGTTCAAGTTGGCAATCAAGTGATTGCCCCTCCCAAAGGTTTTGATTTAACTACTGATAAAGGTTTGGCCGCAGCTATTGCTCATTTTGAACCCATCCATTTTTTGTTTCCTTTTTTAGCACATGCGCTCGGAACGTTTGTGGGCGCCTTTTTTGTGAGTAAAATGCGTGTCGATCGGACCTTGATCAATGCCATGGCGATTGGCTTTGCTTTTCTAGCAGGAGGAGTGATGATGGTGCTCATGATGCCCGCAACACCTGTGTGGTTTATCTTACTCGATTTAATTGTGGCTTATTTGCCGATGGCTTATTTGGGCTATAAACTTGGGCAGCGTTAATTACTCGATAGGCCCTTGCTGAAAAATAAGCCTTCCTTGGCGTGTGTATGGGATGAAATACTTGAAATCGAGCCCGAAGCCTGAGGCGGAGATTTCTCCGTATGCGGTTTGGCTGAAATTCTCAAATTGGTATTGAGACAACAATACAAAAGCTGGCTGCAGCTGAACAAACGCAGTTGCCCCCAAATAATAGACGCCGTATTTCTTGTTGCGGTATTCAAAGCCAATACTGGCGCGAAAATCAAAGCCTAATTTTTTATTGATTTCTACCAAACCTACCTGTCTGAACTCATGTTTGCTAGAAGGATTGATATAGGTAGCCACACTTGAAGGTTTGTAAAGAATTGCTCCACCGAGTGCGGCGTTGGCAAAAATAGAACGGCTCAGTTGAATACCGATATTGCCTTGTATCGGAATTTCAAATTGTACAAAACGCAGGCGTTGGTCTACACTCAGGGCACTATCCGTGCGGGTGCTGCTGATGCTGAAATTGCGTTGATTGTAGTAGAGGCCTGTTTCTAAAGAAATCAGGTCGGTGAGACCATAGCGTATAACCCCGCCAAAGGTATAGCCATCGATGGGTGTGAGCTCGGTCTGGAGCACGCTATCTGAGAATTTTTGAAGCCCAGACTGCATTTGTTGCATCGGGACGATATGTCGGTAGTGGAACCCAAAATAATTGGGTTTGCCCAACTGGTTATAGGCCTGAGACCAGCTCAGTAGTGGAGCAACAACAAAAAGCAAGAGCAACAGACGCATACGCAAAGAAACGAAATTTAGACCGAACGCGGGAGTTATTCAGTAATCCAAGTACAATTGTATTCTAGGGGGCGACGGTGCTGGTTGTCGGGCCAATCAATGGCAGGGTAGCCAATGTAGAACAAACCCAAACATTTGTCTTTTTCAGTTAATCCAAGAAAAGCATTCATTTGCTCACTGTAAATGAGTTTGGGTGTTGACCAAAAGCCACCTAAGCCATAAGCCGTGCAGCTCAAATGTAGGTTCTGAATGGCGCAAGCCACCGCTTCAATTTCTTCAATTTCTGGTATTTTTTCGCTTTCCTGACGCTTCATACAAACTGCAACTACTGCAGAAGCGAGGAGGGGACGACGCAGCATTTTGGCAAGCTTGGCATCGTTTTGCTGTTCTTCGGGCGTGAGTGCGAGGTAGGTTTTCCCTAAAAAGGCACTGAGTTTTTGACGCCCTTCTTCCATGAAAACTTGAAAGCGCCAAGGCTGGGTGTTGCCGTGTGTGGGCGCCCATTGGGCGTTGTTGAGCAGCAAGTCAATTTGTTCTTTGTGGACCTTTCTGTCCGAGAATTGTTCGGGGTAAATGGTGCGTCTGGAGCGAATGAGCTCATTGATTTCTGAAAGGTTGAAGCGCATGTCAAAAGTTTAGCTACAAAATTAGAATTTACTACCTTAGTTGTCATTATTTTGAGCGCTAAATCCGTATTATTTTGATGAAGATTTTATTCACTTTTGTTTTATCATTTGCTGTTCAATTTGCACTAGCGCAAGAATTCTCTGGTTTTTCGCAGCGCTTGAGTGGCGAAGACATTACTTATTTTTCACCCTTTCGACAGTTTGCCAATCAAGCACTGCTGACGCGCTGCAACGGTTCTTCGGCTATTGAATGGTTGGCTCAAACGCCTCAATCAAAAGAGGGTAAGGTTGTTTATCGTTTTTTAATTGGCTTTTCCAACGGCACGAGTGGGGCAGATCGCCATTTTGACTTTTATTTAAATGGAAAACAGCTCTTTACATTCACCACGAAGAAAAGTTGGGTAACTGAGCGTTTTTCTCAACTCGGCTGTAATTTTGCACCGCAAGCAAATTACCGTTTCACACTTCTTGAAAAAGACATCAATAAAGATGTGTTCGGTTACCTTGAAATCGAGCTTCCTTTTCAAGGTTTTGATCAAAAAGCAGTCTTTAAAGCGGTGGGTCAGGATGCCCAAAGCAGGGACTGGCTCATGGTCTTTGACTTTCAGGATGAATTCAAGACCACACTAACGGCCAGCAATTTGATTTTGCGCACTGAACAAATGCGGCCGCTCAATCTAGAATGTCTCATTCCTGAGCTCGCAGACAGCATTCAAGTGCGTTCGCCCTATTTCAATTATCATAGCAAAATAAGTTCGGGTTATCATGCCTTGAGTTTTGCCGCGTATCCAACAGATTTCATGGGGCAAGACCAAATTGAAATCACCCTTTTTTACTCGGGTAAAGTCCTTGCAACGCAACAGCAAGCGCTTGAGATTTCACCGATTAGAAATCTTGAATTTCACATCATTCATCACTCTCACAACGATATCGGATATTCTCACTTACAAACAGATGTGGCCAAAATCCAGACTGAAAATATCCGGTCTGCGCTGCGCTGGATTGCAAAAGGAGGTGTTGGTGCTGTTCAGCCAATATGGCACATTGAATCTTTATGGGCGGTAGAGAATTTCTTAAAAGAAGCGAGCGCAGCCGAAGAAGCACAGTTTGTAGCTGCCGTCAAAAGTGGGAATTTAGTGCTCTCTGCCAACTACGCCAATTGCCTTACCGGCCTCATGCGCCCCGACGAATTTCTTTGGCTCACCGAATACGCACGGCTTTTAGAGCAGCGCTACGGTTTTTATATTTCCAACGCCATGGTGACCGACATTCCGGGGCAAACTTATGCCGCTTTTGAGGCGTATGCAAAACAGCAAATACCTTATTTATCATTGGGCCCTAATTACGTAGCTAACCATGCCGATCATGGCGACAGAGTAGGTGGGGTTATTCATGAAACTGGCGACCAACCCTTTATGTGGCAGTCCAAAACCGATAGCACCACACAACTTTTCGTCTGGACCGCAGGCAAAGGCTACTCTTATTTTCACAATATTGCGGCTGGTCAACAGTTTTTTGAATGGGAAAAGCGGCTCTCTGTCTACACCCATGAGTTGGCTGCGTATCCCTACGATGTGGTGCAGCTGCGCTACACCAAAAACGCCGACAACGGCCCTGTAGATACCACTCTTTGTGAGTTCGTTGCAGCCTGGAATTTGAAATACAGTTCACCTCAGTTAGTGCTTTCCAATGTAGATACTTTATTTGCAGATTTTTTAAAGCAATACAAAGAGGTCTTACCGGTTCAAACAGGAGAAATAAGCCCTTATTGGGAAGACGGCGCGTACTCCACAGCTGCCGAAGAAATCCAAGCGCGCCGTTTGGTTAAAGAAGTTATTGATTTGGAAGGGCAGTTAAACGAAATTGAAATAAATGAGCAGCAAGCAGCTTTGCGAGAAATCCACCGCAACCTCATTTTGTTCCACGAACACACATGGGGCGCGTGGTGCAGCATTTCAGCCCCAGATACCTATTTCACGACTGAACAATGGCGCATCAAAAAATCTTTTCTGGATTCTGCACAATTGCAATTTTCGCGCATCGGAAAGCAAGCCCAAGTCAAAGGATACTGCAATAATAGCATAGCAAGTAACTTTAGTTTTCTTTGGGATGATGCCTATTCGGGAATCAGATCACTCAAATGGGATGGAATTGAATTGCTCCAGCAAAACACACCAGGGCTCGGTGCATGTATTTATAGTTTGGGTATTTCTCCTCAGGTCAACGAAGTGTTGTTGCCAAAGCAAAATGAGCTTAAAAAAGCCACCCAAACCATTGTCCATCCCAACTTGAATATCACAGTTCAATTTCAGCCGGCAGCCCATCCAAATGAATTTCTCTTGCGGTTTCAGATCGACAAAAAAGCCATCCGAGACAAAGAAGCCTTGCACATTTGCCTGCCTTTTCAACTCGACAACCCGACTTTAACGTATGGAGACCAAACCTTATTAAACTACCCCAAAGACCAATTAGCGGGCTCCAATAAAGAGTTTATTTGCGTTGCAGACCACCTGATCCTCGAAGACAAAAATTTCAAGATTACGATTTTTACTCCTGATTGCAACCTCATTGAACTTGGCGCTCCAATAGACGAACAACAGCAACGCGGAGCAAAGGTCTGGACGCGTGAAAACCAAAGCGTTTCGCCTCTTTATTTGTATGTTTTTAATAACTATTGGCATACAAATTACAAAGCCGACCAAGCTGGAAGTTTTGATGTGTTGGTGAAGGTTAGGGTGGAGGAGAAGTAACGCCTTTATTCGCTGCGCTCATTTGGACATTTTTCATTTTATATACCTTTTGCGAATGAATTCGCAACGGCTTTAAATGAAAAATGCCCCCCGCAGAGCGGAAGGCATTTTGTCAGAGTGACCTCGTCAGGATTCAAACCTGAAACCTTCAGAGCCGTAATCTGATGCTCTATTCAGTTGAGCTACGAGGCCGATTTCGTGTGCAAAGATAGGAACTTTTTTGCAATTGCAATGTT
>JAIXUE010000042.1 GCA_027483605.1 Cryomorphaceae bacterium | reverse complement strand
GCTGCGCTCAAACAGTATCCGATTATTTACCTCGTTCAAGACAACGGCTGGGATATCTCAGCAAACGCGAAAGAAACCCGTGCACAAGACATTTCTGAATACATTAAAGGTTTTCATGGTATTGAAGCCAGAACCATAGACGGCACCGATTTTTGGTCTTGCTATCAAACCGTAGAAGAAGTCATCGCAACGGTTCGTGCAGAGCGCCGTCCCTTCTTGATTCATGCCAAAGTTCCCTTATTGGGGCATCACACCTCTGGTGTGCGAAAAGAATGGTACCGCGACGACCTCGAAGAAGCTGCCAAAGCAGACCCTTATCCCAAATTGAGGGCTGCGTTGGAGCAGCAAGACGTCCGTTTGGCCGAGTTCATTAATTTAGAAGCAAAAGTCAGAAAAGAAGTAGATGCAGCTTATGACGCTGCGCTCAATGCGCCAGATCCAGACCCTAGTTCTATTCAAGACCATATTTTCGCACCAACCCCAATTACCGAAGAGCGCGGCGAGCGAGCACCTTCAGGTAAAAAGAAAACGGTCATGGTAGACTCCGCGCTTTTTGCCATGCGTGAAATCATGGAAGCGCACCCTGAGGCGCTTCTCTATGGCCAAGATGTTGGCGGCAGGCTAGGAGGGGTGTTTAGAGAAGCTGCAACCCTCGCTCAAACCTTTGGCGACGACCGCGTATTCAATACACCCATTCAAGAAGCATACATTATTGGATCTACTGTCGGGATGTCTGCAGTTGGCCTCAAGCCAATTGTAGAAGTACAATTCGCCGACTATATTTGGCCCGGACTCAATCAACTTTTTACCGAAGTTTCTCGTTCAAATTACCTCTCGAATGGCAAATGGCCAGTAAGCTGCGTCATCCGTGTGCCCATTGGCGCCTATGGATCAGGCGGGCCATACCATTCATCAAGCGTTGAGTCTGTGTTAGCCAATATCCGTGGCATCAAAGTTGTTTATCCGTCCACTGGCGCCGACCTGAAAGGTTTACTCAAAGCGGCGTTCTACGATCCGAATCCGGTCGTTATTCTTGAACACAAAGGCCTTTATTGGTCCAAAATTCCGGGCACAGAAGGAGCCATGAGTATCGAGCCTAGTGAAGATTACGTCGTTCCAATCGGAAAAGCGAGAACCGTTCAAGAAGCGGATCAAGCGGCTATCCATAATGGCAGCTCAATTGGCATCATTACCTATGGCCGAGGAGTATACTGGAGCACAGAGGCGGCTACTTCATTTAAAGGCCAAGTTGAAATCCTCGATCTTCGTACGATTAATCCACTCGATATCAAGGCGATGGAGTCACTTTGTGAGCGCCATGGTAAAATACTTCTTGTTACGGAAGAATCAATTGAAAATTCTTTCACTCTCAGTATTGCCGGAAGGCTTCAACAATCCTGCTTTTCTAATTTGGATGCTCCAATTCAAATTGTAGGATCTATAGACGCCCCTGCGATTCCTCTCAACTCAACTTTAGAGGCAGCCATGCTGCCCAACGCTCAAAAGGTTGCAGCGGCAATTTCTAAACTATTGAATTATTAAAAATGGATTTCAAAGAAATAATTGGAGCAGTTGCTCAGTTTCACGACGCATTTGGCATTCAAAACAACACAAATCCTACAGCACAACTTACAGCTGCTGATGTTCAACTCCGCTTTGACCTCATGAAGGAAGAAAACGAAGAGTATCTCGAAGCTGCACAAAGAGGTGATCTCGTTGAAATTGCAGATGCGTTAGGCGATCAACTATACATCTTGTGCGGGACCATTTTACGTCACGGGCTACAGGACAAAATTATTGCTGTATTTGAAGAAATTCAGCGCTCCAATATGAGCAAGTTAGACGCCAATGGCCAACCCATTTATCGCGCAGATGGCAAAGTCCTCAAATCCGAGCTTTATTTCAAGCCAGACATCGCTAAAATCCTTCAATAATGACAGATTTATCCATCTATTTTCAGCCAATTTCTGCTGAAATTGTCTTTGAAGAGACACAACTTGGCCATCAAATTGAAAGTTTTCAATATTCCTTCCCAGCGCTTAAGGGCCCGGGTTGTGCGTTAATTAGCGTGCCTGAATATAGAGGCTCCGGGCAAGCGCAATTTTCAACACCGTCTTTTCGAGCTGCATTCTACCAATTACATCCCGAAGCAAATTGGGATCAACCAATTTATGATCTTGGGGAAATCAAACCTGGTGCCACCATAAACGACACCTATTTTGCATTGGCAAGTGTAGTCAGTGAACTCGTCAAGCACCAAATCATCCCTATTGTAATAGGAGGTAGTCAAGACCTCACCATGGCGCTGTATCAGGGTTATGAAAAACTTGAGCAACTCGTCAATACCTGTAGCATCGATCGCAGTCTTGATGTCGGAAGCGCGGATCAGTCGCTCCATTCAAAAAATTATTTGAGTCATATGTTGCTGCAACGGCCGTGTTATTTGTTCAACCATGCCGTGATTGGTATACAACAGCCATATGCACCTGCTGCAGAAAACGAGCTTTTTGAAAAGTTGTTTTTCGATAGCTGTCGTTTAGGTGAGTTCAATCAAGATTTCAGACTTGCAGAACCTCATTTGCGCAATGCGGATATCATCAGTATCGACCTTCAAGCAGTTAAAGCACAAGAAATAGGTAGCACTCAGGGTGCTCCGAATGGCTTCACCGCCGTTCAACTTTGTCAAATTGCAAAATACGCAGGTATTTCAGATAAGGTCACGAGTATTGGTTTATTTAGCGAGGAAGCGTTAAGTCCACTTGGCGCTGGATTGTTGGCTGAAACAATATGGTACTTTATACAAGGTTATTTTTCACGGGTGGGCGATTTTCCCTTTGGAAGCAAGGCAGATTACACCAAGTTTACAGTTTTCATGAATGAGGTTGCTCGCGAACTTATTTTCTATAAGAGCAATAAGTCGGCGCGTTGGTGGATGGAAGTTCCTTACCCTCCTCAAAGTGGAACGCGCTTTGAACGCCACCACATGATCCCTTGCAATAAGTCTGACTATGACAACGCCATGAAAAATGAGCTTCCTGATTTATGGTGGAAGACCTATCAGAAATTAGGCTAAGCTTTTTATTAAAAAGCCTTTTATTTTCCATTAGAATTCTTTACTTTAGCACCTTGAAATTGTCGTATTCTATGAAAATCCGACTCTTTTACACATGCTAAACTAAGCTTATGCTATTGAATAACAGACTACTAACTGCTGCTTTTTCTGTTTTGTTGTTTACGTCCTACGCACAACAAGATAAGCTTGTCACACACTTCATGTTTGACAAAATGAGCATCAATCCTGGCAAAACAGGTATGGACATGTATAACGGAATTTGTGCTACTTCTATTTACCGTAACCAATGGGACAAAGTAAATGGAGCGCCAAATTCTACCATACTCAATATAGAATCCAATCTTTCAAGATTTTTCCCTGGAGGTGTTGGTATCAACTTCTATAACGATGCAATTGGTTTTGCCCGTCAAAACACAGTGCTTTTAAATTATTCGTATCCAATTCAAATTGGCCGAGCAGGCGTCTTAGGAGTTGGTGTTGGTCTTGGCATCATGAACTACAGCCTCGTTCCAGATTGGGTAACACCCAATGGTTTGCCAGCTGCTCAAGACCCTTCCATTCCAACTGGGTTTGCCGCCACTAACTTCGATGCCAATTTCGGATTGTATTTCCAGGCTAAAAATTACTATGCAGGGTTTTCCACCACGCACTTGTCAGAATCTGACCTTTCTAATGATCCAACCAATCTTTCTTTGTCCTTTCAAACAGCTCGCCACTATTATTTAATGGGTGGTTATATATTTAAAGACGCTTTCGGAACTGGCAACAATATCGACGCGCAAATGCTCGTCCGTACAGACCTTATTGAATTCTCCGTTGATTTCAACGCGCGTTACATGATGGAGTTAGGGGGCAATCCTGCTTATGGCGGCCTTACTTTCAGAACCTCCGATGCGGTAGCGCTAATGGTGGGTTATTCACCGATTCCAAACTTTAACTTCGGTTACTCATACGACATCAACATTAATAAATTAGCTAGCATCTCTCGTGGTTCACACGAAATGATGGTTAAATATTGTTACTTCTTGCCGCCGCCTCCAAAAACGAAAGCAAGACACCCTCGTTGGTTATAAGAGGAAAAAGTGTAACCATTTATATTGTTCTTACGTTATACCCGAAATTATACCTGTAGCAAGTTACTTGGGAGTAGGTCAGAACCAAAAACAAACGAATGAAAAAGTATTTAAGTTTTCTCTTTGTTCTTAGCTTCATGTACGCTTGTAGCGACATCGAAGGGAATTTAGTAGGTGTGAGTGGTAGAGACACCTGGTATCCAGACGTCCTCGGTCCTGGAAAAGTCCCACTTGGCATGGTTTACGTGCCTTCTGGTGCTTATCAGGCCGGTGAAGACGACGAAGACATCATGGGCTTCCATACGGCGCGCAAGCGTACCGTATCGGTTCCAGCTTTCTACATGGATGCAACCGAAATTTCTAACAACGAATACCGTCAATTTGTACATTGGGTACGCGACTCTATCGCCCGTGAAAAATTGTATCGCCGTAGCTACGATGAAGAAGCGGAGCGTTGGGTAAACATCCCAGACAACTTCTTTAAGGAGCCTTACCGTACACTCATGGCCATGGGTTCAGACCTTCAGGGTGGTAACACGCCATTCCAATTGTTCATGGATTCTACCAACGGAGCAGAAGTAGACAAAACCATCATGACAATGCTGGGCAACTACGATAAATCAAAAGGTAAAGGCAAAAAATTAGTGAACGGTTTCCAATACGACCAAAAGAAATATGGTATTGCTGGTGGCCCAGAAGAAAAATTCGATGTCGTCATGTCCGACGACGACCTCCGCGGTATTTTCCAAATGTACAGTGGTGCGGCCAAGAAAAATGCACCAGACAAAACAAGTGCAAAAGGTGCTTCTACCAAGACAAAATACAATCAAGGTGGTCGTGTAGAAAATCGCAAATACTTTACTCTTAACTGGTTAGAGCCGGTAGACTACGAAGATCCAGAAGTGGCATTCATGCTTTCTGACATGTATTTGAGTGAGGCTGAGCGTTTTTACAATCGCCGCGAAATCGACACGCGCTTGCTTTATTTCGATTATTACTGGATCGATTACAAAGAAGCTGCTCGTCGCGGTAAAATCATCACCAAATCAATCGACGCGCGCAAAACATTTGCTTACGACAGTCTTGATAAAGAAGCTGGCAACACCCTTTATCAGCGCTCACGTCGCGAGCCACTAGGTAAAGACTACAAGTCCAATGACCTTCACCGTTCTACACTAATGACCATGGATCAAAATACCAACAAAGTTTGGGTTGATACCACAGGCTACACCGAACAATGGTCTGAATTCAGTAAACTAAATGACACCAACTCATTGCGTGGTACTATTTTACAAAATCCAGGTCAAGATTTAGATCTCGGTTTCACCAACAGCAAAGGTGCTCACAATGCCATTAGAGGGCATTCAGACCGCTCGCGCTTTATCATTAAAGAGCGCATTAACATCTACCCTGATACATTGTGTTGGGTTAGAGACTTTACCTATGCCAACAAGTCTTCAATGACCCAGAATTATTTCTGGAACACTGCTTACGATAACTATCCTGTAGTAGGTGTTACTTGGTCACAAGCAAAAGCGTTTTCTGTTTGGCGTACACAAATCTTCCATTCGTGGTTGCAGTCTAACGGAGACTTATTCGTAAATGACTTCCGACTACCTACGGAATCAGAGTGGGAGCGCGGTGCAAGAGGCGACCTAGACAACATGCAATACCCTTGGGGTGGTCCATACATAAGAAATGCAAGTGGCTGTTTCTTGGCTAACTTCAAACCAATGCGTGGTCGTTACTTCGAAGATGGTGGTTTCTACACTGTTAAAGTCTACAGCTACAATCCAAATGGTTTTGGTTTGTATTGTATGGCTGGTAACGTCGCAGAGTGGTGTTCTACTGCCTACGATGAATCAATGTACGAATTTGCCCACGATATGGCTCAAGACTACGAGTACGACGCCAAAGATGGCGAGGCTCCAGTGAAAAAGCGCAAAGTGTTGCGTGGTGGTTCATGGAAAGACATCGGCTATTACCTCATGAATGCGACCAGAACTTATGAATACCAAGATACCGCCAAAAGCTATATCGGTTTCCGTAACACCATGACCCACTTAGGGCGTGGAGGTAAAGATATCGAACAAGAAAACGGCGAAGAAATTCAAACAGATATTATCCTAAACTAAACTATAAACTATAATCAATTAATTTCTTAATTCTTAAAAAACAAAAACTATGAGTGGTAATGGTGGATTTTTTGCTTCACGCAAGTACAAATTAATTACGAAGTATGTAACCGGTTACGGTGCCTCCGTGGTCATCCTTGGAGCACTATTCAAAATCATGCACTGGCCTGGAGCTGACCAAATGTTGATTGTTGGTCTCATCACAGAAGCCTTGATCTTTGCTTTTATTGCAATGGAACCACTTCATGAAGAAGTTGATTGGACACGTGTATTTCCTGAATTAGGTGTCGAAGAAAATAATGACGAAAACCGTTTGTTACCACTCTTGAAAAAAGGTGGAATGGGTGGTGGCGGTGCTGCTGATCAACTTGCGAAAGAGTTGGACAAAGCAGGAATCGACCAAGCTTTATTGGCTAAACTAAAAGATGGCATGTCAAATCTCGCAGACAACGCGAAATCACTTGGTGCTATTTCTACAGCTGCCGGAGCAACTGACTCTTACGTGAAGAGTTTAGAAACTGCATCTGAAGGCTTAAACAAACTTACTGAGCAATACGCTTCATCGGCAAACGCTATTGCTGGTATCGCAGGTGAAGGTCAAGGCAACTTTGGTGCAGAAATGCAAAAATTGGGTCAAAACCTTGGCGCTCTGAATAACGTTTACGAACTTCAATTGAAGTCTTCACAAGACTACCTTGAAAGCATGCAACAAATGAGCAGCTTACAAGATAACATCAAAGCTATTATGGCAGACCTTTCAGCTTCTGCAAAAGATACGGCTTCTTACCGTGAAAACATGGCCATGTTGTCTCAAAATCTTACTGATTTGAACAACGTTTATGGTAACATGTTGCGTGCGATGAGAGGTTAATCCCTTTCTTTAAAAATTTATTTAGTAGTAACAAATTAAAAATTAAAGAAAATGGCAGGTGGTAAGGAAACCCCAAGACAGAAGATGATCGGTCTAATGTACTTGGTATTGACTGCACTTCTTGCGTTGAACGTGTCTAAGCAAATTCTCGATGCTTTTGTAGCTATCGAAGACAACATTCAACGAGGAAGTATTACACAATATGAGCGTGGGCAAACTGCAAAAGGATCTCTCATCGAAGAGCTTGGCAGCGTAACCAAAGATGAAGCCGGACGCGCAAAAGCAGAAAAAATCAAGAAGTATCTTGGCATGATAGACAAAATCGACAAGAATGTTGGTGAGTTTATTAAATATGTCGATGAGCTCAAAATCGAGTTGATTAGTAAAGTTGAAGGGCCAGAAAAGGTCAAGACTGCCAAAATGAACAACAAAGAGAGTATTGTTTGGAAAAACTATGATCCAAAAACGCCTCTTCTTCCAGCTCGTTTGTATTTACAAGCTATCGAAACCAAAGACAACTTTGACGTTCCGATGCACGAAATCGTAGGTTCTGAAATTTCAAGAATAGACCCAACTAAAAAGGGTAAAAAACTTTGGGAAATGTTCAAGGGTCTTCGCTCATCTATTGTAGAAACCGCAGGTAACTACAGAGAGGGTGAAAAAAATGTTTGGAAACTCAAAGTGAAAGAAATCAATGCATATGCTGATTTCCAAGACCTTGAAAAGCAAATCTTAAAAATGTTCAACGCACCTGGTAATAAGGTGAACCCTGAGGACTTAGAAGCACTCGTTTCTATTTACCAAGAGCTGACAAAACAAGAATTTGCCGATCACCACGAAGCTAAAAACATCCACTGGTTAGGTCGTACTTTTGACCACGCTCCTTTAGTTGGTGCTTTGGCTTCTTTGAGCTCTATGCAAAACGAGATTTTAGCTGCACGTGCCAAAGCAGTTAACTTATTGAAGTCTAAGGTTACAACAGGTGAATTCTCATTCAACAAAATTCAACAATTGGTAAGCGGCCCTGGTGTTGCAACAGCTGGTGAAGAAGTAGAGCTTTTGGTAACAATGGCTGCCTATGATTCAGATAAAAATCCTGTTGTTACATCAAGCTCAGGAAATGTTGAAGTAAAAGAAGGTATTGGCCGTATCAAAATGAAGGCAGGCATGACCGACATGAAAGTCAATGGTAAAGTGACCATCGTCAATAAGTCTGGTGTACCTTATTCCCGCGACTGGGAATGGAAAGTAGCTATTGTCAAGGCGCAAGGTTCTATCTCCCTTCCTGAAATGAGTGTATTGTACAAAGGCTGGAATAACAAAGTAGTACCGGTAGTTGCTGGTGCAGTAAGTTCTTCTATCGCAGTAGATGGTGGCAGTGCTACCAAAGCCTCTTGGACCGACGCTGAAGGAAACAAATACGACGGATATTATGTAAATGTAACGGGAGCAGCAAAATCTGTGACCATTACCTTGAATGGTAAAGATAAGGATGGCAAATCTAAATCTTTTGGTAAATTCAAGTACAAAGTGAAACCTTTCCCTAAAGCACAGTTACAAGGAACAACCATCTCCAAAACTACAGGTTTCAAAGCTGTAGTTTCTCTTGGAGCTGATAGCCCGTTCACAGGCGTTGGTTTTACGGTAATTGGTGGATCAGTTATCGTTGGTAACGACGAAGTAACTTTCACCGGTGATCGCGTTCCAGCTTCAGCGTTAGCGAAGGTAAAAGCAGGAAAACGCGTTGCAGTTGAGGTTACCTACAGAAGAACCGGTGGTGGCGGACCTGAGTCTGCTTCAGGATTTTTGAAGGTCATTCCTTAATTGGAATTTAAAATTAATGATTATGAAAAATGTATTGTTGGTTTTTGTTAGTGTCTTGACACTCTCGATTCACGCGCAAGATCGTCCACAGCGAGGTCCTTACAACACACTTCCGGGTGGGGTTGTAGATGGTGTCGCTATCCAAGAGGAAGTTCCTGTTCGTGCAAAAGTTGAGTATGAATATGTCCGGGCAAGTGATGTCGCTTGGCAAAAGCGTGTCTTTTCTCGCATCGATGGACGCGAGACAATGAACCACGATATCTTTTTCCCTTACGATGCTTTCGACGGAGATTTAGCTTCTGGTTCAATTTATCGTCCGAGCAATGCGAGTGAAATCGATGACCCAACATGGAACAAAGACCAACGTCGTTGGTCTCTCTGGACAGTCATCATGCGTCACATCTTTCTTGGTGATTTGACAGTATATCGTGTTGCAAGTGAGTTTTATCCTGATGCAGAAGATGGTTATAGCCTAAAATATCCAATTGAGCGCCAGGGTCAAAACGACTACTTTGAAGTAAAGAAGTACCGTAAAGACGTTAACTCTTTAATGGCTTCTGGTGGTTTAGGTCCTAAGTTGCGTATTTATCGTCCACTTTCAGAGGATACAATGGATATCATCAAAACAGACCAAAGCCTTCAAGAATACTTAGATAGTTTGCGTTCAGACGCTGATTATGAAGAGTTATTTGGTATTGATCAAAACAAACTTCAAGAATGGTGGAATTTTGCATCAGTTAACTCGCTGGTTAGAAAAGATGCCATTTCTATGTTTGTGCCGTCGAACAACATTGTTGCTTATCACATCAAAGAAGATTGGTATTTTGACAAGGAGCGTTCTATTTTGGACAAACGCATTATTGCTATAGCACCAGTTGCCCGATACACCTACACAGAGCCTGAAGAAGGAGAAGTTGCAACACGCGGGGAATTGCTTATTTATGATCAACTTGGTAAGCCTTACCTTTTCAGTTCTGCTTCTAATTCTTTTGAAGAGTATGAAGGGCGCGTAGAAGAACGTGAAATGTTCTGGTTGTATTTCGACGAATTACGTAATGTCATAGTGAACTATTATGTATACAATGACCAAAACGATGCACAGTGGATGTCTTTTGACGACCTTTTCTGGAAGCGCAAGTTCTCTTCGACCATCTATCGCGTGTCTGACAAGTTTGACCGTGAGATCGAAGATTACAAATTTGGCGTAGATGCTTTGTATGAAGCGGAGAAAGTCAAAGAAAGTATCCGCGATTGGGAACACAACCTTTGGCATTTTTAAGAAGATAAAATTTATGAAAGCCCCGTTGAAAAGCGGGGCTTTTTTCGTTTAATTTTGTACTGTGAAGTGGATAGGAAATCGGATTAGTTTTAGCGACCAAAAAGACAAAACAACCATTGTCATCGATCCATCTAAAAATGTTTGGATCTCGGCAATTATGGGTGCTTGGCTGGGTATGTGGTATGCTATTGGGGGCACGGTTATTTGGGCCCTTAACGTCATGAAGCTGAAAGGTCAGGAAGAAATGATTTTATGGATTTTCTTGGTTTTTTGGTTGTATTATGCTTGGAGGGTCACCATGAGTTTCTTTTGGAATATCCGTGGACAAGAATACATTAAGATTGATGCAGATGCCTTTTATTTGAAGAAATCTTTCTTACATTTTGGTAAATCAGTTCCATATTATTTTGAAAATATTAAAAATCTAAAATTCGAAATTCCGAGAGAAGGAAGTTTTCAGGCGCTTTGGGAGAGTTCACCTTGGATAAATGGGGGCGAACGCTTTGAATTCGATTATTTTCACCAGAAAATCCGCTTTGGCAAAAAGCTCAATGAAAAAGAAGCCAAATTGTTGTATCAATTGATATCCAAAAAAATCAAATCCTAATGTACGGTAAAATCAAAACCTTCCTCAGTGAAGAATTAGCTCAAATCGAGCAAAATGGTCTGTTAAAAAAAGAAAGAATTATTACTTCACCTCAAGGAGCCAATGTTACAGTAAGCACTGGTGAAGAAGTAGTGATCATGTGTGCCAATAATTATTTGGGTCTTTCTTCGCACCCGGAGGTTGTTGGTGCAGCCAAAGATGCGTTAGATAGCCATGGTTACGGGATGTCTTCGGTGCGGTTTATTTGTGGTACTCAAGACATCCACAAAACTTTAGAGCGAAAAATCGCAGAATTTTATGGCACTGAAGATACTATTTTGTATGCGGCTGCTTTTGATGCAAACGGTGGTGTTTTTGAACCTCTTTTTACGGAGGAGGATGCGATCATTTCAGATGAACTAAACCATGCTTCAATTATTGATGGCATTCGTTTGTGCAAAGCTGCTCGTTACCGTTACAAGCATTCAGATATGGCTGATCTTGAAGCCCAGCTTCAAGCTGCTCAGGCGCAAAGACACCGCATTATTGTTACAGATGGTGTGTTTTCAATGGATGGTGACCTCGCCAAAATGGATCAAATATGCGCTTTGGCAGAAAAGTATGACGCAATGGTCATGACTGATGAGTGTCATTCAGCTGGGTTTATCGGAAAAACCGGACGTGGTGTGCCCGAACATTTTGGTGTCATGGACAAAGTAGATATTGTAACAGGTACGTTAGGCAAAGCGCTAGGAGGCGCCATGGGTGGTTACACAACAGGAAAAAAGGAGGTCATTGAGATGCTGCGTCAGCGCTCGCGCCCTTATCTTTTCTCCAATTCGCTTTCACCTGCAATTGTAGGAGCGTCTATTAAAGTTTTTGACTTATTGAGCGCCACAACCGAACTCCGCGACCGTTTGGAAGCCAACACGGCGTATTTCAAAGAGCGCATTGTTGCTGCAGGTTTTGATATCAAGCCCGGAGGTTCACCAATTGTACCAATTATGCTTTATGATGCTGCCTTGTCTCAAGAGTTTGCCAATCGCTTACTTACTGAAGGAGTCTACGCAATAGGCTTCTTTTACCCAGTTGTAGCCAAAGGACAAGCGCGCATCCGCACACAAATTTCAGCTGCGCATACCCAAGCTGATCTCGATAAAGCCATCGCAGCTTTTATCAAAGTAGGTAGAGAGCTTGGTGTGATAAGCTAGCAAAAAAAACCGCATTCATAGCAGTACATTTCATATAAACATTTCTTATATTTGTCATATGGCAAATTTGGGAAAGTTCTTCTTGCTTGTACTCGTTCAGCTTTTTATTGTGAAGGCTGTCCTTGCTAGTGCGCTCCCTATCTTCAAAGCTGATCAACAGTTTGTTTTGGTAGAAGAAAGTCAAGAAAATGAAGCGTCCGATGATTCCTATGAACTCAAGTTCTTAGATGAATACATTGATTTTGCTAAACATTACGCTTTGTATAACGATGCTAATTTGCTACCTTTAAAAAAGGCATATTCCTTTCACAACCCTTTGCTAATTATAGGGTACAAGAACGATGCATTTAGGCCCCCCTGTGCTCAATGATTGAAAATTATTCATTCATTAATTCAAGCATATGTCATCTGTTTTTAAATTCTGGAAGCAAGATCTTCCTGCCGGTTTAGTCGTTTTTTTAGTTGCCTTACCACTTTGTTTAGGCGTTGGTTTTGCTTCTACCAATGTTATTGGGCAAGAGGGCTTGCCAAACGTGATGTCAGGTATCATTGCTGGAATTATTGGCGGGACTTTAGTTGCAGTTTGCTCTAGCGCTAGATTAGGCGTTTCCGGACCTGCCGCAGGTTTGATCACAATTGTTCTGGCCGCGCTCTCTGATTTGGGTTCTTTTGATACCTTTTTGCTCTCTTTGGTATTGGCAGGTATCATTCAATTCATTTTGGCATTTATAGGTTTTGGTTACTTGGCCAATTACGTCCCTACGGCAGTTATAAAAGGCATGTTGGCGGCAATTGGAATAATGCTTGTTTTGAAAGAAATACCTCATTTACTAGGTTATGACAATGACTATTTTGGAGATGAGTCTTTTTGGCAATTTGACGGGCACAATACATTTTCAGAATTGTTTTATGCATTGAAAGCATTTGAGCCGGGCGCAATTATTTTAGGTTTTTTATCAATCATTATCTTGCTCATTTTTGATTTAAAATGGATCAAATCAAAAAAGTGGGCCATGTATATTCCTGGGGCATTAGTTGTTGTAGTATGGAGTGTGGTGGTGAACCAATTTTTCTTAGGTACCCTTCATTTAGAGGGAAAGCATTTGGTAGAGGTACCTCGTTTAGCTTCCTTTGAACAAGTTAAACTGATTTTTCATAGCCCTGATTGGTTGCAAATTTCGAATTCAAAAGTTTGGGTCATTGCCATCACGTTAGCGCTAGTGGGTAGTCTTGAAACACTTTTAAGTTTGGAGGCTACCGATAAATTAGATCCAAAAAAGCAGAAAACAAATCCACATCGAGAATTAAAAGCGCAAGGAGTAGGTAATTTGGTTAGTGGCCTTATCGGTGGTTTGCCGATAACCCAAGTTATTGTTAGGAGCTCTGCAAATATTGCAGCGGGCGGGCAGTCAAAATTGGCCGCTATTGTTCATGGCTTATTGTTACTCATTTCAGTACTTTTTTTAGGTTCCGTTCTGAACATGATTCCGTTAGCTACTTTGGCCGCCATATTAGTGTTAGTCGGTTACAAACTCGCTAAGTGGTCTTTGTTTGTTGAAATGTATCGAAAAGGCTTGGCTCAATTTATTCCTTTTATCTCCACAATTGTTGCGGTCTTACTCACAGACTTACTCAAAGGAATTGGTATCGGCATCCTAATTTCAATTTTTTATATCCTTAAAAGAAATTTTCAGAATCATTTTTCTAAAGAAGAAACAAGAGATGAATACAAGATAATTCTTGCTGAGGAGGTCACTTTTTTGAATAAGGGTGGCATTCTCGATGCACTTCAACAGTGCAAAAACAAGCGTGTCATCATTGATGCGTCTAGAACCATCAGCATGGATAGCGATGTGCTCGAGTCTTTAAAGGAATTCAAAATGAATGCTGAAGCAGAAGGGCGTCAAGAAATCATTTTTATCAATTTGTGATGGAAAAGTTCTACAATCAATTACTAGAAAACAACAAGCTGTGGGTGGCGGGCAAGCTTGCCAAAGACCCTGACTATTTCAAGAAGCTATCAATTGGTCAAAAACCACCAGTACTTTGGATCGGCTGTGCAGACAGCCGCGTGCCAGCTAATGAAATCATTGGAGCCGAGCCGGGTGAAGTTTTCGTGCACCGCAACATCGCCAATATGGTTGTGCATTCCGACATGAATATGCTGTCTGTTCTCGATTACGCCGTCAATGTACTACAAGTAAAGCATATTATTGTTTGCGGACATTACGGTTGTGGTGGTGTACAAGCTGCCATGACCAATAAGCATATCGGTCTTATCGATAACTGGATACGTCATATCAAGGATGTATACCGTCTGCATCGTCCGGAACTAGATGCCATTACTGAAGAAGCTGCACGTTTTGATCGGTTTGTAGAATTGAATGTTTTTGAACAGGTACTTGATTTGGGTAAAACTTCTATTGTACAAGCTGCCTGGGAGCGTGGGCAAGAGGTACACGTGCACGGTTGGGTCTATGATATTCACGATGGCATGATCCGAGATTTACACGTTACACTCAAAGACAACGACACACTCAGCGATGTCTATAAATTAGATTTATAAGAATCGACAAATTCTAACCGTTTTTATCCTCTTATAATTGCGTAATTTCGCATCATGGAATTATTGATAATCATTCTTTTAGTGCTCATTAACGGTGTTTTTTCAATGTCTGAAATGGCGCTGGTAAGTTCCAAGAGGTATAAGCTGGATAAAGCAAGTAAGCGAGGAAATAAAAAGGCTCGAAAAGCTATGGAACTCTCTGAAAACCCAACGAGGTTTCTTTCTACGGTTCAAATTGGCATCACATTAATCGGGATTTTGTTAGGTGTTTATTCAGGTGAAAACCTCACCAATGATTTCATTTCTTTGTTAGATCGCAGCACCTTACTTCAACCCTATAGCAAAGAACTTGCAACAGGTATTATTGTGGTTCTGATCACTTACTTTTCAATTGTATTGGGCGAGCTTGTTCCGAAGCGCATAGGCATGGCTTTTCCAGAAAAAATTATCACTTATATGGCCGGACCTATGCAGGTCTTAGCCTTCATAACAGGACCTTTCGTTTGGCTACTCACTGCTACCAACAATTTATTTGTAAGGATTTTAGGCTTGAATGACTCCACAGATCAGGCCGTTTCAGAAGAAGAAATCAAATCGATTTTGAAAGAAAGTGCGCAGGGTGGTGAAATTCAAGATATTGAACACTCAATCGTAGAACGCGTTTTTGAATTAGGTGACCGAAAAGTCAAATCTTTATTTACGCACCGCAGTGAGGTTGTATTTTTCAAAGAAGGAGAAACTTGGCAAGAAATACGCCAAAAAATCAATGAAGAAAAGCACTCAGCTTACCCTGTATCTTCTAGTAACGACCTCGACGACATCACGGGGATCATCTTGCTCAAAGACTTATTTGGGGGCCACACCGAACAAGATTTTCAGGTCGTAAATTACATCAAAGAACCGATTTATTTCAATGAGAATACGAGTGCTTATCAAGTTCTTGAATCATTTAAAAATGAAGGCAACCATTACGGTATTGTTGTAGACGAATACGGCTCTGTTCAGGGCATTATTACCATGGATGACATGCTCGATGCGCTTGTAGGAGAAGCAACAGAACAATACCAAGACGAATACAAAATTGTTCAGCGAACCGACGACACTTGGTTGGTAGACGGACAGTATTCTATCTTTGATTTTGAGAAGTACTTTGATGTCTTGCTGACCGATGAGCAAAACTCATATGCAACAGTAGCCGGGCTTTTTATTTCTAAGAAAAATGAAATACCAGAAGTAGGTGATAAAATCACTATTGACGATCTTGAATTTGAGGTCATCGATAAAGACGGTCCTCGGATTGATAAACTATTGATTAGCCAAAGGGTGAAGTAAGTGGTGGTCTCGCCAGGAATCGAACCTGGATCAAACGTTTAGGAAACGCTTATTCTATCCGTTGAACTACGAGACCAGTTGTTGTATTTCTTGCCAAATTTGTAGGGCCGCTAAATCCCAATCAAAGGCCTGTACGCGTAACTTTCCGGCTTCAATTAATTGCGTTCGCAAAGCTACGTCATTTTTCAATTTTTTCATGCCGTTGGCAATCGAATCTACATCGAAAGGATCAACGAACAACGCGGCATTTGCTGCAATTTCAGGCAAACAACTTTGGTCGCCAGCAATGATGGGTGTGTGACTTGCCATGGCCTCCGCGAGTGGCATACCGAAGCCCTCAAAATAGGGAACATAAACAAACGCAGTAGCTGCGCTCATTATTTGAGCAAGAGCGTCTGTTTCTAGATGCCCCAAGAAGTGAATGCGAGCGGTAAACTGAGGATCGATTTTGATTATTTGGTTTTTCCACATTGCAGCGCCCACAATAACCAGGTCTGTAGAGCTATCTGACTTTGCAAATTCTTGAAATGCAGCTACCAAACGATTGATATTTTTTCTTGGATGTAAAGAACCCACGAATAGAAAGTAGGGCTTGTTGAGCCTTTGACTTTTGCGAATTAAACTTTTCGCTTCCTCATCAAGAGGTTGGTAACAAGTATTGACACCATTGTAGATGACGCTTATCTTTTCTGATGAAATTTGATAACTTGAGATGATGTCTTGTTTGGTTGTATTTGAAACTGTAACGATTTTATCTGCCGCTTTTGCGAAACGAGGAAAGTAGGTTTTGTAATACCAGGCTACCCATTTAGGGAGGTCCTTGGGGTAGTGTTCAAAATTGAGATCGTGAATAGTTGCCAAAGTTGGAAGTTTGCTACCTAATGGAAGCATGCCATCCGGGGACCAAAAGATATCTAACTTATCTTTTTGAATTGCTTGTTTCAAGCACCATTGAAACCATACAATATACAAAAATGGATGTCTGGTTGGAGGAAATACAGTTTTACAAATGACATTTGACCCAAAACTAAACTGAGGGTCTACAGGCCGATCAAAGTATAGAATAAAGGTGTGCTCAGGCTGATTTTCGGTAAGTCTTTTGACCAGTTCTAGGGTGTAATTGCCAAAACCCTCCAGTTTTTGACCAAGTAAAGATCTGGTATTGATGCCAATGCGCATACTAGAATTCGAGGATATAATTGGTTAGTTTTTCTTGACCAATTGTGGTGGTTGGTCCGTGCCCACAATAAACGACCGTTTGTTCTGGAAATTTGAACATGACTTCAAAAATGCTTTTTTTCAGGGTTTCGAGATCGCCGCCGGGTAAATCTACGCGTCCAAAACTTCCTTTGAATAAAACATCTCCATTGACCACAAAACCGCTGTCGTGGTAAAAAACAACATGACCCGGTGCATGGCCTGGCGTATGGTAAACCTTGAACTTTAGCGCACCAAATTCGAGTGTTTGTTGGTCTGTTAGTTGCTGAGTGGGCGCTTCAGTTTCTTTGTAATTTTCAAAGCCATAGACGTTAGCGTAACGCTTGACGGACTCCCAAGTGAGTTGGTCAGCGGCATGAAGATAGGCTGGAGCTTTAAATCTATCAAGGCAAAACGAGGCGCCTAATATGTGGTCGATATGTGCGTGAGTAAAAAGAATCGCCCTGACCTCTAAAGCATTTTCATTGATGTAAGAAAAAAGTGTGGCTTCTTCTTCTCTTGTGTAGCAACCTGGATCAAAAATAACGGCATCTTGGCCCAATGAAACAACAAAAGTATTTTCTTGAAAGCCATTAAAGGTGAATGCTTGTATGAGAACTGACATGCCTCAAAGTTACGGCAAATCTGCTTTAGCGCAGCAAATTGACGTGTCCTGTCAGTACTTCTTTTCGGTTTTGATAGTCGGTGTAGATGATTTTCCAAGTATAGGTGCCATCTTGGCAAGGTCTGAAATTGTAACTGCCATCCCAGTAATCTTTGAGGTCGGTAAACTCGTAAATGAGCTCACCCCAACGGTCGTAGATACTAACTTCAACTTCTAGGTAATTGCCCCCAATAATCCTGAAATACTGATTGAACATATCGCCATCGGGCGTAAAGGTATTAGGCACATAAAAGAAGGGGTCAAAGAAAATATGGACCTGACTTTGCGCTGTACAGCCATTTTGATCCGTAAAGAAAACGGAGTAAATCGCATTTTGATTTGGGGTAACTACTGTAGATTGACAAGTTACACAAGAGACTTCGTCTGGGGGTGACCACAAAAAGGCACCAGGCCCTGATGGATCTGCAGTGAGCTGAATGACATCGCCTTGTATTGCAAAAATATCAGCACCGGCATTTACAAAAGCTGGTTGATATAAGTTGACCTGTACATAAGCGGAGTCCTGACAACCTTGCGCATCGGTTCCGATGACCATATATGTAGTGTTGAAAGGCGGCAAAACACTAACTTGTGCACCATTGGCACTCGAGCCGTTGGCACTTGGGCTCCATTCGTAATAAAGTGCTCCGCTTGCCCACAGACTGGCCGGTCGGCCGGGGCAAACAATCGTGTCGTTGCCGGCCGTAATCTGGGCGGTAAGGATCGTAACCCAGACGGAGTCAGTTTCTGTTCCGCAACTATTTGTAACATCTACATAATAATATTGGCCTTGGAGGGGATTGATTTGAACGGTTGGGTTAGTGGCACCGACTAGGTTGTTACTCGGATACCAAAAGTAGCTTGTGCCACCTGCAGCCGTAAGTGGCATGCTGGTTCCATAACAAAGATTGACGCTGTCAATGAGTTGCGGTTGCGGCGGATTGTTAAAGACAACAATACTCATGGAATCTTGGGCAGTACAGCCAATGCCTGAAGTAACCGTAGCGGTGTAGGTAATGTTATTTTGTGGAGTTGCAATTACGTTAGCACCTGTAGTGGTGTTGAGGAAATTACCTGGTGACCAATTGATATTGCCAGTGGCTGCAGCACTGATATTGACACTTTCGCCAATGCAAATAGTGGTATCGTTGGGTAAGGTAATGCTTGGGATACTGACGTCGAGCGTTATGCTCAAGGTATCTGATCCACAGGAGTCAGAGACAATAACAGAAAAAGTAGTAGTGTTAAAAATGGTAGCAGTAGGGGTCGGGCTGGATGGGTCATTGAGTACGTTTGCTGGAGACCAAGCATAGGTACTGCCCCCAAAAGCTTCTAATTGGTAGGAGTCTCCAGCGCAGATACTAGTTGTTGGCTGAATTGCTCCGGCAGTGAAGGAGCCGATATTGACGGTGACGGTAACGGAGTCTGGGGTAAAGCAGCCCGTAGAGTCAAAGGCCACAAGCAATACGTCATAAATTCCGGGCGTTAAGTAGGCATGAATAGGTTCATATGCATTGGAGGTGTTTCCGTCGCCGAAATCCCAGAAAAATGAATTTGCGTTTTGAGAATTGTTGTCGAAGAAAACACTTTGTGGAATACAAATAAGAGGGGCCGGTTGTGCGGCGATGGCTTCAATGGTATTGAGTTCAAATTTGAAACAAGCTAAGTTACAATTCGTACTTTGGTTGGTAGGCGACCAAACCCCCGGGGTACTTGTAAAGCCGAAGTCATTGCCTCCGCAAGCACCACAAACTGCATGATAAATACGTCCTTGGTTGTCAAAGCGTGAAGTACCGCCGTCTACGTGGTTAGAGCTGCTATTGATACCGCCCATGAAGGTGGCGTATTTAAGTGCACTTGCGTTTTGGTCAAGTACGGCAATATAAAAATTGGAGCCGTTCGTATTGAGCTCGTAAGCATCTAGCGTAACCGGAAAGTTATTGGTAGTTGAAAAAGAGGCTTGCCCATAAAGCTGATTGAGTTGGCCACCCCAACCAGCTAAGTAGATATCATAGCAGTCTGAAATGAGGAATGCTGTAGGAGAGATTTCTACGTTTCCGGTTCCGGCACCAATCATGGTGGTCCAGTTGGTAACCGATAAATCTTGGGCGTATTTGCGCAAGAACTGTCCTGAGTTGGCGTTGCCGTAACAACCCGGCGTAATAGCCCAAGAAGATTGAGATTGACCATAAACATAAACTGCGTTGTCTACGTCTGTGCGTACAAAATAGGTTTGGTCGTATTCGGATTGCCCCATGTAGGTGCCTGATTGCATCGCGCCACTGGCTGCATTAATGCGCAGGGCATAACCATCTGCACTGCCTCCGTTAAAGGTGAGGTCGTGTCCGCCGGTAATGGCGAGTGAACTAGAGGTTGTGCCTCCTGCAACGTAGGCGCTTCCGTTGCTGCCAATGGTAATTGAATTGCCAGATTCTGCACCGCTACCTCCAAAATAAGTGCTCCACATCAATTGAGAGAGGCCAGTGTTCATTTTGAAAACAACTGCATCTTGCGCCCCATTTAGTAAATTCTGAAATCCGTTTTGGGTAGGGAAATTAGTTGAGGTGGTTGTGCTGGAGACGTAGACATTTTGGTTGGCATCTAGCACGATTTCTCCTCGAAATTGGTCTCCGTAATTGTAAGATAAACTCACTGCATTTAAACCATCGGTACTGCTGCCACCAATGTAGGTAGAGGCCAAGAGTGCGGTGCCGTTGGGATTAAACCTTGCAATATAGATGTCAGAACCATTGAACTCGAGGGAGTTTTGAATTTGATAGGGCCCACCATTAAAGCTGTTGTCGAAAGGTTGGCCTGCCATGGGGAAGTTGGTTGAGGAAGTAACGCCATAGACAAAAAGCTCACCATTTGGCGCACTAACGATACTGTGTGGCGTTTCATTGCCGGCACCCCCTAGGTAAGTAGAGTAGAGCAGAGCGGTGCCATTTGCATTGAATTTGGTGATCGAAACGTCCATTGGAAACGAACCCGTTCCGGAATTGTAGCTGGCATCGTAGGCGCCTGTTGTGGTTGGGTAGCCAGATCCAAACACGATTCCACCTCCAAAAAGATTGCCATTGACATCGGGTGTAGCTGTAAAGCCCCAGTTATCTGTTGGTGAGCCAGTGAAGGTCGAGAATGTTAAGCTTGGATCGATGTAAAGGGGTAAATTGGCATTATAGCTGGCATCAACTTGAAAGGAAATGATATTGTTCGTAAGTGTAAATTGGATAGGTACTGCAGTTTTTTCTGTTTCGGAAAGCAGGTTCCAGGCTTTTGGTGCACTGTAAGTGATTTCGCCAAATTGGTGGGTGAGGTGTAAGTTGCCTGCTGCATCGATAAAAAGGGAGTCAGCACCAATGAGCTCGAAGTCAAATTGATGGATGTCGGCTTGTGCATCTAATTGAAGATGAAAAGCAAATTGTCGGTTGTCAAAAAGGTATTTTAAGGCTCCACCGGTAAAAAAGTCATTGGCATTGAGTTGTCCAACGCCATGGACTTTTGTCTTCCATTTGCTTTGGTCATTACCGATGAAATAATTGTGGTAATGTGCACTGGAATCTTTGGCAGTGAATTCAGCAGCTTGTGAATGTAGAAATCGATGTTTAATGGCATGATAAGCTGTAGGCTCATGGTGTTCATGGGATTCTTCGGCAGCAAGGTCATGGTCATTGTGAGCGTGGAAAGTAGCGTTGGATAAAAAAAAGGTGAGCCCTTCTTGTTCGATGTACAGTCTGCCAGATGAAAGGGGTAGATTGTATAGAATACGCGCGTCCCACTGACCCTGATTGGGGTACATCCAGAGCTCTTGGCCAAAGGCTGTTTGAAAAAAACAGAGCAGAAAGAGGATTCTAAGTAGGTACATGCGTCGAGTAAATTTAACACAAAGCCGTGCATTCTCAAAATAATAAACTATCTAAAGGCGAGAAGGTTGCCAAAGTATAGACAAAAAATTGCGTTTTGACTGAAAATGCTGTTTATTTGTGTTTCAAATAATTCAAAATGAAACTACTCACTACGCTACTTATCCTCTTTTTTGCAATACTAAGCAATCAAAGCTATGCCCAAGACTACTCTCGGCTAAAGATTTTTGCCAACGAGTTCGAACTGAATAAGCTCGCAAATTTGGGCGTGACTATCGATCACGGCATTCACAAAGAGGGTGTCTTTTTCATCTCTGACTTTTCAAAAGAAGAGCGTCAAATCATGGATGCTTATGATTTTACTTATGAGGTATTGATTGAGGATGTTCAGGCTTATTATGTTCAAATTTTAGCTGAGCCTGCTTCAAAAGAATCTGCTACCATTAAAAATGTGAATTGTTCTGGAGCTGGTGGTTCAGGTGCTGCTTTGAACCCAAGCGTACCTACGCATTTTAATTTGGGTACAATGGGGGGCTACTTAAAATATGAAGAAATGCTTGCTGAACTCGACGAAATGGTGGCAACGTATCCTAATTTGATTACGGCAAAAGCCCCAATTTCTACATTCTTAACCGCTCAAAACAGACCCCTTTACCATGTGCGTATTTCTGACAACCCGAACATTGATGAAAGTGGCGAGCCCAAAGTTTTGTATACAGCAATTCACCATGCGCGTGAGCCAATGAGCTTGATGGAAACCATCTTTTTTATGTGGTATGTTTTGGAGAATTATGGTACAAATACAGAAATTACTTACTTAGTTAATCACATGCAGCTTTATTTTGTGCCGTGTATCAACCCTGATGGCTATGTGCACAATCAAACTACTAACCCCAATGGTGGCGGCATGTGGCGTAAAAACCGACGCCTCAATTCTGGCGGTTCATATGGCGTTGACCTGAATCGGAACTACAGCTATGGTTGGGGCACCACCGGCACCTCATTTACGCAGTCGAACGATACTTATTGCGGAACAGCAGCCTTTTCTGAACCTGAAACACAAGCCATGCGCTGGTTGGTCCAGAATAACAAATTTGTGACAGCCTTTAACGCACATACTTTTGCAGAAGATATTCTCTTCCCGATTGGCACCACCACCGCTGAATTTGCAGATCACCACGATTATTTTCAAGAGTATACCAACCTAATGGTAGAATTCAATGGTTACGGTGCAATAAAGAGCTCGGCATTGTATCCCGCATCTGGAGATTCTGATGACTATATGTATAAAGTAGATATCGGTGTTGGCGTCAAAGACACAATGTTTGTGCACACGCCTGAGGTTGGCACCGCCTTTTGGCAACCTGCTTCACAGATCAATGCCACTTGTCAAGAAATGGTTTATCCGAATCTCATTTTGGCGCATATAGCCGGAATTTATGTCGTGACAACTGACCAAGATCCTAGTAATATTGCTGCATTGAGCGGCAATTTCACGCACCAAGCCAGAAGACTGGGTCGTGAAAACGGTCCTGTTACAGTGAGCATTGTGCCGCTGCAAAACATCGCAACAGTTGGTGCAGCCGTGGTACATGATTTAGCTTTACAACAAAATGGAACGGGGGCAATTGCTTATACGCTCAATCCAAACATCCAATTTGGAGACCAAATCAAGTATATTCTTCAGACTGATAACGGTTATTGGATTAAAAAGGACACCATTATCAAAACATTTGGCGCCTACAATCTTCAAGCAACAGAGAATGGAACATCTGCAGCCAACTGGACTGGCAATTGGAATACAACGACCTCAACATTCGTTTCTTCTCCTCGTTCATTTACAGATACCCCAACGGGGAATTACATCAACAATGCAAACACCACTTATACTTACGTACCAACTATTGACCTTACGAATGCTGTTGCTGCAAAGCTAAACTTTTGGGCTAAATGGGACATTGAAGCAGATTACGACTACGTACAAATGCAAGTTTCAACAGACAATGGTGCTTCTTGGGTCGGACAGTGTGGTTTATATACCGTTGCAGGAACTTCTGCAAACGGAAGTGTGCAACCCAATAACCAACCTGTTTGGGAAGGTGTTCAAAGCACTTGGGTTCAAGAAGAAATACAGCTGAGTGATTATTTAGGCCAGGTCATTAAGGTCCGTTTTCAGTTGAGATCAGATGGTGGCACGCGCAAAGATGGGTTTTATTTCGATGATTTCGCTATTTATTACAACGATGCCGGACCTGCTGTTGCACCAGTTGCGCAGTTCCAAACACCAGCTGTTTTGTGCAGTGGCACTTCTATTTTGTTCACCGACCTTTCTCAAAATTTACCAACGTCTTGGTCTTGGGATTTTGGTGATGGTGCTTCTTCAACAGCACAAAACCCGAGTCATGTATTTACTGCAGGTTCATATACGGTCACACTGACAGTGAGCAACTCAGCTGGAACAAGTACCTTCACACAGCAAATCACAATTGAGAGTTCACCTGTAGTAGGACTTACGATTGCCGATACCGATTTGGT
This sequence comes from Cryomorphaceae bacterium, assembly GCA_027483605.1. Taxonomy (GTDB): domain Bacteria; phylum Bacteroidota; class Bacteroidia; order Flavobacteriales_D; family Crocinitomicaceae; genus UBA952. The sequence goes on along the minus strand of JAIXUE010000042.1, from coordinate 85,879 downwards.
ACTTTGTGCGCAAGACGGACCCGTAGCATTAAATGTAACACCACAAGATGCTACAGTAAGTGGTTTGGGCGTCAGTGGTCTTACTTTTGATCCAAGCGGTTTGGCGCTTGGGCCCTTGACACTAACGGCTTCAGCTACAGCTGCCAATTCTGGCTGCGTCGGGACTGCAGCACTCACTGTAATCATTGAAGATTGCGCAAATCTCACCGCTCATCAAGGGCTGCAGTTGTCGGTTTATCCAAATCCGACAACAGGTGCACTGTACATTTCAGACTTTCTTCCAGATACCAAGTTGCAATTATTCGACGCTCAAGGAAAACGCATTGGCGAATGGCACAGCATGGATGAAATCCTGCAAATTGAGTTGGAGGCTAGCGCAGGCGTTTACTATTTAGAAGCGCGCTACATGGAGCAGCAGCAACGCATGAAAATCATTTTAATCGGCCAGTACTAAAGCGCAATAAAATCCGCTAACTTATCGATGTAATTTTGGTATCCTGCTACAAAGGGTGTTGATTCGTGCTCGCCACCGGGCACTAGATAAGCTTCTTTGTAACCATTTATTTTGTTTTCAAAAACAGGTTGCCCATGGCTTTTGACCGTTAAAAAGCTGTCGTCCTGACCATGTATCCAAAGCAAAGGAATCGTTATTTTTTTGATTTCAGTGGCGTTATCAATCTGTAGGTCGACCAAGAAAGATCCTGGCATTGAAAGCAATGCAGCATCTTGAATCATGACCTCTGCGGACGCAAAAGGAGCCTCTAGGATAAGTTTACTTGGCGACAACGCGTAGTCATTCGGGTGAGCTGCAACCTCACAGGCAGCTGCAGAGCCCAATGAAAAGCCAAAAATTACAAAACGCTCATCTTGCAAGCCTTGTGCTTTGAGCCAATCTATGGCGCGCGCTGTTGTTCGGTACATGTTTGCTTCACTTGCCTTGCCTTCAGAGCGTCCAAAGCTGGGGTAGTCAAACATCAAGACCCCATAACGGCCGAGTCCGCCAGCGTGGGCATACAATTTTTGACGAGGCCAATAAAAATCCATGTGATCTTTGTTGCCGTGACAATACAAAATAACGGTGTCCGTTGCAATAGTTCCCAAATCACCGACGTAAATAGCACTCATTTTTGCGGTACCTTCTTCAAGCTCGACAGTCCATTCTAAATGATGGATCATCGAGTCCGGAACACCAAAAGCACCTCCTAAATCTAAACTCAATTCACCTTGATATGCGTCGAGTTGATAACTCTCAATTTGACTTGGGTTGAATAAAAAACCATCTAAGCGCTTGCGACAACCAAAGGCCGCTAGGCCCACAAACAAAATAACTACAATATTTTTCATCTTTACAAGTGATAAGTGACCCCAAAATAAAGCCCTGTGGCTCCGCGATTCTGTAGCATACTTGGGTATGGTACTACGATGTTTTCATTGGATTCAAACGGTGCCAAAATTTTAATTTCTGCTTGATAGCTCCATTTAGGTCGGATCCATTGGTGGCCGAATTGCAAACTCGGAATCCAGAGTTGTTCATTGGGCCTGCCCTGAGATTCTGTTTGGTAGAAGTCAAACCAATTAGAGATACCGGCGTAGAAAAAATTATAATTTGCATGGTATACCTTGCACATTTTATCGAGCTGTTCTGGTTTCCATTGACGTCCGTATTTGTAATAATAATTGGCATCTAGTTGCGGCCAAATGCGGTTGGCACCGGTGTAAAAATCAAACAGCATATTGGTGTTGAGTTGGCCTGACACACCCATTCGGTCTGAGGACCAAATTTTTTGAGAAGCGCCCAACTCAAACTGACCAACGCCAAACGCAAGAGAGGTAAGGTGCAGGTTGCCAAAAACAGTTGTTTGATCAGTGAGGCCGCGTCCGTAACCGACAGAACTAAATGGAATAGGAATAGCGCCAATGCCCGGAATTTTGGCAACAGGACCTCCAAAGTGTCCGCTGAGCATTTGCTCTCCTTTTTTCAAAGGTTCGACAAAACGTGCTGGTGCGCAAGACCATAAAAAAGTAAGCCCTGCTCCTAAAAAGAGTAGAATTCGCATGCTCAAATATAAAAAGATTAACCATCCAAAATTCTTACCTTTGTGGCATGTCAGGTTCGAGCTATGGTCAAATTTATAAACTCACCACTTTCGGGGAGTCCCATGGCGTGGCAATTGGTGGCGTTATTGACGGATTTCCATCTAATTTCCCAATAGATATCGAACGCATTCAAAAGGCACTTGATCAGCGAAGGCCAGGTCAAAATCAGTTGGTTTCACCAAGAAAAGAAGCAGATAAAGTCTCTTTTCTTTCCGGGATTTTTGAAGGCAGAAGTACGGGTAGTCCGATTGCTTTTGTCATAGAGAATACAGACCAAAATTCCAAAGATTACCAAGCGCTTAAAGACGTTTTTAGACCGTCCCACGCCGATTTTACTTACCAACAAAAATACGGAATCAGAGACCACAGAGGCGGCGGTCGGAGCAGTGCCCGAGAAACTGCTTGCCGCGTGGTGGCTGGTGCATTGGCAGCTCAGGTACTCGATCAGCTTGGTGTCAAGAGCAGTTGTTATGTAGATCAAATTGGTCCGTATCAGCTTTCTGAACAGAACTGGTACGAGCTGGATCAAATTGAAAATTCTCCACTCCGTTGCCCTGAAACAATCTTAAGTGACCAAATGCAAAAATATGTGTCGGATCTTCAAAAAGATGGCGATACAACAGGTGGCGCCATTCGCTGTATTTTGATGGGTGTTCCCGCAGGTTGGGGCGAACCTGTTTTTGATAAGCTTCATGCCGAACTTGGCAAGGCCATGCTTTCTATCAATGCCGTGAAAGGTTTTGAAATTGGCAGCGGCTTTTCCGCCGTCAGCATGAAGGGCAGTGCTCATAATGACCGCTTTAATGCAGATGGCAGTACCCAAACCAATTTTTCTGGCGGCATACAAGGTGGTATTTCCAACGGCATGCCGATCAGCTTTAGGATTGCTTTTAAACCAGTCGCCAGTATCAAAATGCCACAAGCAACTTTACAACAAGATGGCGAGCTAAAGCAGCACGCTATTGAAGGTCGTCATGACGCCTGCGTGGTGCCTAGAGCAGTTCCGATAGTAACAGCAATGGCTCATATTGTACTCCTCGATTTTTATTTAAGACAACAACGCAATACTTTATTTTTATGATCCAACGTATTCAAACCGTCTATTTTGTTATCGTTATGGTGCTTTTATCAGCACTGCTTTCTGGTGTTGAAATATTTGGCTTTCCTACCCTTAAAAATTATTTTTCTTACTCAGTTTATGGCATTCAAAGTTTCAAATCTGAGGCAAGTGCTCCTTTAGGTAAAGCGGAAAATATACAAGGTTCTGTACTGTTTTATTTTGTCATAGCATTTGTACTTTTCAATTACTATGTCATGATGAATTACAAGAATCTTAAAAAACAATATCGATTGGCACGTTTGGCTGTACTGATTTATTTGGCAGGTCTTTTATTTGTTTTGGTAGTTGGTAGTTTAGGCATGCTTGCACCTAGTGCTATAGCTATCGAGCTCGGTTGGGGTTATTACTTGAGTGTAGTGGGCCTTCCATTTTCATACTTTGCTTTTAAAGGCGTCAAAAAAGACAAAGAAATTCTCGAATCTCTAGACCGCCTGCGTTAAAACATGAACTTTCTTTCCGTCGAACAACTCACCAAATCTTATGGTGAACGTCTTCTTTTTTCAGAGCTCACCTTTGGTATTGAACATGGCCAAAAAGTAGCAATTGTTGCCAAAAATGGCGCTGGTAAATCTACGCTTTTGCGTTGCTTGCTTGGGTTAGAGCCGCCAGATAGCGGTACTGTTACCTTTCGCAAAGAATTGCGCATTGCCTTTATGGAGCAAACCGAAGACCTCAATCCAGAGCTCAGTGTGCTAGACGCAGTTCTCGATCATGACCTTCCCGAGATCAAGCTCATCAAAGCATATACGGATGCGCTGTTGATCAATGACGAAGCCAAACTTGGCGATCTTTATCAAGAGCTGACCGAACACCAAGCATGGGATTTAGAAGTCAAAGTACAGCAGGTGCTTTCGGTGCTCAAGCTGAGCGGGATCACCCAAAAAGTAGGGCAGCTATCCGGAGGGCAAAAGAAACGTGTTGCATTGGCTAAAGTTTTGCTCTCTGAAGCAGAATTTCTAATTCTTGATGAGCCAACCAATCACCTCGACCTCGACATGATTGAATGGCTTGAACAATACCTATCTGCTTCGCAACTTACCCTCTTGATGGTCACGCACGACCGCTATTTTTTGGAGGTTGTTTGCGATACTATTTTAGAGCTCGCCGACCAAACAGTCTACCGTTACAAAGGGAATTTCTCTTATTATTTAGAAAAAAAGGCGGAGCGCGAAGACCAACTGCAGTCTACAATTGAAAAGGCCAAAAATACCTTTCGCAAAGAACTAGACTGGATCCGACGCCAGCCTAAAGCGCGCGGCACCAAACAAAAAGCCCGTGTCGACGCCTTCTCAGATTTGAAAAAAGTTGCCAGCCAACGCCTAGACGAAGATGAACTTGAGCTTCCGATCAAAATGGAGCGCTTGGGTACAAAAATCGTCGAATTCCACAAGGTCTCTAAGGCTTTTGGCGAGCGCATAATGCTCCAAGACTTCAGTTACCATTTTCAGCGTCAAGAGCGCCTTGGTATTGTGGGTAATAATGGAGCAGGTAAAACCACCTTCTTGAAAATGCTTACAGGTGAAGTTGAGCCTGATAGCGGTAAAATTGTTATTGGCGATACAATTGTTTTTGGCTATTATTCTCAAGATTTGATCGAGGTAGACCCCGATATGAAAGTCATTGACGTAGTGCGGGAAGTAGCTGAGTTTATCCCGCTAGAAAAAGGCCGCCAGTTGTCTGCGGCCCAGCTACTCGAGCGCTTTTTGTTCCCCCGAGACATGCATTATCATTTTGTGCACAAATTGAGTGGAGGAGAAAGACGCCGCCTGAAACTACTCAGGGTTCTTATGCTCAACCCAAATTTCTTGATTCTCGATGAGCCAACCAATGACCTCGACATCTTTGCAATGTCAGTATTGGAGGAGCACCTGCGTTTGTTTCAAGGCAGCCTCATTGTTGTATCTCACGACCGCTACTTCATGGATAAAATGGTAGACCACCTCTTTGTTTTTCAAGGAGAGGGCCGCATCAAAGACATCACGGGTAACTACCATAGTTATAGAACTGCACTTGCACAGTCTCAACGGGAAAACAAAAATGCTAGCAAGCAAACAATTGTCGAGACGCCGGAGCCAATAGCAGTATCCGAGAAAAAGCGCAAAATGAGCTTCAAGGAAAAACAAGAGTTTGAGCAAATTGAAAAAATGTTACCGCAATTAGAGACCGAAAAAGAACAATTGAGTTCAGAGTTGTCTAGTGGCAACCTTAGCAATGAGCAACTTTTAGAAAAAGGAGCGAGGTTAGGTCTTGTGGTTGATCAAATAGATGAATTCACCTTGCGCTGGCTCGAGCTTTCCGAATTAGCTTAAAATATTCGCTTCTTTACCGAATTGTTTGTAGGATATCGCGATGGCCAGGAAAGCCAAGCTGCACATGATGCCAAAAACACTCAAGAAATAACCCAAAGAAAGCGTGCCGGCAATGAGTTCTTTGGTGGCCAATACTACATTGATCACGGGAATAAAAACGGTGTTGAGGTCAAGGGCAACGCCCGGAAAAAACCCAACCATTGAAGGCAAAACAACTACAATATTCAGTGGCGTAATGATGCTCTGAGCCTCTTTGAAACTCTTGGCATAAATGGCAATCGGAATCATGAGGCCCGCAAAGAAAATAACCAAAGGAAATAACAATGCAAACATCGACAAGATGAAATAGGGTGTGAGGATGCTATGAATAATCCCAAGTAACTCTTTGTTGTCTGTTAAGTCTAGGAACTCAATAGAGATAAATAAGCCTGCCAAGGCACAACTCGCTGCAAGCATTCCAGAGCAGACCACGACCATCATTTTTCCGATCAATATCTTCCAGCGCAAAACAGGTACTGTTAAAAGTGTTTCAATGGTGCCGCGTTCTTTTTCTCCGGTAAACAAGTCAATTGCTGGATACATACAGCCAATAAAACCAAAGGCAATAAAAACATAAGGGAGAAAACCGCCTGCGAGTTGACCCACCATTTTTTTATCGCTTGCGCAGTTGACTGTATTGACCACCAGTGGTCTAATCTGCTCTGGTCTCAAGCCTAGTTTTTGCAAGCGTTCAGCTTCCGCATTTGCTTTAAGAGTTGTCGAGTACAGTTCAGCACGTTCGGCTCGGCCTACTTCTGAGGCGTCGAGGAGCCAATTCAAGGTGACGGTTTGTTGCTGTACGCCTAATTGTTTTTCGTTCGCAGGTATCAATAAACCCAATTGAATTTGATCTGCTTCAATTGCTTTTCTGAGTGCGACACTGTCCTTGAAAACAATGATTTTTTTAGGTCCGACTGCAGCTGGAATTGCGTTTAGTTGCTTAGTGTAGCGTTCGCTTTGGTCTCCTACGATACCGATTTTCATGGTTTGGGCCGACGCGCTTTCTTGAAAAGAGTTAGAGATTTCCATGAAAACATTGAGCGTGATAGGAAAAACCAAGATGGGGATCACGAGCATAGTCATGAGGGTACGACGATCTCGGAGGGTGTCTAGGAGTTCTTTGCGGAAAATACGGAATATCATGCGAGTGGAGTTGGTGTTTGTACAATGCGGATGAATTCTTCAGTTAAATTGTTGGCTAGCATGTTTGTGCGAAAGTCTGGCATTGTGCCATTGTACTTCAGCTGACCTTTGTGCACTATGGCGAGGTCGTCACAAAGTAAATCGACTTCGCTCATGATGTGGCTCGAAAAGATGACGGTTTTGCCTTGGTCTTTGCAAGAACGAATGAGTTTGATGATGTTCTCGGCAGTAATGACGTCTAGTCCGCTTGTTGGCTCATCAAAAATAACCACGCTCGGGTCGTGGATCATGGTGCGGCAAATAGAAACTTTTTGTTTCATGCCGGTACTGAGCTTGCCGATGCGTTTGTGTAAAAAGTCGTTCATGTTCAGTAGATCGAACAAATAGGCTTTGCGTTCTTCTTTTTCTTTGGCAGCAACTTGATATAAATCGGCAAAATAATCAATGATTTCTAGGGGCGTGAGGCGTGCATAAAGACCTGTAGATCCTGTTAAGAATCCGATGTGCTTGCGTGCTTCTTGTGGGTATTTAACGGCGTCAATACCAGCAATTTCGATACTGCCTGCAGTCGGTGTAAGAATAGTCGAAAGCATGCGCAGCGTGGTGGTTTTGCCGGCGCCGTTAGGGCCTAATAAAGAAAAAACCCGACCAGGCTGGCATTCAAAACTGATGTCCTCTACGGCAGTTGCTAACGTGTCATTGGTATTGAGTTCTTTTCTTTGTTGTCTATTTAGTTCAAATTCCTTGCGGAGATGAGCGGCTTTGATCATAGCGTCGAAATTACGTAGTGAAGACGAAAAAAATGTCAGATTGTTACTTAAGTGCTCGCTCTTCAGCAGCGATGGCCTTGTTCTTGTTAGCGAGTTGACCACAGGCTGCATCGATGTCTTTGCCACGGCTGCGGCGCACATTGACGATGAGGTTCAGGGACTCAAGGTATTGGGCAAAAGCTTCTACTTTGCGCGGATCGGCTTGTTGATAGATGCCGTCGTCTATGGGGTTGTATTCGATGATATTGATCTTGCAAGGAACGCATTTGGCAAAGTTGGCGAGCTCGCGCGCATCGGTGAGCTCGTCGTTGAAATCTTTGAAAATGATGTATTCAAATGTGACTCTAGAACCTGTTTTTTCATGAAAATATTGCAACGCCTCTGAAAGTGTTTCGAGGTTGTTGCTTTCGTTGATTTCCATGATTTGATTGCGCTTGAGGTCATTTGCGGCATGCAAAGAGAGCGCTAAATTGAATTTGACGTTGTCGTCGCCGAGTTTGGTGATCATTTTGGCGATACCAGCGGTAGAAACCGTGATGCGTCGCGGTGAAATTCCGAGGCCATCTGGGCTGCAAAGGCGGTCAATGGAAAGCAAGACGTTTTTGTAGTTGAGCAAGGGCTCTCCCATACCCATGTAGACTATATTGCTGAGGTTTTGTTGGTAGTGTTGTTGGGCTTGTTGTTGTAGGTATACGACTTGATCAACGATTTCGCCTGCACTGAGGTTGCGCAAAAGTTTGAGTCTTCCGGTTGCGCAAAACTGGCAAGATAAACTACAGCCTACCTGTGAAGAGATGCAGGCGGTCATGCGAGAGCTCGTGGGAATCAGGACGCCTTCTATAACTTTGCCATCGTCTATGGTAAAGGCACTTTTAATGGTGCGGTCTTTACTGACTTGTTGGTCTTGCAGGGTGATGTGATCGATGTAGTAGTGTGCTTTGAGCCACGCGCGAAAACCTAAGCTAAGGTTGCTCATGAGCTCAAAAGAGTGTGCATTTTTCTGCCACAGCCATTCCCAAACTTGTTTGGCTCTGAAGGGTTTCTCGCCAAATTCGGTAAAACTCGTTTTGAGTTCCTCTAGAGAGAGGTTGCGAATATTGGTCAGTGTTGTCGACATGAAAATTAACGGTTCAGCATAACGGGCATCACGAGCATGAGGATGTCTTCGTGGGCGTTGTCTTGGGTTGCAGGAGTAAGTAAGCCAGCACGGCTAGGCTCACTCATGGAAAGCTTGATTTCGTCTGCGTCTAGGTTGGCGAGCATTTCGAGTAAAAAGCGCGAGTTGAAACCAATTTCTAGGTCGTCGCCATCGTAGTTACACGTGAGTCTTTCTGTGGCTTCGTTTGCGAAGTCGATGTCTTCGGCAAATAGTGAAAGCTCAGAACCTACTAATTTGAGGCGGATTTGGTGGGTAGTTTTGTTCGAGAAAATAGAAACGCGTTTGATTGAAGACAGGAACTGTGCGCGGTCTATGGTGAGCACGTTCGGGTTTTCTTTCGGTATAACTGCTTCGTAATTAGGGTATTTCCCATCGATCAAGCGACATACCAACACCAGGTCAGCAAATGTGAAAACAGCATTGGATTCGTTGTATTCCATGAGGATTTCTTCGTCTCCGCGCAAGTTAGACTTGAGGAGGTTCAGTGGCTTTTTAGGCAAAATAAAAGCAGAGCTTCCGCTCGCCTCAGCGTCGGTTCTTTTGTAGCGTACAAGTTTGTGTGCATCGGTTGCTACAAAAGTGATCTCAGAACCTGCGAACTGGCAAAATACACCGCTCATTACGGGGCGGAGGTCGTCGTTGCCAGTGGCAAAAAGTGTTTTGTTGATTGCTTTGGACAAGACTGCGCCAGAAAGCTTGATGGCGCTTTTGTTGGCGAGTTCAGGAACTTTAGGGAATTCTTCGCCGTTGAATCCGACCATACGCGACTTTCCGTTGTCGTAGGCGATTTCTATTTGGAAATTGCTCGGGTTGACTTTGAAAGTACAAGGTTGGTCTGGCAAGTTTTTGAGCACGTCGAGCAGTAACTTAGCAGGAATAGCAATTTTGCCATTTTGTTCAGATTGTACCTCGAGTTTGGTCATCATGGTGGTTTCTAAATCCGAGATAGAAACGGTGAGTAAACCATCGGTAATTTCGAAAAGAAAGTTATCGAGAATAGGCAGTGTATTGCTGGTATTCAAAACTCCTGAAATACTTTGGAGGTGACGCAATAGGGTAGTGCTCGAGGCAATGAAATTCATGACAAAAAATTTGAATTACAAAGTTAACATTTCGAATGAAATGACTTCTTGTTTTCAGTCTGAGATATGAACATTTTAAAAAGAGTTTCAACAGCTTTTAGGTACTTGAAAACTTAGCGCGCCAAAAAACTTTGAGTGCTTCGCGGTGAATGATCTGTTCGGCGAGGCTATCATAGTAATTGGGAGAGGAAACAATGCTGTTATTGTTTTCAGGCAGGTCGATTAAATAGAGTAATTGTGCTCTTTTCTCAAGGCTTAGCTCTTTGAGAAGTCTTGCCAATTCGGTGATAAAGTTGTCTGGACTGAGGGTAACTGCACACTGCGCCCTTTCAAGGTCTTTTTTCAATTGCGCAAAAGTCTGCATCCGAAAATCAGCGGCAAGCAGGGCGTCTTGGTATTTGAATTGCTCGAGCAACTTAAGTTTTGTTTAGCTTTGTACGAAGATACAATGAAAAGAACTTTTGACATTTGCATTTCTTTTTTAATCCTTGTGGTTTTCTTGCCCATTGGTTTGCTGCTTATGCTTGCCATTTCGCTTGAGTCTGGCGGCGGTGTATTTTACACACAAGAACGGGTGGGTAAAAATGGCAAAGTATTCAAGCTGCTCAAATTCAGATCCATGCGTCCTAATGCAGACAAGGGGAGTCAAATTACCATTGGCAACAGAGATCCGCGCATCACGCGAACTGGTTATTTTATACGTCGTTTCAAGCTAGATGAATTTCCGCAGTTTGTCAATGTCATTATTGGCGACATGAGTATTGTTGGTCCGCGCCCCGAGGTGCCATTTTATGTTCAAATGTATACGGAGGAGCAGCGCAAAATTTTATCCGTTAAGCCTGGCATCACTGATTATGCCAGTCTTGCTTATTTTCATGAAAACGAAATTTTGGCTACTGCCGCAGATCCGCAGAAAGCCTACATTGAAGAAATCATGCCTGCAAAAATCACAATTAATCAGCGTTATCTTAGCCAGCCAGGTTTGATACAAGACTTGAAAATCATTGGTCTTACGGCAAAAAAAATTCTAGGATTCTAATCTTGATTGAAAGCTGCCCAAATGCCAAGTTTGGGGAGTGGAGCCACAACCGCGATGCGTTCTTTGGTGGTAGGGTGTTCAAAACTGAGCTTTCGGGCATGCAGACAAATGGAACCGTCGGGGTTGGAGCGTTTATCTCCGTATTTGAGGTCTCCTTTTATGATGCAACCCATACTGGCGAGCTGACACCTGATTTGGTGATGGCGCCCAGTCTCGAGTTCAATTTCTAACAAAAAATAGCGCTCAGAGGCAGCTATTTGACGGTAATGCAGAACTGCTTTTTTGGCTCCGGGTGTACTTTCAGGGACAACATAACTTTTGTTCTGAGCTTCATTTTTTTTCAAGAAATGTACCAATGAACCGCTGCTTTGAGCTGGTTTTTGCCCCACGATGGCCCAGTAGATTTTATTGGTCTCTTTGTCTCGAAACTGTGTGTTGAGCCGCTCGAGCGCTTTGCTGGTGCGCGCAAAGACCAATGCGCCGCTGGTAGGGCGATCGAGGCGATGCACCACACCCAAGAAAACATTCCCGGGTTTCTGGTATTTTTCTTTGAGATACGCTTTGATGACATCGGGAAGAATGGTGTCGCCAGTTTTGTCACCTTGCGTCAGTTCGGAAGGTAATTTGTTGACGACAATGGCATGGTTGTCTTCGTAGAGGATGCGTTCGGAAATCATGAATTGAGCAGCGCGTCTTTTTGCTTCTTTTCAATTTGTTTGTTGCGCAGAGCAGCTAATGTTGTCAGTAATGCAAACGCAGCGATGAGGTAAATGAGCCAAGTAGGGAAATGGCCTAAGCCCTCACCTTGTGCATAACTGTGTAGGCCTACCAACATGAAATTGACACCAAAGAACGTGAAGAGAATTGCAGAGTAACCCCAGAAGGCGAGCGCATTGAATAAGAAGCGTCCTTGTAAGCCTGGTATCATTCTGAAGTGTAAGATAACTGCATAAACCAACACCGAGACAAGCGCCCAAGTTTCTTTAGGATCCCAGCCCCAGTAGCGTCCCCAAGATTCGTTGGCCCAAACGCCGCCTAAGAAGGTGCCGATGGTGAGCATGTAGAGCCCAACAGTCATGGTCATTTCGGAAATGTAAGTGATTTCTTGAATGTTGAGTCTGACAAGTCCGGCGGATTTTTCGGATTGTAAAAGATACAGCATCAGGTTGATCAGGCCGAGGATGCAAGCCAAGCCCAAAAATCCGTAGCTACCCGTAATAATAGCTACGTGGATCATGAGCCAATAAGATTTAAGTACCGGTACAAGTGGCGTAATTTCAGGATCCATGAGGTTCATTTCGGTAACCCAGAGCATAAGGGCTGCGAGAACAGCAGCGCCAGCCAAAACCACTTGGTTCTTCTTGGCAAATACAAAACCGGCAATCATGGTTACCCAACCGATAAAGACAATGGCTTCGTAGCCGTTGCTCCAAGGTGCGTGGCCGGAAATGGCCCAACGCAGGCCGAGTCCAACACCGTGGTAAACGAAAGTAATGATACTAATGGCTATCAAGATGCGTTTTGGCCATTTGAGCCTATTGAGGGCTTCTTCAGATCTAAAAAAGATGCCAATGAAAAAAACGACAAGTAGCAAGAAACCGCTTAAAAGATATAGTTGGTAAGAGTGCTTGAAGATTTCCATTTTGTTGTAGCTGATCTCTAGCTTGACCACGCGTTCAGTGGGTGCAACAGCCTTACCTGCCTTCCTTTGGAATTTTTTAAAAGTTTTGAGTACATCGGTGGCTTCGCCAAAGGTATGGCGCTGTCCGCCATCGTGGACCGCTGCCAAGTAATTGACGAATAACTTAGATGAGAGCGTATCTTTTTGGCCGAGTTCCATGCTCAGCGGCACAAACCAAGTGTTGTTGGGGTCGTTTTTGGCGGGAATGACGCGCATGAACTGCCACATAAAGATATTGTTGGCTACTTCATATTTTTCATTGAGCTTGATGAGTTTTTTGTCGAATTCATTGCGCTTAGACTCTAATTTTTGATGCGCCGCTTGGTATTGTGCCATCCATTTGAATTCAGAATCTTTAGAACTCAAAGACATAATGCTTTCAAATTCTTTAAGTTTCAGCGCATCTCTTAAACTTCTTGGCACCTGAATAATGGGCTGAGAGACCCAATAAGACGGGTACATGTGCAGGCTCAAGATAAACTGAACTGCGTTGAGTTCTTTGTATTTATTGCTGTGCGTCAGCTTGCGCGTGAGTTGGTCTGCAAGGGTATGAAACGGCACAATACGGCCTTCGTAATCCTGGACCAACAAGGAGGAGAGCTCATCGGCGTGTTCAGAAGAGATTTCATGGTGAACAGGCTTCGCTTTGTGCTGATGCTGGTGCTGGGCAAGAAGGTTGCTCGATAAAAGCAATACAATGATACCCAGACTTGCTTTTTTTGCCTTGACCTTTTGGAGTTGTTCAGCAAGGAAAGTAAAGCGACCAGCCGGAGCAAACAAGGATAAAATCATGGCGAGGGCCATTAGTAAATAACCAATATAAGTAATATTGGTTCCGAGTGAATCGTGGTTGACACTTAGTACGGTGCCTTCCTCGTTTTCGGGTGTGTTCGGATTATCCAATTCATAGGATGATTGAAAAAAACGATAGCCATCGTAGTCAATGACATTGTTCATAAATACGCGGCGGTTTAATTTGACTTTATTTCGGGGGTCATCGATGGTCAGTTCACTTTCGAAAGATGACGGCGAATTGGAACCCGGATATTTATCAAGCCTGAAGTCGCGGCACTGTACGTTAAAAGGAATATTTTTTTGAATAGAGCCGTATTCCAACTGATACACTACACCGTTCATGGCAAAGCGCTCTGGTTTTGGAAACTGACCTTTTCCGCCCTCTAAACGCACTTTTTTAGTGGCTTTCCCATCGTTCAATTCGACGGTTAAGTAGTCTTTACCTGTATTTTTCTTGGCTGCTTTGACCAAAACTTTTTTGGCATGAGGAATGTATCTTTTGTATACAACTTGTTGGTCACCAACTAAATAAAGTGAAAATGGTGTAAACTCAGACCAAGTATTTAAGGCGTAATTTTGATATAGGCTATCAGCTGGCGGCTGTCCGCTGGCGCGTACTTTTTCCATTTCACGCATGGGTAAAGACTTCAGTGCAACACTCGGGTAAACCCAGGTTTTTCCATCTTTGTGGTGGAGGTAAATTCCGGGAGCCTGATTTGGCGCGTTAGGGCGGGCGCTTGAATAATAAAATGGCGTTTGCCCTACCATGAATACATCGTCTTCTACTAAAAAGTTGGAACGCTTACCTTCTGTGACAAGCTCCAACGCACTTTCTTTAAACTTTTGATTGACTTGCAGCGAATCAATTCGGTCAGATTTGAAGTCGATGTAGCGGACGCTAATTTCTTTTTTGCCAATATTAGTTTGGTACTCAAAATTATTGTTGGTAAACTCGCTGAGGTAGGTTTTCCAAGCTTGTAAGGTAGTAGCGCCTTTTGCAACGGTGATGTCTTGTGCGTTGATTAAAACGTAAGGATCTGCAGTGTAAATAAAGTTACTGCTCGCGCCTTCGCGGATTACCATTTGTCCTTCAAAACTGATGTAACGCGTAACGGCCGCGCCAGCTAAAATCACAATAAAAGAAAGGTGAAAGCTAAGCATAGCGATTTTTTCACGGCTAAACATTTTATAGCGAAAAATATTGGACACTAATGCAAGCGTGAGGTAAAGCAACAAACCTTCAAACCAAAGTGCATTATAAATGCTAATCTTTGCAGCCTGAATACCGTGTATAGACTCAATAAAGGTGGCGGCGCCAATAGCTACTAAGAAGGCAATCAGTCCGACGCTTGCCCAGCGCATGGAAAAAAGTGATGAGAGGAGTTTGTCCATCCGAGGAATTTTTCCACAAAAATAGCCAATGTATGCGCAACATTCATCTAAAGACCTTAATCTTGTCAAAAAAAGATGTTGCGATTTTATTTTACCATTTTATACTCCGCTTTCTTTGTCGTGATAAATGTCCGGAGTCAATCAATTTCTCCGCAAATAAATGTAGTGGGTGGCGATGTTTTCCGCTTTTCACTACCATTTGGAAAAAGTGAGCGAACGGTAGATATCTATGTGCCATCGGGTGTTAAGGGCCTCAAACATATCAAAACACTTTACTTGCACGACGGACAAATGCTCTTTGACAGCACCCAAACTTGGAATAAAAAGGAATGGAAAATCGACGAAGGGGTTGCTACCACTTTGGCGAGCTATACACATGATCCTTTTATTGTGGTCGGTATCCACAATGACCCCCCCAATCGCTATGCCGAATTTTTTCCGCAAGCTGTAGCGGCTTACATGCCGGAGTCTTACCGTAGCTTACTAATGGAAAAACTCTGGAATGGAGAGCTCAAGGCCGACGCTTATCTGAATTGGATAGAACAAACGTTGGTTCCTTTTGTAGAGAATCAATTTAATGTTGGAAAGAAGACAAAGGACCGCATGGTGATGGGTTCCAGCATGGGCGGCCTGATCTCTCTCTACGCACTTTGTGAAAAACCAAAGTTATTTGGTGGAGCAGCTTGCTTGTCTATTCACACACCGATGATCAATTACGGCATGTTTGAAGAAGGAATGGTGGAGGCGCTTGTGGTGCCTTTCAATATTTATTTGGAGAAGAAACTTAAAGCCGACCGACAACATTTTCTATATGTAGACCGTGGGACAGAAACCTTAGATGCTTCTTATGAACCATACCACAAGCTCTTACTCACAACCTTAGCCAGTGTGGGTTACGATGCGAATAATCCGCGTTTTTTAGAGGCAATCGTGCAGGGAACGGGCCATGACGAAAGCGCATGGGCAGCGAGGTGGCACGTACCATTATTATTTATGATTGCGCGCAACAATTCCCGATAGTTTTCTACATTTGCTTTACTCTATCAAGCATGAAAAAGATCTTACTATTAGGTGCAGGTTTGTCGGCCTCCACCCTTATCAAATACTTACTCGATCACAGTAGCACCGCAGCTTGGCATCTAGATGTCGTCGATCAGAACCTCGAGCTCACTTTGGCTAAATTGGCTGGACATCCAAATGCAACGGCTCATTCATTCAACGCACTAGACGCCGATCAAAGACGACCTTATATTGCACAAGCAGATTTAGTAATCTCTATGTTGCCAGCAGTTTATCATGTCGAAGTAGCTAAAGATTGTATCGCCCTACAAAAACACCTCATCACACCATCTTATATTTCTGCTGAAATGCGCGCTTTAGATGCACAAGCAAAAGAGGCCGGAATCGTCATCATGAATGAAATCGGTGTTGATCCTGGCATAGACCACATGAGCGCTATGCGCATTCTAGACCACATTAAAGCAATTGGAGGCAAACTCGAATCTTTTAAATCTTATTGTGGCGGCCTTATTGCGCCAGCATCTGACACCAACCCCTGGCATTACAAATTCACTTGGAATCCGAGAAATGTGGTACTCGCCGGTCAAGGCTCAGCAGCTTGTTACCGCGAAAGGAACGAGCTCAAGTATTTGCCGTATCACCGTTTATTTCAACGACTCGATCAAATTGAAATTGAGGGCTATGGACAATTTGAAGGATACGTGAACAGAGATTCCTTGAATTATTTGGAAACGTACCACATTCATAACGTCCCGACTATTTTTCGTGGCACACTCCGCAGACCACCCTACTGTGAAGCCTGGGATGTTTTTGTTCAGCTAGGCATGACCGACGACGCCTACATCATGAAGGGTTCAGCACAGCTTACGCCGCGTCAGTTTCTGAATGCTTTTCTGCCCTTTGAAACCGGGGTAAGCGTAGAGGAGAAGTTCTTGAAATTGGTCAAACAGCGCAAAGATCTTTTTGATTTATTTGCCTTTCTAGGCCTCTTCAGCGATCAAGAATCATTTGGCATTGAAAATGCCAGTCCGGCTGTTTTGTTGCAAAAAATATTAGTTGAAAAATGGCAGCTCTCGCCTGGCGATAAAGACATGATAGTGATGTATCATGAACTGATTTATTCCAAAGATAACAAGCGTTATTGCATCACAAGTTCAATGGTCGTAGAAGGTCAGGATGAACGCTACACTGCGATGTCTAATACGGTTGGCCTGCCCGTAGCGATTGCAGCAAAGTTGATATTGAACAACACCATCCTTGAACGCGGGGTGACTTTACCAGTGAGTCAGCAAATATATGCGCCAATTCTCACCGAACTCGAGCAATTTGGCATTACCTTTAATGAATCTGAAAAACAACTTTAAATGGAGAATCAAGAGAACCAAATGAATATCGAATTATCTGAAGACATCGCTTTGGGAGTTTATTCCAATTTAGCTATCATCACACATTCACCCGCAGAGGTCGTTTGTGATTTTGTGCAACTGATGCCGGGTATGCCTAAAGGTAAGGTGCGCTCAAGAGTACTCATGACGCCGCAAAACGCCAAGCGGTTTTTGCAGGCATTGGCCGAGAATATCGAGAAATACGAGCAAAATTTTGGCGCAATAGACGAGCCGCAATCGGGCTTTCCGCCAATGAATTTCGGTACGCCAAGCACTATGGCTTAGAGAAGTTATGTGGACGCTCAGCGTTTGCATTCCTATTTACAATTCCGACGTGCGTGCGTTGGTCAATGCCTTGTGCGCTCAAATCGCTGCTTTACCTGATGCCAAAATAGATATTGTCCTGATCGACGATGCTTCTGAACCTGAATTCAAGAAATGCAATGTGTTTTCGCAATCTGCTGTCAAGTCCTATGCCTTGCCACAAAATATAGGTCGGTCTCGGATCCGAAATACCTTCTTCAAACATACCGACGCTGACTATCTTCTTTTTATCGATGGAGACAGCACCATTCAAGATCCGCTGTTTCTAAAAAATTATGCCGACTATTTAACACAGCAACCAACTGAAGTGTTGGTCGGTGCCAGTGTTTATCAAAACCATAAGCCAAATCGCGCCCAGCGCTTGCGTTGGGCTTACTCTACGCAAAGAGAAAGTCTAGACTATCAAAGGCGAGCACAAAACCACCAAATAGGTTTCAAGACCAATAATTTCATCATTCGACGCTCGCTACTGCTGCAAATTCCTTTTGATGAACGACTTTCTGGCTATGGTCATGAAGATACCTTATTAGGTTTGCAACTTGCCGCCCAACAAATTCCTATTGCTCATATTGACAACCCCGTTTGGAACTTAAAGCTAGATGCCAATGCCGAATTTTTGAGCAAAACAGACAGCGCCTTAAAGAACCTGCTATGGCTAGCCGAAAATTATCCTACGCTTCGCCTCTTTGAGCACAATCGCTTACTTCAACTTCATTTGAAGTCAACGCGGCATGTCGTCTTGAAATTTTTACTGGGTTTATCAACTTCAACGATACCCTTTTTAGGCTATTTATTAAAGACTGGATACGCACCATTATTTCTTTTTGATTTGTATCGCTTGCTCAGGTTGCAGCAATTAGATAAAAACGCGCTCCACGACATCTATTAGAATCTGCTTGTCGGTATCCCAGTTTTCTATCTGTGCTGCTAACTGACAATTTTTTTTGTATTCCGACCTGCGTTCAGGCTGGTCGATTAATACATTTATTGTTTCGGCAAGCATTTGTGGCGTTACCTCTTTGAGCACAACGCCACAGTTATGTTTATGAATCAGCTTTTCTATTTCGATGAGCGAACTTGCTACGATAGGTGTGCCTACTTGGATGTAATCAAAAACTTTATTTGGCAATGCGAGTGCATAATTGAGACTGAGTGGTTTGTCTAGGGCTAGTCCAAGATCGGCAGCTGCTGTATATTTCAGTAATTCATTGTAGGGAACTCTTCCGATAAAACGAACTTGGTCTTGGAGTTGCAACTGCTCCACTAATTTTTGAATACTCGGGATCACATCTCCGTCGCCAACTAAAAACAATACAGCTCTAGGAATGTGCACCATGGCCTGCACTGCCTCTTCAATTCCGCGCTGTACATTGAGTCCGCTACCTTGTATGATCAGCATAATTTGCGCGTCGCTGAGGCCAAGAAATGATCTTGAATGTGCTGCTACGTGATCTAGTCGCAGGGGAACATTTCGAACAACGCTGCATTTAATCGCATATTTACTTTCAAAAATGCTGGCTATTGATTGATTCACTGTAATCATGTGTCCGATACGGGGAAGCATCATTTGCTCTAGACGCACCCAAACGTTTTGAATGCGCGGTCGACTGACCAATTCGGGAACTTCTGTAAATAGCTCATGGCTATCGTACAAAAGCGGTTTGCGCTTGAGTCGGCTTGCTAAAAAGGCTGCGGGTAGGGTGTCGAGGTCGTTGGCATACAAAAAATCATATTTCTTATATAGCAAGATAAAAAACATGCGAATATTCAATTCTGCGTAAAAGAATGCGCCTTTTTCATAATGAAGTTGAAGACGGCGCACGCGATAGGAGCGCGGCGGCATGTCGGGGCTATTTCGTTTCTGACGACCAAGTAAATTGATTTGAAAACCAAGCGCTTCCAAAACCGTACAAGATCGGTGAACGCGGTTGTCTGTAGCGAGGTCGCTAGAGACGGTCATGTATACTCTTTTTTGGTGCATTGAAACAAATGTAAGGATTTCCCGTAAGCGAAGCCTGCTATTGAAAAGTGTGCACAAAATAGTTTGTGTAAATTTTTTCAAAAACTCTTTGTGATAAAAAAAAGTTTTGTACATTTGCAATCCCAAAACGCAGGTTTAGGGTTACGTTCTTTCAACATTTTATGAATATCCAACATTCAAACAATACAAGCCGATGTAGCTCAGTTGGCCAGAGCAGCTGATTTGTAATCAGCTGGTCGGGGGTTCGAATCCCTCCATCGGCTCCATGTTGGGGAGATACTCAAGCGGCCAACGAGGGCAGACTGTAAATCTGCTGGTGTACACCTTCGCAGGTTCGAATCCTGCTCTCCCCACAAACACTAACAAAGAATTTAAGCGGGAGTAGCTCAGTTGGTAGAGCGTCAGCCTTCCAAGCTGAACGTCGCGAGTTCGAATCTCGTCTCCCGCTCACTCTTTTTGTTTGAGCGCCGGTGTAGCTCAGGGGTAGAGCGCTTCCTTGGTAAGGAAGAGGTCACGAGTTCAATTCTCGTCATTGGCTCAATGTAAAATTGCATTTAAGTCCGTTTCGCTTTGCGTATCGGACCTTTATGATAGATAAGTATATTATTAACTAAGTAACAAATACACAAAATGGCTAAGGAAAATTTTGACCGTTCCAAACCACACGTCAACATCGGTACCATCGGACACGTTGACCACGGTAAGACTACGTTGACTGCTGCAATTTCTAGCGTTCTTTCAAGCAAAGGATTGGCTCAGGCTCGTGACTTCTCCTCAATTGACAACGCTCCTGAAGAAAAAGAGCGTGGTATCACCATCAACACCTCACACATTGAGTACGAAACTGCTAACCGTCACTACGCGCACGTTGACTGTCCAGGTCACGCCGACTACGTAAAGAACATGGTTACGGGTGCTGCCCAAATGGACGGTGCTATCCTCGTTGTAGCTGCAACAGACGGACCAATGCCACAAACACGTGAGCACATCCTTCTTGGTCGTCAGGTAGGTGTTCCTCGCATGGTTGTCTTCATGAACAAAGTGGACATGGTAGACGACGTTGAGTTATTAGAATTAGTTGAAATGGAAGTACGTGAATTGCTTTCTTTCTACAAATATGACGGTGACAACGCTCCTGTTATTCAAGGTTCTGCACTTGGTGCATTGAACGCTGAGCCACAGTGGGTAGCGAAAATCGAAGAATTGATGGACGCAGTTGATACTTACATCGAATTGCCTCCACGTGATGTTGATAAGCCTTTCTTGATGCCAGTTGAAGACGTATTTACGATTACAGGTCGTGGTACAGTTGCAACAGGTCGTATCGAAACAGGTGTCATCAACTCTGGTGAGCCAGTTGAGATCCTTGGTATGGGTGAAGTTAAATTGACTTCTACTGTAACAGGTGTTGAGATGTTCCGCAAAATCCTTGACCGTGGTGAAGCTGGTGACAACGTTGGTTTGTTGCTACGTGGTATTGAAAAATCACAAATCAAGCGCGGTATGGTAATCTGTAAGCCAGGTTCAACTACACCACACATCGAATTCAAAGCTGAGATCTACGTATTGAAGAAAGAAGAAGGTGGTCGCCACACTCCTTTCCACAACAAATACCGCCCTCAGTTCTATTTCCGTACAACTGACGTAACTGGTGAGATCTTCCTTAGCGATGGTCGCGAGATGGTTATGCCAGGTGACAACGTATCTATTAATGTAAAGTTGATCGTACCAGTTGCGATGGACAAAGGTCTCCGTTTCGCTATCCGCGAAGGTGGTCGTACAGTAGGTGCAGGTCAGGTTACAGAAATCGTAGCTTAAGATTCTACCAAAAGTAAAAAACAAGGGGAGTTAACAGCTCCCCTTTTTAAACGGGTGTAGCTCAGCTGGTAGAGTGGTGGTTTCCAAAACCATTGGTCGTGGGTTCGAATCCTACCGCCCGTGCACAATTAAAACAACTGTTCGTGTTAAAATTAAGATCATACATCATCGACATCTACAACGAGATGGTTCATCAAGTAACCTGGCCTACATGGAAAGAGTTACAAAATAACACTATCCTTGTAGTCGTAGCATCTTTGCTTATTTCCCTAGTTATCTTTGCCATGGACTTCACTTTCGGGATCACCGGAGAAGAAGGTTCTTTATGGAAGGGTGTGCTTGGCTTTATCTACGGATCTTTCTAAACACCAAACAAGAATGGCAGAAATAGCAAAGAAGTGGTATGTCGTCCGTGCCGTTAGCGGTAAGGAGAAAAAAGTCAAGGAATACCTTGAACTTGAAATTGCACGCATGAAGCTCACTGATTACGTTAATCAGGTGCTTATTCCTACAGAAAAAGTTTTCAAAATTCAGAATGGTAAAAAAGTCAACAAAGAAAAGGCTTTCTTACCAGGATATGTACTCATTGAGGCCGCTTTGGTTGGCGAGGTAACGCACGTTATCAAAAGCATTCCAAATGTAATTGGTTTCTTAGGTACAGAAAAAGGTGGCGAGGCTGTTCCTATGCGAATGGCTGAAGTTAACCGTATTTTAGGAAAAGTTGATGAACTTTCAATTACTGAAGAAGAACTCAAAATCCCGTTTGTGGTTGGTGAGTCTGTCAAGGTAATTGATGGTCCATTTAATAACTTTAGTGGTGTCGTTGATGAAATCAACGAAGAGAAAAAGAAGCTAAAGGTAATGGTCAAAATTTTTGGCCGCAAGAACTTGCTCGAACTCAACTATATGCAGGTTGAGAAAGAGTCTTAAAGTTGTATTAACCGTAGGAGTGGGCCTGATGACTAAAGCTTCCCGTCGAGAAGCCCACGTTTAACTACATAATTTGTATATATATGGCTAAAGAAGTAGCAGCATTGATCAAGTTACAGATCAAAGGAGGCGCAGCCAATCCATCCCCGCCAATTGGTCCGGCTCTCGGTGCCAAAGGTGTGAACATCATGGAGTTTTGTAAGCAGTTCAACGCGCGTACACAAGACAAAATGGGTAAGGTGGTGCCGGTTGTGATCACCGTTTACGGTGACAAATCTTTTGATTTCGTTCTCAAAACCCCGCCAGCAGCGGTACAAATCATTGAACATTCAAAAATTAAGAAAGGTTCGTCTGAGCCAAACCGCGTAAAAGTTGGTTCCGTTACCTGGGATCAAGTTCGTGCGATTGCCGAAGACAAACTTCCTGATTTGAATTGTTTTACGGTAGACTCTGCTATGCGCATGGTTGCAGGAACAGCAAGAAGTATGGGGGTTACCGTTAAAGGTGGCGAAGCTCCAAAATCCAAATAATCATACATTATGAAAAGAGTTTCTAAAAAAAGAAAAGAGATTTTGGCAAAATACGATTTGTCAAAAACTTTCACTCTAACAGAAGCATGTGATTTGGTGAAGGGAATTTCTACCACTAAATTCGATGCCTCTGTAGATATTTGTGTTCGTTTGGGTGTAGACCCGCGTAAAGCGAATCAAATGGTACGTGGAACCGTTGCCTTACCTCACGGTACTGGTAAAGATGTTAAAGTACTTGTACTTTGCACACCAGACAAAGAGAAAGAAGCGCAAGACGCAGGTGCAGACTACGTTGGTCTTGACGATTTCATCGCAAAGATCAAAGGTGGCTGGACAGACGTTGACGTGATCATCACGATGCCTTCTGTAATGGGTAAAGTTGGTGCGCTTGGTCGTATCCTCGGTCCGCGCGGCTTGATGCCAAACCCGAAGACAGGAACTGTTACCATGGAAATTGGTAAAGCCGTAGAAGAGGTGAAAGCCGGTAAAATTGACTTTAAAGTCGATAAATACGGTATCATCCACGCTGGAATCGGTCGTGTAAGTTTTGATGGTGATAAAATTCGTGAGAATGCTTCCGAATTGGTTTCTACTCTTATCAAACTCAAGCCTTCTGCAGCAAAAGGTACATACATTAAAAGTATCTACTTGAGCTCTACAATGAGTCCCGGAATACAAATTGACGCGAAGTCTGTTACTGCTTAATACTTAGAACACATGACAAGAGAAGAAAAAGCACAGTACATCAGCGATTTAGCAGCACAATTGTCTGCTAGCCAAGTTGTGTATTTAACAGACACTGCAGATTTGACCGTTGAGGCTGTTAACACCCTCCGCAGAAGATGTTTTCAATCAAACATCTCTATGCGTGTAGTAAAGAACGCTTTGCTAGAAAAAGCAATGGATCAAGTTGAAGGTAAAGATTTTGGTGCGTTGAGAGACGTATTGAAAGGTTCTACCTCCGTGATGATCTCTGAAGTTGCTAATGCCCCTGCAAAATTGATTGCTGACTTCCGTAAGAAGTCTCCAAAACCACTTTTGAAAGGCGCATACATCGACGAAGCAATCTTTATTGGTGACGAACAACTTAGTGCATTAGAATCACTCAAAAGCAAAGAAGAGCTTATCGGTGACCTCATTGCCTTGTTGCAAAGCCCAGCGAAAAATGTATTGTCTGGTCTTCAAGGAGCTGGTGGCAAAATTGCTGGCATCCTTAAAACGCTCGAAGAAAGAGCATAATCAAATTATTTTTAAACCTTTTTAAATTTAAATAAAATGGCTGATTTAAAGCAAATTGCAGAAACGTTAGTTAACCTTACAGTAAAAGAAGTAAGCGAATTAGCAACAATTATGAAAGACGAGTATGGCATCGAGCCTGCTGCTGCCGCTCCAGTAATGGTAGCTGGTGCTGCTGCTGGTGCTGGTGAAGCTGCTGCAGAGCAGACTGAATTTGATGTGATCCTCAAATCTGGTGGTCCTAACAAACTTGCAGTAGTTAAACTTGTAAAAGAATTGACTGGTAATGGTTTGAAAGAATCAAAAGACCTAGTTGATGCAGCACCTTCTACATTGAAAGAAGGCGTTTCAAAAGACGAGGCTGAAGGCCTCAAAAAGTCTCTTGAAGAGGCTGGTGCTGAAGTAGAAGTTAAGTAATTCGATTCAGGATATACAGGAAAGGCACCGCTGAAAGGCGGGTGCCTTGTCCTGTTTTTTGCATGTTGATTTCAACAGAGTACAAAACATTAAAAAAAACAAGCCTTGGCAACAACAACTAATTCAACCAGAATTAATTTTGCTTCAAGCAAAAACCAGTTTGAATATCCAGATTTTTTGGAGATTCAGTTAAAGTCTTTTCAAGAATTTTTCCAGTTGGAAACAACCCCGGAAAATCGCGAAAGCGAAGGACTTTTCAAAGTGTTTGCTGAAAATTTCCCCATTACGGATACCCGCAATCAATTTGTTCTAGAATTCCTGGATTATTTCATTGATCCACCTCGTTACACCATTGAAGAGTGTATCGAAAGAGGTCTCACTTACAGTGTTCCTCTCAAAGCAAAACTGAAACTGTATTGTACAGACCCTGAGCACGAGGATTTCGAAACCATTGTTCAGGATGTTTACTTAGGTACAATTCCTTATATGACTCCGAAAGGTTCATTTGTGGTCAATGGCGCAGAACGTGTCATTGTATCCCAATTGCACCGTTCGCCGGGCGTTTTCTTTGGACAGTCTCGCCATGCAAATGGCACGAAGTTATATTCGGCCAGAATTATTCCTTTCAAAGGATCATGGATTGAATTCGCGACAGATATCAACAATATCATGTACGCTTACATCGACCGCAAAAAGAAATTACCGGTTACAACCCTTTTCCGTGCTATTGGCTACGAAACAGACCGCGATATCTTGGATATCTTTGGTCTAGCTGACGAAGTAAAGGTGAGTAAAACCAATCTCAAGAAACTCATCGGTCGTCGTTTGGCGGCAAGGGTGCTTAAAACTTGGATTGAAGATTTTGTAGATGAAGACACTGGAGAAGTGGTTTCTATCGAGCGCAATGAAGTTATTTTAGACCGCGAATTACTAATCGGCGAGGAGCACCTCGATTCAATTATGGATTCAGGCGCAAAATCTTTGATCTTGCACAAAGAAGATGGTAACTCTACGGATTACACGATCATCTACAATACTTTACAAAAAGATACGTCCAACTCTGAAAAAGAAGCGGTCGAGCACATCTACCGTCAATTGCGTAATGCAGATCCACCAGACTACGAAACTGCTAAAGGTGTATTTGAGAAGTTATTCTTCTCAGATGCACGTTATGATTTAGGTGAAGTAGGACGCTACCGCATCAACAAAAAGCTCAACCTAGATACTGCAGAGGAGTCTCGTGTTCTTACGAAAAACGACATTATTTCGATCATCAAATACCTTATTGAACTCATCAACTCTAAGGCAGATATCGACGACATCGACCACTTATCTAATCGCCGTGTACGTACCGTTGGAGAGCAACTTTACTCACAATTTGGCGTAGGTTTGGCGCGCATGGCTCGCACCATTCGTGAACGCATGAATGTCCGCGACAATGAAGTATTTACACCTATCGACCTGATCAATGCCAAGACTTTGTCTTCGGTTATCAACTCTTTCTTCGGTACCAACCAACTTTCTCAGTTCATGGACCAAACCAACCCGCTTTCGGAAGTCACGCACAAGCGTCGCCTTTCTGCACTCGGGCCAGGCGGTCTATCGCGCGAACGCGCCGGATTCGAGGTTCGTGACGTTCACTACACGCACTACGGTCGTTTGTGTACCATTGAAACACCAGAAGGTCCGAACATCGGACTCATCTCTTCACTTTGTGTATTCGCCAAAGTAAACAAGCTTGGTTTCATCGAAACACCATACCGTCGTGTAGACAACGGTCGTGTGGTATTCGAGGAGAGCCCAATCTACTTGGCAGCTGAAGAGGAAGATTCAAAAACAATTGCACAGGCCAACGCCAAAATAGACGAAAAAGGAAATTTCCTTTCTGACTTGGTTAAAGCGCGTTACGAAGGTGACTTCCCTGTGGTAGCTCCTGGCGACCTCAGCTTGATGGACGTAGGTGCCAACCAAATTGCCTCAATTGCGGCCTCTTCTATTCCTTTCCTCGAGCACGACGATGCCAACCGTGCACTCATGGGCTCCAACATGCAGCGCCAAGCGGTGCCATTGTTGCGTCCTAATGCACCAATCGTTGGTACAGGAATCGAGCAACTTGTTGCCAGAGACTCTCGCGTTTTGATCAACGCAGAAGGTTCTGGTACTGTAGAATACGTGGACGCTAACGAAATCGTCATCCGTTACGACTGGAATGACCAAGATAAACTCGTAAGCTTTGACAGCGAAGTCATGCGTTACTCGCTTACGAAATTTATGAAGACCAACCAAAGCACTTGTATCAACCTCAAACCGATTGTCCAAAAAGGCGACCGCGTAGAAAGAGGTCAAGTACTTTGCGAAGGTTATGCAACACAATCCGGAGAGCTTGCACTCGGCCAAAACCTCAAAGTAGCATTCATGCCGTGGAAAGGTTACAACTTCGAGGATGCGATTGTTATCTCTGAGAAAGTAGTCCGCGACGACATCTTCACCTCTATTCACATCGATGAATATTCTTTGGAAGTACGCGATACCAAACGAGGTATGGAAGAATTGACTTCTGATATTCCTAATGTTTCGGAAGAAGCAACCAAAGACCTCGATGAAAATGGTCTGATCCGCATTGGTGCAGAGATCAAAGAAGGTGATATCCTTATCGGAAAAATCACACCGAAAGGAGAAACAGACCCTTCACCAGAAGAAAAACTCTTGCGCGCTATCTTCGGAGACAAAGCAGGCGATGTCAAAGATGCTTCCTT
The DNA here is from genome assembly GCA_027483605.1 of Cryomorphaceae bacterium. Lineage (GTDB taxonomy): Bacteria > Bacteroidota > Bacteroidia > Flavobacteriales_D > Crocinitomicaceae > UBA952. Next base: position 58,856 of record JAIXUE010000042.1, on the reverse strand, counting down.
GAAGGCTGGCCCTTCACTTCGCGGAGTAGTGATCGAGAAAAAACTCTTCTCAAGAGCTGTCAAAGATCGCAAATCGAAATCACAAGACAAACCTGTACTCGAGGCACTCGATGCAGATTACCAAAGAGATCTTTCTGTGTTGCGCGATAAACTTGTAGATAAATTATTGCTTATCCTCGGAGAGCAAAAATCTTCAGGGGTATTCAATAACTTCAAAGAGGAGCTGATCAAAAAAGGATCTAAGTTCAGTAATAAATCGTTGAGTGCACTTGATTACTCAATTGTCAATCCACTGAACTGGACAGCCGATATAGAGACCAATCAACTGATTTCTCGTGTCATCCACAACTTCAATATCAAAGCCAACGACTTACTTGGCATCTACAAACGCAAAAAATTCCATATTTCTGTTGGTGACGAACTCCCTGCCGGAATCGTGAAATTAGCGAAAGTATATGTTGCCAAAAAACGCAAGTTGAAAGTCGGTGACAAGATGGCGGGACGTCACGGTAACAAAGGTATTGTTGCCAACATCGTACGTCAAGAAGACATGCCGTTCCTTGAAGACGGAACGCCTGTTGATATCGTTTTGAATCCACTAGGGGTACCATCTCGTATGAACCTTGGTCAGATTTATGAGACCGTACTTGCATGGGCGGGTGAAAAACTAGGTGTCAAGTTTGCTACGCCAATTTTTGATGGTGCAAAACCAGAAGAAATCAACGAGTGGACAGACAAAGCTGGTGTTCCACGCTCAGGTAAAACTTACCTCTACGATGGCGGAACCGGTGAGCGTTTCCACCAACCTGCAACTGTCGGTATCATCTACATGTTGAAATTATCTCACATGGTAGACGACAAAATGCACGCACGTTCTATCGGACCATACTCACTTATTACCCAACAACCTTTGGGTGGTAAGGCTCAGTTTGGTGGTCAGCGTTTTGGTGAGATGGAAGTATGGGCATTGGAAGCATTTGGTGCAGCCAATATCCTTCAAGAAATCCTTACCGTGAAATCTGACGACGTCATGGGTCGTGCCAAGGCATATGAATCTATTGTGAAAGGCGATAACATTCCAGAACCAGGTATTCCTGAGTCCTTCAATGTATTGTTACACGAATTACGTGGCTTATGCCTTAACGTATCAATGGATTAATTCAAAATACTAACGTAAATAGTCGAGATCAAATGGCTTTCAAAAAAGAAACCCCAAAAAAGCAAAGCAGCTTCAACAAAATCACTATCTCCTTGGCTTCACCAGAGGTCATCTTGGAGCATTCTAGTGGTGAAGTTTTGAAACCAGAAACCATTAACTACCGCACCTATAAACCGGAGCGTGATGGCTTGTTCTGTGAGCGCATTTTTGGACCTGTTAAAGATTACGAATGTCACTGTGGCAAATACAAGCGCATCCGATACAAAGGAATCGTCTGTGATCGCTGTGGTGTAGAAGTAACTGAAAAGAAAGTACGTCGTGAGCGCATGGGACACATCTCTTTGGTGGTTCCGGTTGCACACATCTGGTACTTCCGTTCACTTCCGAACAAAATCGGTTATTTGTTAGGCTTGCCTACCAAAAAACTGGATCAAATCATTTATTATGAGCGTTATGTGGTCATTCAGGCTGGTGCTGTAAACAGTACAGATAAATGGGCCAATGTCAAGAAAATGGACTTCATCACTGAAGAAGAATACCTCGACATGCTCGATTTGCCAGAATTGGCGAATAACCACTACCTAGACGACACCGACCCCAACAAATTCATCGCGAAAATGGGTGCAGAAGCACTTTATGATTTGTTGGCTGGACTCAACCTCGACCAAATGTCTTATGACTTGCGTTACCAGGCTGAAACAGAAACATCTGTACAGCGCAAGAACGAAGCACTCAAGCGTTTGCAGGTAGTAGAAGCCATGCGTGACTCTCAAAAGCGCATTGACAACCGTCCAGAATGGATGATAGTGAAGGTGGTTCCAGTTATTCCGCCAGAATTGCGTCCATTAGTTCCACTAGATGGCGGCCGCTTCGCAACTTCTGACCTCAATGATCTTTACCGTCGTGTCATTATTCGAAACAACCGCTTGAAGCGCTTGATCGAGATCAAAGCACCAGAGGTGATCTTGCGCAACGAAAAACGCATGTTGCAAGAGGCGGTAGACTCTCTATTTGACAACTCAAGAAAATCTTCTGCGGTCAAAACAGAATCGAACCGTGCCCTCAAATCGCTTTCAGATTCCTTGAAAGGTAAGCAAGGTCGTTTCCGTCAAAACTTACTTGGTAAGCGCGTCGACTACTCTGCACGTTCAGTTATTGTCGTTGGTCCAGACCTCAAATTACACGAGTGTGGTTTGCCAAAAGACATGGCAGCAGAACTCTACAAACCGTTTATCATTCGCAAAATGATTGAGCGCGGTATTGTCAAAACAGTTAAATCGGCAAAGAAAATCGTCGACCGCAAAGAGCCAGTTGTTTGGGACATCCTCGAAAACGTATTAAAAGGTCACCCAGTTCTCTTGAACCGTGCCCCTACACTTCACCGTTTGGGTATCCAAGCTTTCCAACCAAAATTGATCGAAGGAAAAGCGATCCGTTTGCACCCACTCGTTACCACGGCCTTCAACGCCGACTTCGATGGTGACCAAATGGCGGTTCACTTACCACTTGGCAATGCCGCAATTTTAGAGGCGCAAATGCTCATGTTGGCATCGCACAACATCCTCAACCCTGCTAACGGCGCACCGATCGCGGTACCGTCTCAGGATATGGTCTTGGGTCTTTACTACATTACGAAAGGAAAACGCACCACCGATACCGAAATCGTGAAAGGTGAAGGCGGTATTTTCTATTCTCCAGAAGAAGTGATCATTGCCTACAACGAAAGTAAACTTGATTTGCATGCGCACATCAAGGTCAAGACCTACGATTTGGGTGCAGATGGGCAACCATGCCTCATGATGGTTGAAACTACTTGTGGACGTGTGATGTTCAATAACAAGGTGCCGCGTCAAGTTGGTTTCATCAACGACGTCATGACCAAAAAAGCACTTCGCGATATCATCGGTGAAGTACTCAAAGTCTGTGGTACGTCAAGAACAGCTCAATTCCTTGATGATATCAAGCAACTTGGTTACGAGATGGCCTTCAGAGGCGGTCTTTCGTTTAACCTCGATGACATCATCATTCCAAAAGAAAAAGAAATTCTCGTTTCAAAGGCAGAGACTGAAGTGAAAGAAGTCATGGTGAATTACAACATGGGTCTGATCACAAACAACGAGCGTTACAACCAAATTATTGATATCTGGACGCATACCAACTCGCGCCTGACCCATACACTCATGGAACAACTCAAGACAGACCGTCAAGGGTTCAACTCCATCTACATGATGTACGATTCCGGAGCGCGTGGTTCGAAAGAACAAATTCGTCAGTTATCCGGTATGCGTGGTCTAATGGCCAAGCCGCAAAAATCTGGTGCATCTGTACAAGAAATTATCGAGAACCCAATTTTGTCCAACTTTAAAGAAGGACTGTCCATCCTAGAGTACTTTATCTCTACTCACGGTGCCCGTAAAGGTTTGGCCGATACCGCTCTTAAAACTGCTGATGCAGGTTACCTGACGCGTCGTTTGGTCGATGTGGCACAAGATGTGGTCATCAACTCCAACGACTGTGGCACCCTCCGTGGTATTGTAGCTACTTCCTTGAAGAAAAACGACGAAGTGGTAGAACCTTTGTATGACCGTATTTTAGGACGTACATCTGTTCATGATGTCTACATGCCAGATACAGATCAAATCATTGTTCAAGCAGGTGATCTCATCTCAGAGGATGTTGCCAGAACAATTGAGAAAGCAGGTATTGAAGAAGTAGAAATTCGCTCGGTTCTTACATGCGAAATGCGCAGAGGTGTTTGTTCGAAATGTTACGGACGCAACTTATCTAACCACAGACTTGCACAAATCGGTGACTCAGTTGGGGTCATCGCTGCACAGTCTATTGGTGAACCAGGAACTCAGCTCACACTTCGTACGTTCCACGTTGGTGGTACGGCATCTAACATCGCTGATATCTCAGACCTTAAAGCGAAAGCAAACGGTAAGTTAGAAATCGACGAAATCCGCACCATCGAACGTAAAAATTCAGACGGTACGGAGCGTGTTATTGTTGTAGGTCGTTCTGCTGAATTGCGCATTACAGACGAGAAAACGGGTATTGTGGTCATGACTGCGAACGTACCTTATGGTTCAGACTTAATGGTTCAAAACAACACCAAAATCAAAAAAGGTGATGTCATCTGTAAGTGGGATCCATATAACGCGCTCATCATTGGCGAAGTTGCAGGTAAAGTAGTATTTGATGGCATCATCGAAAACATCACTTACCGCGAAGAAGTCGATGAGCAAACAGGCTTTACTGAAAAAGTAATCATCGAGTCGCGCGACAAGAAAAAATCGCCAGCTATTCATATCATCGATCCAAAAACCAAAGAGATCCTCCGCGAATATTCTATTCCGGTCAATGCACACATCTCGGTGGCAGAAGGCGATAAAATTGTAGCTGGAGACATCCTTGTAAAAATCCCGCGCTCTGCAGGTAAAACAGGGGATATCACTGGTGGTCTTCCACGTGTAACCGAATTATTTGAGGCGAGAAATCCATCGAATCCAGCAGTTGTTTCTGAAATCGACGGTACCGCTACCTATGGAACAGTGAAAAGAGGTAACCGCGAAATCATCATTACGTCTAAACTTGGTGAAATTCGCAAGTATCTAGTTCCACTTTCTAAGCATATCCTTGTACAGCAAAACGATTACGTTCGTGCAGGTCAACCGCTATCAGACGGTGCAATCACACCTAACGACATCCTCAACATTGAAGGTCCGACAAAAGTACAAGAGTACATTGTCAATGAAATTCAAGAGGTATACCGCTTACAAGGTGTAAAAATCAACGACAAGCACTTTGAAGTGATCGTTCGTCAAATGATGTTGAAAGCTGAGATCATCGAATCTGGCGATACACGCTTCCTCGAAGGACAAAGCGTTCATAAAGCAGACATCATGGAAGCCAACGACGAGCTTTATGGTCAAATGTTTGTCATCGACGCTGGCGATTCAACAGAATTGCATAAAGGTCAGTTAGTGAGTGTTCGCCGTTTGCGTGACGAAAACTCACGCTTGAAGCGCGAAGACAAACAACTCATCGAAGCACGCGAAGCAATGCCTGCAACCTCAACTCCGTTGTTACAAGGTATCACCCGCGCTTCATTACAAACCCAATCTTTCATTTCTGCAGCATCCTTCCAAGAGACGACCAAAGTCCTCAACGAAGCTGCCATCTCAGGAAAAGAAGACCACTTATTGGGCTTGAAAGAAAATGTAATTGTTGGTCACCTTATTCCAGCTGGAACTGGTGTGCGCAACTTCCAAAACCTCATCGTTGGCTCCAAAGAGGCTTACGAAGACTTAATGGAGCAGGCGCAATAAGCCATTACAAATGTAAATTCAAAAGGCGGTCTATCAAGACCGCCTTTTTTGTTCAAACAATAAAATTTACCGAGACTAGTTATTGATTGTTGATCGGTTTCATTTATGAAATCCTACCCCAATTGGGTTTGTTTTTGAGTACTTCTCGTAGGGCTTGATTCAATAGGATATTTTCGGGTGAAATCAACTGAGGGTCTGCTGCTAGAATTTCACGCGCTTTGTCGCGCGCTAATTGCACGAGTTGGCCGTCTTTTGCTAGATCGGCAATTTTTAAAGCCAGCGCACCGCTCTGTTGCGTACCCATGAGGTCTCCTGGTCCGCGCAATTGCAAGTCCACTTCTGCGAGGACAAAACCATCGTTGCTCCCTACCATGGTATCCATGCGTTTTTGAGCTTCTTTGGAAATGCCATCGCCAGTCATCAAAATACAATACGATTTCTCCGCACCGCGCCCTACGCGACCGCGCAATTGGTGTAACTGCGAAAGGCCAAAGCGTTCTGCGCTCTCAATGACCATCACCGATGCGTTAGGAACATTCACCCCAACTTCAATTACAGTTGTTGCGACCATAATATGTGTATGGCCTTGAACAAATTGCTGCATTTCAGCTTCTTTGTCGGCAGGCTTCATTTTGCCGTGCACCATGCTGATCTGAAACCCTTTAGGTTTGAAAAATGCTTCAACTTGTGCATAGCCGTCTTCCAAATTTTTGAAGTCAAGTTTTTCGGATTCCTGGATGAGTGGATATACAACATAGGCCTGTCTGCCGAGTTGTAGTTGTTCGTTAATGAATGAAAAAAGCTTTTCTCGGTGGTTTTCTCGGCGGTGAATGGTATGTATGGGTTTTCTTCCTGGTGGCAATTCGTCGATAACCGATACATCAAGATCTCCGTAAAAAGTCATGGCCAAGGTTCTCGGGATAGGGGTTGCGGTCATGATCAAGACATGCGGTGGAATGCTATTTTTGCGCCACATTTTTGCGCGTTGCGCCACGCCAAAGCGGTGTTGTTCATCGATAACTACCAAACCTAAGTGCTTGAATTGAACTGTATCTTCAAGTAAGGCGTGTGTCCCGATCAACAACTGTATATCACCATTGAGCAGTCCTTCGTGAATTTGGCTGCGCTCCGCTTTTTTGGTAGAACCTGTAAGCAGCGCCACCCGAATATTCATTTTTTCAAGTAATTCACTGATTCCGATGAAATGTTGTGTGGCTAAAATTTCAGTGGGGGCCATTAATGCACCCTGTAGCCCGTTGCCGATAGCTAAAAGTATACTCAACAAAGCAACGAGTGTTTTGCCACTCCCTACATCGCCTTGAAGCAAGCGATTCATATGACTGCCTGCACCAAGATCTTTACGGATTTCCTTCAAGACCCGTTTTTGTGCGTTTGTCAATTCAAATGGCAGGTGATTTAGGTAAAATTCGTTGAAAGCGGCTCCTACTTCCTTGAATGAATAACCTTTAAGTTTTTTGTTTTGAAGACCTTTACGCAGCAGTAATTCGAGTTGTAAAAAAAATAGTTCTTCCCATTTCAAACGATAGCGAGCGGCCTTCATCAGGATTTCAGAACTCGGTTGATGGATTTCTCGCAGTGCTTTGATGCGTGCGAGCAAGTTCAGTTCAGTACAAATTGAGTAGGGCAGTGTTTCAGGAATTTGATTGGCTATATGCTCAAACAGATTAGCGATGAGTTTACTCAAACCTTTACTGTGCAGTCCTTTGTGCTGACATCTTTCGGTGCTAGGATAAAAAGCTTCAAACCCTTTTCTGTCCATGCCTGGTACAACTTTAAGTAATTCAGGGTGAGGTATGTTCCAGTTGTTTTGAAAAAATTTGGGCTTGCCAAAAACGATGAATTCATCTTGGATATTGAGGTTTCCTTTGATCCATTGAAAGCCCTGAAACCAAACTAAGTCGATAGAACCAGATCCGTCAGTGAAGCGCGCTTGTAGCTTTTTGTGCCGACCGCTGCCTATTTCACTGATATGAGTTAGCTTTCCTTTGAGCTGAACGTATTGGTCTTCGGCTCTGATGAGTGCGATGTCGTGAAAACTACTGCGGTCTTGGTAGCGATAAGGGAAATGATTGAGTAAGTCCTGGAAGGTGTAAATTCCGAGCTCTTCTTGTAGTGTTTGCGCTTTTTGCGGTCCAACTCCTTTGAGGTAAGCAATGGGCGTAGCGAGGAGCGCGTTCATTCGTTCGCTTATTTCCAGAAGCCCATTTGATTGAACTTCTCGATGCGTTCATTGATGCGCTCTTCAGGCTGCTTTTGATCAAGTTCTTGTAGGTAACCATGCAATTTGTCCCGAAGGATACTAAACATTTGCTCTTGATCACGGTGTGCACCGCTGCTTGGCTCGCTGATGACATCGTCTACCAAACCATTTTGCTTCATGTCTGTGGAAGTCAGTTTGAGTGCAGAGGCCGCTATTTCTTTGTAGTTCCATGAGCGCCATAGGATTGAAGAGCAACTTTCTGGCGAAATAACAGAATACCAGGTATTTTCTAACATCACGACTTTATCACCTACACCAATGCCAAGTGCGCCACCAGAAGCACCTTCACCGATGATGATGCAAATGACGGGAACTTTGAGGCGCATCATTTCATAAATATTGCGCGCAATTGCTTCTCCTTGTCCACGCTCTTCGGCTTCAAGGCCAGGAAACGCACCAGGTGTATCTATGAAGGTGACAATTGGTTTGTTGAATTTTTCAGCGAGTTTCATGAGTCGCAACGCTTTGCGATAACCTTCAGGGTTCGGCATACCGAAATTGCGGTACTGACGCATTTTGGTATTGATTCCTTTTTGTTGGCCAATAAACATGACAGTTCGACCATCTAATAAACCAAAACCGCCAACCATTGCTTTGTCGTCTTTGACATTGCGGTCGCCGTGCAGTTCTTGGAACTGACCATTGGTAAGTGCGTTGATATACGCTAAAGTGTAAGGACGGTCTGGATGACGAGAGAGTTGAACACGCTGCCAAGGTGTGAGGTTGGCAAAAACTTCTTTGGTTTTGTCGGCAAGGACTGCTTCAAGGGCGGTGATTTGCGCTTGCATATCCACTTGAGTTTGCTCGCCTAATTCTTTGGTTTGCTGAATTTGTTCTTCAAGTTCGCGCAGGGGCTCTTCAAAATCCAAATAGGTTGTGCTCATAGTTATCTTGTTTGGTGCAACAAAAATAAGGATTTTCGGCAATTGCTTATCTTTACATCATGATCTTGTACCCTCCTGCCAAAATCAATCTTGGTTTGCATATTCTTGCCAAGCGCCCCGATGGCTATCATGAGATAGAAACCATAATGGCAGAGACGCCCCTTTGTGATATCTTGGAAATTACTGAAGCAGCCAGCGATAGCTTTATGCAGTCGGGCATTCAAGTGCCTTCTGATGGCAAACCGAATTTGTGTCAGCGCGCGGTCAACTTACTTCGTGAACACAAAGAATTTCCAAAATTGCAGATTCATTTGCGTAAGCAAATTCCTGTTGGTGCCGGATTGGGAGGTGGCTCTGCCGATGCAAGTTACATGCTCTTGGGCGTCAATTCGCTGTTTGATTTAGGTTACTCAGTTGCTGAATTAGAAGATTTTGCTGCTCAACTTGGCAGCGATTGCCCATTTTTTGTTGAAGGTGGTTTGCAACTTGCCAAAGGACGAGGGGAACTCTTGTCTAAATTAGAGCCACTCGGAAAAACTGTTTATTTGGTTTTGTGTAATCCTCAGATTCATGTTGCTACGGCTACAGCATATGCGGGTGTTCAACCTGATAATAGTCGTTCATCTTTATTGGAAAATTTCAAAAATGAAGGAATCAAAGGGCTTCAGAATGATTTTGAAACTTCTGTTTTTGAGTCTTTCCCAGCCATTCAAGTCCTAAAAAACAAGCTTTATGCTGCCGGAGCAACTTACACTTCCATGTCCGGCAGTGGCTCTAGTGTTTTTGGAATTTTTGACACTGAACCCGAATTGTCCGATGATTTGAGCGCTCTAGTCATCTACAAGGGTCCTTGGCACTATTGAAGCGGTTGTTATTTTTCACAGAAAACAAGGTGAAATTCACCTTGAATTTATTGGATTAAAAAATATTTTTATATTTTTGAACTTGTCAATCTGACACTAAGTATTATTAACCTATTAATTAATTAAGTATGAAGAAAATTTTTACACTCTTAACGGCTCTCGTTTTAGGAGCTTCTGCCTTCGCACAATTCCCTGCGGTAGGTATCATCGGTTCGGCTTTGCCATCTGGTTGGTCTGCTGATGTTGACATGGTCACTGTAGACGGTGAAATGTATGGCGCAATTGTTACCTGTACGGCTGGTGAAGCTAAATTCCGTCAAGACGACGATTGGGCTATCAACTGGGGTGCTGTTGACTTTCCTACTGGAGTTGGTGTTCAAGGAGGCCCTAACATTCCTGTTCCTGCTGGTACTTACATGGTTATTTTTAACCGCACAACAGGTATGTATAGCTTTCAAACTAACTTTGACGTAACTTACAAAGTGGACATCACTAACTACCTTGCTGGTGGCGCTACGTTGGCTGCAAATGGTATCCGTGTTGGAGGTAACTTCACAGACAACGGTGCTACTGTAGCAGCTGGTCCGGTTGCAAACTGGTCTCCTGGTGATGCAAACTCTGCAATGACAGACGAAGGCAACAACATTTGGGCAATTACTGTATCTTATCCTGTTGCTTCTTTGGGTGCTACTCAATTTTACAAGTTCGTAAACGGCGACTGGGGTTCAAACGAAGGTACAGATGCTGCTAACACAATTGCAGTTGACTCTTGTGGTGTAGATGACGGTGCTGGTAACATCAACCGTACGTACACTTTGCTTCCTGGTACTGTATGTTACGTTTGGGATGCTTGTACAGCATGTGGTGTTTCTGTTGCTGAAAACGCAATTGCTAACCTTACTGTAGCGCCGAACCCTGCATCTGATGTTGTGAACTTCACATTCGACGCAAACAACGCTGCAACTGCAACCGTTACATTGTTCGACCTTACTGGTAAAGTAGTTGCTACACAAACTGTCGCTACTTCTGCTACTACAACTGTAGAAATGAATACAACTGCTTTGCAGGCTGGTTCTTATATCTACAACGTTGTTGCAGGTGACAAAGTTGCTACTGGTAAATTGATCAAGCAATAAGCCTCAAAAAAATGATTTCAAAAGCCTGGGTGAGTTTCACCCGGGCTTTTTTAGTCTTTAGTTCAACCTTTTTATAAATTTTTGTGTGATGAAAAAGCAGCTTCTTTTATCTATTGTTTTGATGCTCCTCGATGGGTTTGTGAATGCACAAATCTTAGAGGTGAATCCTGCATTTCCCACGGTAAACGATGTAGTAACCATCACCTATGATGCAACACAAGGAAATGCTGCGTTAGTAGGTCAAAACCAGATCTATGCCCACGCCGGACTCATTACCTCTGCAAGTACATCGCCAACCAATTGGCAATTTGTGCAAGGCAATTGGGGAACCGTAGACCCCGAAGTTGCCATGACCAATATTGGCAACAACAAACACACTATCACCATCGATATCGATCAATATTATGGCTTTCCTGCAGGAACAAATGTTTTAAAGTTTGCTTTTGTATTTAGAAATGCAGCCGGAACAATTGTTGGCCGTTCGGCAGATGGCAGCGATATCTATTACGATGTTTATCCGGTCAATGCAGGTTTGCTAGCCCAATTTTTTCATCCGAACTCGGGTGCTATTTTGGATTTAAATGAGCAACTGCACGTGGAAGCGGCAGCCAATCAGAATGCAAGCCTAACACTCAAACAGGATGGAATTGTACTTCAGACACTACCCAATGCTACGCAGCTCAACTATACTTTAACGGCTACACAAGCTGGCACGCACTTACTTGAATTCATTGCCGACAACGGCACCACACAAGTCATTGACTCAACTTATTTTACGGTTAACCCGCTAGTGGTTCCGCAAGACCCCACTTATGCCAATTTACAAAATGGCATCAATTACATCAACGACACAACTGTTGTATTGCAGTTATTCGCCCCTCAAAAAGAACATATTTACGTCATTGGCGACTTCAACAACTGGACGCCAACGACCAACTATCATATGCATCTATCTACCAACAACCAAACTTGGTGGCTAGAAATCACCGGGCTAACACCCGGCCAAAAATACGGTTATCAATACCTCATTGATGGCAATTTGCGCTTGGCAGATCCAATGAGTACACTCATTTTGGACCCGAACAATGACAACAGCATCAATGCTCAAACTTATCCAAATCCGCATCCATACCCTATCGGACAAACAACAGGTTTTGTAACGGTTTTACAAACGGCTGCCACTCCTTATGTTTGGACCAACACCAACTTCACCGCCACGCAAAAGAAGGATTTAGTCATTTACGAGCTATTGGTTCGCGATTTTGTCGCCAAAAGAAATTACCAAACGCTTATTGATACCCTAGACTACCTGACTAAACTCGGAATCAATGCAATTGAACTCATGCCTCCTGGAGAGTTTGAAAACAACGAGAGTTGGGGCTACAACCCGTCATTTCACATGGCTCTTGATAAGTATTATGGTACGCCAGAAAAATTCAAGGAGTTTGTAGATTCTTGCCACGGCCGTGGTATTGCAGTGATTGTAGACATGGTACTCAATCATGCATTCGGTCAGAGCCCAATGGTCCGTATGTATTGGGACGCCGCAAATGCACGCCCCGCAGCGAATAGCCCTTGGTTCAATGCCATTTGCCCGCATGAACCTTATTGCTGGGGTTATGATTATGACCACACCCGCTTGGCCACTCAGCAATATATCGATCAAATCAATCGCTATTGGATCGAGACCTACAATATTGACGGTTTTCGTTTTGATTATACAAAGGGTTTTATCAATAACGGAAATGGTTACAGCATGGAGCGCATCAACTTGCTCAAGAGAATGGTCGACGAAATCTGGACTTATAAATCCGATGCGTATATTATTTTAGAACACTGGTGCGACAACGCCGAAGAAGAACAATTGGCAGACCATGGCATGATGCTTTGGGGTAACGTGACCCACGGGTATCAACAAGCGCTTATGGGCTTTACCAATTCAAGTAATATCAGCTCAGGAATTCATAGTAACAGAGGTTGGTCCGTCCCGCATTTGATTTCTTACGCAGAAAGCCATGATGAAGAGCGCACGATGTTTGAAGCGCTTACTTATGGAAATAATACCAATCCTGCACACAACGCGCGCAATCTTTATACAGCTTTAGGTCGTGCACAAGGTATCGCCGTCATCTTATTGACACAACCCGGCCCTAAAATGTTGTGGCAGTTCCAGGAATTGGGTTACGACATTTCTATAGATAACCCTTGCCGTGTTTGTAATAAACCTATTTTGTGGAATTACTACACCCAAGCGCGACGCCGACAACTCTATGATGTCTACGCGGCAACGCTTGCCTTGCGAAATAATTACGAAACTTTTCGCTCGCTCAACTTTCAATACAACCTAACAGGAGCAGCCAAAAGAATGACCATGAGCCACGCCAGCATGAATGGTGTTTCAATGGCGAATTTTGCCGTGACTACACAAAGTGTCATTCCTGCTTTTCAGCATGCCGGTTGGTGGTATGAATATTTTACTGGTGATAGCATCAATGTCACTAATGCGCTTGCTCCAATTAGCCTTATTGCAGGTGAATACCGTATTTACACGGATGTTAAATTAGCTCAACCAGAAATTACTGAAGCACCTGTTTCGATTGAAGAAGTCTTGAACTCCTCTTTTGAGTTGAAGGTATTTCCCAATCCTTCTTCGCAATTGGCTACACTGCGTTTCCAGGCGCTAGCAATTGAACCATATAAGGTACTGTTATTGAATGAAGCTGGTCAGGTCGTCATGGAAAGAAAAGGCACCTCCGCAAGTGGTGACAATGAAATCCCATTTGATGTAAAGGATCTGCCGTCAGGCAACTATCACTTTTTGATCAAAGTTGGAACAGCCATGGCTAATGAAGGGTTTGTAAAAGTTGATTAAAGCAATTTGGATGCAGCATATCCGGTTTATCTTATTCATTTTTCTTGGACTTCAATCGGTTTTTGCCCAAATTCCTCAACCACCTTACAACTTAGCTTTTCTACAAAATGAGCTCGCGAGTGTGTACGTGGATATTCATCCTGACTCGCTGGATTTACTTCTTGGAGATAGTTTATACAGTGGCCATGAGTTTATGGCAACGGTTTCCTATCAGAGCGCTTCTTTGAATGTTACAATCGATAGCATTGGTTTTAGAGCGAGAGGAAACACTTCCTTGGCCTCGCAAAAAAAATCTTTTAAGGTCGATTTCAATCGTTTTGTTCCAACCCAAAAATTTCAGGGTCTTGAAGAATTAAATCTGAATGGCGAACACAACGATGTATCGATCATGCGATCATATCTTGCACAGCAATTACTAAGGTCTGCAGCACTTCCTGCGGCGCGCACGAGTTATATCAAACTCTATATCAACAATGCCTATAAAGGCTTGTACATTAATGTAGAGCACCTCGATGACGAATTTCTCGATTTGCGTTTTCCGGGACAGGCCAATGGTAATTTATGGAAATGTGCTTACGGAGCCGATTTGACCTGGTGGGGTTCAAACCCAAGCAGCTACAACAGTATTTATGAACTGAAAACGAATAAGGATAGTGCAGATTTCAGTGCACTCATTCATTTCATTGACGTGCTGAACAATACACCTGCTAGTAATTTTGTTTGTGCCATCCAAGATGTCTTTGATGTCGATTTGTTTTTGCGCAATATTGCCTTAGAAATTCTCATGGGCCAGTGGGATGGCTATGCCTACAATAAAAATAATTACTACTTATATCAAAGGGAGAGCGACGGAAAAATCGTTTACATTTCTTATGATTTAGATAATACATTCGGCATAGATTGGTTCAATATCAATTGGGCGTTGCGCAACATTTACACGTGGTCTCCGGGCAATCAAAGCAGACCGTTGTATACCAAACTCTTAGCAGTTCCTTACTTCAGGGACCGCTTCACTTTTCACCTCAATGACATCCTTTCCAATATTTGGAACGTGAGTAACCTCCAAACACAACTCGAGGCCCAACAAGCATTGATCACACCAGCTGCATTGGATGACGACTACAAAGGTTTAGACTATGGATTTTCAGATCAAGATTTTATCAATGCACTGCAAGTAACTTGGGGCGCACATGTCAAGAGTGGCATCATTCCCTATTTACAAAACCGTAAAACAAGCGCACTTTCGCAATTAAGTGCTTATCAGGCCTTGCCAAATCCTTGTACAATTGGTTTGGATGAAAATGCTGCAACGAAGGGCAAATTGCTTTTCGTGACCGATATTTTGGGTAGAGAAATTGACCCAAGTACTAAAAATTGTATTAAAATTTTGAACTTTGAAAACGGAACTCAACAACGTGTTTATGAAATGGATTAACCTCGCCTTTTGTCTTCTTTTCACTTCCTTAGCTTACTCACAAGTATTCAAACATGTAGAACCTGCAAACTGGTGGGTAGGAATGGAGCACCATCAAGTACAAGTATTGCTGCACGGACAAGACATCGCAAAGTACAAAGTGGAGGTTGTGGGCCTTCAAATTCTCGAAGAAATCCGCACCGAAAACCCGAATTATATTTTTGTCACGCTGGAGACCAAAGATAAAGTTGCAGGTATTTATCCAATCAGATTGATGGATAAAAAGAAAGTACTTGCTACCCATGAATTCAAGCTCGAAGAGCGCATTCAAAACAGCAAGTACCGTCAGAGTTTCAATAGTTCAGATGTGATGTATTTGTTAATGCCAGACCGTTTTGCCAATGCCAACGAGGGCTTAGACAAGCATCCTGACACCAAAGAAGCAACTGATCGTTCGAATCCGAGTGGTCGGCATGGAGGTGACATCATGGGGATTATTCAACGTCTGAGTTACATCAAAGAATTAGGCGCCACTACCATCTGGACTACGCCCATGCTCGAGGACAACGAACCAACCTATTCTTATCACGGCTATGCGCAATCCGATTTGTATAAAATTGACCCGCGTTATGGCAACAATTCTTGGTACAAGGAAATGGTTTTGGAGGCACATCGACAAGGATTGAAAGTCATCAAAGACGAAGTCCCTAACCACTGGTCGAGCAAGCACTGGATGATCCAAGATTTGCCTACCGCCACCTGGATCCATCAGTTTGATCAGTTCACACGATCGAGTTACCGCACCAGCACCCAATTCGATCCTTATGCGTCCAAAACAGATCAAAAAGCATCTGCCGATGGTTGGTTTGACACCACCATGCCGGACATGAACCAGCAAAATCCGTTGTTGCTGACTTACTTGATTCAAAATACCATTTGGTGGATTGAATATGCGCAATTAGACGGCTTGCGCGTGGATACCTACTCTTACAACGACAAAGATGCAGCTGCAAAATGGACAAAAGCCATCATGACCGAATATCCCAATTTGAATATCGTAGGAGAAGTTTGGATGCACGACCAAGCGCAAATGGCGTTTTGGCAAAAAGATAGCCCAATTGGCGCACTCCAAGGTTACAATAGCCACATGCCTTCTGTCATGGATTTCACCTTACACGACGCCATGATGCAGGCATGGAAGGAGCAGGAGCAAGGTTGGGACCAAGGAATGGTTCGCTTTTATGAAAACTTTGCCAATGACTACCTATATGCCAATCCACAAAATTTATTGGTATTCATGGAAAACCATGACACCCAAAGATTCAATGAATCTTATCCAGATATTGCAGCTTACAAAATGGCCTTGACTTTAATTGCCACCACCAGAGGAATTCCACAAATTTACTACGGTTCTGAAATCGGTATGAAAGGCAGTAAAGCAGTAGGCGATGCCGATATCCGCAGAGACTTTCCTGGCGGCTGGGCTGCAGATCAGCACACGGCATTTTGCAGCAATGAAGACACCAAATGTAGGGCGTATCAAACCGGAAGAACCCCAGAAGAAGAAGCATATTTTCAGTTTACCAAATCTTTATTGAATTGGAGAAAAGGCCAAAAGGTCATTCACCAAGGTAAGCTGTTGCAGTATGTGCCGCAAAACAATGTGTACGTGTATTTCCGCTACCTAGAGCCCGTAAAAGAAATGGCGCAACCTGCTGAGGTCATTATGGTGATCATCAATAACTCAACCAAGGAACAAACGTTTTCATGGTCTCGCTTTGCAGAAGGTTTCAGAGGCTATGACAAAGGCAAAGATGTACTCACCAATCAAACCTTTGATTTTGAAGTGCCAAACGGGAGTATTCCGGCAAAAACAGCCTACATCATTCAACTACATCATTGATATGCGTTTCACTTTAGTTTTATTTGTCGTTTTATTTGGGCGGAATAGCGTTACTGCCCAAAATTTGAACCGCCAGTTTGTAAAAATCGAACTCACCGAACAAGGCGTAGATATTCAGGTTTCTGATGGAAAATATGTTGTGGCTTTGCTTGCTGAGCAGATCATTCAAACCACTTTTTTTCCGCAAGGAAGCGCTGTAAAAATCGATAGTTCTCATGCGGTGCTTTTGCAAGCGCAAGCCAATCCTTGGGAACTTCTAGAAATAGAAACCGTAGCCTTAAAAGAAGGTAAATCTAAAATGTATATTCTTAAAAGTGGTGCTGTCGGTGTTAAGATCATTACAAAGCCGTTTGACATTTCTTATTTCTACAAAACCACGGAAGTATCCGAGGCGCAAGGCTATTATTTTGACCAAACCTCAAAAATTGAATTTGATTTAAGTACTGAGGAACAACTGATGGGTGCAGGTGCGCGCGTATTGGGCATGAATCGCCGTGGCTATCGCTTGCAATTGTACAACCGTGCACACTACGGTTACGAGACCCATTCAGAGCTCATGAATTTCACGATGCCAATTGTACTTTCAGATAAGGGCTACGCGCTTCATTTTGACAATCCACAAATTGGTTGGCTCGACCTCGATTCAAAAAAGCAAAACAAACTTACCTATGAAGTCATTGGAGGGCCTTTGCGTTATCAGGTTGTTTTTTCAGACGATTGGAAAGACCTCACCAATTCCCTAACATCCTTGCTAGGCAGACAGCCGCTTCCCGCTCGCTGGACACTCGGAAATTTTGCAAGCCGCTTTGGCTATCATTCTGAAGCGGAAGCGAAAGCGGTTGTTGCGGCATTTAAAAAAGAACAAATTCCGTTGGATGCGATTGTTTTTGACCTCTATTGGTTTGGTAAAGACATTCAAGGAACGCTCGGCAATTTTGAATTCTTCAAGGATTCGTTTCCCAATGCAGAACAAATGATTGCTGATTTTAGAAGTGAGAATGTCAAGACCATTTTGATCACCGAACCATTCGTACTAACAACCTCAAAAAAATGGTCCGAAGCCGATCGCTTCAAATTGCTCGGCACTGATTCTATTGGTAATTCTTACCGCTACGATTTTTATTTTGGCAACACGGGCTTGATTGACTTATACAAACCAGCAGCAAGAACGTGGTTTTGGGATATCTACAAGAATCTGCATGGTTATGGTGTTGCGGGTTTTTGGGGCGATTTAGGCGAACCAGAAGTACATCCAACCAAATTAAAGCACGGCGATAAATGGGCTGATGAAGTACACAACATTTATGGCCACGACTGGGCAAGGTTGGTATACGAAGGCTACCGCAAAGATTTTTCGACAGAACGCCCATTCATTTTGATGCGCGCTGGTTATTCGGGCTCTCAAAAATATGGCATGGTGCCTTGGTCAGGAGACGTCAACCGCACTTGGGGCGGCCTCAAACCACAAATGGAAATATCCATGCAAATGGGTCTGCAAGGAATGGCCTACATGCACTCCGATTTAGGTGGTTTTGCCGGAGCGAATAACGATCCAGAGTTGTATGTGCGTTGGTTGCAATATGGCGTCTTTCAGCCTGTATTTAGGCCGCATGCCCAACAAGAAGTAGCAAGCGAAGCAGTTTTCAAAGATGCAAAAACGAAAGCGTTGGCTAAATCTGCAATCGAATTGCGCTACCAGCTCTTACCTTATAACTATAGCATAGCCTATGAAAATCATCAAAAGGGAATACCCTTGATGAGACCAATTTTCATGGAGTTTCCTCGAGCGAAATGGTCTTTTGCTGAAAGTGAAACGTATATGTGGGGGAGCGCATTTTTGGTGCACGCCATTACAGATTCAATGGATGCAACTAAAGCATCAAAATACAAAACAAAGCTCCCTACCAGTTCATCATGGTTTGACTTTCATACGGGAAAATTGGTCTATTCAGCTGCGTCAAAAGGCAGCTCAGCCGAATTCCAAATGGTTGAAACCACAAAGACACTCCGAGAAATTCCGGTTTTTGTAAAAGCGGGCTCTTTTGTTCCAATGACGCCAGTGGTCCAAAGCACGGAGCAATACAGAGATACAGCAGTAGTCTTGCATGTATATCTTGATCCTAAGTCCAACGACTCCTTGAATGAGTTTATTTGGTACGAAGATGACGGTGCCTCCTTTGATGCAGAGGCGAAGGGCTTGTCTAAAAAATTATGGTGTCAGGCCTCAACACAAAATGAAGTATGTACACTTCAGTTTAAAGCAGAAATTGGAGAAAAGATTTGGGAAAAGTACTTTCATTTTTCACTTTTGATCCATGCGCCAAGCGCTCCAAAGGAAGTTTATTTAAATGGAACGAAGGTCAAGTTTGATTTCGACAAGAAATCGGGTACTTTGCGTTTGAGCAAGTCTCCAAAATTGCGAATTGCTCAAAATCCTTTCCTTTTAGAGTTGAAATGGTGAAAAACTTTTCTTTGTGTCAACTTGACATTAACAAAAAATAAAATATATTTGACAGATTAATCTGTATTTAACGCTAAAACGAGAACTATGCAAAAACAAACTACTACAAGTTTTTTTGCCTTCTTGATGTTTTTTGGACTTTCGGTGGTGGCAATAGCCCAGACCGGTATTCGAGGAATCATCACAGACGCAGCTGGTGTTCCGCTATTCAATGCTTCGGTATTGGTGGATGGTCAGGGCAAGGGCGCCGTATCCGACGATAAAGGATACTACGAGATCACAGGCCTCAAAGCCGGAACCTACAATGTCATTTACAAGTTTATGGGTTTCAGCCCGCAAACTGATCAAGTCACAGTGGTGGCCAACCAAATGGTGACCAACGATTTTCAGTTTGCTTCAAAAACACAAGATGTAAGTGATGTCGTTGTGATTGGCTATGGTACACAACGCACCAAAGACCTCACGGGTTCAGCAACAGTTATCAATGAGAAGAATTTTGTTCAAGGTTCACTTGCTTCGCCGGAGCAACTCGTTATGGGTAAGGTTGCTGGTTTAAAAGTTACTTCCAACGACGGTGCTCCCGGATCTGGTTCTACACTTCGCTTGCGCGGTGGAACTTCAATAAATGCCTCAAACGACCCCTTAATTGTTGTCGATGGCGTCCCACTAGATAACGGTGGTATCGCAGGTGCAGCTAATCCCCTTTCTTTGATCAACCCTAATGATATCGCTTCATTTGTGGTACTCAAAGACGCATCTGCAACTGCAATCTACGGTTCAAGAGCAGCAAATGGCGTCATCCTCATTACTACCAAACGCGGTTCATCTTCAAATGCGGTTAAGGTTGTCCTGGACTCCAAAACGTCAGTTTCTACAATTGCAAAGTACTTTGATGTCCTCAGTGCTGACTCCCTTCGCAACCTTGTCAATGCAAAAGGTACCAATGCTCAAAAAGCACTACTTGGCGACTCCTCTACAGATTGGCAAAGACAAGTATTCCGCTCAGCGGTCGTTACCGACAACAACGTGTCGATCACCGGTGGTATCAAAAATTTACCTTATCGCTTATCTGTCGGAAACCGCATCGATAACGGGATCCTTAAAAGAGATCAATTTGCACGTACTTCAGTGAGCTTGAACATGAATCCAAGTTTTCTAGATAAAACACTTCAAGTAGAGGCCAACATGAAATACGTTCAAACGGCTTCTTTCTTTGCCAACCGCGGAGCGCTGGGTGCTGCATTTTTTGACCCAACCCAACCAATTTATTCTGGATCGGAGGCTTATGGTGGTTATTTCGAATGGATTGATAACAATAAACCAAACGTGCTTTCTGCTCGTAATCCACTGGGTCTCATTGAACAATCTACAGACCAAAGTAAAGTGAACCGTGCCATTGCAAACGCCAAACTCACTTACAACTTACCTTCGTTGCCTGCATTGAAAGCAACGGTAAACGCAGGTGGTGACTTCTCAGAAGGAACTGGTTTTACCATTACCCCTGCTTCATCTGCCTCAGGTTTTTACACCCAAGGGCGCTACACAAATTACCGCACTACTAAAACCAACAAACTTTTTGAATCTTACTTGAGCTACAACTCTGGTGCTAAGTGGGAAAAACAAACCTTAGAAGTTGTTGCCGGTTACTCTTACCAAGATTGGGATACCTATAGCCCAAACAATCCAGCGCTCAACGAAGCGCAAGACAGTATTATTGAAGCTGCGACAGCATTTCCTTTCTACACGCGCAATGTACTCATGTCATATTATGGACGCGCTATTTACAATTATGCTGGTAAATATGTAGTGAACGTTTCTGTTCGTCGTGATGGTTCGTCTCGCTTCAGCCCAGAGACTCGTTGGGGTGTGTTCCCGGCAGCGTCTGCGGCATGGCTCATTTCCGAAGAAGCATTTTTGAAGAATAGCAAAACCATCAATATGTTAAAGCTTCGTGCAGGTTGGGGTATTACAGGTCAGCAAGACGGCATCGGAGATTACGCTTACATTGGCAACTATTTTGAAGGTGCAACAACAGCTCAGTATGCCTTCGGCGGTCAGTACTACCAAGTATTGCGTCCGGCAGGTTTTGATGCGAGCCTTCGTTGGGAAACCACCACTTCTTATAACCTTGGTTTAGATTTCGGTTTCAAGAACGACCGTTTTTCAGGAAGTGTAGATGTTTACCAAAAAGATACCCGCGACCTCCTCGCCACTGTTCCTGTTCCGGCAGGTACCAACTTTACGAATGAAATCTTGACAAACGTTGGTGCCATGCAAAACCGCGGGGTTGAGGTTTCAATCAATACGGGCTTGATCGCAAAAAAGGACATGAGACTAGACTGGAGCATCAACGGTACGTACAACATCAACACGGTAGTTAAGTTATCTCAAGTTGTAGATACAACCTCACCAGGTGTCTTGATTGGTGGTATTGGTGGCGGTATTGGTAACACCATTCAAGCACACCAAATTGGTTACCCAACTTTTTCTTTCTTTGTTTTAGAACAGCAGTATGACTCACAAGGTCGTGTGATCGAAGTTGGTTCTTTGGCTGAAATCGATATGAACGGCGACGGTCAAGTGACCGCTGCAGACAAATGGAAAGATACCAACGCATTTGTAGACCGTAATGGAGACGGCATCATCAACGTGAAAGACCGCTATTACTCTGGTCAGGCAGCGCCTTTAATGTTCTTTGGAACAGCCCTAAATTTCCAATATAAAAAATGGTATGCTGGTTTCTCTGCTCGTGCAGAATTGGGTGCTACTATCTACAATAACATCCACTCCAATAGTGCTGTTTTCCAAACCATTGACGGTACCAAAAAATACCTCAATAACATCAGCTCTTTGTATTACCAAGACGAAGTGCAACGTGTTACGGCCAACCAGCTAATGAGTGATCACTATCTAGAGAAAGCCAACTTCTTGCGCATGGACTTCATCAATGTAGGCTACAACTTTGGAAAGCTTGGTTTTGCCAAAGAAAAAGTGGGGCTCAATGCCAGTTTCGTAGTGCAAAATGCTTTTGTCATTACCAAATATTCAGGTCAAGACCCTGAGATTGGAGGCGGGATCGACAACAATTTCTACCCACGTCCGCGCGTATATTCAGTGAACTTAACATTTGATTTCTAATTTTTGAACCATGAAAAGATTAGCAGCTTATACCTTTATTGCCAGCGCACTTTTATTAGGAGCCTGTGGCAAAAACTTAAATCAATCGCCTAAATATGGCCTCAATGCAGAGGCTGTCTACAGCGATGCCAATAACTATATTAAAGTTCTCGCAAAATTGTACTCAGGCATGTCCATGACGGGCAACCAAGGTCCTGCAGGGCAAGCAGATATCGCCGGAATCGACGAGGGCTTCTCTGCTTATGTGCGCGTATTGTGGAACATGCAAGAGCTCCCTACCGACGAAGCAATTTGTGGCTGGAATGACCCAGGTATTCCCGACCTCAATAAGACCCAATGGAATGCAGACAACGTTTGGGTAAAAGGAATGTATTACCGCATATTTTACCAAATTACACTTTGTAATGAGTTTATTTGGCAGGCTCGCGATGAAAAACTCAATGAGCGTGGCTTTACAGCTGCTCAGGTTTCAAATATTGTCATGATGCGCAATGAAGCTCGTTTCTTGCGTGCCTTAGCTTACTACCACGCTATGGATTTATTTGGCAATGTTCCTTTTGTAACAGAAGAAGACCGCGTTGGAGCTTTCAACCCGGAGCAAATCATGCGCGCCGACTTGTTTGACTACATCGAGTCTGAAATCAAAGCAATCGAAGATGAGCTCACGCCAGCAGCAACAGTTGCATATGGCCGTGCTTCTCGCAGTGCCGCACACGCGCTCATGGCAAAAATGTACTTGAATGCTGAGGTTTATACAGGTACTGCTCGCTATTCCGATTGTGCAACTTATTGTGAGAAAATCATTAATACAAACAACTTCCAGTTAGATGATGTCTATCAAGAGGTGTTTTTAGCAGATAATCATACCTCACCAGAAATTATCTTCCCGATTGTTTACGACGGGCTCTATGCGCAGACATGGGGTGGTACCACCTTCATGATTTGTTCTGCATTGGGCGGATCAATGGTTGCGGCAGACTATGGTGTAAATGGCAAATGGGCTGGCAATCGTGCAACACGTCCATTTATTGAGAAGTTTACAGATTCTACAGAAGATTCTCGTTGGATGTTCTATACCGCGGGCCAACAAATTGACATTACTTCCATGAGCACCTTTACACAAGGGTATGCAAATCCTAAATACAAGAATAAAACCAAAGATGGTTTGAATGGATCAAATAATGCAACTACTGCCCATACAGATGTTGATTTTCCGATGTTCCGTTTAGGGGATGTATACTTGATGTATGCTGAGGCGAAGTTCAGAACTGGAGATCAAGCCACGGCACTTACCTATATGAATTATATCCGTGAACGTGCTTACGGAAACGCGACACATAATTACACTTCTTTGGTGCTCAACGATTTCATTGACGAACGCGCACGTGAACTCAATTGGGAGTGTACGCGCCGTACTGACCTCATCCGCTTTGGTCTCTTTACAGGATCTGACTATGTATGGCCATTTAAGGGCGGAGATGTAGCTGGTGCTGGAGTAGATGATAAATACAACCTATATCCTATTCCAACTTCTGATATTGTACTTAACCCGAACTTACAACAGAATCCGGGCTTCTAATATTCAACGTGTTGATTGATGGAAAGGGGGGAGTTTTCGGACTCTCCCTTTTTTTATGGAGCTGCTTCAAGCGCAACAGCTTGACCCATTTTATTTTAAGGTGTATTGATAAGAAGCGCGAAGCAAAGGCTGAACGCCTGAAGCTCTTTCTCGGAAGCCAAATAATAGTCTTAAAGAATGCGACTTCGGTAATTCTATCTCAGCGCCAAAAAAATAGCGCCATTGAACTGTTGCGCCTGTGACAAATACATCTGTTGGGGTATAAACAACATTGGCATTCCAACGGTAAAAATGCTCGGCACTGAGTACGGGGGTAAGCGGAAAATTCTTGATGTCGTAGCTGAGGCTGAGTTTGTTTCTCCAAATACTACTGTTACGCTTTCCTGTTTGTGTTGCCCATTGCTGGGTAGAGCTCCAAGAAATTTCTAGTCTTTTTGGGCCAATATCAAAGGCATCTAGTATGGAGAAATCAAAACCAAGCTGATAGCGGTTTGAAAACAAGTTGCTTGCAAGTTGTAATTGATCACCTTTCTCATTGAGGACCACGCGGTAAGCGCCTTCCAATTTAAAGCCATCAAATATAGAAGCGGAATGGCTCAAATCTAGGTAAAGACGGTCAAAACCCGTCCCTAAATTTTGCCGCAGGCCAAGGTCTAAGCTCGTCGCTTGGGTTTTTGCCCATTTTTTGGTGAGGCCTGCGTCAAGCCAAAGTCCGGTTTGGGCGAATGAAATTCTTGTCAATAGGAGAAGTGGAAATACTAATTTCATCATTAATTATACATTTGAAGCGTGCCAATATCCTGGATGCTTTCTTTTTCAGTAATCTGCACAACTTTACCGACTTCTTCGTAATTGCCATATGGCGTGAAATCGACATCTTCGCTAATGACATATACCCTATAACTTCCTGTTTGGAGGTTTTTGAACTGAAATTCTCCGTGTTGATTTGTTCTGACGTCTTCACTTGGAAATTTGTCGTCGCCGTAACATAAATATACGCGCTGTTCTACCATATTTTGGACCAAAGGACTAAAGTAATTTGCTTCCCCTTGATTGACGACATCTAACCCAAAATTAGTGGTGCCGTTATCGGGGTCTGCTACATTTCCAACTTGCCCCCAGGTAATAGTAAGTATGTCTTGATAGAGTGCATAAGTAACGACCGAAGAGCTCAAAGCACTCAATTTGTTTTTAACGGCTTGCGCAATGTCTATATTGGAATCGCTGTAGTTAAACAGGACTTCAATGCCAATCCTTCCTTGTAAGCCAGGGTCAGCAGGTGATACCCAATTGGGATTTTTAAAATAGACGTAGTAGTTATTATTGAGACCAGTTAGTTTGTTGAGTAAGAAATAATCCCCATGTTCGAGTTGGTCACCACCAGTGAACATGATTTGCTGAATTTCTACTTGACCCGGCTTGAATTCTTGACCAATGATTTTTCCAGTGATGGCAGAGGTGCCACCGGGCCCCGGGTTTTTCTTAACACAGGCAGTCGAGATCATGAGAAGTGATAAGCCTAAAACGAGCGGCGTGAACTTAATTTTTGATAAACTTTTCATAAATTCCTTTAGTTGGTTCAGATATAAAATAAATGCCGTTTTGTAGTTGCTGCAGTTCTATTTCTACAGAAGTTTGATCATATACAATTTGATGAATTGTTTTCCCGAAGAGATCTATTATTTGCAGCGTTCCATTGCCAGACAAGCCGCTAACATCAATTTTTATTTGTGCCGGATTTGGCGCAATAATGATCTGATTGGCGTTGATTTTAGATAGACTTGCTGTGCAGGTGCCAAACATGTTGGCATCCATCCAGGCTGTTCTGTTTTGTATCCAAGTTTTGAGGTAGTTGACTTCGGCTTGGTAACTTTGACCAATAAAATTATTAGGCCAAACGTAGACGCCAAGGATGGGCCATTTTTGGTAATGACGTGCCGCTGGTACGGAAAGTAGCGTAGCGACAGAATCTATGTAAGAAGTCAGTGCAGCATCACTAAGCGAACTTTGACGCAAGGTGGTCCAACGACACTTCACCTCATTGGCAAATAATGGATCTTGAAGCATGCGGTTCCACCAAAATGGATTTTGTAATTCGCCACCACCACCACAAACGCTGTTAAAGTTGATTTCCCAGCCCGAAGTATTGCCGCCTTGGCAGTAGTTTGAATTACCCCAAGCAATATTGAAATCCCAGAGTGGTCCAGCTACTAGTTTGCCTCCTTCGCTGAAGCGCTGTTTGTGTAAATAAGTAGAGATGCGGTAGCCGTCGACATTTTTGGAGAGTTCGTTGATCAAAAAGAAGTCGATAAAAGATGCGACGTCGATATATGATTTATAGCCCGAAACGGGATCAGTAAAATTGCTGCTCTTGAGCGCTACTTCCCAATCCGTTATGTAGTCTTGGATATAAGCTTTTTGTAGCGGATGAATGGTATCTATTGTTGGATCGTGGAGTTGAAAGCGAATGGGGCCTGTTCCTGGAGCTTGGCAGGTGTAAGGAGAGGTCCAGGCGATGACGCCACCAGCGGTTGTTTTATCGACTTTAACAATGTAACCGCCAGTAATGTGGTTGTCTAGGGTGTCCGTGTAGTTGAGTTCATCAATATTGACTCTGCCAGGGTTCGTCTTGATGCGCTCCATCATGACATATACACCGATATAATTACCATTGAGAACCACCTCGCAAAACTGCGTGCGCGGCGCCCAACGCCCAAGTTCATTGCCTAATTTGTAGGTGAGTACGTTGCGCATCAGCGCTTTGTCGGTATAGGGCGCATAGAGTATCCAGTCGTTGTCTGAAGGCCAATCAAAAAGCGAAACATTGTAATTAACGGAGTCTGGCCCTCGGGTTTCTATGCCGTAGGATTTCTGTGGAAAACTGTTGGAAGAGGAGCCGCGTGTCTCAATGGCAATTTGACCATAAAATTCATTGAATGGATCCGTAATTTGGTTGACTTGCCCAGGCCCGTTATAGATGATGCCCATTATGGCATCAATTTTTGGTTCGTCTGGAATATTGACACCGTCGGTGTCTAGTACGACAATAGGAAGTGTGGAGCTTGTTAGGTTTACTTGTGCTTGTGCATCAACACAAGAAATCAAGAGGAGCAAAAAAACAAAACACTTCTTCATACTTGCAAGTTACGTGATTTCTTGCCAAGATGTCTGAGAAATATACTGAAGCAAAGTAAAATCCAAGAGATAGAAATACCTGCTAGCCAATCGCCATAGGTTGTGTAAAAAGTTTGATCGGTGCGCAATTGAATCGTTTGTGAAAATGCTGTTTTGACCCAATAAGGTGTTTTTTTGATGATTTTGCCACTTGGGTCAATGCTGCCGCTTGTGCCAGTATTGCCACTGCGCAACACCCATCTGCGGTTTTCGATGGCTCTCAACCGCGCAAAGGAGAAATGCTGTTTATAGCCAGGGGTATCGCCCCACCAACCATCATTGGTTAGTATACATAGCAATTCTGCTCCTTTTTTGACTTGTTTGGATACAAATTCTCCATAAATAGATTCATAACAAATGATTGGTGCCAAAGTAACCGTTTGTGCTTTTTTAGTTTGCATCGTTAAAATCTTTGGCTCTTGTTCTACCCCTAGGGTTCCGGAAGATCCTCCATTTTCAATAGCCAGTGCGGAAAGAAAAGGGAAGTAGTTAGAAAAAGGAACGAGTTCTACGCCGGGTACCAGTTTTGATTTGTGCACAAACTGAGGCGGGTCTTTTTTGGTGAGCAAGAGTGATGAATTGTAACTCTCATACCAATTTTGTTCGCCGGGAATAGGTGTGCTGGCGAGCGAATTTTTGTAGTCAAAAATACGAACAGTACTTGCTCCGATGAGTAAGTTGGCATTTGGCCATTTTTGGACTTGGTTGAGGAGATTTTGTCCAAATGCGAAGTTTTGAAAGCGTTCTTCTTGAAAGGAAAGCGGCAAGGTGGTCTCTGGGGTCAAAACTAAATCTGTTTGGGAGGTCACGTGTCGGTTGGCCAAGACAACAATGGAGTCGGCAAAGGCTTCGTTTGTAGCTGAGATGGTAAATTTTTCTTTGTATGGATCAATATTAGGCTGAACAATCACTGCGTGGAGTTGCTTGGGTTGTAGTGTTGGGATGGCAAATACCTGTAGGATTTGACTCACCACAATTGGTATAAGCAAAACGCCTAAAATGGTGAAAATATACTGATTTCTTTTGGCTACTTCTTTGTACACCTGATACAAACGAAACACCAAAATATTCACGAATAAAATCCAGGCACTTCCACCAAATGTACCCGTCCACTCATACCATTGCACCCAACCTGTGCGCACCGAAAAATAATTACCGAGTGTGAGCCAAGGCCAGGAGAGATCCCAGCGTTGGTGACCAAATTCAAAAAGGATCCAGATCGGGATCAGCATGAAAAAGGAATAACGCGTATTCATTTTGCGGTCAATGAAACTCCAGAGTCCGAAGGCGAGGGTCATCAGTAGTGCGTTCACTGTAAATGCAAAAATGCCGCCACTGACCGATGCATTGGCCACCCACCAGGTGGTACCGATATTCCACAATAAAAAAGTGAGGTAGGTCCAGAGCCAGAGTTTCCATAGTTTGTTGCCACTACCTAAAAGTTGTTGGCGCAACAATAAAAGTGGCACCAAGCCAATAAACACAAATGGCGTAAAACTACCTGTATGAGGAAAACTCAAAATGAGCAAGGAGCTTGCTAAGAGTACGAGAAGATAATTTTTCATTCTAGGAATCGTCAGTTCAAAATTAAGGAATTAACTGAGAAGCGCACTTTCTTTTCATTTGATAAAAATCGATCTTGGATATGCTAGGTGAGGCAAGATTTTTCGAAAATGATGGGCATAAAAAAAGCTCCCGTAGAGGAGCTTTTCAAACTGAATTCGTTGAATTATGCTTCTGTGGTTTCGAATGGAACAACAGATACAAATGAACGATTGTCTTTCTTTTTGCGGAATTCGACCAAACCATCGGTGAGCGCAAA
The DNA here is from genome assembly GCA_027483605.1 of Cryomorphaceae bacterium. Taxonomy (GTDB): domain Bacteria; phylum Bacteroidota; class Bacteroidia; order Flavobacteriales_D; family Crocinitomicaceae; genus UBA952. The sequence continues at coordinate 29,839 of JAIXUE010000042.1, read as the reverse complement.
CAAGGTGTGGTCTTTTCCAATACCTACGTTGTTGCCTGGATGATGCTGAGTGCCACGTTGGCGAACGATGATGTTACCTGAGATGGCAGCTTGACCACCAAAGATTTTAACACCTAAGCGCTTGCTATGTGATTCGCGACCGTTTTTCGAACTACCGACTCCTTTCTTGTGTGCCATGGTTTCTTTTATTTAGTTCCTGTAAAAGGAAGTTATGCTTTGATACTTTTGATAGTGATTGCAGTGAACTGCTGACGGTGACCGTTTTTAACACGGTAACCTTTACGGCGTTTTTTCTTGAAAATGATGACTTTGTCACCTTTTACGTGGTCAAGAACTTCTGCGGTGATTTGAGCACCTTCTATAGCTGGGGCGCCAAGGGTTACTTTGCCAGCGTCTTCGATCAATAAAACACGGTCAAATTCTACTTTCTGACCTGCTTCGGCGTCAAGACGGTGTACAAAAACCTTTTGGTCTTTTTGCACTTTAAACTGCTGCCCTGCTATCTCTACAATTGCGTACATATAGCTTTATTTAATTGTTAACTAATCCAAAATTGGAGTGCAAATATAGTGATTTCTGCGTGTCCTCCAAAGATTTACCGGGCTTTTCTTACGGTTTTTGCTATTATTTGTTGCTTTTTCTGCCTTTTAAATTGACTAAAAGCACACCGGTAATGATCACAAGCATGGCTAAGAGCTGCGGCCATACAAAGCGTTCGCCAGTGTAAATCCCAATGGCAACAGCAATAATTGGGATAAAATAGGTCACTGTACTCGCTGCCAAGGCCGTGGTTTGGGCAATGATCCGATTGAAAAGAATGACGGCAAATGCGGTACCGATCAGGCCCAAGATGAGAATGTAAGTAAAGCTTTCAATGGCATGGGTATTATGGGTAAAAACGCGCGGTGTGTCGAAATAGAAAAATGATAATACGGCTGGTAAGAAGGCGATGCTGAAACCGCCAGTGGCAATTTCAATGGGGTTGTATTTGGAGAGTTTGTGCTTGATGGTGTTTAAGCTGAATCCGTATAATAACGTGGCGAGAAGGATGGCCATTGCCGGAGCGAGTTGAAAATTACCACTTACCGGACTGCTCAGCCTGATCAGCCAAGAAATACCGCTAAAACCAATCAGTGTACCGATGACTTGTTGTGAATTGATTTTTGTTTGAAACAAGAGCACGCCAACAATGATTGTGAAAATAGGAGTGAAGCTATTCATGATACCTGCCACGCCGGAATCTAGTGTTTGTTCAGCGTATGTAAATAGAAAAGCGGGAATGAGGTTTCCGCCCAAACCTACTATTGCAAAGAAAAATAAGTCGCTCTTTCGTTCTAGTCGGCCAAGTAGTCTTGGGAGAAGAGGTAAGAAAACCACGCTAGCTATAAAAATGCGAATGCTCGCAACTTGGGCAGCGCTAAAAACAACTTCGCCATCGGTTGTAAACATGCCGCGTTTCATCAGGATAAAAGAACTGCCCCAAATGCATGCGAGTAAGGGAATGAGCAGGTAGCCGAGTTGTTTATTTTGCATATGCAAATTTAGTGTAAATGCGTTGTGAACAAACGGGTTCAAAATCGGATATTAACAAATTGTTGAAAAAACTCCCACAAATTCCCACTATAAGGTGTTAAAGTATTGAAATACAAGGAAATTAACCTGTTTATAATTGTTGATATGTAACCTTTATTGGCTCTGTACGTTAGAAGTTATCAACAATACAAAACAGCTGTGGTAAAAAGTGGTAGGAATCTACTAATTTTACCCATTATTAACGCTATGTCAGGACTAGTAGGTGAATTTGAGGTCAAAATGGATGAAAAGGGGCGCTTCCTTTTTCCATCTGGTTTGCGCAAGCAATTGCCTGCTGTTTCCCAGCGCGATTTCATGCTCAACAAGGGTTTTGAAGATTGCCTGACGCTCTTCCCACTGCCAGAGTGGGAGCGCATCAGTCAGAAGCTTTCTAAAATGAACTTGTTCAAGCCAAAAAACCGAATGTTTTACAGGTTGTTCCATCAGGGTGCCAAGCAGGTAGCCCTAGACAACGCTGGACGCATTTTGGTGCCATCTGCTCTAATGGAGCGGGTTGGATTGGTTGCTGAGCTGATGCTGATTGCCTACAACGATCGCATTGAAATCTGGGATAAGTCTAAGTACTTCGAAATGATCGAAGGCAACATGGCGGATTTCGCTGATTTAGCGGATGAAGTAATGGGTGATTTAGACAATGAAGATTAATACTGACTACCACATCCCCGTCATGTTACAACCCTGCTTGGAAGGTCTAGACATCCAAGCAAATGGCAGTTATGTCGATGTTACCTTTGGCGGTGGCGGTCATGCCCGTGCAATTTTTGAGCAATTGAGCCCAAAAGGACAACTTGTTGTTTTTGATCAAGATCCAGATGCGCGCAACAATGCTTGGGAGGCCCCAAATTTTCATTTTGTCCCGGCTAATTTTGCGTTTTTAAGGAATCATTTGCGCGCGCTTGGCCTGCCTCAGGTCGATGGCATTATTGCTGACTTAGGCGTGTCTTCACATCAATTTGATACTGCGCAACGAGGGTTTTCTATACGCGAAGATGCACCTTTAGACATGCGCATGAACCGCAATGGCGGGCAGTCTGCTGCAGCACTTATTGCCAGCGCCGATGAACAAAAATTAGCCTCCATATTATACGAATATGGTGAATTGCGCAACTCCAGAGCTTTAGCTGCTGCTTTAGTGCGCCAACGCGATAACGCTCCGATTCTCACCACTTTTGACCTCATCAAGGCGCTCGAGCGTTTTGCACCCAAATTCAAAGATCACAAATTTTATGCACAGGTTTTTCAAGCCTTTCGCATTGAGGTCAATCAAGAAATGCAAGTACTCAAGGATTTTTTAGAGCAAGCCGCACAGGTGCTGAAGCCCGATGGCCGCTTGGTGGTCATGTCTTATCATTCCTTGGAAGACCGCTTAGTAAAGAACTTCATGAAAAGAGGAAGCTTTTCTGGCGAAATCGAAAAAGACTTTTTTGGCAATGTCCAAAAGCCCTTGACAGAAGTGAATCGCCATCCAATAGTTGCCGATGCGCAAGAATGCGAGCGCAATTCCAGAGCGCGTAGTGCCAAACTTAGAATTGCAAAAAGAAATGGCTAAAACGCAGGCAACACCACCAAAGGACCGCAAGGGAAGCAAAGTCAATGCTTTTGCCCAAATTCTCAATGGAGAGTTTTTGACCAAGTCTTTTGTGTTGGATAACCTCAATTATATCTTTTTCATCATGCTTCTGCTGTTGGTGCTCATCTCTAAGGGTTACTACGGAAAGCAGCTCACCAAAGATACCGACGCAGCACAGCGCAACCTCGATCAGCACGCAGCTGAATTTATTGAGGCAAAAGCCCGCTTAGAGCTCGTTACGCGCCGTTTCAAAATGGCCGAACGCCTCGCTAGCCGAGAACTCAAAGAAACCCAGAACGCAACCAAAGTAATCCGCATCAAACAACAAATCAATGAGTAAGGATAGAAAACACCTCTATTACCGTGCTTACCTGGTTTACTTCGGGTTTGTAGCCATCATGATGTTGGTGTTGTACTCCACACTCGATTTACAGTTCAATGGTCCTGGCGTCGCTTATGCCACCCAAAAAGGAGAGCTACCTACACGCGTTGCTGATCGCATTCCGCGCATGGGTCAAATTTTAGACCGCAATGAAGTGCCGCTCGTAACCAGTGTGACGTTCTATGACATCTACATGGATCCAACGGTTGTTGACGATGAAATATTTGATGCGCAAATCAGCGGGCTTTGCGAAGGCTTACATCGTTTGTATCCTGAAAAATCTGCATACGAATACGAAGCGCAAATCAGAAAAGCACGCGCCAATAATGTCCGCTATTTATTGATCCGCAGAAAGGTCACCAATGCGGCACGCAAAAAACTCCGCAAGTTGCCGATTTTTGAATTAGGTCAAATGAAGGGTGGCATCATTGACAACATCGAGGTCATCATGCGCAAAAAGCCTTTTGGCAACTTACTCAACCGCACGCTTGGCTATTACAAGGTTCAGAATGAAAAAGATACGCTGCGCGTTGGCATCGAAGGGGCTTTCTATGACTACCTAAAGGGTGAGCAAGGCAAGGAGATCGAACAACGCATTTCTTCGGGCTGGAAACGCACCGGTAAAATCATCAAAGATGCTGTAGAGGGTGCTGATGTCGTGACCACTATTGATAAAGAAATTCAGGAGGTTGCGCACTCAGAGCTTGAAAAACAAATGATTTTTATGGATGCGCAGCACGGCAGTGTGATCTTAATGGAGGTTCAGACCGGGTATGTGAGGGCAATTGCCAATCTGACCAAAATCAGTAAAGGCAAGTATTCAGAGAGCTTCAATTATGCCATCGGACATCTCGAAGTGCCAGGCTCGACCTTTAAATTGGCGTCTATCATGGCAGGTCTAGAAGACGAGCGTTTCAAGATCACCGATAAAGTTAATGCTACAGGTCGCTACACTGTGGGTGGCGACGGCATGTCGGACTCCAATCACGGCATGGGTTATGGTGTCATCACAATCCAACAAGCATTTGAAAAATCGTCGAATGTCATCTTACAACTCATCAACCGCAGTTACCGAAATGATCCAGAAGTTTTCATTGAGCGCTTGAAGCAATTTGGACTCACCGAAAAATTAGGTATCGACCTCGAAGGAGAGCCCATACCCAAGGTCACCAAACCTGGTGATCCGAATTGGTCGGCACTTTCCTTGCCATGGCAATCGGTTGGCTATGAGGTGATGCAGACACCCCTACAAACACTGGCATTTTACAATGCAGTTGCCAATAAAGGAAAGCTGGTTAGACCGCTCTTTGTCGAGCAAATCAAAAGACATGGCCAGGTCATCAAAACTTTCAAGCCTGTAGTACTCAATGCTGAGATTTGTTCTACTCATACGCTCAAGATTTTACAAAAGTGTTTAGAGGGTGTCATGATCCGCGGTACGGGTAAACAGCTCAAAAGCTCCCTATTTAGCATTGCGGGAAAAACAGGAACGGCTCAATTGAGAGGTGAAAGTGGATATCGAGATCAGAAAATAAAGGCCTCTCAAGCATCTTTTGTGGGTTATTTCCCTGCAAAAAAACCAATTTACTCTTGTATCGTCGTGATTTCGAGACCGGTAAAAGCCTATTATGGAGCCGCTGTTTCAGGAACAGTGTTTGCCGAAATTGCCAACAAAATTTACGCATCTGCATTACAGTATCATCGCGCTGTCAATGATCCGCGCAATCCGTTAGCAACCGATGTTCCCAAGTTCAAAAGCGGCAACAGCAAAGACCTCACATTTTTGCTCAAACAACTCAATGTGCGTTACCAGCTCAATTCATCAAGTGAATGGGTGCAGGCCGATACCACCAATCAACGTTTGCAGGTACAGCGCAAACCCATCCTCGATAAAAAGGTACCTAACGTCAGCGGCATGAGTGCCAAAGATGCTGTTTACTTATTGGAATCTCGGGGCCTAATTGTACGACTTGTGGGCAAAGGTCAGGTTTACAGCCAGTCTATTTCACCCGGGCAGCCTTTAGTCAAGGGGCAGTTGATTCAAATCAAATTACAATAAAAAAATGAGTCAGTTCAAGCAGTTATTTTCAGAACTTCCCTACACCTTGCTTCAGGGTGAATTGAGCGAGCTGCCTACCGCACTTGTATTTGATTCGCGTAAAGCAGCGCCGGGAGTTTTGTTTTGTTGTATAGTTGGTACGCAAACAGATGGCCATCTCTATGCACCACTAGCATACGAGCAGGGTTGTCGTTTGTTTTTGGTGCAGCAAGAGATTGAACTTCCTTCAGATGCTACTGTTGTTTTGGTTGAAAACACCAATACCGCGCTCGCGCAATTAGCCTGCGCTTTTTATGGACATCCTTCGAAAGAATTGACTTTGGTTGGCATTACAGGTACCAATGGCAAAACCACCACCGCTACCTTACTCCATGATTTGTTTAGTCAATTGGGTTTTTATTGTGGCTTGCTTTCCACGGTAGTCAATAAAATTGGCACGCAAGCGATTGCAGCTACCCACACGACACCTGATCCTGTTGCGCTCAATGCATTGCTACGCGAAATGGTTGCAGCAGGTTGTCAGTATTGCTTTATGGAAGTGAGCTCGCACGCCATTGACCAAGGCAGAATTGGTGGTTTGCATTTTGCTGCTGCAGGCTTCACAAACATCACACATGACCACCTAGATTACCACCATACATTTGCAGCGTACTTACGCGCCAAAAAGACCTTTTTTGACAATTTACCCACTAATGCTTTTGCTTTGGTCAATTCCGATGACCGAAATGGCATGGTGATGCTACAAAATACTTGTGCCAAGCGCCAAACTTACGCACTCAAAACTCCTGCCGATTTCAAAGGGAAAATCATGGAGAACAGCCTTAGTGGATTGGTCATGCAAATCAATGGGCAAGAAGTACATACCCGTTTAGTAGGTGCTTTCAATGCTTCCAATTTGCTTTTGGTTTATGGTTTGGCCGTAGGCTTGGGTCAGGAGCCGCAAGAGGTATTGCGCGCGCTGAGCCAACTCACGCACGTGGCAGGTCGCTTTGAGCACTTGCGCAGTGCCAAAGGCATTACGGCAATTGTAGACTATGCCCACACCCCAGACGCGCTCGAGAATGTTTTGGCAACTATTGCAGCTTTTCAGCAGCATAATAAAGTCATTACTGTTGTGGGCTGTGGAGGCGATCGCGACAAAGCAAAGCGTCCTCAAATGGCCGCCATTGCGGCAGCGCGCAGCCAGCAAGTAGTGCTTACCTCAGACAACCCTCGAACCGAAGATCCGCAACAAATTATTGCCGATATGGAAGCGGGTTTAGATGCTGCAGCGGCAAGCCGCACTTTAGCAGTACTCGACCGCAAACAAGCCATCAAGACGGCATTGCTACTTGCGCAACCTGGCGATATTTTGCTCATTGCAGGCAAGGGCCACGAAACGTATCAAGAAATCAACGGCGTTCGCAGCGATTTTGATGATGTTGCCATTACCAAAGAACTTTTTAACCAACTCGATAAATAACATGCTCTATTATTTGTTTTCCTGGCTCGATCAACAGAATTTTCCTGGCGCAGGGCTATTTCAGTTCATTTCATTCCGCGCTTCCCTGGCGTTGATCACTTCTTTGGTGGTTTCGGTGATCATCGGAAAGCGTATTATTGCGCGTTTGCGTCGCCAACAAATCGGAGAAACCGTCCGCGACCTCGGTTTGGCAGGGCAATTAGAGAAGTCTGGAACGCCGACAATGGGCGGTCTTATTATTCTTGCTGCCATTTTGGTACCGACCCTCTTATTTGCAAAATTGCAAAATGTGTATGTGGTTACCATGCTCATTGCTACTGTTTGGTTGGGTCTGATTGGTTTTTTAGACGATTACATCAAGGTTTTCAAAAAGAACAAAGAAGGTTTAAAAGGTACTTCTAAGGTCATCGGGCAAATTGGCGTCGGACTCATTGTTGGTGGCATACTGTACTTTTCAAATGATGTGGTGGTTCACAAAAGAGTTTCTGCCAACTACAAGTTGCAGGCAGATGAAACTTTTGTAACCCATGAACACGCCCAAAATGCTGGTGAAAATTACAAATGGATACGCACCGACGACATGACCACTACCATTCCATTTTTCAAGGGAAATGAATTCAATTACAATTGGCTTATTGGCGATGTCAATAAGTCATATGGCTGGCTTATATTTATTCCTATTGTCATTTTTATTGTCATAGCCGTTTCGAATGGAGCCAACATGACCGATGGCCTAGACGGTTTGGCAACGGGTACTTCAGCAATAGTTGGTTTGGCACTCGCTGTGTTGGCTTATGTGAGCTCTCATGCCAAATTCGCCGACTACCTGAACGTGATGTACATTCCTGAGGCCGAAGAGCTCGTGATTTTTATCGCTGCATTTGTAGGTGCTTGTGTCGGCTTTTTATGGTACAATGCTTTTCCTGCACAAGTGTTCATGGGCGACACCGGTAGCTTGGCGCTCGGTGGCATTATTGCAGTATTTGCTATTGCGATTCGCAAAGAGCTACTGATTCCTGTCTTATGCGGAATTTTCCTGATTGAGAATGTTTCGGTGATGCTGCAAGTAGGCTACTTTAAGTTCACCAAGCGGCAATATGGAGAGGGAAGGCGCATCTTCTTGATGGCTCCGCTGCATCATCATTACCAAAAGCAAGGCATTCACGAAGCAAAAATTGTTGCGCGCTTTTGGATTGTCGCTGTACTCTTGGCTGTAGTTACCATTGTCACGCTCAAACTAAGATAAAATGGAGGGCCAAAATCGCATGCTTGTCATTTTAGGCGCTGGTGAATCAGGCGTTGGAGCTGCTATTTTAGCCAAGGCAAAAGGATGGCGCGTGTTTGTTTCTGACAGCGCAAGTGTAAAACCTTCTTTTCAACAAGAATTAAACGAACAGCACATCGCTTTTGAGTCAGGTTCTCATGATTTATCTCGAATTCTTTGCGCCGATTTAATCATCAAATCTCCAGGAATTCCCGAGAAAACGGACCTCATGCAGGCCATTCGCGCAAAAGGAATCAAAGTCATTTCTGAAATTGAATTTGCTGGGTATTATTCTAAGGCCAAGCATATTTGTATTAGCGGTAGCAACGGCAAAACCACGACAACCATGTGGTGTTATCACATACTTAAAAAAGCAGGTTTGAACGTGGGCCTTGCCGGCAATGTGGGGCAGAGTTTTGCAAAGCAAGTGGCTACCGAAGAATTTGATTATTATGTGTTGGAGCTCAGTTCTTTTCAGCTCGACGACATGTATGCTTTCAAGGCAGATATTGCCATTCTAACGAATATTTCGCCTGATCACCTCGATCGCTATAACTATCAAATGGAAAACTACGTGAACGCAAAGTTCCGTATCCTTCAAAATCAATTGGCAAGCGATTATTTCATCTACAATGCAGACGACACCACGATCAGCGCCCAACTCGGGCAAATACAAACAGCAGCCCAACTCGTGCCATTTTCAATCAAAACAGTACAGTCATACGGCGCTTACGCAGACCAGCAACAACTATACATCAATATAAACAAACAACAACTCACCATGTCTATTCACGAATTAGCTCTCAAAGGGAAACACAACACCCAAAATGCGCTTGCAGCAGGTATTGCAGCAAGGCTAGTTGAAATCCGCACCGATGTCGTGCGCGAAAGCCTTCAAGATTTTGTCAATGTCGAACACCGCATGGAGTTTGTCGCCAAAGTCAATGGTATTGAATTCATCAACGACTCCAAAGCAACCAACATTAATGCAGCTTGGTTTGCGCTCGAATCAATGGAAAAGTCAACCGTCTGGATTGTCGGTGGTGTGGACAAGGGCAATGATTATAGCGAGCTGCAAGACTTAGTGGCACAAAAGGTAAAAGCCATCGTATGTCTTGGTTTGGATAATCAAAAAATCATCGCTGCATACAAAGATATGGTTGAGGTCATCGTTGAGGCGAAATCTGCGCATGAAGCGGTTTCGTTTGCTTATCAGCTTGCCAACAATGACGATGCAGTTTTGTTGTCTCCGGCTTGCGCTAGTTTTGATTTGTTTAGCAGCTACGAAGACCGCGGTCAGCAATTTAAACAAGCAGTACGCATGTTATAATTGCAACGATGAGAACCTATTTATCTTATCTGAAGGGCGACCCCGTTATTTGGATCATTACTTTGTTAATGATGGCTTTTTCGTTGGTTACGGTGTATAGTTTTGTGCCCATCTTGATCAAGATTGAGGGTGGTTCTCCATTTTTATATCTTTTCAAGCATCTTATATATGTCGTGCTTGGTTTTGCTGCCATGTTTGCAATTCATCGGGTGCCTGCAAAATACATTAGTCAGTTGGCTAAATTTGCCTATTATTTGGGCTTGGCGCTGCTTATTTTTACGTGGTTTTTTGGTGCTCAAGTAAATGGTGCCGGTCGCTGGATCCGCATTCCGTTTGTCAACCTCACGTTTCAGTCTTCTGACTTTGCCAAGCTCGCATTGCTCATCTATTTGAGTAAGTTGTTGGTTAAAAAGCAACAAAAATTTGATAATTGGCGAGAGGGAATATTTCCTTTATTGATTCCTATTGGTGCCATTTGTTTGCTCATTTTAAAAGACAACTTCTCGACCTCAGCGATGGTGTTTATGCTGAGCATGCTGCTGCTTTTTATTGGCAAGGTGCCCTTGCTCAAGCTCTTTACAATGGCCGGTGTTGGTCTTGCACTAGTACTGCTCATTGTCGGCTTACACTTGGCAGTTCCAAAAGCAAATATTTTACCGCGCTACGATACTTGGATGAACCGCATCAATAATAGGGTAGACACAAAAGACCAAAGTATTGAAAGTTTACAAGCCAATCAGCAGGCAAATAATGCCAAGTTAGCCATATCAGTGGGTGCAGTTTTCGGACAAGGAGTGGGCGATGGCAAATTAAAAGAATTTTTACCTGAGGCTTATGCCGATTTCTACTACGCTACTTTTGTGGAAGAATTTGGATTTGTATCAGCTTTTATTTTGGTTTTGCTCTACTTGATTCTGCTTTATCGCATGATCCGTTTTGCACTGAAAACCCAAGATTTGTTTCAGAGTTATGTAGCGATGGGAATCGGCATCCACCTGCTTACTCAGGCGAGTGTGAATATGCTGGTGTGCACGGGTGTCTTTCCTGTTACAGGCCAGAATATGCCCTTTTTAGCCATGGGCGGCTCTGCATTGGTAATGGCCTGTGTCTCTATAGGAGTGGTGCAGTCTTTTGCTAAAGAACTTCCCAAAAACGAACAAGAGAATCAATTTGCTAGCCAAGTACAAAATGAAATTGACTAAGATTATGATTTCGGGCGGCGGTACAGGCGGCCATATTTTTCCGGCATTGGCAATTGCCGATGAAATCAAGCGTCGAAATCCCGAGGCGGACTTGCTTTTTATTGGGGCAAAGGGCAAGATGGAAATGGAAAAGGTACCGCAGGCGGGGTATCAAATTGTTGGCCTGCCAATTGTAGGTTTGCAGCGCAAGCTGACACTTAAAAACCTGTTACTTCCTTTCAAATTAATCATGAGTTTGACAAAAGTATATTTTGTCATGAGCAGATTCAAGCCAGAGTTGGTCATTGGAGTAGGGGGTTATGCCAGTGGCCCAACGCTTAAAATGGCACAGTTATTAGGTATTCCAACTTTGTTACAAGAGCAAAATTCTTATCCCGGCAAGACCAATCAGCTGTTGGCGAAAAAAGCCAAGGCCATTTGTGTGGCCTATCCAGGGATGGATGCGTTCTTTCCTGCGGCAGCAATCAGTTTAACGGGCAACCCGGTTCGTGCAAATCTCCTTTCTGCGCTTGCTGGTCTAAAAAACGAAGCAGCACTTCATTTTGGTCTAGATGCTGACAAACCGACTTTATTTGTGATGGGTGGTAGTTTAGGTGCCAGAACCCTCAATTTGGCCATGAAGTCAGCAGGTCATCATTTTGAATCTGGGTCTGTTCAGCTACTTTGGCAATGTGGTAAATCATATGAGCAAGAATTGGCCAATTTCCAGCAAACTTTACCAGAAAACGTCAAGGTTTTTCCTTTTATCCAACGAATGGATCTTGCTTATGCCTTAGCGACTGTAATTGTTTCAAGAGCAGGTGCGCTCTCCGTCAGTGAGCTGGCTTTGGTTGGTAAGCCAACTATTTTGGTGCCTTCGCCAAATGTCGCCGAAGACCACCAAACGAAGAATGCCCGCGCGCTTGTCAACCGCGATGCAGCAGTTTTGGTTACCGATGGGCAGGCGCAAGAAAAATTGGTTCCATTGGCGCTTGAGCTGTTGTCAAATCCTTTGCAGCAACAAGCACTTGCTCAGGCTATTCAAGCATTTGCGCTACCGAACGCAACAAAAGATATTGTAGATGTCTGTTTAAATGTGGCAAGGATATGAAACAGTTAGCAGCGTTTGATCGGGTCTATTTTGTCGGTATTGGCGGCATTGGCATGAGTGCTTTAGCGCGTTTTTTCAAGTTTAGTGGCAAGCAAGTGGCAGGTTATGATAAGGTTGAAACAGCGCTCACACAACAATTGAGTCAAGAAGGCATTGCCATTCATTACGAAGACCTTGGCTCCGATATTCCATCAGCGTATCAAGATCCTGTGCAAACGCTTGTTGTTTATACACCTGCCATAAAAGAACTCCAAGAATTAGCTTTTTTCCAAGCGCACTCATTTACCATTCTCAAACGCGCAGAAGTACTCGGTGCACTGACCCAAACATATAAAGGTCTTTGTGTAGCAGGTACTCACGGCAAAACGACAACCAGTTCGTTGCTGACACATCTTTTGACACAATTGGAAGTAGGTTGCACCTCATTTCTGGGTGGAATTGCAAGTAATTTCGATTCCAACTTGGTCTTGCATGCTCAAAGTCCTTATGCGGTGATAGAAGCTGATGAATTTGACCGTAGCTTTTTACAGCTCTCACCGTTTGCTGCAATTGTAACAGCTGCAGACCCTGATCACCTAGATATTTATGGTAGTCAAGAAGCATTCGCAGCTGGTTTTCGTCAGTTCACCATGCGTATTGATCCTAAAGGATTCTGCATTCAAAAAGAAGGTTTGCAGCTGCAGAGTTTAGCACCTGTATTTACCTATGCAATTGATTCTAAAACAGCACATTACAGTTTCATAAACCTGCGCTATGTGAATGGTTTTCAAGTAGCCGATTTGAAAATCGGCGACCAAGTACAAGAAGGTTTTGAATTGGGTTTACCTGGTATTCACAATGCTGAAAATGCACTTGGTTGTATTGCCATGCTGCATTGTTTGGGTTTTGACATTGCAGCTTTGCGGCCTGCACTCAAGAGCTTCAAAGGAGTCAAAAGACGTTTTGAATACCATTTGCGTACAGACAACTTGGTGTATATAGACGACTACGCGCATCATCCGACCGAAATCAATGCCTTGATTTCCTCGGTACGTGCAATCTATCCTGGTCAAAAAATAACCGGTGTTTTTCAGCCCCATTTGTTCTCGCGCACGCAAGATTTTGCAGCAGAATTTGCGCAGGCATTAGCGCAACTAGATTCCCTTTATTTATTGCCAATTTACCCAGCACGCGAACTGCCAATTCCCGGCGTGAGCAGCGAGTGGTTGGCTGCCCTTACACCCATCCAAAACAAGATAGTGTTGCAACCACATGAGGTGCTGACGGCACTTCAAAAACCCCAAGAAGGTGTAGTGCTCACTATTGGTGCTGGCGATATTGACCGCTTGGTCGGACCACTGACTGCTTTACTTCAAATGCAAACGCTAAACCGATGAAAATTTGGCTCTACAGGATTTTTTGGATTTTGATCGCTACAGGCGTAGCGGTAGTCTTTTACTTTGCTAACGTGTCTCAACAGCGTCAAATCCTCCATGCTCCAAAAATCTCTATTCATGCCGCTGACGAAAATGCTTTTTTAACCCGGCCAGAATTACTAGCGCGTCTTCAGTTGAGCAGATTGTTTAGACGAGATATGCACGTAAATGAGCTCAATATACACCGAATTGAACGATCAATTGCAGCAATGGCAGAGGTCAAGAAGGTCGAGGTATTTAAGCATTTGGGTGCCTCTTGGGAAATCAAACTAGAACTCCGCAAACCAATTGCCCGAATTTTTAATTCAAAAGGCCAAAGCTATTACCTTGATCAAGACGGATTTATGATGTATCGCTCTGCTTTGCATACGGCCAGAACGCTGGTCTTTTCGGGTCATATTTCAGATGCCTATAACCCCCGTCTTCACTGTGATTTTATTAACAATTCAAATTTGAAAAGTTCTCAAAAAATTGGTCAAATCTACCGCATTTCAAATTATGTTTGTAATGATCCATTAATGCATCAATTGATAGGTCAAGTTTACCTAGAAGCCGACGGAGATTTCATCCTCATTCCCTTGCTTGGTGAACAACAAATCATCTTTGGTCAGGCGCGAACGGCCAAAGAGGTTGCAGACAAGTTTGAACGTCTGAGCCATTTTTACAAAGAAGCCCTGCCTCATGAAGGCTGGAATAAATACAAAGAAATAAGTGTCAAATATGAAGGACAAATCGTTTGCAGAAAAAAATAACAATCCCGAAGTGAAGCGTACGCGTGTGGTTGTCGGTTTGGATATTGGCACCACAAAAATCGCTTGCTTTGTCGGTCGTAAAAACGAACACGACAAAATCGAAATCATTGCCATGGGCAAAAGCGAATCTTTGGGCGTGATGCGCGGTGTGGTATCCAACATTGAGCGCACAGTTCAGTCGATCAATACCGCTGTAGAAGCTACACAAGAAGCCGTTGAAGGCGCCCTCAAAATTAAAAATGTGCATGTAGGCATTGCCGGACAGCACATCAGAAGCATGCAGCACCGCGGGATTTACACGCGCCGCACCACCAACGGAGAAATTTCTCAGGTAGATATCGACGCCTTTGTAGACGACATGTACCAAATGGTGATGAATCCGGGTGAGGAAATTATTACGGTAATTCCACAAGAATATATCGTAGATGGAGAGCCAGAAATCAAAGACCCAATCGGAATGGCTGGTGTGCGACTAGAGGCAAATTTTCACATCATCACTGGTCAGGTAACAAACGTTCAAAATATTACCCGTTGCGTAGATCGTTCCGGTCTAAGTGTCAAGGACATCATCCTAGAACCCATTGCCTCGGCTGAAGCCGTCCTTTCCGAAGAAGAAAAAGAAGCGGGTGTGGTGCTTGTCGATATTGGCGGTGGAACCACCGACGTCGCTGTTTTCCACGATGGTCTTATTCGCCATACTGCTGTGATTCCATTTGGTGGCAACGTCATTACACAAGATATCAAAGAAGGTTGCCGTATCATGCAGCGCCAAGCCGAAATGCTGAAAGTGAAATTCGGCAGCGCACTGGCTTCAGAAAGCAAAGAAAACGAAGTAGTTTGCATTCCTGGATTGCGCGGCCGCGACCCTAAAGAAATCACCTTGCGCAACTTGGCGAGTATCATCCAGGCGCGTATGGAAGAAATCATCGAGCTTGTCAATCTCGAAATCAAAAGTACCGATTACGAAAAAAAGCTTATTGGCGGAATTGTAGTGACGGGCGGAGGCTCTCAACTCAAGCACCTTACTCAACTCATTGAGTACCTAACAGGTATGGATGCGCGTATCGGTTACCCAACTGAGCACCTGGCCAATACCAATGACATCGACGTCTTGTCTAGTCCAAAATATGCTACGGGCATTGGTTTGGTCTTGAAAGGCTTTGAGCATTTTGAGGCAGCCCAACCATGGGAGCAACAACCTAGCTCCAAACAAGAAGACCCGCTGATTGAGAAAGCAATCGCAGACAAGCAAGAAAAAATCAAAACACATTCAAATGCTGAGCGCAGAGGCGAATTCTTTGACCGTATTTTAGGACCGGTCAGGAAATTCTTTGACGATTCAGAAGATTAATATTTAAAGACAAAATTGGTTATACAAAGCAGTATTATGGAATTTGATTTACCAAAACACGACACCCCTCAAGCAGCCTCTATCATCAAAGTGATCGGCGTTGGCGGCGGCGGCTCAAATGCCGTCAACCACATGTATTTACAAGGTATTGCAGGAGTAGATTTTATTGTATGCAACACAGATTGTCAAGCACTAGACTTGTCTCCGGTTCCGCACAAAATACAATTAGGTCCGAACTTAACAGAAGGTCGTGGCGCAGGCATGATTCCAGAAGTTGGCATGAATGCAGCAATGGAAAACATCCAAGAGATCCATGAATTGCTATCCAAAGACACCAAAATGGTTTTTGTAACTGCCGGCATGGGCGGAGGAACAGGTACAGGTGCTGCGCCAGTGATTGCCCAAGTAGCCAAAGATCTCGGTATCTTAACGGTTGGTATTGTTACGGTTCCATTTAATTTTGAAGGCCGTAAAAGACGCCAACAAGCAGAAGAAGGTTTGGAGCGCATGCGCCAAAATGTCGACACCTTACTGATCATCAAC
Organism: Cryomorphaceae bacterium; assembly: GCA_027483605.1. GTDB lineage: Bacteria > Bacteroidota > Bacteroidia > Flavobacteriales_D > Crocinitomicaceae > UBA952. The sequence goes on along the minus strand of JAIXUE010000042.1, from coordinate 13,826 downwards.
AACGAGCGTTTGCGTGAGTTTGGCAAGAACATGTCCCTTTCCGAGGCGTTTTCTCATGCCGATGACGTCTTGACAGTTGCTGCCAAAGGTATTGCGGAAGTCATTTCTGTCACTGGTGCGATCAACGTCGACTTCAACGATGTGAATACAGTTATGCGCAACTCTGGCCACGCCATCATGGGGAGCGCAGCTGCTGCAGGCGAAGACCGCGCAGTTGTGGCTGTCAAAAACGCTCTCAACTCACCATTGCTCTACGACAACGATATCAATGGTGCACGTTATGTCTTGCTCAATATCTCATACGGAGACCGCGAAGTCATGATGGATGAAATCACCGATATCACTGATTATATTCAAGAAGCAGCAGGCTCTACAGCTGACGTCATTTGGGGTCATGGCCACGATGCCTCGCTCGGAGACCAACTCAGCCTTACGATCATTGCCACTGGCTTCAGTTCCTCACCGCTAACGGGTTTTGAAAAAAGTCCGGAACGTACTGTAGTTGTGTTGGAGGAAGAAAAGAAACAAGAAATTACAGCACCGCTCAACTCTCCGTTTGAGTCAATTGCCTCCGCACCTATTTCCACAATCACCGAAGAGCCCTTCATGAAGCAAGTAGAGGCTCCACTTGCCAATCCGTTTCAAACAGTAGTAGAAGCACCAATAGATGCAGTTGCCGCCACCCCAAAAACTACATTCAATCTCTATGATGAGCAAGATGAAGTTGTTGCGGCTACTCAAACCTCTATCAGCTGGGAAGTATTTGATGTACAACCTGAGGTTGTTCAGTCGGCTCCTGTATCAGCAACGCCAATTCAGCAAGAAGTTGTGAAACATGTGTTGGAAGACGACAGCCACATGAGCGTTGAAATGGAGACACCCAAACGCATCTTGAGCCCTGAAGAACAGCAACGTAAAAACCAAGAGCGTGTTTCACGTATTCAAGAATTTACATCTAAACTCAAAAAGCCAGATGGCCTACTTGAATTCGAGAACGAACCAGCTTTTGTGCGCAGAAACATTCAATTACAACAGCAAGAGCCAAGTACGCAAGATGCCATTTCTCGTTTTGGAATTGGTAAAGACGCGAGTGGCAACAGCACTTTGCGTCAGAACAACTTCCTTCACGACAACGTCGACTGATCATGAGCTTCACAGAACGCATTAACCTCGATATCAAAAACGCCATGCTTGCCCGAGAAAAGGAGAAGCTGGCTGCCCTACGCGATATCAAGTCTAAACTCTTGCTTGAGGCCACCTCTGGTGGTGCAACAGAAGTTTCAGACGAGACGGCTATCAAAATCTGCATGAAACTCCACAAACAGCGTATGGAGACTTACGCCCTGTATCAAGCGCAACAGCGCGAGGACCTAGCAGCCGAAGAATTATTTCAAGCCCAAGTTATCGAAGCATACCTACCCAAAATGCTTACCGAAGAGGAAATCCGTTCAGAAGTAAAAGCTGTAATTGTCCAAACGGGAGCAAGTGGTCCGCAAGACATGGGTAAAGTCATGGGGGTCTTATCAGGAAAATTAGCTGGTAAAGCTGACGGTAAAGTCATTGCTGAGCTAGTGAAGCAGACGCTTGCTAACTCATGAAAACAGACTTAGCTCAACTCATTAGAACCCTCAATGCCCGAGGTTGGTCTCCGGCTACCTCTACCAATTATTCCTTCAAAGACGAACATCAACAATGTTGGGTATCTCGCTCAGGTGTAAATAAAGCGGAATTCACGGAACAAGACTTCATGAGCATTGATCAAAACGGAATGGGTACAGGCGTTTTTCACGGCACTAAACCTTCTGACGAAACCCAAATTCATCTTTGGATTTACGAGCACTTTCCCGATGCTCAGGTAATTCTGCATAGCCACGGAAAGTTTCCTGTTTTGATTTCACAGTTTAATGAAGATTTTTTTGCCGTACAGGGCTATGAACTTCAAAAAGGATTTAAAGGTTGTAAAAGTCATCTCGACAGCATACAAATCCCAATTATCGATAATCACCAAGACATGTCTGCACTCTGCGCGCTCCTCGATACCAGATATAGCGATATACTGCACCATTGTTTTATCATTGCAGGTCATGGTACCTACGCGTGGGGGGCAACTCTTTTTGAAGCGCAGAAACATCTAGAGACCTTGGATTATCTTTGCGAGTGCGAATTTTTACTCTAAAAAAATGGCAATTCTTTCCATCCCTGATCAAGGTGTTCAAATTCATGAACCCCTCCAAATCAAAGAATTTTTGGCTCAATACGGCGTCTTTTTTGAACAATGGAATTGTGAAGTCCATTTCGATGACAGCGCGAGTCAAGAAGAAATTCTGGCGGCCTACGCCAAGGACTTGAAACCATTTATGGCTGAAGGTGGTTATCAAACCGCAGATGTCATTTCTATCAATGCACTGACTCCTAACTATGATGCGATTCGAGCTAAATTCTTAGCCGAGCATATCCACGACGAAGATGAAATTCGCTTCTTTGTAGATGGGCAAGGCTTATTCTGGTTTCATTTAGATACAGCACCTGTTTTCAATGTGCTTTGTCAGCGCGGTGACCTCATTAGTGTACCAACAGGTACCAAGCATTGGTTCGATGCCGGTTCTGAAAACCCATTTGTAAAAGCCATTCGTATCTTTACTGATATATCTGGCTGGACACCTCACTATACCCAATCGGGCATCGAAACAAGTTACCAACATTTTAAAGCGCCAACCCTTGGATAAGCAAATCAAGTATATCCTTACCGATATTGAAGGTACAACCAGCTCAATTCATTTTGTTTATGAGGTGTTGTTTCCCTATTTTCGAGAGCACCTCAATGACCTTACCAAGCATGCGCAAATCAATGAGGTCAAGCAGGCGTTTGCCGATGTCATCGAAATTGCAGCCAAAGAAGAGGGCAAGCACCTCACCACGACAGAAGAAGTTTTAGCCTGTCTAAAGCAATGGAGCAATGAAGATCGAAAGCTCACGCCGCTCAAAACAGTACAAGGAGTCATTTGGAAAAGCGGCTATGAATCTGCGCAGATAACGGGTCATGTCTACGATGATGTCCCTACTGCACTCAATCAATGGCGCTCGCTTGGCTTAAAAATCGGTGTGTTTTCCTCGGGTTCTGTAGCGGCACAAAAGTTATTGTTCAAGTACAGCGATTTTGGCGATTTATCAGGTCACTTTTCTAATCATTTTGATACCACAACAGGGCCCAAAAAAGAGTCAAATACTTATGTAAAAATAAGCCAGCTGTTGGGTTTGGCACCTGAACAAATTTTGTTTTTGTCTGATATTACAGAGGAACTCTCGGCTGCAGCTCAGGTTGGCTTGCACACCATTCAGCTAGTGCGACCTGGCACAACAGCTAATTGGCCAAGTACAGCTGCACATTTCTTGGAAATATAAAACTTGTAAACAGAAAAAAGCCACTCCGAGAAGTGGCTTTTTTGATGGTATTAAAAATCTTAGTTGTTGGTAGGAGCACCTGCATTGTTGACAGGCATGCCGCTTTCTGGAGCCGGACCAACTTCACCTTTGATGCGGATCACTTTGTTTGGTTCGTTGATCGCGTTTGAGGTGATGGTAACGCTCTTGTTGATTGGGCCTGGACGGTTGGTGTCGTATTTGACACGAATAGAACCTTTTGCTCCTGGTGCAATTGGCTCTTTTGGCCATTCAGGAACTGTACAACCACAAGATCCTTTTGCGTTGGAAATGATCAATGGCTCATCGCCTGTGTTTTTGAATTCAAAAGAACAATAAGGCTCACCACCATATTTGATGTTCCCGTAGTCGTGTACTTCTTTGTTGAATTCAATTTTGGCACCTTTTTCAATTTGTGCATTGACGCTGTTAAGGCCGAGTACAGCCATGAAAACAACACCAAAAGAAAGCAATAATTTTTTCATATTTATCAGTTTAACTTTCCGAAAGATAAGGAGCTTCTTTAGGTGTTTTTTGTATTTAACACTTCATTAACATCTAGTCGCGCTTGAGCCAACCGCGCTTGATAAAGAAAATAAGTAAGCCCAAAGCCAAAGCAAACATGAGTCCTACAACTGTGTAATAACCATAAGGATATTCCAGTTCGGGCATATATTTAAAATTCATTCCATAAACGCCAACAATGAAAGTCAGTGGAATGAAGATACTGCTCACGACGGTTAACACTTTCATGATGTGGTTCATGCGTTGCCCTTGGACTGCGTAATAAAGATTGGCTAGTCCCTCTAAAATTTGTTTGTGGGCATCGATGTCCTCAAGTAAACTCAGGCAACTATTTCTCAAGTTTTTGTAATAGTGTTTATTGGCAGCATCAATTAAATCGTTGTCCATGGACTCAAGTGAAGAGAGTAGGTCCTTTATAGGTTGAACAATTTTTCTGAGATTGATCAATATTCTTTTCTGTTCTTCGATAGATCGCAACAAGTCGGTTTGCATTTGAGTATGAATGCGACGGTCTATGCGGTCTATTTCGTCTGAGACTCCGGTGTTGAAGAGAAAAATTTCATCGAGAAGGGTATCGAGTAAACGAAAAAGCAAGAAGTCAGCTTTTTGATTTCTGATTTTACCTTTTGATTTTTCGATGCGCTCTCTTACCTCCCCAAAATGCAAGCCCTCATTGTTCTGAAAAGAGAGCAAGAAATGAGAACCCAAAACAAAGGTAATTTGATCGGTTCGTTCGGTATCGCGACACGGATTTTGAAGCGTATGTAATTGAAAAAAAAGATAGGTAGGGTATTCTTCTACTTTTGCACGGCGCAAGGGCAAGAAAATACTCTCAATACTGAGTTTATCGAGTCCTATTTTTTGACCAAGTTTTTCGATGCTCTCGCGGTCTGCTAAGCCATGGTAATTGAGCCAATAGACTTTATCTGGATCGATGAGCTGCGTATCAAATTCATCGGCAAACTCTGAGGCAGTAGCAGTCTTTACCCCAAAGAAATCATGGCTATATTGGTAAGCTTGTGTTTTTTGTGTTGGTTTCATGTTGTTCTTTAGGCGTTAGTCCGCAACCTTTGCAATTGCTTTGCGCGGCAAAAAATAACTGGTAAATGTGTCGGAGCAGGTAGAAAGCTGCGAAGAGTACGACTAGCAAGACCAAAATTTGTTGCATCACTGAAAGATAACGATTAAGTACTTAAACCAATAATTGATAGACCAAAAAGGCACATAGGTAGGCAATTACTCCCATGAACGCCAGCTGAATTAAAGGCCATTTCCATGAATTGGTCTCTCGCTTCACAACGGCGAGCGTAGCCATACATTGCATAGCAAAAACATAAAACACAAGTAAAGAGGCGCCAGTTGCCAGGCTGTAGGTTGCTTGCCCTTTATCGTTTTGTTCTTCTTTGAGTTTCTCGATCAGGCGTTTTTGGATGTTGGTGTCGTCGCCAACAGCGTAAATAGTGGCTAAAGAACCAACAAAAACCTCGCGAGCCGCAAAAGAGCTCAGTAAGGCAATTCCAATCTTCCAATCGTATCCGAGTGGCGCAATAGCAGGCTCCATCCATTTGCCAAAATGTCCAATATAAGATTCAGAGAGCAATAAAGCGTTGTCTAGTTCTTGTTGTTTGGTAGGATCGGCTTGTTGGTAGGTTTGTTCTTGATGTAGTGTCCGAAGGGCTTGCTCTCTGGAAGAGGGGCCATAGCTGGCAAGCGCCCATAAAATAATGGAAATGGCTACAATAATTTTACCGGCATCAAGGATGAAAACTTTAACTTTTTCAAAGACCGTATACCCTACGTTGGCTAATCTTGGTGTTTTGTAGTCTGGTAACTCCATTAAATGAAAACCTGGTGTGCGGCTCCTGACGAGCAACTTGAGCAGCAAAGCAGTGCCTAATGCGAATAAGATGCCGAGCGTATACAAGCCAAACAATACCAGTCCTTGCAAACTTATAAAACCGCCGATATAAATTTTGGGAATCACCAAACTGATCAGCAAAGTATAGACGGGTATTCTTGCTGAGCAACTCATGAAAGGCGCCACCAAAATGGTGATCAGCCGTTCCTTCCAATCTGAAATTGTTCTAGCTGACATAATGCCAGGGATGGCGCAGGCCACACTAGATAGCAACGGCACCACACTTTTGCCATTGAGTCCGAAGGGGCGCATTAGGCGGTCCATGATGAATACAACCCGCGATAAGTAACCGCTTTCTTCTAAAAGGGCGATAAAGAAAAACAAGATGGCAATTTGGGGTACAAAAACCAAAACGCCACCTATTCCGGGAATGAGCCCTTGGGTCAGGAGTTTGCTGAGCACACCATCAGGTAAATGAGCAGCGCTCCAGCTACTGAGGCGTACAAATTGGCCGTCGATAAAGTCCATTGGGATACTCGCAAAGCTGAATATGAACTGAAAAATGACGAGTAATATTGCCGAAAAGATCAGGTAGCCGTATAGGCGGTGTGTGAGGATGCGGTCTAGGCGCGTAGATGTATTTGCTACCTTGCGCTGAGTGTTGGTCACAAGACCGATAGCTCTTATTTTTTGGAGGCGTTCGTCGGAGTTTTGAGTTTGTTCAGCATCTGATTGTAGCGTTTGAAAGTGGTGGTCATTGAAAGCAGTTCTCTCTCCACTTTGAAGTTGGTCGAGTGCTGCGATAATGCGGTCTTTGCCCAAAGAAATGCGTGCATTGGCAGTCACTACAGCAGCAGCAGGGAAGTGTTTTTGGAGTAGGTCGAGTTGGATATCGAGGCCTTTTTGCTGGGCGCGATCCCACATATTGAGCACCAAGAGAATCGGAAAGCCGAGATCATAGAGCTGACTAAAAAACAAAAGATTGCGCTCTAGATTGGCTGCATCGGCTACATAAATAATGGCTTCTGGGTAATCGGGGTGTGAAGGATTGTTGAGTACTTCCTTGACCACCTGCTCGTCTAAAGAGCGGGCAAAAATACTGTAGGTACCGGGGAAGTCGGTGAGTTGGTGCACTGCTTGTGCAGTTTTGATACTGCCCTTTTTTTTGTCTACGGTGACCCCTGGAAAGTTGCCTACCTGCTGACGCAGGCCCGTAAGCATATTGAAGATAGAGCTTTTGCCAGTGTTGGGGTTGCCAAATAATGCGATTTTCATGACTTACAAAGCTACTGAAATTTGCATTAAGCCATTTCAACTTCTACTTGCATCGCTTCTTCTCTGCGCATAGAGATGATATTCCCATTGATTTCGTAAGCAATAGGATCACCAAAAGGCGCTTTGAAAATGGCCTTGATTTTTTGACCTTTGGTGAGGCCCATTTCAGTGAGTTTGGGCGCAATGGCGTTATTGGAAATAGCCGCGATTTCTACGAGCTCGTTGAGTGAAATGGAATCCAAGGTTTGGGACATATGCAAAAGTAAGTTCATTTAGAGAAAAAACACATACCATTTTTGTGGTATTTTGAATCTTTCTAAATAAAAAATCAAGCATTTGGCTGCAAAACCAAGCGGGCAGTTGTGCGTGTGAGTTGACTTACGAGTTTAGTTTTGCCTGCACTCATTTGAGCGAGAATCTCATCATTGTAGTGTCGAATGGTCACAAGCTCCACATTTTCGTTGTAGCGAATATGGTAATTTGCACCGAGTGTCTGCTGCAAACTTTCTACTTCCATTTTATCGCGATCAATCAGGACTGAGAAATTAAGTGCCGAATTTTGCATCAGGTTGATGCGCGCATGAAGACTGGCAAGTGCAGCGAAAAGTTCAGCGAGTTGTTTTTCGGCAATAAACGAGAAGTCCTTGGAGCTAAACGTAACCAAAACTTGGTTGAACTTCACGATATATGACGCAATTTGCGCATCGCGCTCTGCATTGGCAGAAATGGTTGTGCCTGGTGCTGTCGGATCTATAAACGAACGAACATATAAGGGGATGTTCTTTTGTTGCAGGGGTTGAACCGTTTTTGGATGAATGACACTAGCGCCGTAGTATGATAACTCAATTGCTTCTTTAAAAGAGATTTGCGTGAGCAACTGTGTTTGTTCAAAGTATTTTGGATCGGCATTAAGCATTCCAGGAACGTCTTTCCAGATGGTCACGCTTTCAGCCTCGCAGCAATAAGCTAAAATACCTGCGGTGTAATCCGATCCTTCCCTACCTAAGGTAGTGGTAAAACCCTCCGCTGTGTGACCAATAAAACCTTGTGTAATGGCGATATCAACCTTTTCAAATACTTGTTTGATGTGTTGTTGGCATAATTCATTGGTTTTTTGCCAATCTACTTGTGCTTCTTGGTATTGGTTGTCTGTACGGATGAGCCCTTTAGCGTCTAGCCAAGTACTGCTGTAGTTTTGATCCGTGAGGTAAGCTCCCAAAATCTTACTTGAAATGAGTTCACCGCAAGAAACGAGTTGGTCGTAAAGAAAAGAACGGTTCTCTGCTAAGGGCTTAATGAAAAGCTGAGCCAGTTGTTCAAAGATATCTTCGAGTTCGTGATAGATGTGAAAATGTTTTTCGGCAAACAGACCTGCTAAAATTTCGTGGTGATACGCTTTGAGCTCATCGAGTAGGCCAGCATAGACGCGGTGGTCTTTGGCGTAAAGTGCACTGACAAGTTCTTCTAGTTTGTTGGTGGTTTTACCCATGGCAGACACCACAACAAGTAGCTTTTGATTGGGGTAGCGCGTTAAAATGGCGCTTACATTTTTGACAGCAGCGGCATCTTTTACCGACGCGCCTCCGAATTTAAAAACCTTCATGTTAGGCAAGTTTTTCAGCTAAAATTTTCATTTCTACACCAGGGGCAATTTGATCGTAAACAATGCGATAAACAGCCGTGAGGATGGGCATTTCCACCTCAAATTTTTGATTGATTTCATATAGGCTTTTGGTCGCGTAGTATCCTTCTGCAATCATGTTCATCTCGAGTTGAGCAGTTTTGACGGAATATCCTTTTCCAATCATAAAGCCAAAAGTGCGATTGCGCGAAAAGTTGGAATAGGCGGTCACGAGTAAGTCTCCAAGGTAGGCGCTTGTTTTGGTGTCGCGGTGCACGGGGTGCAATACATCGATGAAGCGTTCAATTTCTTGAATGGCGTTGGAGACCAATACCGCTTGAAAGTTATCGCCATAGCCCAAGCCATGGCAAATACCAGCTGCCAAAGCATATACGTTTTTGAGTACAGCTGAGAATTCGGTGCCGAAGAGGTCGTCGCTGGTCGTTGTTTTGATATAACGACAACTGAGTGCAGCAGCCATTTGCTGGGCATACTGCGCATTCGGACAAGCCAATGTCAAGTAAGAAAGACGCTCCATCGCTACTTCTTCTGCGTGGCAGGGGCCTGAAATGATTCCAATTTGGTCGTAGGGAACACCAAAACTTTTGTGAATAAAACGCGCGGGAATGGCATTGTAGGTAGGTACAATTCCTTTGACCGCAGAAAAAACAATTTTATTGGCAAAATGACTTTCGCCTATGCCGGCAAAAGCTTCTTCTAGAAAAGCGGCTGGCGTGGCAATGATAATCCAATCTGCGGCGTTCAAGGTACTTTCTAGGTTGGCACTTAAAACTAATTGCTTGGTATCAAAAGATACCGATTGGAGGTATTTAGGATTATGTCCAAATTGCTGGATGTGTACAATCGCCTCTTCACTGCGCATCCACCAATGGACTTGCGTGCAATTGTTGCAAAGAATTTTGACCAAGGCGGTGGCCCAACTGCCCCCTCCGATAACCGCAATTTTTTGTGGTGTTTCCATTTGGCAAAGTTAAACAATCCTAGACAACTACTTTGTTGCTAATTTTACAACAAAAAAAACATGCGCAGCAACCACGAAATCGACTACTTTATCAAAGGTGAAGAAATGCAGCTCATCGAAATTGAGCTCGATCCGCAAGAAACCGCTATTGCCGAGGCAGGTGCTTTTATGTACATGGATCAGGCCATTGAGATGCAAACTATTTTTGGCGACGGCTCTGCACAGACGGGCTTCATGGGCAAAATATTCAGTGCAGGAAAGCGCTTACTTACAGGTGAGAGTTTATTCATGACCGCTTTTACCAATCAAGGTTTTGGCAAGGCGCGCGTGGCTTTTGCTTCTCCGTATCCCGGTAAGATCATCGCTTTTGACCTCTTGCAATACAACGGCAAAGTTATCTGTCAAAAAGATGCGTTTTTGTGTGCGGCAAAAGGCGTGAGCGTTGGCATCGAATTTCAGCGCAAACTCGGGACCGGATTGTTTGGCGGTGAGGGTTTCATCATGCAAAAGCTCGAGGGCGACGGCATGGCTTTTTGCCACGCAGGTGGTTACATCACGGAAAGAACTTTGCAGCCTGGCGAAGTATTGCGCGTAGATACAGGTTGTATTGTGGCCTACACACAAGATGTAGATTATGACATCCAATTTGTCGGCGGCATCAAAAATACCATATTTGGTGGCGAGGGCTTGTTTTTTGCCACGCTCAAAGGCCCGGGAAAGGTTTGGCTGCAAAGCTTACCAATTTCGAGACTTGCTGGCAGAATTTTGGCTTACGGCACCACTACCCGCAAAGAGGAGGGAAGCATTCTAGGTGGTTTAGGAAATCTGCTCGATGGCGATGGGCGTTAGGTCGTTCTGGGGTTGTTAAGTGAGCGCAAGCCGTCGGCTTCTAACGCAATGCGGCGGTGCTTGTACAATTTCCCGATGGCTTGCTTGAAAGTCTTTTTACTCAAGCCCAATATGGCTCGTACTTCTTCGGGGTCGCTTTTGTCCGTGAGGGCTAAAAAGCCGTCATTGCTGGCCAACATATCGAGTATCTTCTGTTCTGCGGCATCGTAGCGGCTATCGTTGGGAACTTCCAAACGAATATCTAATTTGCCATCTTCGCGCACCTTTGCCACATAACCTTTGCAAACTTGTTCGCTTTCTAGTAGTTGGCTTTGGTGGTCCTTGAATATGAGCCCCTCATAGCGGTTGTTTACAATGACGTTTCGGCCTAATTTTCCTTCGTCGCAGATCAGTAAATCAACTTCTTGGCCTTCCAAGCTCATGTCTTGGCAAGGGGTCAGTACTTTTTTAATTTTCATGCTGCCAAACAAGCGGTCGGTTTCAAAGTCGTAGAGCAGTGTAAATAAATAGCGGTCGCCAATTGCTAAGCGCTGGCGCTGTTCGGCAAAGGGGACGAACAAATCTTTGTCTAGACCCCAGTCTACAAATGCACCGTAAGGGTTGACTTCAACAACATTTAAAAATGCGAAATCACCTAGTAAAATATGTGGTCTTTCGGTAACGGCCACCATGCGCTCCGAAGAGTCTCTCATGACAAAAACATCTACCTCAGTGCCTTCTTCCATATCTGGCGTGAGGTACTTATTTGGTAGCAAGATTTCGTTTTCTTGTAGATCAATCAGATAAGCTCCTGGAGGTGCAAAGCGTTTGATGGTAAGGGTATTGATTTTTCCGAGTTGCATAGGGCTTATTCTTGGTAAGATTCTGGATTGATTGGTTTTCTAAATAGTCGAAACCGTCGCCGCTTCTTGTTTGCGGTCAAACTTTCTTTGGGGTCGTCATTGTTTGGGAGTGCAGCTTGATGCATGCCGTTGTCTGGATTTTGTTCGTCAGAGGGGTTCATCCAGTCGCCACGCATGCGGTTCTTTTCTACTTTTCCTGTTTTTTTGTTCAGCGCGTAATAATAGCGCTCGCCCACATCTTCTGGATTGGTGGCAATGACATCTGCTTCTAGGGTCCAGATTTCGCGGTCGTAGTCATAGATGTAAGCATCGTAGGACATGTCAGGAAAGTAGTATGCGTATACGCCTTCGAGCGCAGGCGCTTCTGGCGAAAGATGGTCAAAAACGATGCGCGCGCGTTTGGGTTCAAATTCCAGGGACATGCTCGCCATGTTCGCATATTCAAAAACCACGCGTTTTTTGATTGTTTTGGCATCTTTGAATACGGGGCTGCCAAATTTGGCACCCTGCCCTGAGAAACTCAAGACATCTAACAACTTGAAATTGCTCATCGTGGTCCCGGCATCGTAGCCAAAAAGCAAATATTGGGTTTTGCCTTGAAAGGAGAAGTCGATGATTTTGTAATAAATGGCACCATACCAATTTTTGGTATCGATCACATTTTCGGGTTTGCTACTGTAGGGGTCTAGGATATCGCTGAGTTCAAGCACAAGCACCCGATCTTTTCCTTCTTCTCTGCGCAAAACGAAGCCACCGTAGGTATTGGAAAGGTCAGAAAACTCAACATTCCAAGTGAGCAGGCGAACGGTTTGGTCATTGCTCTTGATGTCGGCAATTTTGAGGGCTTGTAAAGGGAAATCAAAGAAATCTTTGCTGCGCACAAGCGCTGACATTACTTTTTTGAATTCGGCATGCAATTTTTGGGTTTGGGTGTCTTCTTTGCTCGAGCGGAGCGCTGTCAGGAGTTGGAAAGCTTCTTGTTCTTTTTGGGCAAGCCCTTGTGCTTGGCTCAAAAACGGCAAAAGCAACAACGTAAAGAAGAGTAAAGCAATAAGGTGCTTCATGTGGCGTTTAACGCGATAAGTGCTGTTTGGTTACGTAATTACAAGCTTTTTAGCGAGGCAATAGTAGCAGCTGGATCGGCAGCACCAAAAACAAAGCTACCTGCAACCAATGCGTCAGCTCCGGCCGCCGCTAGTTGTGCACCCGTTTCCAAGTTTACACCGCCATCAACCTCAATCAAAAAGTGAGCGTTGTGGGCAGTGCGCAAGGCTTTGAGGCGCGCTACTTTATCGGTAGCAGCAGCAATGAATTTTTGACCACCAAAACCTGGATTAACGCTCATGATCAGGACGAGGTCTAGCATGTGGGCTACCTCGCTCAAAACCTCAATTGGTGTATGCGGGTTGAGTGCAACGCCGGCTTTCATGCCGAGTTCTTGAATACGGCTCAGGGTGCGATGAAGGTGGGGGCAGGCTTCGTAATGTACGGTAAGGATGTCGGCGCCGGCCTTTTTAAAATCTTCAAGGTAGGCATCTGGGTTGGCGATCATGAGGTGCACATCTAGTGTTTTGTCAGTATGCTTACGGATGGCTTGCAAAACCGGAAAACCAAAAGAAATATTAGGCACAAATACACCATCCATGACATCGATGTGCAACCAATCTGCAACGGAATGGTGTAACATGAGGGTATCGCGTTGGATATTGCCAAAATCACAGGAAAGTACAGATGGAGAAACGAGCATGGTCTTAATTTTTTGTAAAATTAGCCATTATTTCCCGAATGAAATAGCGCCATAAGGGCTTGTTCCTTTTGATAGAGGTCAAGGTGAAAATACATGCCGTTTTGGTCTGCGGTAACCGAGTTGTATTCGATAAAAATAGGGATGGGTTGTAGCAAAGTGATGCGTTGATGAAGCTGCTTGTTGATCAAAACCTGAAGAGAGTCTGCACTCACTTTATTCGGCTTGTCTCCTTTTTTATCGTGTGTCAGGATAAGTTTGCCAAGTTCAATTGGATTTTGAGCGCGCATGCAACCGTGAGAGAAGCTTCTGAAGTTTTGCCCAAACAGCCCTCTGCTAGGGGTGTCGTGCACATAGACAGAGAAATGATTGGCAAATTCAAATTTGATCAAGCCCAAACTATTCCATGGGCCCGGGTCTTGTTCTATTTGATATGGAAATGTGTTGTTTTTGATTTTCTTCCATTTCACTGTCCGCGGATCAATTTCTTTTTTTCCAGCACCGTAGATGCGCATGTGTTCTTTTTGAAGGTAACCTGAGTTGCGCTTGAGTGCTGGCAATATTTCTTTTTTGGCGATAGAACTCGGCACACGCCAATACGGTAAACTCACAATTTGGTAAATTTTAGAGCTCAATTCAGGGGTGGGGTGGTCTATTTTGCCAATAATAATCCGGTGTACTGAGCGGAGCGTGTCGTCGGCAACATATTT
>JAIXUE010000022.1 GCA_027483605.1 Cryomorphaceae bacterium | reverse complement strand
GGATCAATAACATCAGCATTACCGCTACAAACATTTGCGGAACGGATACAGAGCAAAGAGAAATTCGCTACGAGCCTTGCGCCATTCCACAAGTCATTTATAACATGGATGCCAATGGCCACACTACCAACCAGTCCATTTTTACCTACAACGCTCAAATTGTGAATTATACGGCCAACATGACCGTGACGCTTTCCATGAATGGCGTTGTGCTCACAGGCTTTAGCAACAACCTTGGGAATATTTTAGCTGAAGTCAGTCTAATTCCAGGTCTCAATAACCTCACCATCACCGTTACGAATGATTGCGGTACTTTGACCGATACCTATTTAGTGACCTACGACGGATCTGGCGGTGAAGGCATCATGACCAACCCGAACGGAAATAAACAATCCGAAGGAAAACAAGACAACTTCAGCACTCCAACAAATGTGAATAAACCCGCTCCTGCTGCACCCAAACCAGTTGCACCTCGGCCAGCGCCAACTCCGGCACCTTCAACACCAAGACCTGTGACACCAAGACCTACACCTGCTCCGGCACCTACAACACCAAGGCCCGTGACACCTAAACCGTCACCTGCGCCAACAACACCAAAGCCAGTGACGCCGAAACCAACAACAAACCCGGCGCCAAAACCAACACCGGCACCTTCCACGCCAAAGCCAGTAACGCCGAAACCAACAACAAGCCCAGCGCCAAAACCAACACCGGCACCTTCCACGCCAAAGCCTGGAGCACCAAAACCAAGTACTCCGGAGACGACTCCGAAACCAAAACCAACGAATGAAAATACAAACACTAAAGGAGGAGGTCGTTAGACCTCCTTTTTTGTGTTCAAATACTTGGGGCTCTGCTCAAATCTTCCTATATTCGCAAACTTAAAATTGAACACAAATGGCATTAATTGGTAAAATTCGCGCAAAATCTGGTTTACTCGTAGCAATGATTGGTATTGCCTTATTGGCATTCATCCTCAATGACTACCAAAGTTTGTTTGGTATTGGTGAAGGTGAATATGGTATTGGTCTTGTTTTTGGTGACAAAGTAGACCCTGCTAATTACAGCATCGCTAGTGCGAAGTTCCAAGAACAGGAGCGCAACCAAGCTGCACAAAATAGCAAAGAATTTACGGAAACAGATATGGAAGCATCCAGCGACAAAGCCTGGAACTTCATGGTAGACTCCACTATTCTAAGCAAAGAATACGAAAAATTAGGTATCGCCGTTACCGACCGCGAACTCGATTCTTACTGGTATGCCAAAGATGGCTTCAACGTCATTCAAGATTTGGCGCAGTTTTTTACAGACTCCCTTACAGGTATCCAAACACCACAATCCATAGAAAATGGCCGTGTCAAGCTCAAAGCAACCCTTGACAACCTCAAAAAATCTAAAGAAGCACAAGCTGTAGACCAATGGAACGGTTTCAAAGCCTACCACACCGATCGCCGCAAAACCGAGAAGTACTTTGGCTTACTCAAGCAAGGTGTTTACGTTACCGACCTCGAAGCCGAAGATCAATACTATGCCAACAACGAAAAGAAAACGATTTCTTTCGTGGTACGTCGTTACACTGAAATCTCTGATGCTGACATCAAAGTTTCTGAATCAGAATTGAAAACTTACTTCGAAGAACACAAAGGCGACAAAAAATACCTCGTGCGCAACGCAAATCGCGACGTCAAAATGTTTGATGTCAATATTCGCCCATCAAAAGCCGATTCTACTGTATTTACTAATAAAATGAATACACTCCGTGCAGGCTTTTCAGCCAGCACCAACGACTCCGCTTTTGTGGCCCAAAACAGCGAGACACCCGTTTACTTCAGCGACAAACGTGCTACCTCGGTTCCGGAAGGGCACCCAAAAGCAGACCGCTACCAAACTTATCCAATGAGCCTAGATACCATCTTCAAGACGGCAGCATTAGGTCAACTTGTTGGTCCGTATGTATCTAAAGAAAAAATGGTGTTGTCTAAAGTCATTGGCTTTACTCCTGCTAGCCTTAAAGCGCGCCATATTCTTATTTCTACCAACAGCAGCAAAGACGAAAAAGTTATTGCTGCAAAAAAGAAAACAGCAGACAGCATCGCTAAGGTTTTGAACAAGACGAACTGGGATGCGATGGCTAAAAAATATTCAGAAGATCCCGGATCTAAAGACAAAGGTGGTGTTTACGAAGATTTCCTCGAAGGCGATATGGTCAAAGAATTCGGTGGCTATTGTGCCACGGCTCCTATCGGCAAGGTAGGCGTAGTGAAGACAGATTTTGGCTTCCACATCATTGAAGTACTTGACCGAGCTCCAGGTAAATTCCCACTTCTTGCTTCGATCACAATTACCTTCAAACCTTCAGACGAAACCGTCGCCAACATGGAAAGCGAAGTAAACGGCATCCTCATGAAGCTCGATCGCAAAATCTCAAAAGAAGAAGATGCTTTCAAAAAAGCTACTCTTTTTGATACCATCGTGACGCGCGCAAAATATGCCCCACGCGTCATCCAAATCGAAGACAAAGCGCCAAAAGTATATGGCTTCACAACCACCATGGCCCGCGACCGCGTTTTGGAAATGGCTTATGCTGAAGACGCTACTGTTGGTACCATGACCCTCTCTCCTATTCGCGACAAAGAAAAATACGTAATTGCCATGATCAGCGCTATTCGTCCGGAAGGTGAGCCACTTTTTGAAAACGTCCGCAGCCAAATGGAAAGAGAACTCATCCAAGAAAAGAAAGCGAAACGTTTCATGAATCAAATGGCAGGTAAATCTTTGCAAGCCATTTCAAAAAGATTCAATACACCAGTAATCGATGCAGAAGTTACCTTTGGTAATCCACAAATCTCAAATGCAGGTTACGAACCTACCATTATCGGTAATTTATTCTCTGGAGCTTTGAAAAAAGGTCAGCGCACCCTCCCACTTAAAGGGGAGTCTGGTGTTTACGTGATCCAAATCAAAACAAGCACCAAAGCGCCTGCAACAACTAATTTCCAAGCAGAAAAAGACCAACTCATGCAAGGTTTAGCCAACCAAGTTGAAGGCCAAGCAATGGGTGGTTTGCGCAAAAAAGCAGCTGTTGTAGACAACCGCAAGCTCTCCGAACTCGGCGTTCGTTTATAACATGACAAAAGCCGAAATTCGCCAGCTATACAAAGCCAAGCGAGCTCAGCTAAGCCCTTTCGACATCACCAAAATCTCAGCACAAGTACAAGCACTTGTGCTGGATTACCTTCCTTTTTCGTCGAAATTCGTGAGTATCTTTTTACCGATTGAACGGCAAAAAGAAATTTCTACCTATGGCTTACTCGAGGACATTATTTTGAAAGGCGGGCATCCCATCTTATCTAAAGCTGATTTTAGTGACCACAGCCTGACGCTCTACCACTATGAGCATCCGAGCCAACTCGAAATCAGTTCCTTTGGCATTCCTGAGCCCAAACACGGTCGCACACTGCTTGCTCATAAACTCGATTATGTATTTGTACCCTTGCTCGGACTCAATTCAGAAGGGCAACGCGTTGGCTACGGGAAAGGTTTTTATGACCGCCTACTTAAGCAGTGTAAGCCAGATTGCTTATTTATAGGGCTACATTTATTTGACGAATTTGTGCCCATAGCGGATTTGCATCCGGACGACATACCGCTGCACCTCTGTTTTACCCCAGGAGGAGTTTATGATTTCAGAAAATAAAAACCAAGGAAGGCTTACTGTGTTTACTTTTTTGGTTTTGAAGAAGACTTCTTAACCCAAACGCCGTCTGCTTCAAAATTCAATTCTATTTTAGGTGCAGTAATCTGATCAATTTCTGATTGAGGCGCTTTGGCATCTTCTAAAAAGTGTTTTTGTAGCTCTACAGAAAGTGTATCGTAATAGGCACGGCCATGAAAATAAGCTACGGAATTGATTGCTGTTGTGGGTGGAATCAGAAAGTGGTCTTTGAAACGCACGCGAATGAGCTCTCCATTACTAGGCTTTACATTGACCCAACAACCCGCGCTCTGACATACACCAACTAATGGTGCAGAAAAAGTGAAAACATCATTTTTGGGATTGGCCTTAAAAGCAACAAGCATTTGATCTAGGGTAAGTGCTTGGGTAGAATCTACCGCAACAGGGCCGTAGTGTTTGTAGGCGATTTGAGTGCTTTTGCAACTCGTTAAAGACAAAGAAAGGGCTGCAACAGCTACGTAAAAGATTTTCATGAGGGAGAGAACGAAAATTGTTTATTGTAAAAAATTGTCAAAAAATGCACCGAGATCATAAGTGCGCTCAGCTACCTGCACATTGGCAATTTGATTTGCACCTAAGAAACGCAGAATAACGCGTCTTGAATTGGCATCATTGGTGAGCATGTGAAATGTTGCTACGTGTGTCTTCGCGTTGAAGTCTACGGTAAACATGTTGGTATAGTACTTAGCGTACATAATGACATTTTCTTCAGTGACTTCAGCAGGCAAAGTAAGTCGGATATGGCCAGTAGCGACTCCACCTTTGAGCTCTGCGAGATTGGTTGCCGATGCACTAAGTGTCTTTTGACCAAAAACAAGCAAATTAAGACCTAATGCCAATACGAGAAGAGTTAGTTTTTTCATGGGATGAATTTAGATTAGCATAAAACTACAAAATATTTCAATAATTTGGTTGTGTGGTAGATTTAATCTTACAATATCAAGATCTTGTTCCGGAGGCTGGTTGTGACGAAGCCGGTAGAGGCTGCTTGGCGGGGCCGGTTGTTGCAGCAGCAGTGATTTTGGATCCAGCCAAACCAATTGCCGCACTCAACGATTCTAAAAAGCTTAGCGTTAAAAAACGCACGGCACTCCGCGAAGAAATCTTGGAAAAAGCACTTTGTTATGGAATTGGCATCGTGGATCATCATGAAATTGACCAAATCAATATCCTTAATGCCGGTATTCTGGCTATGCACAGAGCTTTAGAGCAGTTGCGAATACAACCCGCATTTATATTGGTGGACGGCAACCGGTTCAAGCCATATGCTCAAACTCCATATGCCTGCATGATCAAAGGAGATGCCCGTTTTTCGAGTATTGCGGCCGCGAGTATCCTCGCAAAAACACATAGAGACGCACTCATGACAGAATTAGATCAAGCATATCCACACTATGCTTGGGCGCAAAATCAAGGCTACCCGACCCCTGCACATAGAAAAGCAATTGCTGAATTTGGTCCGAGCCCATACCACCGCATGACTTTTCAATTATTGCCCCGAGATCATCAACTTGGCCTTTTTGACTAACTTTGAAAAAAACCTTATGCGCCAACGTCTTGTTCTGATCTGTCTGGGCCTTCTTGCGCTCGGCTGGGTACTCTTTAGTTCTTACGACCTCCTTTCCAACGAAAACCTTGTTGATTTCAGAACTTATTTCAACCCAAAGGACCAAGCCGTATACATCGTACAAGACCCCCAAGCACTCGATTGGGATAACGAACGGATGGTCACCACAGAACTCAATCAGCGTTTGTACTACACTGTTGTCAAAAGATCTAAAGAACCGGTTACGTGTTTTTTTAGTGCAAAATCTACCAAAATACTGATCGAAAAAAAAGGCAATTGGACACAAAAAGATATCAAAAACCTCTTTTCAAACGGACTTTTTCCACTGCAGCTTGGTAAGCTCAAGCAATTTGAATTTGGCCAGCTTCACGGCAAATACAACCGCAACCAACTGATCCTATTCCAAGGCAAATTGCCCGCTGCCGAACCGCTGCAATTCAGTTTAAGCGCCAAGGCAAGCTACACCTGGCTCAAATGGGGTCAAGACAAGGAAATTCGCCTGACCGAAACTTACTGTAAAAAAGATGCGCACTACCGCTACCTCAAATACAAAAACCCCAACCCCTCCCTGCGCAAGCAAGACGATCAAATGCTCTACGCAGCCGTCATTCCAGATTTTTTCAAGCGCTATTATTTCTACGACAAGTCCTATGCCCAACAATTGGACCCCGCTTTTGCCAAAAGCCCATGGTTCAAATGCATCAGCCACGGCTTTGTACACCTCAAGCAAGACAGCACGAGTTTAGTCATTTTTGATTTTCTAGAAAACGCCAACCCAATTCAAACCCTCAACGAGTTCTTCAGAAGAGAAGAACTCAACACCGAAAGTGCTGCCTACAACAACTTACAGTTTTCTGTATTAATTAGCGAGACCAAAACAACCTGGCATTTAGCAACTTATGGGCAGTTTGCTTTTGCGAGCCCCAGTAAAACACTTCTTGACCAAGCATTGGCTTCAGCCACCTTGGGGCAAACACTTTCTCAGGACGAAACCCTGACCAATCGAATCTACGCAAACATGCCAAGAAAGGTCAGTGCGCGCTGGGTAGATGCCAACCAGAAAAAAACAGTTTCCTTACTGGGTGCACAAATTATCGAAACGAGTTATAAAAAACTCAATGCTCAAACGCTGCAGCAACAAGATAAAATAAGAGATTATTTCGTTATGAATCCGGGCTTTAGGGTCTTGCAATTTGCAGCTTTTGCCGAGCGTGGAAACGTGATTGCCCTCACTGAAAACCATCAACTAGTTGGCTATATCAACGGTTTGCGCAAATGGGAGAAGAAACTCAGTCAAGAAGTAGTTGAACTGTATCAAATCAGCGGTTATGCACAACTCATTTGCGTACAATTGGAACATGAAGCTCAATTATTTGACAAAACTGGTCGTTTGGTGTATCGCCTGACGCACGATGCCGGCACACGCATGCAGGTAATCGAGTACAAAGGCAAAAAGGAATTCATATGCGCAGGCAGTCCCAATAGTATACAGTTGATTTCCGAAACCGGTGGGCTGATCAAACAATTCAATCTGGGCAGTAAGGTTCGCAAAT
Organism: Cryomorphaceae bacterium; assembly: GCA_027483605.1. Classification (GTDB taxonomy): domain Bacteria; phylum Bacteroidota; class Bacteroidia; order Flavobacteriales_D; family Crocinitomicaceae; genus UBA952. The sequence goes on along the minus strand of JAIXUE010000022.1, from coordinate 163,279 downwards.
TCCATAGCTACAAACAAAACGGAAAAACGTACGTCAGTATTTTAACGGATGGCCAACAACAAATTATTGATTTGGCTAAACGCAGGGTGGCGATCAAGCAAAATGTAGACTCAACCTATGTTCTAGTCGGAAATGACCAAGCAGCTTTCGCTGTCAAAACAACACAAACAACCGCCACAATTTTATCCTTGAACGGTCAAAAACAATTTGAAGTGCCTGCTCGCGTTCAATGTGTCGGATCTTATATGCAAGCATCGAACCAAATCCTTATCTTTAAGCGCAATAACAGCCTTTTTGCCTTCAACTCAAAAGGGCAGCGTGTTTGGGAAAAGACCATACCTGCTGTTGAACTTTCACAAATTTCAAGCTTTTATGGTCCCAATAACCAAAGTATCATCAGTGTAATAGATGCCGTAGGCAACCAAATCTACCTGCTCGACGACTTATGTAGAGACCTCGACACCGAAAAACGCCATGGTCAGCAAGAAGTTCAGCTGAGTTCTTTTGGGAACAACGCCTATTCGATTACCACATTTTTAGGAACCTATATCATTCAATACAACAAACAATGAGAAAATTAACCTGGTCATTTTTATTGCTGTTCAGTGCCTTCCAAGCACAAGCACAGGCCTATTTGGGTGCAAGTACGAGTAACTACGCCGGCGCAATGGGTAATTTAGTAAATCCGGCATCTTTTGTAGATGGGCGCTACAAAATGGACTTAGCCTTGCCGGCCATGAACCTATTTGCTTATCAAAATTTTGGTTACTTCAATGCCGACGCCATGCGAACAGAACAAGGCAATGGCGGCTATTGGTGGGCTAAATCACTTACAGATACGGCGATACTCAATTCTTGGGCGTATCCGTCGTCTACTTTTATTGATCGCCTTATTGTACGTAATTACAATGCCGGAACTGACGGTGTTTTAGGCGCCAATATCAACTTTAGGCTCGATCTATTCAATTTGGCTTTCCATATTGGTGAAAAGCGCTCACTTGGTATCTATGCCAACTTGCGTTCGATTACAAATGTCGATAACATGGATCCTAAATTGGCCGTATTGTCAGAAGAAGGCTTGGAATACCCTGCTTTGTGGAATACGCAACTCAACGAAGAACTCATTAATGTGAATCACCTCACCTGGAGTGAAATCGGCTTCAATTACAGCCAAGTGCTCATCGATAACAAAGAGCACTTCTTAAAGATAGGTATCAGCCCAAAAGTTTTACTCGGCTTTGCGAGTGCTTATGTTCATACCAAAGATTTCAGTTACAACCTCATCAATGAAGATACTTCCCAATACCTCGCTGGTACTTTTGACTACGGTTATTCTAAGGAAGTCGGTGATTTTATTACCGCAGGAGTGAATGGCGATATCAATCAGAACAACCTTGCCAGTTACCTCAAGCCAGGTTCCATTGGCTTTGGTCTTGATATTGGTGCGGTCTATGAATGGCGTCCCAACTATGCTAAATACAAATACGACATGGATGGAAAAACCGACCTCTGGATGCGCAATGAAAACAAATACAAGGCACGCGTAGGTTTTTCAATGCTCGACATGGGCGCCATGAAATTCACCAAAGGAGGTTTGAGCCGCAACTTCGTTGTGAATTCAAGCTCGCTTTTTGATTTGCGTCGCTTTGATAGCTCTACAGATTTAACATCTTTCGATATGGTCATTGACTCATTGATCAATGAATCTACGGCAGCGGGTAACACTGAATGGGTTTCATTACAAGACCCCGCCCAAACCTTCCGTATGCGCACCCCAACTGCCATGAGTTTGCAACTAGACTACCATATCTGGAGCTACTTCTACGTGAATGCAACGGCAATGATCAACATGATTCCCAAAAACAAAGACACCAAAGTAAATATCGCAAGTCAATTTTCTTTGACGCCAAGCTTTGATAGCCCCTACTTTGGTCTTTATTTCCCGATTGCCTACAATAAGTATAGCGGCTTGCGTACTGGCCTAGCTACCCGCATCGGCCCAGTGATCATAGGCATGAACGACATGAATTTATTGCGTGCAAAAGGTGACATCAGCGGTGTTGATTTTTACGCTGGTTTGCGCTTACCAATTTTATACCACCGCGTCAAAGACAAAGACAAAGACAAGGTTTCTGACAAAATGGACGAATGTAAATCCGTACCTGGAACATGGGCTTTCTTAGGCTGCCCAGATACCGACAACGATGGCATTCCAGATTCAGAAGATGCCTGCGTTACCGTTGCTGGCCTCAAAGAATTTAAAGGTTGTCCAGATACGGACGGCGACAAAATCATCGACTCCGAAGACGCTTGCCCTACTGTAGCTGGTCTCACAGAATTCAAAGGTTGCCCAGATACGGACGGCGACAAAATCATCGATTCGGAAGATGCTTGCCCAACAGTGGCCGGCGTGGCTACCTTGAAAGGCTGTCCTGACAAAGATGGAGATGGCATTACCGATGCAGAAGACGTTTGTCCTGATAATGCCGGCCCGAAAGAAAACCAAGGCTGCCCAGACCAAGACAATGATGGCCTGTTTGATTATGTAGACAACTGCCCTAGCGTAGCTGGTCCGAAAGAAAACCAAGGTTGCCCATGGCCAGACACCGACGCAGATGGCTTGCTCGACAAAGACGACGACTGTCCGAACCTTGCTGGTCCTAAAGCCAACAAAGGCTGTCCTTACAAAGACTCAGACAACGATGGCTTACTCGATAAAGACGACGACTGCCCTAACACGCCTGGTCCGAAAACTAACAAGGGTTGCCCTGTCATTGAGCAAGCGGTTATTGAAGTACTCAAAACAGCCTTCGACAATCTTGAGTTTGAAACCGGCAAGGACATCATTTTTGAATCTTCTAAGCCTTCACTCAACGAGCTCGCAGAAGTGCTCAAAAAGAAAACAACCTGGAAACTTGAAATTTCTGGCCATACCGATAACGTCGGCGACGACAACGGCAACCTAGTCCTTTCTAAAAAACGTGCAGAGGCGCTCAAGGCATATCTGATCAGTCAAGGAGTTGATCCATCACGTCTGCTCACACTCTACTTTGGCGAAACCAAACCAATCGCTACCAACGACACCCCTGAAGGCCGTCAGAAGAACCGACGCGTCGAGATGAAAATCGTATTCGAATAAGTAGTGTAATGTATTGATTTGTAATGGGAGGCCACAAGCCTCCCTTTCTATGTTATGTCATTGTTAACAAATATGAACGGCTTATTAATGCTTTATTAATCTTTGATTAATGTAAGCGTCAAGATACAACTTGACCTTTGCATTACAATTTAAAGACAACAAATGAAGTATTTTTCTCTTGCCCTTACCGCTTTACTAATCTGCTTATTTTCAACTTCTGCTTCGGCACAAACAGGTGCCATTGCTGGAACCGTTCTCGACGACAACAACAAGCCCGTCAAAGAATTTACCGTGCGTTTATCACTGGCCAGTAAAGCCACAATTGACCTTGAAAAAGGCACCTTTGTTTTCAGTGCGCTTGCTGCTGGTACCTACACTGTAGAAATCAAAGCTCCTGGATTCGAAACTTTTAAATCCGAAGATATTGTTGTAACAGAAGGGCAAACCACAAGCACCCAAGCAGTACTCAAAGGAAAATCTCAAACTACCGGCGATGTGCGCATTGAGCGCAAATCCGATAAAAATAAAGGTGATCTTGAAGTCACTAAAATGCAAATCAATCAACCCGGTGTGGTTGACGGCATCAACAAAAATACGTTTGTCAAAACACCAGACTCACGCGTTTCTCAGGTATTTAAGCGCGTCAGTGGCGCTAGTGTTCAAGATAACAAATTTGTTGTGGTTCGCGGTCTTTCTGACCGTTACAATTTTGCGCTGATCAACGGCGCACCGCTGCCAAGTACTGAGAGCGACCGCAAGGCCTTTTCGTTTGATATTTTCCCTTCCAATATGCTCGAGAATCTTTTCATCATGAAAAGTGCAACGCCTGAACTTCCTGGTGAATTTGCAGGGGGCGTCATCGATATCAAAACGGTTGAGCCTCGATCAGAAAAATTTCAAAGCATTCAGATTGGTGTAGGATATAACACAATAAGCACTGGTAAAGATTTCAGAACCTACAACGGTGGTGCTACTGATCTTTTAGGTTTTGGAACCAACGCCAGAGCCATTCCAGATGGGCTTCCGAGTACAGCTGAATTCAATGCGCTAAATGCACAGCAAAAAGCGGAATACGCTAAACTGATTCCTTCAAATTGGTCTACATCGCGCGGTACGGCTTTGCCAAACGGCAGCCTTCAGTATAGTGTAGGCAATAAAATCAAACTCCAAGACAAAAAGAGTTTGTCTTACGTTTTTGCTTATTCTTACAGTAACGCAAATAATTTCAGTTTAGTCACACGCCGCGAATTTGAAGAACAAACCACAGGCGTGATTACCAAAAATGAACTCAAAGACTCTGCCTATACAAAGTCTATACTCAATACGGGTTTGCTCAATTTGAAATTTGACTTAGGTAAAAAAACAGAACTACAACTCAAGACACTTTATTCGGTTTCTTCTGACGACAAGGTAAACATTCGCCAAGGAAAACGCGATATGGATATCGAATCTATGTACAACGAGCGCTCTACCAACATTTGGTATACTCAAAACAACTTGCTCACAACGCAATTACTAGCAAAGCATGACTTCAAAGACGATTGGAAATTCAATTGGACAGTAGGATACAGCAATGTCAAGCGCGACATCCCATTTTTGCGTCGCATGGTATATCAGCAAGTAGATACCACCTTACCTTATTTTGCTGTTGTGCAAAACAACGACATTTCTACCCTTGGTGCGGGTAATATGTTTTGGTCTACCATGACTGAAAACATCGCAAGTGCCCGCTACGACTTCAGCAAGCAAGTTGGTGGAGACGACTCCAAAAATTACCTCAAATTTGGTGGCTTTCATCAGTACAGAGGTCGTGACTTCGCTGCCCGAAACCTTGGGTTTTCTAAATTTGATCCTGTTGGATCATCTAGTTTTAACAGCAGTTTGGTCCTTTTACCCGAAGATCAAATTTTTGCTGCCGAAAATCTCGGTCTGATGGCCGACGGCCAAGGTGGTTTCAAGTTAGAAGAAGGTACAAACGTAGATGATAGCTACGACGCCTCCTCTTTGCTGAACACGGCGTATGTAATGATCGACACTAAATTATTTAGTCAACTCCGCGTCGTAACTGGTGTGCGTGCAGAAGCATACCAACAAAAGTTTCACTACGTTGAATTTGGTTCAAACGAAGATCAATACCTAGATACGACAGTTCTTGACATCTTGCCATCTCTCAACCTTACCTACAAATTTACCAATCGTTTTCAGTGGCGGGCAAGTGCCGCACGCACAGTGAGCCGTCCGGAGTTTCGGGAACTCGCACCATTTACTTTCTACAACTTCCTCAATGACAACTTGGCATCGGGTAATCCGGCACTCAAACGTGCAACAATCAATAACTACGATACCCGCTTGGAATATTTCCCAGGAAAAGGTCAAATCATAAGTGTATCTGGTTTTTATAAAACTTTTGACGATCCTATTGAATTACTATTGCGCACCGGAACGTCTGGTCAACCTGAGCTCTATTTCGATAACATAGACAAAGCAAGGAGCTACGGTGCTGAACTTGAATACCGCATGAATTTAGGCTGGGTCAATCCATCAGATTCAAATTCAATTTTCTCTAGAACTACCTTTTATACAAATGCCTCTTTAATCCGTTCTGCTGCAGACCTCAGCGCTATTGCTGGTTTAGAAGAATATCCGGGTTCAGCAAGACCACTCCAAGGTCAATCACCTTATATCTTGAACGTTGGCCTTTTTTACGAGAGTCAAAAAGACCTAGTTGTTAATTTCTCTTACAACTATGTGGGGCAACGCATCGCTATCTCTGGAAACATTCAAGAACCCAGCGTATGGGAGAACGGCCGCCATGTGCTGGATTTTCAAATCGGAAAAACTTGGAATGACAAATACGAACTTAAACTGAATTGCGCTGACTTACTTGCACAAGATTTGGTTTTCTTTCAGGACATCAACAAAAACAAGCGCTATGACAAAGGTGTAGACAGCGCTTGGCAAGAAATCACTTTTGGCCAGACCATTACCTTGAATTTCAAATACAAGTTCTAAGCTATCAATGTTAAGGAATTGTTCCAAATGCTTAACACATATTTAAAGCAAACTTAAGGGAGCTGTAACTTGACCCGACTCAGAACGCAAGAACTTTGTAACAGTTAAAATTTAAAAAAGATGAAAAAAGTTTACACCCTATTAACTGCCCTCTGCCTTGGCTCCGTTGCTTTGGCTCAGGATGCATTCTGGACGCCGACTACTTACCGTGGTGCGTTTCCAGTAACCGACAACACGCCTGCCACTGACTGGACCTCAGGTTGGGCAAATTTTGATCCGGAAACAACTGTTTATCCGGCAACTACTACGACTGTATCTACAGACATCACCACCAATACAACTTGGAGTGGTGTAGTCAGGCTGAATAACAAAGTATACGTCAAAAACAATGCAACGCTTACTATTGCACCAGGAACTATCATCCGCGGTGACAAACTCACTCAAGGTACTTTGATCATTACCCGCGGTGCCAAAATCATTGCTGACGGTACGGCTACCAATCCAATTGTATTTACTTCGAATGAAGCAGTTGGCGCACGTAACGAAGGGGACTGGGGTGGTTTGGTCCTTTTAGGTTTAGCCAAAAATAACCAGCCTGGTGGAGTTGCATTCATAGAAGGTATTGTACCTACCACAGACTCTCAGTTTGGTGGTAATTTTGACAATGACAATTCAGGTATTTTACGTTATGTTCGTATTGAATTTGCCGGTATTGCACTTGAACCCAATAAAGAAATCAACGGCATCACATTTGGGTCTGTTGGAAGCGGAACCATAGTAGACTACGTTCAAGTTACACTTTCAGGCGATGATTCTTTTGAGTGGTTTGGTGGAACAGTAAATGCTAAGCACCTCATCGCATACCGTGGTTTGGATGACGATTTCGACTGCGATTTCGGTTACCGCGGTAAAGTTCAATTTGCGCTCTCCATTCGTGACAAAGATATTTCGGATGCTCCGGGAGACTCCAACGCTTTTGAATGTGACAATGATGCAACAGGTTCTGCAGCACAACCAAAAACCCGTCCTGTTTTCTCTAACGTCACATTGGTTGGTCCTAGAGGAAACGGTACTATCGCCCTTCCTGCTGGTGAAAAATTCGAAAAAGCTTTCCGTTTGCGCAGAAACTCTGCAGTGTCTGTTCTTAATTCTTTAGTTACCGGATGGGAAAAAGGTCTTTCCATTGAAGGTGCCCCTGTAGTAGCCAACTTGAATGGCGACACCATGGTATTTGTAAATAACATTCTTACTAATTTTGCGCAACCATCTTGGTCTGCAAACAACACTAATACCGTATTGAATTCAGGCGGTGCAACTACTGCATGGTACAACTCATGGTGGGGTGTTGATGGGAACGACTCTACCGCTTCATTGTCTCAAGTGAATTGGGTGAATTTATTCACTGCCCTAGGTGTGACTCCTGATGCACGCCTGGCGGCAGGATCTGTTGCTGCCGCTGGCGCTACATTTATGAATCCTGTATTCTACTCTGTTGCAACGCCAGTTGTTGCGACCAATAACTTTACTTATTGCCAAGGAGCAACTGCAACTGCGTTAAGTGCAACTGCCCTTACCGGTAACACTCTACGTTGGTATACCCAAGCAATTGGTGGAACTTTTACTACTACTGCGCCAGTACCTAGCACCACAACTGCAGGAACTTACATGTACTATGTAGCTCAAGCAAATGCTGGAAACGACGAAAGTATGCGCGCTGCTATAACTGTTGTTGTCAATGCGCTTCCTGCAACACCTACCATTACGGCTAGTGGCTCTACTACTTTCTGTACGGGTGGTTCTGTAGACCTTACTTCTAGCGCAACAACTGGCAATACATGGTCTACGAATGCCACTACCTCAAGCATCACCGTCTCAACTACTGGAAACTATTCTGTAACTGTGACAGATGCCAATGGTTGTGCAAGCGCTTCTGCTCCAATTTCTGTGAACGTATCTAACGCTCCAACGCCTACTATCAGTGCATCTAGTACACAAGCGTGTTCTGGTGATGTCGTAACGGTAACGTCATCTGCAGCTGATTCCTATTTGTGGTCTACTGGTGAGACTTCTCAAAGCATCCAAGTTACCGACAACGCAAGTGTATATGTTATTGTAACCAATGCAAATGCATGCAATGGTGTTGGACAATCTGCAACGACCAACATCACATTTACAGCAACACCAACAGCTGCTGGCTCATTCACTACTGCAGGAAACGTTGTAACTTTTACCAATACCTCTACGGGTGCTTCTTCTTACTCATGGGATTTTGGTGACTTTACCAACTCTTCAGCAACTGCACCTGCACATGCTTATGCTGCGAATGGGGCTTACACTGTTGTCTTAACTGCAATCAACGGCAACTGCTCAAGTACCGTGACATTTGAAATTTCTATTGAAGTTGGGATAGACGAAACCACTGCTTTGAATTGCGCAGTATTCCCTAACCCTGCAACTGATCAAGTGGTTGTAGCTTTTGAAAACAACTCTACAGGTGTTTTGAATATCCTTGATGCAACAGGTCGTTTGGTTTACACACAACAAATCAACGAGATTGGTGCAGTCCAAGTACCTGTCAATGTAAATGAGCTTGCCTCTGGAACATATACCATTCAACTTATTAACGCGACGCTAGTAGGCACAAAACGCCTTGTGATTCGCCACTAATTGAATTCAAATCAAGAGGGGGTTGCAATAGCCCCCTCTTTTTTTTTTAAACTACGAACGATGGAAAACACAAAAGGACATACCATACTGATCGTCGATGACGAACCAGATATCTTAGAGTTTTTATCGTACAACGTGCGCAAAGAAGGCTATAAAGTATTTACAGCCAACAATGGCATAGAGGCACTGCGACTGGTCCAACAAATCAATCCTTCACTTATTTTGCTGGATGTCATGATGCCCAAAATGGATGGCATTGAAACGTGCCAAGTCATCAGAAAAGACCTGAACATGGTGCAACCCGTAATTGCTTTTTTGACTGCACGAACAGAAGATTACGCTCAAATTGCCGGTTTTGAAGCTGGTGCAGACGACTACATCAACAAACCCATCAGGCCACGCTTATTGATCAGCAAAATAGAATCACTTTTGCGCCGTCTCAAAAACAAGGAGGGGGCTGAAGGGGCCTCAAATATTATCATTGACCGCGATCGATACGTTGTCGAACTCGCTGGTAAGGAATTACAACTTCCGAAGAAAGAATTTGAATTACTTGAACTACTTGCAAGCAGACCTGGAAAGGTATTCAACCGCGATCAAATACTTGCCGTTGTGTGGGGTAACGACACAATTGTTGGCGAACGCACTATTGATGTTCACATTAGAAAATTGCGTGAAAAGCTTGGAGATGCGTATATTCGTACCATAAAAGGCGTCGGATATACCTTCAATGACAAGTGAGAAAAGCTAGACCCAGTTTCTTGATCCTAAGTGGCAGCATTTTATTCTATGTGCTGACCTTTCTCTTTACCTTATTTGTCCATTTACAATTAGTCACGCTGAGCAATACACTGCTCTTTTTAATCCCGCTCGTTTCCGGGATTTTTGCTTATACCATCTTTTACTACATCATTAAGCGCTTTTTACAATACCGCATGAGCCTGATTTACCGCAGTATTCAAACTTTAGAAAGTGAGCAGCGCAAAGACCAATCTATTGATGCGCTGGTTGCACAAGGAGAGCAAGATGTAAGAGAATGGAAACAAAAACGCAACCAAGAAATTGAGAAGCTCAAAGAACAAGCGGCATTTAGAAAAGAATTTTTAGGCAACCTAGCCCATGAACTCAAGACGCCCGTTTTTTCTATTCAAGGCTACATAGACTCCTTGCTAGATGGCGGTATGGAAGACCCAACTGTACTGAAAACATTTTTGGAGCGCGCTTCTAAATCTACAGAGCGCATGACGCATATTCTAGAGGACCTCGATCAGCTCACCAAATTAGAACTTGAGCGCATTCCGCTAGATATCAGAAGCTTTGACTTTCTAGAACTGATCAAAGAAACATATGAAACACTAGAACTCATTGCCAGAGAAAAACATTTCAGACTCAGTGTGGAAGCTTCCGACCCATACTGCTATGTCAATGCAGATAGAAATAAACTTTCGCAGGTCTTGCTCAATCTGTCGAGCAATGCCATTTCATACGGAAAAGAAGGTGGGCAGTTAACCGTAAGTGTTGTTCAAATTGACAACACCTACAATATCGAGTTCAGAGACGATGGCGCTGGGATTGAACCCCAACACTTACCCCGACTTTTTGAGCGTTTTTATCGCGTTGAAAAAAGTCGAAACCGCAACGAAGGTGGCTCCGGCTTAGGACTGGCAATCGTCAAGCACATCATTGAGTCACACGGACAGCAAATTCAAGTCACAAGCAACATCGGCATTGGTACTACTTTTACTTTTAGCCTCGAAAAAAGCAAAGCAACAGGACCTGTCAGCTCTAGAGGTATCCCGCTCAAATAGCCTAATGTGTAGCGGTCATGTTGCTGGGCACACAAATGATAAAATCTGCCCTTCCCAAATGCTCTTTTTCCAATTTTTGGATGTTTTCTTGACTCACCGTACTGATAGTCAGTACCTTTAAAGTAGCGACTTCATGCGCTAAATACCACATGATCCCTTGGTAAAAATCCGAATGATATGCGCCATTGAAATGTAAATGTACCGTTTTAGATTGGCGCCATGGATTATGCAGTATAAAATGAGCCATTGTTGCATCTTTGATGGCCTGGGCCTCTACCATACGCCAACCCATTCCTGGCCCCATGTGCGCGCCCATTTTTTTCATGTCTTGGTATTGCGAAAGCGTTGTGTCAAATGCAAAATTCAAAGGTGTCATTTGTTGTTTAATGGCCTCAGGTAAGGTATCTAGTGCTGCTCTTCCTTTTTTAAACAACAAACTCGCATATTTTCTTTGGATATTGGACGCCACACAACTCAAGCCTTTTTCTTTCGCAAATTCAACTAATGGTGCATAGTCTGTTGCATAGTTGGGCCATAGCCTCAAGGTGTCCTTCAACTTTTCCGAAGGAATGGTTCCAGATAAATATGCACTCAGTATTCCTTGCTGGTCTTGTTCGAACATCTCAAAACCTAATTGCAAGTTGTTGCCATGGGCGGCAAACATTTGTTGGGTCAATTCTAATTGTAACCAGTGTGTTATTGGGTTGTCATGAAATTCACCAAATAGCACGGTTTGTGCAGCATTCGCCGATTTCACCATTGACTTGAAAGTGACTTCTTTTCCATTTGCATTGTAGATTTTGTACGCTGGCAAATCTTGTGCACTTATTGATAGGATGCTGAAAATGAAAGCAATAAAAAAGATATACTTCATGAAATTGTTTATGACAAAGTAAGTATTTTTCGTGGGATTTGTATAAAAAGTTTAATTTTATGTACAAACCTATCCTATGAAAAACGCCTATTTACTCTTATTTTTTGGACTGATCTTCAACATCGCCTTTGCACAAGACCCTTGTTCAAATGGGCGCTATGCAGATGCCGTTTTTTCACAATTCAACCTCACTAGCAACCTCACCTACGGACAAAATAGCAACTGGGCCAACAACACCACCACTCTAAAATTAGATTTTTATGAGCCGGCTAACGATACGCTAGCAGCCCGCCCATTGATCATCTGGGTACACGGTGGAAGTTTTATTGGCGGGAGTAAAACAGACCCAGATGTCAAGGCGCTCTCTGAAAGATTTGCACTCAAAGGCTATGCCTGTGCGAGCATTAGTTACCGCCTAGGTTTCTTTCCTTTCGATTCTACCAATGCCATTAAAGCAGTTGTGCGGGCCGTTCAGGACCTCAAGGCGGCTATCCGTTATTTCTACAAAGATGCCCAAACGACCAATCAGTTTAAAATCGATACCAACCATATTTTTATCGGTGGAAGTTCTGCTGGCGCGATCACAGCGCTACACGTGGCTTATCTCAATGATGCTTGTGAATTAAGTGAATACATGAATGCAAGTGCGTTAGCCAACATGGGTGGGCTCGACGGCAACTCCGGTAATCCTGGCTATTCTACAAAAGTACACGCGGTCATTAATGGCTGTGGTGCTTTAGCCAGATACAACTGGCTTGAGGCCGGCGATGTGCCGCTTTGTTCTGTACATGGCACCAATGATGCCACTGTAAAGTACAATCGCGGATTGGTCAATCCCGGGACACCACTAATGTACCTTGATGGTAGCCGCATGATTCACGAAAGAGCCTGCGCTATCGGGGTGAGCAATCAATTCTACACCTTCAACAATGCACCGCACGTTCCTTATCTTGGCAACGCCGCCTATATGGACAGCACCGAACGCTTTGTCCGCGACTTTCTGATCGGTGTCATGGGCTGCAACCAAAGTACCTTGCTCCCGGCTAACGAAATGCAAGAGCAAGCAGTGCTTTACCCGTCGAGTTATTGTGATGGTGCGCCAAGCAATGAAATTTGCACAACGAATAACTTAAGCGATTATTCACCAGAAATTGGAATAAAAGTTTATCCAAACCCAACACAGGGCGATATCCATGTACAAGCGAGCGAGACCCTTTCTAACATTAAAATTTACGGCTTTGATGGGAAAATCTTCATGCAATTGAAAACCAACCCTACGCTGGATCAAAAAATCAGTTTAGATGCCCTACCAAATGGCATCTTTATCTTAGAAGTCGAGACAGAAAACCAACAAATTGCCCGAACCAAAATTCAAGTATTACGTTAAATGCCCTCATGAGAAGTATTTTATTTGCCCTTTTTGTTCTAACTAGCATCACTACCCAAGGCCAAACTTGGAGCAGTGATGTCGCACAAGTTTTTTATAACAAATGTACGGCCTGCCATCACCCCGGTGGAGCAGCACCTTTTTCACTCATGACACACGCAGAGGTAAGTCCATTGGCTGCTGCGGTGTATCAATGCATCAATACAGGCGAAATGCCGCCGTGGCCTCCAGACAACAATTACCAACAATACCAACACAACCGCGCGCTTTCTACTACCGAAAAAAGCACCATCATGAACTGGCTCAATAACGGTGCGCCAGAGGGGAACGCCAGCCAAACACCTCCTCCTCCCGTCTACACCTCCAATACTTTTCTCGGCAATGGTGATTTACAAGTGCAGATCCCCACATATATGTCTAAGGCTACCACCCAAGACGACTACGTTTGCTTCAGTATCCCAACCAACCTCACACAAAATCGCATCATCAAAGCCGTTGAGGTGGTACCTGGCAACAGAGAAATTGTACACCACTGCCTCATCTACCTCGACCCAACCAGCATAGAGGCAACTGACACCATCGGTGGCAATTGCGCGAGCCCTAGCAATGCCAGCACAAAATTAGTAACGGGTTATACACCGGGGGCAACACCCATGATTTTACCCTCCACAGACCCCATTAAACTGGGGCTAGATATTGGCCCGGGCTCTTCTATTTACTTTGCGATGCACTACCCCATGGGTTCGTATGGGCTTTTTGATTCTACAAAAGTGATTTTGCATTTTTATCCTGTTGGCACCACCAATGTGCGGCAAATTAGTGCAGGCCCCTTATTAGCCGACAACAGTTTTGTATTACCTGCCGGGCAAATCACGGCATTAAGTGCTACGTATCCACCGGGTTCACAAACCATTCCTACCAATTTTTCCGTACTTTCTGTTTTTCCACATATGCACTTACTCGGTACGAGCATCAAAGCTTATGCATACAAACCTGGTGCTGACACCGTGAAATTTGTCAATGTGCCTAAATGGGATTTTATGTGGCAAGATTTCTACTTTTTTAAGTTTATTCAAAAAGTGCCGCCCGGCTACAAACTCAAAAGCGAGGGCACCTATGACAACACCGCTAATAACCCAAATAATCCCAATTCACCGCCTCAAAATGTCTATAGCGGCTTCAATACCACAGACGAAATGTTCTTGACCTATTTTCATTATTTACCCTACCAGCCCGGCGACGAAACTTATGACCTTGAAGCCCTGATCAGCGCCTCTTTGAACGAATACCCACCCGACGACAACAGTACCATCTTGGCCTACCCGAATCCGACACAAGAGGCCCTCACCTTGGCTTTCCCGCTATCACTAAACGAGACCGATTTGATTTTCATCTATGATGTCAACGGCCAAGTCAAAATGAAGCTCACCCCTGAAACAGGAACCACACAGCTCTATTTAGGGACCCAAAATGATGAGTGGTTTGGCCTGCCAAAAGGTATTTACTTTGTATCGGCAAGGGTCAATGGCCAATTATTGTCAAAAAAAATCATCAAGTTCTAATTGACCCTTTTTTGAAAGTTTAAATTTGCTTATCTTTGCAATCCTGATGGTCTCATGGCCGAGCGGTTAGGCACCGGTCTGCAAAACCGTCTACAGCAGTTCGAATCTGCTTGAGACCTCATCAAAACCCCTTATTCTTTGGAATGAGGGGTTTTTTGTTGGTGATAACGCCACAAGAGCAGAAGTGCCAAAGTAAAAAAGAGCAATAACAGATAAAACAGGCCCCACGTAGACAAAGATTCCTCCCAGTTAGGTAGCGCCTGCGGCAACTGATCAAGTGTTAAAAAGACTGCACCCATTTTTTCTAGAATAGAGACGAGCAGAAAAATCAAAGGAATCTGAAACACATAAATAGGCAACTGGTAGCGCTGTAAAAAAGTCTGAAGATAATCTGTGGACTGCGTTGTTCGTTGTTGATGATATTTTTCGATTAACCAAAAACAAACTTGTAAAGCGGCTAAAAATGCCAAAGGATCAAGTACTGAACCAAGCAGCTGCCAGAAAAGTCCAAAAGTCCAAGAAAACAAAAGCGCCGTCTTGGCCATAAAATAAAGGCTCAGCAAAGTCATGACACCCAAGATTCGGAGCGCCGAAAAAGGTTTAGATAAACGAAAAGGGCCATTGCAAAGCGTAAAACCATAAAAAAACCAACAGAAGTAAACACCGATACTTAAAAGCGTAGACGAATCCAATTGTGTCGGTGTTTTTAGAAAAACACCACCCTGAAAAAAAAGGCCTAAAGCGTGAATAGATAAAGGGATAAAAAGAGGGATGCGTATGTTTTGTAGTCGTGATGCTAGAATTTTTCGTGCAAAAACGAGAAGTAACTGAAAAAAAGCAAGGGCAGCTAAGAACCACAAATGATAGAACGAGGTTAAAAATGTACACTCAAAAAATGTTAAAAAGCGCCATTCTGAAGCAGACAAAAGCAAATAGAAAAGAAGAGAAAGCAAAACATAATACCAAATAAATCGCCGGGTATTTTGCTGCACTTTCTCAAGGAGGTAGTGCTCCTGATCAAATGCTTTTTTTCTGATTGAAAATCCAGATAGAATAAAAAACAAAAGGAGGCCAAACAGATTTAAAAAGGAGGCTAATCCAGTGAGGTTGATACTCGGTGTATTGGTTCCAATGGGCCAAATGCCGTAGAGTTGAGGAATCCAAGTAAAACTAAGTGCAATGTGTAAAATAAGCAGCGATAAAATTGCTATCGACTTGAGTGTTAAAATACGATGGTCCTGTAGTTCATTAATCATGAGCTCCAATTTGATCAAATGCTTGACGCAGATCAGCAATAAGGTCTTGTACTTCTTCTAAACCAATACTGAGGCGAACCAATTGACGGTTCAGGCCCATCTGCTGCTTTTGCTGCTCATTCATAGACGCATGACTTCCTGTATAAGGGCGCGCAACCATCGAGGTGACGCAAGCCATACCTGTTCCGGTGTCAAAGAGTTGCAATGCTGCTACAAAATCATCATATCGTTCACTCAATCGGGCATCTAGCGTAAAAAACAATAAGGTCGCGTAACCGGTTAACTGATGTCCGTCTATGTTGGGATAAAAGACTTCTTCCACGCCACTTTGTAACTTTAACCAATCTCTAATTTGAGTAGTCGCTTGGCCATGTGCACGCATTCTGATATGAAAGGTTTGCATGCTTCGACGCAATAACCATGCACTATTAGGATCCATAATGGCGCCATGGTAAAAACGTGCTTCTCTCAATTTTTGGGCAAGGGCCTCATCGTTGGTCGTGAGTACCCCGCCCATGACATCGCTGTGACCAGAGAAGTATTTGGTGGCGGAATACAACGCTAGATCTGCACCGTGCAGCAACGGCTGTTGAAATAAAGGCGTGGCCCAAGTGTTGTCTACCACCACCAAACAAGCTGGATTACATGCTTTGGCACGCTGTGCAACGGCTGCAATGTCTATGCTGCGCACAAAAGGATTGGTCGGTGTTTCGAATAAAACCATACTGACATCTTCAGGCATGGCACTAATGCCATCAGGGCTGGAAAGGTCTAGCACCGTGAGCTGTATTTGATACTGTTCACAGAACCTTTCAAATAAAACGTAAGAACAGCCATAAATGAGTTGGTTGATCACCAAATGAGCTCCTGGTTTTAACAAAAGCAACGTGTTTGAAATAGCGGCCATTCCCGTAGAACAACATACCGAATGAGCACACTCTTCCAAAGCACAAAAAACTTGCTCTAATTCCTCGACATTGGGATTGTTCTTGCGGGTATAAAAAAATGGTGAATGCGCCTCAAAAGCACTGTTTTGGTAGATGGGCGTTACCACAGGTGCTGCGTTCGTGGTGTCTACACGTTGCTTTAAAATCTGGGTCAGTTTATGCATAACTCGACGCTTTTGTTTCATCAATCACAGGGAAATGCGCGCGATCGAGTACCGGTAAAATATGCAGCGTTGTTTGACAAGCAGTTTCGATAATGAGCTGTGTCTCGTCAGCACTACTTTTAGACAAAATAATGCGCTCGAGCCCCTCGTTTAATTCTAAATATTGTTCCGAATTTTTAGGCAGACGTGTCAGCCTGATGCGTACGGTTTCCTTTTTGGGTTGGTCCAAGAATATGTGTACAGACCTGATTTCATCGTTCCACTCAAAAGTTTGTGATTGTGCAGAAACAAAAGGTGTGGCAACGGGCTTTTCTGTAGGTTGTCCACCCAATGCATCTTTAATGACAGATGGTGTTTGGCATTTTTTACAATTGCCATGCGCATCGAGTCCGGGCACCTGCACAGAAAGACCAAAGCGCTCCACGAGGAGGTTTGAACATGATTTACAATACGTATTGCTCATGTCGTCGGCATATACGTTACCTAAGTACACATACTCTAATCCTTCATTGAGGACGAGTTCACGCAATTTCAGAAGTGTTGCCAATTCGGTGCGCGGTTTTTTATACTTAAAACTCGGGTGATACGCCACCAAATGAAGTGGGACCTCCGGCCTGAGCTTTTCGCGCATCCAACGCGCCGTTTTGATGGCATCAGTGCCGTCGTCGTTGAGACCCGTTACGACCAATTGCGAAATTTCCAAATGGCGGTCAGAGGCGGCAATCAGTTCTATGGCATCTAGTACGGGCTGTAATTTACCTTTGTTTTCTTTTCGGTAAATAGCATCGTCCATACATTTAAGTGAAATCGAAAAGATATCAATCACTTCAATTAATTCGCGCAGCGGTTCAAGCTCAATGTAGAGCGCTGATTTATATAAGGTCGTAAGCCCTGCTGCTTTGGCAAGTTTTGAAGTTTCTAATACAAATTCGTGCCAAACAACCGGATCATTGTAGGTCCAAGAAATGACTTTGATATCATTAGAGACCGCTAATTCAATGACTTGCTCTGGAGTATATTCAAAGACATTGGCATCATTGAGGTGTTTAATTTGAGAAGTTTGCCAATTCTGACAATACGAGCAAGCCATCATGCAACCGATATTGCCAAGACTCAAAATACGTGCGCCAGGCATAAAATGATTGACTGCCTCGGTCTCTATACACTCTTGGGTAGCCGTCACCGACTTACCGAAGTTAAAAGTGTGAAAAGTACCATCTACGTTTCCACGTACCTTGCAAAATCCCATCTGACCCGCTTGGGTCTGACAATGTCTTGGGCAAAGGTCACAAACAATTTTACTGCCATTTTCATGAGGATGCCAATGCATGGCCACTCTAGAGCTTTCTTTCCAATTCATATGTATCTGTTTTAAGTGGTTCAATAAGTTGTTTCAGTCCAAGTGCATCAATTGCCTCATTAAACAACAAGACGGGCACCGCTGATTTAGACAAGCCTTTTCCTTTTGCAAGTGCATTAAAATCCTTGCATATCAATGGATTGTCTAATTGGGTAAAATAGGAGTCTATGGTTGGGAGCCCTATTTGTCTTTTGGTTCCTGGGGGGAATTCTGTGAAGGCATCGCAAACGATGAGCGTTTTGGCATGGCAAAAAGGCAAAAAACGCAAGGTTTCCCAGCGTTCGAGGCCAAGCAAGATATCGAGTGTTCCAGGTATCAACTGACTACTTTGCTGCGTATTGGACTGCTCTTTTGTCAAAAATACTTTGCATTCGGCATGCACAGAACCTAGGCTTTGTGCTCCTCCCTTATAGCGGGCACAAATGAGTTCAAAACCTTGTTCGTCCATTTCTTGTTGCAGTACCCGTACAAAGCCATGAATGCCCTGCCCTCCGATACCCGCTACCAATATGCGCAATTCTTGGCTCATGCTTTCATGTTTTTAGCTCCCAAATCGATGGCATCGTTCGGGCAAATTTCATGACACACACCACAGCGCATACAGCGCGATAAATCGATTTGAAACTGCCCTAAATCATTTTGATCAATCGCAGGGCAAGCCAAAGCCTCATAACACAGGGTACATGAGGCGCATTTGCTGGCATCGATTTGCGGTGCGTAGGTAGCACGTCTAAAGTTCGCGCGGGCATCTGGAATTCGCGCGCATGCACCACTCACCCAAATGACATGAACACCATCGAGTTGTTCTTTTTCTCTTACCAATGCCTCCAATTCCTTTGGATGAAAAGCACTAGCCTCAGCAAAAGAAGTAACCCCTAAAGCCTCTAGCAAATCGGCATAGGCAACTTGGGTAGATGCTGAAGCTTGGTGACCGGTCATGGCGACACTTTTATTGTCAAAAACTAAGTGAACCAAATTGACTTTATTTTGAACAGCATTGAGTACAGCAAGTAAACCACCGTGAAAAAAACTACCATCGCCACCTGTAGAGACCAATTTTTGCGAAGTTACAAATGGAGCCATGCCCTGTGCTAAGCCAACTCCGGCATTCATACACAGTAACCAATCTGCCCGAAAAGGTGGCAAGGAAGAGCACCCAATGTCTCCTCCAATGATGCGTTCTTGTTCAGGTAAGGCCTGCTCTATGGCAAAATAACTTCCCGTATGCGGACAACCCTCACAAAAAGTACCTAGGCGCTCAGGAATGGGCAAGCTAGGTAAGCCCTCATATGGATATGGGAGCTCAAAGTGCTTACAGAGAATGGCCAATAATTCATTAACGCGCAATTCGCCATGCGCTGGAAACAAATTCTTCCCCTGAATTTTGGCTTTGAGGGTATTGAACAACTCCATTTTAAGTAAATACTCCACAAAACCGTCTTGATCCTCCATGATGATAATCTCTGTTTTGTCTTGAAGCAAGGGTAACAAAGCCATGGTGGGCAATGGGTAAACCCCGGTGAGTTGAATCCAGGTGCAATTGGCTAATTGGGGAATATGTGTTCTGATTTCCGGAAAATGTAAACTCGTATTGCCTCTGGTAATGACTGCTAAGGGAGGTGATTTCGGACCAGTTACCTCAAAAAAAGCGTGTGTGTTGGCATATGTCGCTATTTTTTCAAGCAATAAGCGGTGGTTTTGCACGGCCCGTTGGCCCACATTGATATAGCGATCTCGGTCCTTTTCAAAAAAATATTGACGCGGTGCAAATGCTTTTTGCCGTGTCTGAATTCGGGTACTTTGATGGCAGATAAGACCAGTAGCAAAAACAAGAATAGGTAAGCCGAGCTCTTCAGATAGCGCAAAGCCATCTATACAACAATCATAAAGCCCCTGCGGGCTGGTGGGTTCAAATAGTGGTAAGTTGAATTGTTTGGCATACCAATGTACATCTTCTTCTCCGGTACTTGAATTAGCTCCTGGGTCAGTGCCCACCACTATTAACATTCCACCTTTAATGCCAGCGTAACCTACATAGTTGAGTGGGTCTGCAGCGATATTCAGCCCCACATGTTTCATAACGAGCATCGTGCGTGCACCCGCCATACTTGCTCCCATGGCAGCACAAGCGGCAACATGCTCATTAAGTGCATCGTTAAAGGTGATTTGCGCGGCATGCTGTGCATTGAGTTGTTTCAATACTGGTTCTATTCCATTTACCGGCGAACCCGGATAATGCGCAAAATAAGCAACGCCTGCATGCAGTGCACCATAAGCCAGCGCCTCATTGCCATTGAGGGCCCAAACTTTTTGCGCTTGTAATTGGACCTTATTATTGCTCATGACTATCCTGCTTGAATTGGTTTAAAATCCATTGAAATAGGGTGAGTTCTCCCAAGAGACCCACCACAAAAACCAATGCGCTCACACCACCAAACAGGCGTGTTGGCTTGAAATTACTTAAGATAAAACATCCAAAACCTAAGGCAAGCAACACTGCCGCATGAATGATGATCGGATTCATTTGGGCAACTGGTGCGCGCAGCACATACTTTTGATACAAAACGTGTATGGTGTCGTCGTCGAGCAGGCCTACACAAACCACCAAAGTGAGGGCAGTGAGCATATTAAGACCCTGATCTAAGCCCACAAAAACCACTACGACAGCTGCAAGTGGCACTAAATTGGGCAAAAAACCAATCAAAGCTTGAAGAGGATTTTTTGTCAACCATAACATCAGTAAAACAATTGCAGAACTGGCAGTTAACAAACTCCAAAACAAAGAAGAAGCCACCTGCTGATTCACTACATCAAATACCACAAATGTGCTGTAAGCGTGAAGGCCTAAGTCATTTTGCTTTAAAAATCCATCTCGTTCGAGTCTTCTGTAATAAACCCCTATTGCCTTAATGTCTGAAAAATACATGTTTACCGTTGTGGGCAGGCCAGATACTTGGCTTTGGATGTCATAACCGATGAGTTGTGGGGCTTTTTGTTTTTGTAGCCAAAGCTCTATCTCACTGCGCTGCTGCGCTTCATCTTGCTGTTTATCAAACCACAAATGCAATACTTTTTGTGCGTCAAATTGGCGCTTGAAATAGGCGTGCTCTTGCGTTACAGGATGTCCGTCCGGAAAAAAATCGTCGGTAGTCGCTTCAAAACGAAGCTTCGGTAGCAATAAAAGGGCAACCAACACCAATCCCAACAAGCCCCAACCAATGGTTTTTTGATGACGCTCCAAAAAATGACTAGTATTCATGATGACTGGGCTTTCTTCCTTGCGCAAACGCACTTTGTGTAAAAATTGCTGCGCCAATGCAACGGATACTAAAAATTCAAGTATGACTGCGGTACCAGTTACGGTTCCAAGCTGGACCATATTAGGAGCATCATTGAATTGAAAACTAAAAAATGCGATAGCGGTCGTCAGGCTGCTCAGTAAAGATGGAACCCAAATTTTTGAAATGGTAGCAGTACTCGATTGACCCTTTGCGATGCCTCCAAGTAAATGGACGACATCACTCAAAGAAAGCACCAGAACAATAGGAAGAGCAAGAATACTCACTGCAGTCATTTGATAACCAAAAAGGGGAAACAAACAAAGCGTAATCAATATAGATAACAGCATGTTCGTCACTAAGTAAAGAATGGCACTCATGTGACGGTAACGCCAGAATAGATAAGCCCCAAACAAAATGAAAATGAGCCCAGTTATAGTGATGATATCGTCCTGCATTGAGCTAGCGATAGCTGCCTCAAGACCTTGAATTCCAAAACCTCTGATTTGCGCTATTTGCAGGCGTGATTGTTGTTCTAACTTAGCCAGTTTTTTCAGTGGAATTGAAGTCCCTTTAAAGTCTCCAATCACAATAAATGATCGCCCATCTTTGGAAATGAGTTTGCCTAATTGGGGGTGTTGTGAAGCAATTTTTAAAAATTGCTGTGCGCTCATTTGCTTGGAATACAAGCGAAGCTGAGCAAATTTACGCAATTGCCGAGCTGAGGTAATGAACTCGAGGGAAGGTGCCAGTTCTTTGAGATCTTGTTCAAATTGAGTACAAGAAGTCAGAAAACTCAACTTGCCGTTTGCACTAGGCGTGATACTCCAATAGTACCGATATTTACTCTGTCCAAAAATGGAATCATAGTTGCGTGCATCTTTAAATACTTGTGTATCCCCAACAGCAAAACCGTCAAGGCTACCGGTCATTTGTAGATTTGGGAGCTGCGTGAGCAGGCCTATAATAATACATAAAGCAAGTACAAAACTGCCTCGCCACTTATTGGGCCAAAATCCAGCACTTAAATGTGGCGTTTGAAGCACCTCTAATTGTTGATTTTTCTCCAAACGATCATAAGTTAACTGTGGTTTTTGGTGGTGTTCGTGGTGTAAACCATTATTGAGTGTTAGCCAATTGTACCACTTCTTGTGTACACTTGTTGTCTGGATCTGAACGTCTTTTGGCAAGTGCTGACCATAATTTTGAGCACTGATGAGTACCCAGCCCAAATAAACAAGAAGGGCATACAACAGGACTTTCCAACCGAAGCACAAAAAAAGCAAACCGTAAAACAAAAAAATTGCAAGTAATTCCAAACTAAGCAAGCGCCAACCTTTTGGGCTCAACCAACCCGCAGACCGAGCAGCTTTGAGCTGTGTTCCAATAGAAACTTGGGGCAACCACCAGAACAAGACGTAAGTCCAGAAAGGTCTAGGAACCAATTGGCCATTTTGAATGGACCAAGTACTGGTAAAATCACCTTGTTCATTATTATAGGCGTGGTGATTTCGATGAATGAGCTGATAATAATGAAAAGGGAGCCCTAACATTAAAGAGGAAATCAGGTAACACAAATGACGGATGACCAAGTTTTTCGGCGGATGATGGACTAAATGATGCACACTCACGTGTAAATTCCAATTGAGCAAAAACGCAGCAAGGAAAACCAAAGCAATTGAGCCAATAGTGGAGAGTGGCCAGATCATTAAACCCAGTATAACCAATAGCTGTAGGGCTGGGAAAACCAATAAATGCATCGTGAACTTAAGTTTTTGCATCTTATTTTATTGGTTGATGGTTTTTGAATTGAAAATAGGGGTTGTTAGCGAGCCATCTCAAGCCACTTTGCCCCAAAAACTGCCCAGGACTCTGTACGCCTAAATGAAGCGTTGACAGCCCGAAGCGTTGAAGCGCCAGCACCACTAGGGCTGCTGTTAGCTCATACATATTAGAGCCGGCAATCGACTCCATATGGTCTTTGTGTGTGGTGCGCACCAACAAATAGAGATCAAATGTTTGCCCCGCTCGTGCGTTTGCATCAGGCCCAACATGCACAACCTTTTTAAAGCGATCAATGATGGAATCGATCGGTGTCTTTTGCTTAGGCGCTGCTTGCGCTAAGTTACCTGTAAAAGCTAGATTACTCCCTTGTTCAACAACAAAATGTGATGCCGCGCGCTTTGGTTTCAGACGTTCATATGCAAAAATGACTTCTGGATAAGGTACAATTCTGGCCGCCTCGAAGGGCAGCCCTGCTGGAACGTGCGCAGCTTGATGCACGAATGGCGACAAGCACTGGTCTTCCACTATGTAATTTGGAGCATAGTTCGCTAACTTCATGGTCAGTTTGGTTCCAGGACTCATTTGCTGGCTCCCTAACTGATAATAGGACAGTACTTCTTCTATCTCTGAAGGATTGATTTGCTGTAAAGCCCGACTCAAAAGCAAATCAGACAGAGCAGATTCAAAAGCCATTGAATGGACAATACAAACCTGCTTTTGTATAGCAAGTGCTGCATAGTGCTCATAACTTTGGCGCACAATTTCTTGTTCACCGGTGATATCGAGATAATGCGCGCCAACCTCTATACATTTGCTGATGAGTTGTGGGGCAAATAGGTTAAAAGGTCCCGCACAGTTCACAACTATTGCTCCTTCTGCCACAAAACCCAAATCTGCAGCATCCTGACAGTCTGCAACTATGATTCCAACACAATTAGCAAAGCCCTGCAGCACTTGCTCGAGTTTCGACTGATCTCTACCAACAGCAATAAATGACAAATTGGCCTCCGCCATTTTTGCGGCAATCAGCTTTGCCGTGTAACCATATGCGCCGATTAAAAAGGTAGTGCTTGCCATCAGTCAAAGTTCAAGGTAATGAAATTTGGCGGATTCAGCACGTAATCATTTGGCACCAAGCGGCCAGCTGCAATGATATTCGAACCACCTATTTTTGATCGGTGTCCGTAAGCCACGCCAAGCAAAATTTGATCTGAATCGCAGACACCAACTTCCGTCGGAATTTTAATTGTTTTTGTGTCGAGTCTGATATCGGAATTGATAGTAGCAAAGACCGCTGAGTGTTGACCAAAAATGCTGTATTGATAAGGTCCGTGGATTGTAAAAACAGAAGGATAAGTCATGCTATTGACCAAGTGGTTACCCGTACTGACAAAATTGTTGGCGCCAATTACAGAGAAACTCACCACGGCTGTATCGCCGACAAAAGTTCCACTGCCAATCATGCTCATGCGCAATACCGCATTGGCTCCGATGGTGACGTCATCTCCGAGCACACAACCCTCTACCACTGCAGTCGGATGGATCCGACAATTCTTCCCTTTTTGGTTCATGGATTTCAAACCAATAGAGGTCAGTTTGGTAAATGGTTTGGAAATACGTTTCCGCAGCCAATCCGGGAGCAGTGCCTGAAGCTTTAAACCTCTGTTCAAATTCAGGGCCATATTTGCGCCATGCAAATGAAATGGGGACAAGAGCAAGGTAGCAAAAACTGCATTTTGATTCAAACTGTAAACACCTCCAGGCATGACCTGACTTGGCATGTGAATTTGCCAGTCATACTCTTTGCCTTCTAATTGAATTATTGTGGCTTGCTTTGATTCACTGCCTTTGAAAAAAAAAGGAAACAATAGATCCTTATCGTTTGGAGCGAGCGGTAAAGAGTGTTGCTGAATAGACGGATGCTTTTTCAAACCAAATTGCAAAAATGACGTTGGGTCATCTTTGGCTCGTTGAATGGCCAACTTCAAAAAATCTAGGGTAAAAACCATCTTGGCGTCAAAATACCAAAGCGGAAAATCTGTGCTAGGCAGTTCTGCTCGTGTGGCTACATCAATGATTTGTAAGCCACATTGCGCACAAATGCGGGCTTGATAGTTCCCTAAACTTTCGTTCAAAATTGGAACATCCAAAATAGAATCACCGAAGCCGTAGAGCTTTTCTTGTGCAGCGACGCGGTATACGACTCCTTGCATGGTACTATTTCTTTGCGAGTTGATGCAGCACCATATTTGCCAAACTCTGAATATTGATCAATTTAATGACTTCAAACATGGTAAGGCCCTCCGTGAGTGCGTTGGGATCTATCTCTGGCATACGGCGACGCAACACCTCTAGACCTTTGGCAGTGATGACTTGGTTGATCTCAAATGGCTCATCCCCCATTTCTACCTTTGACTGCTGCTCTATTTCTGAAATTTTTAGCTCTATATCATAGTGTCTTTCAAGCTGAAACAAGATGTCGACCATATCAATCGAATCTATACTCAATTCATCAAATATCGTTGAATGCGCATGCATTACCTCAGGGTCTATTCCACAAGATTGCTGGATGATGCGTTTGATTTGTTCGATAATTTCTTCGTTTTGTGTCATGGTTAGATTATGAAATTTGATTTAAATACTGAGTCCGCCGTCTACGGACAGACAAACACCAGTGATGTAACTAGCTGCTCGATCTGAGGCTAAAAACAGGACGGCATTTGCAATTTCTTCAGGTGTGCCGGGTCTTGAAATTGGGCTCATATTCATGAGATCAGCTGGCATATTTGCTTGAATATTTTTACTCATTTTTGTCGCAATTAGCCCAGGATTGATACTGTTTACCCTGATGCCTTTCTTTCCAACTTCTAAAGCCAGGGTTTGTGTGAAACGGTCAATAGCTGCTTTCGCAGCAGCATAAACTGCTACTCCTCTACCCAAGCGTTTTGCAAGTAAACTCGAAACATTGACAATACTCCCCTTTCGGTGTGCAAGCATCACTTTGGCTACTTGTTGGGTGAAAAGTGCTTGTTGGCTAAAATTCGTGGTCATCTGCTGAGTGATTTCTTCCGGCGTTAAAAGTAAGAAAGGTTTTTCTAAAGCGGCGCCCGCACAATTGACCAAAACATCAATTCGTTGCTGCTCAGCACAAATATGGGAAATACAAGTCTTGTGGCTGTGGTTGTCTTGAAGATCCAAATGATAGGCATGCAAATGCGTGCGCAGCGAAGGTTCTAGCTGCATCTTAAGCTGTTCAATCTTATCTGGATTGCGGTGATAAGTTGCACAGACTAGCGCGCCCTCATGCAAAAAAGCACGGACAATAGCCAAACCTATGCCACCAGACGCACCTGTAACACATACTACTTTATCTTTTAAATCTAGATTCATAAACTTAAGTTTTCAAGGACTAAACTGCAATTGACACCGCCAAATGCAAAATTATTAGTGAGAGCATACTTGATTTTTTTAGTCCGGTTTGTTTCAAATGGCAACTCCAGTGTTGTTTGTATAGGATTGACGCAACTGAGGTTTGCCGCAATAAGGTCGTTGGTCATACAGGTTGTTAGCACATGGAATTCTTGAATGCCGGCAGCTGCAATGGCATGACCATGACGGTCTTTGGTTGAACTCACTGCAATTTGGGCGGCTGCAGAGCCCATTACACGTTCAATGGCACGCAGCTCAGCTTCGTCGTTGGAACGCGTTCCTGTGCCGTGTGCATTGATGTAATCTATTGCCTCGGGAGCTAGCTGAGCCATTTGCAGCGCACTGCGCACCGCACGTTCCACACCTGCCCCACTTGGATCGGGAGCCGTAATTTTATAAGCATCCATGCTATTGCCAAAACCAATTAGTGCAGTTTGGGGCTGCAAGCCGTGCCTGCGCACAAAATCTTCTGAAGCGAGTAGCGTATATCCTGCACATTCACCTGCTATGGTGCCATTGCGGCCAGTATCAAAAGGCTTGCAGCGGTCGGGGCTCAGCACACCTAATTTACCAAAAGAGATGTAGGCAAATTGGTTGATAATTGAATCGGTTCCACCTGCCAAAACTAAATCCGCTTGACCCGACATAACTTGTGCTGCCCCAAAAGCAAGTGCTTGGGTACTGCTTGAACACGCAGTCATTAAATTGCGACAAAATCCATATGGTGCAATTTCTTGGTGAAAGTAAGTCCCATATAAATCGGCATGATTAAAGATTGAATTAGCTTTTTTACCATTATAAAAATTGAGTTCGGCAATAGCTTCATTCAGTCCAAAAGCTGAGTAGTCAGCGACCGACATCGCAATGCGCTGAACGGGAAAAGCATTGGCACCCAAACCCAAAAAAAGAGCCGTTCTTTCTTTTGGACAACTACCAAAGAGCGCTTGAAGTTCAGCTCGTTTACTTTGTAACACACTTGCCCAAAGTGCAAACTTTCGGTCATTGGTGGCAACTATTTGCCAGGCCTCGGTTAGTTGCTCAATACAATGAATATCGGCAGTATTCACCTCACAAGCATTCGTTTGCGGCAATCCAGCTGGGTCAAATTGAGTGATCGGCGCAGCAGCACATTTTTGATCTTTTAAAGACGCTAGTAGTGCTGAACTACCCAAACCCAGCGGACTCAGTGTATGGGTATCTAATACATATGCCCTTAACCTGCTCATGCCTTCTGTACTTTAAAAAGTTCAACAACGCCATACGCGTCTTGAAGCACCACTACTGCAGTTTGGTCTTTTAACAGCCAATTGGCAGCTGCTGCGAGCAGCATTCCGAGTTCGGCAGCACCTAAGTTGCCCGTGTGGGCAAACCAGCTAAATGCTGCTGTATATTGTAATTGTTGGCAACTGTTTAACAATTCCTTGTCTTGAAGTGGTGTGAATGCACCACCATAGAATAACCAATCGGCACTTTCGTCAAGAAGTTCGTCGAGGTGCTTATAGAAATGTAAGATGTGTAAACAATTTTTACCAGCTGCCTGTCCGTCAAATGGTGTCAACATAAAAAAACTCGCTGCACTTGCCTCAGCATAACCAACCGTGTCTTTTAAGAGCAAACAATTATTGAGAAATGAAAACAAATTAGCATAATGACAACCACCTACTAAAACGACAGGGCATACTTTGATCTGCAACAAGTTGCATGCATCTCGTAGCGCCTGCATACTGGCAATGGCCGTACTGCCATAGGTTGTTGAGCTCCCGTAAAAATCTAAATACTGCGCAATAAAACTCTGCGCCCCGTTGGTGAGTGTTCTCAGCGGCAACAAAGGTGAAATACCCGTGCCAAATAATTTATTCTCAGTGGATGGGTCATGGGCTTTTTGAAGCTGACTCACGGCCTGCGCGATTGACTCAAAATCGAGTACATCGTCATCAATAAAATTGCTGTTGGCCACCAATAAAGCACCCTTTTCTTTAAAAGATTGATCCCATTGATGCAACACCTGCATCTGCTGAGTCAGAATAAGGGCCGCAATAGTATCATTTCGCAAAATTTTGAGGTCGCTGAGCTTTGGATAATTCGGATGCGTAGCATCGAGGACGAGTTGCCGAAAAGCCGCATCTAAATCAGGAAGCTGTCGCTGAGTGGTTGCCTGATTAAGCGATAATGCTGCGCGCGGCCCCAAGGCTCCGTCGGCAGAAAACACATCGCTCTCCCAAAATCCAATAGCCGAAATAGTAGCGAGCATTAGCGTTTTTTAAGCGTCTCTTTGATATTTAAGGCTAAATAATACTCGTCTCGCTGACCAATGAACGGATTGTTACTCGCTTGCTTTGCCTCTAAAATAGTAAAACTCAAATCGGCTTCAGCTCTTACCTTTCCGTCCACTAGTAATTTGGCGCTGCCCGTTGCGCGCATGGTGTCGAGCGATGTTAGCGTTACTTCTATGAAACTTTGGTCCCCTGGTATGATCACGTCTCGAAATTTGGCTTTTTGAACAATGCTCAAGATCGGATAACAGCGTCCTTGTCCTGGAAATGCCGTCGCGTGTGAATGCTCGATGAGTATACCCATGAGTTGGGCCATTGTTTCGATTTGCAATACCCCTGGTACGATAGGAAAACCTGGAAAATGTTCGGCAAAGTAATCTTCAGATAAAGTCCAACATTTGATTCCTGATGCCTTTTGACCAGGGATTATTTCTTCTATTCTGTCAACTAAATAAAATCTCATAGCAAAGCAAAAGATACACTTTTTTCGATAAACACACAATTTAATGATTGCACGAACGGCAAATCTATTGCTTGAGTGCAATTATCCATTATTGAAATTCGCAACTGCAATTTAAAGGAGTTTTGTTTTTCGCAAGTGCTTGCATTTGCAGCACAAGCACTCAAAAAAGTATGTTAAATCTATATTAACTTTTCACCGGTCCTGCTTGAAACAGCAGGCGTAAAGCATTCAAATTGTCCTACTTTGTGTTAGAAATACAATAAATATGCGTTAGGCTAATGGAAACATTGAAATTTCGTTTTGAAAAGGGGCTAAAGTTTTTTTATATTTGGCGTTCAATTGTAAAAATGAAAAATTAAAAACGATCATTATGGACAAAAAACAAAAAACCGCCGGGGGATTTTCAGCAATCATTGCATTCTTGGCTATTGCACTTGCACTCATTGCAGGTATCTTGATTTACAAATTTATTTTTGGTGACCCAGGAAACTTCGTGGACAGAAATCCAGAGGCTGAACCAATAGAAGGAAACCTTTTAGGGGTGATCTATAAAGGTGGTTTCATCGTACCAGGTTTGGTTGCAATCAACCTTATCGTTTTAATTTTTACGATTGAGCGTTTGGTAACTTTATTGCTTGCAAACGGTAAAGGTAAAGCCAACCAATTCATCGAAAAAATCAAAGAATTAATGGCTGCCAAAGATTTCAATGGTGCTATCGAAGCTTGTGATGCTCAGCGCGGTTCATTGGCCAATGTTGTTCGTGCCGGATTGGTTAAGTACCAAATGATGGTCAAAGATGCCAACATGGATAAAGAACAAAAGTTAGAAGCACTTAAGAAAGAATTAGAAGAAGCGACGTCTTTAGAATTGCCGATGCTTTCTAAAAACCTACCTATTCTTTCTACTACTGCATCGATTTCAACGCTTATTGGTCTGATTGGAACGGTACTTGGTATGATTCGCTCATTTGCCGCGATGTCACAAGGTGCGCCAGATACAGCAGAACTCTCTACCGGTATCTCTGAGGCCCTTATCAATACTGCATTCGGTATTGCTGGTTCAACCATCGCGATCATCGCGTACAGCTTCTTCTCTACAAAAATCGACGCCATGACCTATGGTATCGACGAAGCTAGCTTCACGATCGTTCAAGATTTTGCAGCCAACAACTAATTGAGTCCTCATTAAGTAAATCCTCAAGCAATGCCAAAAATCAAAATGCCCAAAGGCACTCCTTCCATAGACATGACGCCTATGGTGGACTTGGCGTTCTTGCTTGTAACCTTCTTTATGTTGACGGCTTCTTTCAGAAACGCCGAACCCGTAACCGTAGAAACACCCTCAAGTATCAGCGATAAAATTATCCCTGAAAACATCTTGATGGTCACCCTAGATAAAGACGGACGCGTGTTCTTCAACCTCTCTGACCCAGAAGCCCGCAAAGAAATGCTCAACAATATGCTCCAGAAATATAAGATTGGTCTTAGTGCGGAGAAAATAGAAGAGTTTTCTTTTATGTCAACCTTTGGTTGTACCATGCAAGAACTTCCTGCATACATGAACACCGAAGCAGCAAAACGTGCAAGTTTCCCTACCCAAGGGATCCCTACCGATTCTACAAAAAATGAACTTTTAGACTGGCTTTCATTTGCAGCAACCGCCGCTGGTAACACAGGGCGTACTGCTTTTGAAGAAGCCAAGCTAAAGGGCGGCGAACCTAAAATGGAAGATTTCAAGCCTAAGTTCATTTTGCGTGTAGACTCCAAAACCTTGTACAAAGATGCCCAAGTTGTGATCGATGTATTCAGAGAATTGAATTTGAATAATTTGAATTTTGTAACCTCTGCGGAAGCAATTCCGGTTAACTAACAAACACATGGCACAAATCGCAGAAAGCGGCGGTGGCGACCACGGCAAAGGCAAGAAAAGAGCAAAGAAAGGTTCAACGCACGTAGACATGACCCCTATGGTCGACCTCGCGTTCCTCCTTCTTACGTTCTTCGTCTTGACCTCCACCTTTAGCAAACCTAAAGTATTGCCACTCGCATACCCCGCCAAACCAAAAATAACCGACCCTAAACCGCCTAAAGCAAACAACGTTGCCACTTTTATTTTGGCCGACGACAAAGTTTACTTTTACCGTGGTGAATTCTATCCGAAATCTAAACCAGGGCCAAACGGTCCTACTACCTTAGAAGAGGCTAATTTCGGATCAGGAGAAAATAGTGTGAGAAAATTGTTAGCTTCTTGGAACGAATACGTTATTAAGAATAAGGTTGAACTTGATAAGAAGCTAGACAAAAAACAAATTGCAGATACTACATACGAAAATAAGCTCAATGCGTTAACGGTGAAAAGAGAGGCTGTCAAAGTCCTCATCAAAACCGACGACAAAGCCCTCTGCAAAAGCTTTATTGATTTAGTCGACGAACTCAAGATTGCAAGTATTGGTGTGATCGCACCAACAGACTTGTCAGCCGGAGAGAAAGAATTGTTAAAAGCTAAAAACTAAGATCATGACAGTCATTTATGTTATCGTCGCTCTTGTAACAGGTTTCTCCCTCTTCGATTACTACGTCAATCGCAACTGGGAAGCCATTACTTCTGTAAGCCGAAATGAGGCCGTTTTTGCCCAACGCAATCGCGAATATGGTGCATACGTACTACGCAGTGGCTACAACAAACGCATGACACTCATTTTGGGTGGATTGGTTGCTTTTGCTGCCCTTGCCTTTGTTGCATCTGTGATCATTAAGAATCTTCCCAAAGAGGAAAAACGCAAGCCAAGAGTAAGCGATACCAACTTTACGGTTGCACCTCCCAAAGAAGACGTTCCGCCGCCGCCGCCGCCCACTGCGCCGCCACCGCCGCCAATGACGCAAACCCAGGCGTTTATGGCTCCTGTAGCTGAAGACGACTACGTCGAAGAAGAATTGGTGTCGCAAGCAGAACTAGAAACCGTTACCATCTCAACTGAAACCAACGATGGTGATTTAGATTGGGGTTTGCCAAATACCCAAGAAGACGGCCCGGCCATGGCAGACAACACTCCTGTTTTTGAAGAAGTTGTTGATGTAGCCGAAGAAGATGCTGTATTCCCTGGTGGTTATGACAAAATGGTTGCATTCATCAATGAAACCATCGATTACCCTGAAGAAGCTATTGAACTCGGTGTGAAAGGCAAAGTCGTTGTACGCTTTGTTGTCGAAAAAGACGGTCGCATCTCCAACGCAACAGTTGAACGTCCAATCGTTGAGTGTCCTGCTTGTAACAAAGAAGCGCTCGCAATCATCAACAAGTTTCCGCCCTGGACCCCAGCTAAAAATGCTGGTAGACCAGTCCGCCTTTGGGTTCGTGTACCAATCATCTACGATACCCAATAGCAATCGCTCATTTAAATCCCCATCTCGATGGGGATTTTTTTTCCCAAAAAAATATGAAATACATACAACATTTTCTAGGTATTTTGGTCGTAGTATTGTGTTTTGGATTTGCCTTTATACTACTCACTACAGAATTAATTGAAATGGATAACTGGCGCAAACAACTCATGGTAGTCGTTTTTCTGTGCTATGGTTTGTTTAGAGCACTGCGCATTTATAAAGGAATCAAGTCTATACAAAAATAAACTCCATGAAATATTTCTTTCTTTTACTCGCCGGAATGCTTGTTTTCACCTCTTGTGATCACAACAATAATCCATTTGTTTATCAAAAAGATGCGCATGGTCGCGGAAAGGCAAAAATCTTGATAGAACAATCGTTTCAGCCGCTTTTCCAAACCTCTATTGAAACATTCATGAGTCAGTACCCAAGAGCGCGCGTGAAGGCACAGTACTTGCCAGAAAACGACATTATTGAGGCGTTTTATGCCAATAAATCCAAAACAATTGTCATCACCAGAGATTTCAATGACAAGGAGAAAGCGTACCTCAAAAGCAAAAATGTATCTTATCGCAGTGATAAGATCGCCACAGACGCAGTTGTTCTCATTTTGCATCCGAGCAATACGGACACCATACTAAGTGTGGAGCAGATAAAAAATATGCTTCGCGGAGACCAAACAAAACTTCCGTCCAATACCTCAACGAAACAAATTGTATTTGATCAAAATGGGTCTGCGAATTTCAATTTCATGACCAATATGCTACAACTTCAACAATTAGGAAAAAATGTTTCTGCGTTAAAATCTAACCAAGAAGTCATCAATTATGTCAAAACGCATCCGAATGCCATTGGAATCATTGGCCTCAACTGGATCTCTGACCAAGAAGATCCCGCCTCCATGGCTTTCAGAGATGGGCTAAGAGTGGCTTCAGTTTATGCGACGGACCCCGAAACGGCTTGCAAACCATATGCAGGTTTTATCTATACCAAAGAGTATCCGCTCATCCGCGATATTTGGGTCATTAATAAAGGACGTAGGTCAGGATTAAATACCGGTTTTGTATTGTTCATGAAGAAAGACGACAAAGGTCAACTCATTATTCAGAAGTCCGGACTCGTGCCTGCCCTCACTCCAGTAAGGCTCGTTTTGCAATAATTCAATAAATAATAATAGGCACAATTTTTGTATCCCAAAAAACTAGGCTATTTTTGGCCGGAAATTAAGTTAAATAAACAGACATGAAACGCATCTTACTCCTCAGTTCGCTTCTTATTTCAGGGCTGCATTTTGCACAAACCCTACAAGTTGCAAATGCTAAAACAGAAAATGAGCGCTACCGCGATGCCATCAACGATTTTAAAAAGCTCGTTGCTGCTGACCCAATCAACGGTGAAACCTATTTCTACTACGGCGACTGTTACTTTGAAATGGAAGAACTAGATTCTGCCAAAATGATGTGGCGAAAAGGTTTTGAGGTCGACAAACTTCGTGCGTTACCACTTGTTGGTCAAGGCCGTGTCCTGTGGCTCGAAGGCAAAGAAACTGAAGCAAAAGCTGAGTTCACCAAAGCGCTTTTGATGACCAAAAAAGACAAGCTCAAAAAAGCAGAAGTCATTCGCGGGATCGTTGAAATCTACGTGGAGGCTCCAAAAAAGAACCTCGATGAAGCACTCGTTTTGATTGAAGAAGCGATCCTTAAAGATCCTACCAACGAAGACAACTACTTGCTCAAAGGCGATGCACTTTATGCCCGCAATTCTTCTGATGCATCTGAAGCGCTGAAAGCTTATAACCAAGTTTTGGTCATCAATCCGAAGTCTCCGCGTGGCATCGTGCGCAAAGCACTCATCTACCAACGTGCTCGCAACGAAGCTGAAGCCAACAAAATGTACAACGAGGCCAAAGGAATCGATCCGACGTATGCGCCAGCTTACCGTTTGAACGCCGAGCTCTTCATGATGTTTGGTAAAAACAAACAAGCTATTGAAAACTGGGAAAAATACCTCGAGTTGAACAACAACCTCGAGTCAAGGTACCGTTATGTGAATGCTTTATACGGCGGCAAACAATGGTGTGAAATGATCCCGCAACTCGATATCCTGACCGCGGGCAATATGAATAATTATTTTATTCAACGTTTCTATGCTTTTGCTTACAACGATTGTATAACTGACAGCTTGGCTCTAGACAAAGCCTTGAGTGCTAGTGACCGCTTCTTTACTATGGTTCCAAAAGACAAAGTTAACTATCAAGATCACAAGCTGAGAGGTACCATTTATCAGAAAAAAGGTCAGGACAGCCTTGCTATTATTGCCTTTGAAGAAGCAGCAAGTATGAACGACGCCGCATACAAAGAACTCGCAAATGACTTACTCAAATTGTACAACAAAAACAAAATGTACGAAAAGGTGATTAGTGCTTATGAGGTTCGTCGCCAAAAAAATGGCAAACTATTGGCACAAGAAGAGTACGACTTAGGTAAAGCTTATTACTTTGGGCGCAATGACTACAAATTAGCAGATAGCATTTTCCAGGTGGTGATTAAAAATGACTCTACGTATGTGCCGGCACACATCTATCGCGGACGTTCCAACTACAAGATGGACACCAACAACGAAAAATGGCTAGCCTTCCCTTACTACTTCAAAGTTACTGAGATCGTCAAACCAGAAGACCGTAGCCAAGCCTCTAAAAAAGCGTTCGTTCTTGAAGCACTCCGCTATGTAGCTGATTACTACTCAAAGTCTGCTAACAAGGACCTCGACAAAGCCAAAAGATACTTTGAAGAAATCTTAGCGATTGAGCCGAACGATGCAGTTGCTAAAAAAGCACTTGGCATCAAAGATCCAGCTCCGGCGCCAACCACTACTCCAAAACCAGCTGCGCCAGTTCGCAACTAATTATCAGTTCATTTGAAATAAAAATGGCGGCCCTCCGGGCCGCCATTTTTATTCAATCAAATATTACTAAGCATCCTTTACTGCTGTAAACTCAAGTAGCGCGCTACGTATTTGCCAATGATATCAAACTCGAGATTCACGATTGTGCCCACTTCAATGTCATTGAAATTTGTATGTTCATAAGTATATGGAATGATGCATACAGAGAATTGTCCTTTTTGTGCATCCACAACTGTTAAACTTGTACCATTTACTGTAATAGATCCCTTTTCTACCGTTACAAAGGAATCTGGGTGTTCAAAGGTAAAACGCCAAGAACCATTTTCATCTAAGACTTTTGTGCAAGTACCGACGCAATCTACATGGCCTTGAACCATATGCCCATCGAGCCTTCCACCGAGTTGCATGCAACGCTCCATATTCACTTTAGTGCCGATTTTCCACGCGCCTAAATTGGTCTTAATAAGCGTTTCGTGAATAGCGGTTACGACATGTTGTTGATCATTTTGTTCAACGACAGTGAGACAACAACCATTGTGCGCCACACTTTGATCAATTTTAAAACCGGCAGACAAGCCAGAGGCAATCGTAAAATGTATATTACCTGCTTCTTTTTCAATGGCTACTACGTGGCCAACTTCTTCGATGATTCCTGTAAACATGTTGCAAACTTACGCAAACTAAGCGCTCATACATAAATCTTGGAGCACGAGTTGCAGCGTGGTACGATTCAGGTAAGTATTTGCGCTGATTTGGAAAACGATATCAATGAAAACGCCAATGGCCAAATCCTTTTCATAGGAAGCGAGCTGAAATCCGATAGCATCAATTGGAACCTGCGAGCCTTCCTGAATCAATTTGAGTTTGAGGTGCGCACCCTTGAGTACTTTGCACTCCATCACCATGCAGTTTTTGGCTAAAAATATCGGATGCATATTACCCGGGCCGCAGGGTTCAAAGGCAGCTAAAATTTGTAGTATCCGCCCAAAGTGTAGTTGCGGATTAGCGCCTAGTTCCTTGAATTCAATTTGGGTATCGATGTCTATGCGTCTTTGCAATTTTTGCTTTGAAAGCGCTCTAGAAACAACATTTTCAAATGTCTCCTTAAATGCAGGAAGCTGCTCTGGCAAGAGTGTGAGCCCGGCGGCAAACTGATGCCCGCCAAATTGCACGAGGTGCTGGTGGCATTTCTCGAGCAGTTCGTATAGATTCAAGGGTGGCATACAACGTGCTGAGCCCGTAAGTACTCCGTTAGACTCGGTGAGAACAATTGTTGGTCTGTAATGCGTTTCAATGAGGCGAGAGGCCACAATGCCAACCACACCTTTGTGCCAAGCTGGGTCATGGACTATGGTCGTAAATTGCTCTTGAAACAAGGGATTGACTTCAATTTGTGCCAACGCTTGGGCTGTCATTTCTTGATCTAAAGCACGGCGGGTAGTGTTGTCATTATTGATCTCGAGTGCGAGTGCTTCAATTTCTTTTTGATCTGTGCTGAGCATCCAATCAACAGCCCGCTTACCCGAGGCAATGCGGCCGGCTGCGTTGATGCGCGGCGCCAATATAAAAACGATGTCGCGCAGCGACAACGGAGGGGTTTTGGCAGCTAGCGCCAAAATAGCTAAAAATGCAGGCCTTGGCGCAGCGTTGAGCTGCGCCAAGCCTCTGGCGCATAAGGTTCTGTTTTCGTCTAGTAGTTCGACAATATCTGCACCTATTGCTAGAGCGACTAAATCTAGACTCTTAAAAAGCTCGTATTCATCTAAATTGAGTTGTTGGTAAAGCCCTTGCAAAAGCTTCAATGCCACCCCGCAGCCAGGCAGCTCTTTGAAGGGATAAGTGCAGCCTTTTTGCTTCGGATTGAGAATGATGGCGTCTGGTAAAACTGCGTCGGGTTGATGGTGATCACAAACAATGACATCGATGTAAG
The DNA here is from genome assembly GCA_027483605.1 of Cryomorphaceae bacterium. Classification (GTDB taxonomy): domain Bacteria; phylum Bacteroidota; class Bacteroidia; order Flavobacteriales_D; family Crocinitomicaceae; genus UBA952. Next base: position 125,657 of record JAIXUE010000022.1, on the reverse strand, counting down.
CCGCCTTTGCACGTGCAAGCTCTAAATGAGCTTTGATGCCGCAATCAAGCGTAAGGAGTAAGTCAACATGCTCAGCAATAGCGTAGTCGATCCCTGCTTGACTAACGCCATAACCTTCTTTATAACGGTCGGGGATGTAATAGGCGCACTGCAATCCTAATATGGAAAGCTGCTCAGCCATCAGCGCTACCGCAGTGGTGCCATCGACGTCGTAATCGCCGTATAACAGGACTTTTTCTTGCTTTACAATAGCTCGCTGCAGTCTGTTTACAGCAACCTGCATATTGCGCAGCAGAAAGGGATCGTGCAATGTATTTTGTTGTGGCTTGAAAAAGGCTACAGCACGCTCGCGGCTATCCACACCTCTTTGCAATAACAGCTGCGCGGCAAAATTTGGGATTTTGAGTTCTTGAGCAAGTTCAGTAACTGTAGACGTGGGCTCTTGAGCCCGGAGTTTCCAAGAGAGGTTCATTTGGTAAAAATACACGGATCAGGCATGCGCGCCTTCCGTTAATCTACGTAAGAGAGCTTTAACATATTAGAACCGCCGAGGTCTTCTAGTGGAATAGATGCCACGTTGATCACGACATCTCCGATCTGAAGATGACCGCCTTCTTTCATGATGTACTTGATGTCGGCGATGGTGTGGTCGGTAGAAATCCGCTTGTTATAGTAAAATGCACGCACACCCCAAACTAAATTGAGCTGCGTGAGGATTTTGCGGTTACTGGTAAAGACAAAAATCTGAGAGGCGGGTCTTTGGGAGGCAATTTTGTATGCTGTATAGCCCGAGAAGGTCATGGTGATGATTGCATCGGCTTCTACGCGCTGGGCCAATCGACAAGCATTGAAGCAAATAGAATCTGAAATGAAGCGCGGATTCCCTTTTGGCGGTAATTCTTCTTTATGATACATACTAGGGTGCTGCTCCATCTCTGAGATGATATTGGCCATCGTTTGCACCACTTGAACCGGATACTGGCCCACAGAAGTTTCGCCGGAAAGCATGACCGCGTCTGCGCCGTCCAGTACTGCGTTAGCGACGTCATTGACCTCAGCTCTACTCGGTGTTAGGCTATTGAGCATTGATTCCATCATTTGGGTAGCAACAATGACTGGCTTGGCCTTCGAAATGGATTTGCTGATGATCATTTTTTGGATCAGGGGCACATTTTGATAAGGAATCTCGACGCCGAGGTCGCCGCGGGCTACCATAAGCGCATCACTTTCTTCGATAATGGCATCTATGTTTGCCAAGGCCTCTGGTTTTTCTATTTTGGCTACAACTTTAGCGATGCTGCGTTTTTTGGCAATTCTTTCTTTGAGATCGATGATGCAATTTGCCGTTCGTACAAAGGAGAGGCCAATCCAGTCTACACCAAGTTTCAGCGCGTAATTGAGGTCTTCGATGTCCTTCTCAGTAAGTGAAGGCATAGAAATTTTGGTATTTGGAAAGTTGACTCCTTTTTTGGAGCACAGCAAACCTCCTTGAATGACTTCGCAGCGGATTTTTTCTTTGCGATCAGTTTCAAGTACCGCCAAAACCAACTTGCCGTCGTCTAAGAGTATTTTTTCTCCTGGGTTGACATCGCGCGGTAACAAGTTATAATTGATCGAAAAGCGTTGGTTATTGCCCAAGACTTTCTCTACAACAACATCAATTTGCTGACCAACTTCGATGAGCACGCCGTTGTTTTCCATTTCATGGGTTCGGATTTTAGGGCCCTGAAGGTCAGCTAAGATGGCCACATTTAAACCTAACTCGTCGTTGAGCTCGCGGATAAGGGTAACTGCTCCGGCGTGATCTTGATGGCTGCCGTGCGAAAAATTGAGGCGGCAAACATTTAGACCTGCACGCATCATGTCGGCAAGGATCTCTTTTTTGAGGGAAGCAGGGCCCATTGTGGCCACTATTTTGGTTCTTTTCATGTTAACTTGTAAGGTAATCTAAAATGTCAAATTCTTCGTAATTGAAACTAAACACTGCAACGATGCCGTTTATTTTTCTGAGCTGCTCAATCAAAATAGAGGCCTCATGTGAAAAGTTATCTTTGAGGACCAAAAAATAATCGATCATGGGGCGATCTGCTTGTAAAAGTTGCTGGTCTTGTTTGTTTTTAATCAAATAAAACCGCGTCAGAAGCTCCTGATCTTCGAAAGAGAAAAAACTAAACGCATGCTGAGTCTTGAGTTTTGGCATGAAGAGTTCAAAGCGTTGTTGTTCTTTTTCTAGGCGTATTCCAAGCATTTGGTTGAGTTCCCATGTGAGTCGGTAATCGGCAAATGCAGTAGATATTCCGTAAACTTCGAAGGGCTGTTCGTCGTCGAGGGTGAGGTCGTATTTTTTAACTTTTCCCATTCGTCCCAAATTTACTGATTTAATAGCAAACGACACATCAACAATTGATTGTCAATTCATTTATTCTGTTTAAAGTGCTACCGTAGTGATATTGATTAAATTTGTACTTAGAAACAAACGCATGCGCCAACAACTCTCCATCATTTTCAGTCTTTTCTTTGTCTTGATTCAGGCATCCGTACTGGCACAGCCAGACAAAATGATCACCAACCGAGACAACTATTTTTGGCAATTCGGGCTCGCCTGGACCACAACCGATGACGACGGTAAGGAGCTCAATCCAATGCCTATAGACCAACTCCACGGGTTGCCTTTCCCTTCTAGGCTGTACGTCGACCGCTACATTTACAACGGATGGAGTGCAGAAGCCGTATTGGGTGCACAAACTTACAAACCTGAAAGAAAAGTCAATGACTCAATAGGTGTCGATGGTTTTATTGGCTATTTTGATGCTGCACTTAAGTATTCATTTTACAAGCAGTTGGGCCGTGGTACGCTTGACCCCTACTTAGGTGCTGGGCTTGGTTTTAGCCTGCGTTCAGCAGATCCCAAACAAAGTGCACCGTTGCTCAGCCCGACCCTTAATTTATCGGCAGGCTGTACGTTCTGGCTTAGCAAGCAAATCGGATTGCAAGCACAAGGCGTCTATAAATTTGGTTTGGTAGATATCCTAGGGAGTTCCTCTTACACACAGTATAGCTTAGGCCTGGTGTATCGCATCGAAAAAACCGACGGCTACAAAAGCGATTTTCACAAACCCAAATACAAATTGCCTAGAAAGCCTTCTCGCATCAAAATTGAGAAGTCTACAGACGAGTCTTAATTAGCGATCGTCATGCGTTTTTTGGTCTCCTGATCAGCAGTTACAATACCGTAATAATAAACACCGTTGGCAAGCTGCGTGCTGTCAAAACGCAAGAGATGCCCACCTTTATCAAAGGTATCGTTTGCGAGCTCCAATACAAGTTGGTTGTTTTGCCAAATAGCAAAACGAACCGAGGTAGATTCAGGACAAACGAAATAAAATGCTAATTCACCAGCGGCAGGTTCCTGATCGAGGTTATACAACTCGCAGAAATCTTTGTGAACAACTTGGCCCCGTTGGAATTTTCGGAGTAGTGCACGGTAGCCGATAATAGCCAATAAAATAAGAAATGTGACAAATAAGAACTGGACAATTGCTTCCATTATAAAGAGATTATACCCGGAATAAGCGCTGCGCGTTCGTAAACAGCAATGATGTCTGCTGCAGACAGCATGACTTCTTTGGCGCTCAAGCTCACGTACTTGCCCGTTCCGGAATGATGGTAACTGATTTCACTATTGGCATCAAATAACGCTGTTACTTGCGCAAGATGCGTGTTGTCATTAGGGACAATAAATTTGAATAAATAGACATTTGGCCATTCTTGTTCTTCGAGTTGTGCTCTGAGTGTATCAAATGTTCCCATGACACAAAATTACGAACTTGCGTTAGACCAAAGCAATCAATTTTTATATTTGTTTCAATGCGGCTTTATCACCTCTTTTTATTCGCCATTAGTTTTGTGCTTTTAGCTTTTGCTTATTGGCCGTCAGAGCCAGCTGATACAATGGGGCCCGCCAAAATACAAGAAGGTACAGCAATCACTCTTACACCAACAGATCCTTCTGTTTATACTGCACAACTCAACAACCGGCTAGTAGAATACATGGACCGCTCCGTCAAGCAAGGCATTCAACCAGTTGCCAATACACAAGGGCTGCGCAAAGCCTTTCGCGCAAAGCAGCTTGTGCTTGTGCAAGCTCAAAAAAGCTTTGTTTTAGATACTTTCCACTATTCCTATGCATTTTTAACGCCTTATGCTGCAAAAATATTGACGCAAATCGGCAGCGCTTTTCAAGATTCTTTAGCCCAAACTCCGCTCAAAGGGTGTCAATTGATTGTTACCTCCATGACCCGCACCAAACACACCGTAGCTAAATTAGTCCGCAAGAACCGCACTGCAGTCAAGAGAAGTCCTCATTTAAACGGCAATAGTTTTGACATCTCTTTTTCCCGATTCAAAGCAAATCGTCCCCTGACACCCATCGAAAATCAGTACCTGCAAACATTGATTTCGCAAATTTTAGTGCGCTTCAAAAAAGACATTAAAATTTGGGTTACTTATGAAGTTCATGAAGAATGCCTACATGTTGTTGCAAGAAAAGGGGTTTAAGTTGTAAATTTGCCCATGCGTTGGCAACTCTTTTTACTCTTACTCATTTCTTTTGATGGCTTTGGTCAAAAACAACTCCAAGCGCAATTCACTACCGAAAAAATGTCTATCGACGGCATACTCAACGAAAGCTCGTGGTCTAGCGATGCTATTTTGAGCCCGTTTATTCAAATCAAGCCAGAACCAGGCAAACCTTCAAAAAGCCTAACTCGTGTTCAATTACTCTATGACCAAGATGCTGTTTATTTTGGTTTTTTCTGCCAAGATCCGCCAGATTCCATTTCCAATGTGCTCTCTCTGCGCGACGACTACAATCCTAATTGCGACATCATCGGAATTTTTCTCGACACCTATAACGACAACCAAAACGGTTTCTATTTTGGCCTTACTAGCCGTGGGGTGCAGCTCGACGCCAAAATTGCAGCCAATGACTACAACGACCGCCTCAATTTAGTTTGGCACAGTGCCGTTCAAATTGTGGAAAATGGTTGGATTGCCGAAATTCGCATACCATATTCGGCATTGCGTTTTCCACAAAAGGAAGTACAAGACTGGGGTGTTAATTTTGGGCGGCAAATTGCCAGAAACAGAGAGGAAGCTTCTTGGGTAGCAGTCAATCCCGACCTTGAAAACATGTTGCTAGAAAGTGGAGACATCACCAACATTAAAAACATAAGCCCCCCATTGCGTTTAGCGCTCATACCATATGTCTCGGCTTATGCCGACGAAGTACGTAATGAAGATGGTAGCAAAAGTCTGTTGCGCTCCTTCAATGGTGGTATGGACATCAAATACGGGGTGAACGAAGCTTTTACCTTAGACTTGACCTTAGTGCCTGATTTTGGCCAGGTCGTTTTTGATCAGCAAGTTCTGAACCTCACCCCTTTTGAAGTGCAATTCAATGAAAATCGGCAGTTCTTCACAGAGGGAATGGAACTCTTCAACAAAGCCGGCATATTTTATAGCCGCAGGATAGGTATCCAAGCGCCCAATAAAGTTACTCAAACTCTTCTCAAAGAAGATGAGTACCTAGAAAACGTCCCTGGTTCGTCTCAACTTTACAATGCTTCTAAGCTTTCCGGGCGCAATAGTAACGGACTTGGCATAGGTGTTTTCAATGCTGTTAATGCCGAACAAATAGCAACAGCGGTATCTACAATTGATGCGAGCAAACGCGAGGTGCTTATTTCTCCACTCACCAATTACAACGTACTTGTTTTTGACCAAAACCTCAAAAACAATTCTTCAATCACCTTCACCAACACCAACGTATGGCGGTCTGGCTCTTTTTACGATGCTAACGTCTCAGCTTTTAACTTCAACCTCAATACCAAAGACAACAATTACAACATCAACGGAAAAGGCATTCTTTCTGCCCAACTTGACCAAGAAGCTACCCTCGGACACAACCTCAATCTCAATATTCAAAAACAACGCGGCTCATTCATTGCAGGCCTAGGCTATTTGGAAGAATCAGACACCTATGACCCAAACGACCTCGGATTCAATTACAATAACAACCGAAGGGTATTTGAAGCAAGTGCAAGCTATCGCGATTTTACACCGAAATGGAAAAAGCTCATGAAATGGAGTATCAATGCCAATGTATTTCAAGCTTACCTATACGAACCAAATACTTTCACATCAAATATGGCCACCCTCAATTTCTTTACGGTGAGTAAAAAATTCAATGCTTGTGGTTTCAGTGGTGGAGGTAACTTGCAAGAAAGCAAAGACTATTTTGAGGCACGTACTTGGGGCAAAGTATTTACAAGCCCGCAATTTGTCTTTTTGAACGCCTGGTATTCCTCAAATTACCAACGAAAATTCGCCATCGATTTCGGTGGAAATATCACTGAATATCTTGCGCACCCTTGGAAACAATATGCCTATAATTTGAATCCGAGAATTCGGCTTTCTGATGCCATTTTCTTGATTTATTCTTTTGAAAAAGAGTTGCAATTCAATAGCATCGGCTACGCCATTCCGTTTGCAAGCCCTGCCCAAACTTACTCAGGTATTCTTTTTGGTCAACGCAATCGAAATACAACCATCCAGGCTATATCTTTTGATTATATCCTGACCAATCGCATGTCTTTAAGCTTGCGCTTACGCCACTACCGCTCTACCCTTACCTATCAACACTTTTCGCTTTTGCAAGAAGATGGCAGCCTTGAACTTTTAGAGGGCTTTAATGGCCTAACGTCTGAAGGTAAATCTGCCTACGATATCAACTACAATGCTTTTACCATAGATTTGGTCTACCGCTGGGTTTTCTTTCCCGGAAGCGAGCTGAATATTGTGTGGAAAAATTCTGTTTTTGCAAGTAATGAGCAAGTCAATGCAGCTTATTGGCAAGACCTTTCTTATACCCTTCAAACAGGTGCACTCAATAGCTTTTCCATGAAATTGATTTATTGGCTAGATGCCCAACAACTCAAAAAAGATCAAGTTAAGTTACCACGCTGAGTAAGTACCACCTCCGTATATGTAAGCTCGGTCGGAGGCGCGCTCTGGTTCTTCTGTAGAATAATAAGGAAACACAATTTTATTTTGATGTAAGACAACCTTGCCTCTTGGTACGGCAATCTGAAGAACAACTTCTTGGTCGCGAATACGGTCTTTTGCAGGATAAGAAAAGCCACTCGAAATAAGGAGTTCTCTTCCCTTTAAATGACAAGGGTAAGCTATACGAGCTGCTCGTTGGTTGGCTTTTAAATACGAGGTGCCATTGGCCTTTTTCTCCACAAAAATATGATATAGACTATCTGTGGACGTCGTATAAACTACTTCGATTCCACTCGTGTAAATTCGGCCGTTGTCGGTCAGTATGAGCCCTTGATCAGGATTGCGACTCGGACGAAATGAGTCATTATTCAAGCGAAACTTGCGCTCATTCAATTGGGCTAAGTGCAAGTCTGTTGTTACGTTTAGTTGGAGCGAATCTCCCTCAAAAGAGCCTACCTCAGCGCGCATTCCGCCATCAATTGCAAAAGATTTAGCTGTTGATACACCACTAATTATCAACAAAACGAGACCTATGAAAGCGCTCGCACCAAAAAGTCCTAATGTAGCCCGATACCACTTTCCTTTCCATACCAAGAGCAGGCGAAACCCAATGAACATAGCTGAAAGTGCAATTGAAAATGCGACTAATGCAACTCCCAAGTAGACCATATCTTTGATTTGACTTGTTTCAAAAAAGAGGGCGCCTAATTCGCCAAGTGATGTAAACTCGCCATTCACCTGAGCGGGGATCAACTCTGGGTCAACGAACAAGAAAATAGAAGTGCTTACCATACTTGCTAAGCCCCAAAAAACTAGTAAGGCTCCTATTAACTTGCGGATAAAATCAACAAAACGACGCGCGCTATCACTTAGACCTGATCCTGTCTTTAGTTGACTTGACCATTTATTGGCGTTCTTCTCAATGCGTTCTGTAGCTTCTTTAAATTCAGTTTTGATGCTTTCTATATTCACTGGAACGCCTTTCATTTGAAGTTTTTCACTCGCTGTTTTGGCGACTGGAATGATGATCCACAGTAAAACATAAATAGGGATTCCAGATCCAAATACCATCGTAAACAAAACAAAAGCCACTCGAACAAAAACGACATCTATATTGAAATATGCCGCTACACCACTCGCTACACCACCAAGAATTGCAGTATCTGAATCGCGAAAAAAACGCTTGTGTGAACGATCTTGCTGGGCTGTTTGAACAGGAGCCTGCTGTTCAATTGGGTTGTCACTGAAGTTTTCAGGACTCCCCAATACCGCTATAACCTCATCTATGCGCGTTTGTAGGATGACCTGTGAAGCGCCCATCTGATTTTGTTGGAGTAGTTCAACAATGCGCAGCTCGACATCTTGAAGGATGTCATCTGCGCCAGGCTCATTGCTCAATACGTTTTTAAGGGCCTGCAAATAGTTTTGAAGTACTTGGTAGGCTTGTTCTTCAAGAATAAAGGGAAATCCTTGGATATGGATAGAAACGGTTTTATTCATGGTTCTTTTTTTGATTGATTTGTTCAACGGCTTGTTGTAATTCTTGCCAAGTGCGGGCTAATTCGAGGTAAAAGTCCTGGCCCTTTTGGGTCATTTTGTAGTACTTTCTTGGCGGGCCCGAGGTGGATTCTTCCCAGCGATAAGTGAGCACCTCTAAATTCTTGAGCCGCGTGAGTAAAGGATAGACCGTTCCCTCCACGACTAATAATTGTGCATTGCGCAATTTATCCAAGATTTCTGAAGGATAAGCCTCTCCTTGATGCAAGATGCCAAGAATACAGTATTCCAAAACACCTTTTCGCATTTGCGCTTGCGTATTCTCTACATTCATCTTTAACTCAATTTGATACAAAGATATATGTTTTATATTGTATTATGTATTACATAGTACTATAAAAATAAAAAAGCGTCTCATTAGACGCTTCAATACTATATTTATATCATACTATTTCAAGCACTTGAAGTAGTCAAAGGGTTCTTGGCATTCATTGCACTGGTAATGCGCTTTGCAGGCCGTACTGCCAAATAAACTGACCATTCGGGTGTTGTTGCTATTGCATTTTGGACAAGCCACGCGAGGTGGTTCTGAAAAAAGCGCACTTTTGTCGGGTTCATTTACCGGTGGTGCAATACCGTAGAGTCTCAACTTTTGGCGGCCCTCTTCAGAAATCCAGTCGGTGGTCCAGGCTGGGCTCAAGACGTGTTTAACTTGCGCATTAAAGATTCCTTTTTCCTTCAACTTCGCAAGGATATCCGCTTCTATTTGTTGCATGGCAGGGCAGCCACTATAGGTTGGTGTGAGCTCAACAAACCAAGTTTGGTCTTGCAAATAAATTTGTTGTACAACACCAAGGTCTGTCACCGTGAGTACCGGGATTTCAGGATCACTGACCTCGTTTAAGTAAGTCCGAATGTCAGTTTCTGTTACCATTCCATATTTGGATAGGCTCTTTGCATATACTGCAAATCAGAAAGAATGTAGCCCATGTGTTCGGAATGACGTCCTTCGCGTCCGCCATCGAATTTCCAGTTATTTTTTGGAATCTCTAAAGTGGCCTCCTGAAGAATGCTGGTTACAGTAGCCATCCATTTAGCTTGTATCTCAGCCATTGACGGCACTTTTCCAGCAGCCTGTAAAGACTGATCGTGGGCGTCTTCGTAAAATAACTCATGGGTATAGCGCCACAGATGATCAATTGCTGCTTGTGCGCGCTGATGAGACTCTTCGGTGCCGTCGCCCATGCGGATTACCCACTCTGAGGTATGCTTGAGGTGGTAACGCGTTTCTTTGACAGATTTGGCTGCGATGGCAGCTAATTGTTCCTCTGGGCTTTGCATGAGTGCCTCGTAAAGGGGCAAACGAAATGCATCGAAGAAAAATTGACGAAGAATGGTCATGGCAAAATCTCCGTTGGGTTGTTCTACAAGTAGTACGTTTTTGTACTCATTCTCGTAGCGCAAATAAGCCAATTGGTCGTGGTTTCGGCCCTTGCCTTCTAAGTCGGCTGCAAAGTCATAGAGACTGATGGCTTGACCAATAAGGTCTAGTGAAATATTGGTGAGGGCGATGTCTTCTTCAAGGATTGGGCCATGGCCACACCACTCGCCCAAACGTTGAGCCAAAATAAGGCTGTCGTCGGAAAGCCGGAGTACGTATTCAAAAAGAGCTGATTCTTGCATCTTTACATGTGTTTTACGCCGTCTGGCACCTCATAAAAAGTGGGGTGACGGTAAATTTTGGTATCAGAAGGTTCGAAAAAAGAGGCGGCTTCGTCTATGTCTGTCGCGTGAATTTGTACAGATTCAACCACCCAAATACTGATGCCTTCAGAGCGGCGTGTGTAAACATCGCGTGCATTTTCTAGTGCGAGTGTAGCGTCTGGAGCACGCAAGCTACCAACGTGTTTGTGGTTGAGTCCTTGTTTGCTGCGGATAAAAACCTCCCAAAGAGGCCATTCATTTGTTGACATCGTCTTATAAATTTAATTAGGCTGATTTCTTCATGGCGCGCTTTTTAGCAAAAGCGGTTGCGGCTTCGCGCACCCAAGCGCCTTCTTCTTTGGCTTTGACACGCGCAGCGAGGCGTTCTTTATTACAAGGGCCGTTTCCTTTGACCACCTGCCAGAATTCTTCCCAGTTGATTTCAGAAAAATCGTAGTGTCCGCGTGCTTCGTTCCACTTCAAGTTCGGATCGGGAATGGTGAGGCCAAGGATTTCGGCTTGCGCTACGGTGGCATCTACGAAACTCTGACGGAGTTCATCGTTGGTAAAACGCTTGATCTTCCATTTGATGGACTGATCTGAATGCGTTGAATCTGCATCGCTGGGGCCAAACATCATGAGTGCTGGCCACCAAAAACGATTCATGGCATCTTGCGCCATCGCTTTTTGTTGTGGGGTACCACTGCATAATTTCATGAGTGATTCGTATCCTTGACGCTGGTGAAAAGACTCTTCTTTGCAAATCTTAACCATTGCGCGGGCATAAGGGCCATAAGAAGTGCGGCATAGCGCTACTTGATTCATAATGGCAGCACCATCAACTAACCAACCAATTGTGCCGATATCGGCCCAAGTAAGTGCAGGATAATTAAAAATAGATGAATATTTAGCTTTTCCACTGTGTAAATCGTCAATGGTTTGCTCGCGGCTCGTACCGAGGGTTTCTACTGCTGAATATAAATAAAGGCCGTGTCCGGCTTCGTCTTGTACCTTGGCCAATAAGACGGCCTTGCGTCGCAAATTAGGAGCACGGGTAATCCAATTGCCCTCAGGAAGCATACCAACTATTTCTGAATGTGCGTGTTGCGATATCTGACGCACCAATGTTTGGCGGTATTCGTCTGGCATCCAGTCATTGGGCTCAATCTTGATTTCTCGGTCAATTTTCTCTTGAAAACGGATTTCTTTTTCAGCTTGGGTCATAATGTCTTTGTTACGATGAAACAAATATAGAAAATAACTACGCCTTCAAAACATGATTGGCGTCAGTTTGTTCATTGATAGATGTTGGTTGAGGCTTGCGCATTATTGCTTACTTTTGACCCTGATTAAATACGACTATGTCTACTCAGTTTCATTCCCTCAAAGTCACGGACCTTCAAAGAGAAACAGAAGGTTGTGTATCAGTCGCTTTTGAAGTACCTCAAACGCTTCAAGCACAATTTAACTTCGCTTCAGGACAATACCTTACTTTCAAAACCACTATCGATGGTGAAGAAATCAGAAGATCCTATTCTTTGTGCAGTGCACCCCACGAAAACGAATGGCGTGTAGCCATCAAACAAATACCAAACGGCAAGTTCTCATCCTTTGCCAACTCCACACTTCAAACGCACGACACGCTTGAAGTAATGGCTCCAATGGGCAATTTTAAATTTGAGCCCAACCCGAGTGCGCAAAACCATTATGTTTTATTTGCAGCTGGTAGTGGTGTTACGCCAATTTTTTCGATTCTCAAAACGATCTTACACGCCGAGCCACTCAGTTCCGTCACTTTATTTTATGGCAATAAGGGCTTTGCCGAGGTTATTTTTAGAGAAGAACTCGAAGCGCTCAAAAACCGTTTTCTGAACCGACTCAATTTAGTACACGTTTTCTCCAGAGAGAATATTGGTGTCCCGCTGCTAAAAGGCCGCATAGATGCTGCCCGCACCAAAGACTTGCTCAACGCTTTTTTAAAAAATCAGACCATCAACGGCGCCTACATTTGCGGCCCACAAGACATGATTTTAGCGGTTAAAGATGAGCTGAGCACATTTGGAGTAGATGCCAAAGACATCCATTTTGAATTGTTCCATGCCGCGCCAATTGCCAAAGCAGCGGAGGCAAAGCAAGACAAAATACCAGCTTTTGAATCGCATATTGAGCTGATCATGGATGGCGAAGTCACCGATTTTTATTTATCTTCAGATGGCCCAACCATTCTTGATGCTGCCTACAAAGCTGGCGCCGATGCGCCTTTCGCTTGTAAAGGTGGTGTTTGCTGTACTTGCAAAGCAAAAGTGCTCAGGGGCGAAGTGACCATGGATGTAAATTATGCGCTCACCCCAGAAGAAGTAGAGCAAGGTTACGTACTCACTTGCCAGGCGCATCCAAAAAGTAACGATATACTCATTTCATTCGACGACTAACATGGGCTTATTTGACCGTTTTAAATCCAACAAGAATGCGACGCTGCCAAAAGGCGCGCATCTCCTTACTGTAAAAAGTGTACAGGCATTGACTGCCCAAGCTGTACAAATTGATTTTACAGTACCCGCTGCCCTCAGCACCAATTTCCAATTTCAAGCTGGTCAGTACCTCACCTTGGCACTCGACATCAACGGCGAACAACTTAGAAGATCCTATTCAATTTGCAGTAGTTCTTCAGCCGGTTTAAGCATCGGCGTCAAGGCCATCGCAAACGGAAAAGCATCCAATTTTCTGCAAAATATCAAAGCAGGCGAAGAGCTGATCGTTTTTGAACCAGAGGGCAACTTTACATGGCAACCTGCCTACAAAAAGGTTGTAGCTATTGCCGCCGGATCTGGCATCACACCCATCATGAGCATGTTGCAAACGGCTACAGGCCAAACACAATTTAAACTATTCTACGGCAACAAAAGACCAGAAGATGCTTTATTTTTAAATGACATCACTGCGCTTCAGCACACTGAAACCACCCTTTTCTACTCCCAAAAAGAAGTGGAAGGCGCGCACTTTGGGCGCATCAACGATGTGGAGCTCAAAGCGCAAATCAAGAACGATTTAGCCCTGCTACAAGCCGACGCATTTTTCTTGTGTGGGCCCCAACAAATGGTGGAAAGTGTTGAAAAAACCCTCTCGTTTTTTGGGGTGAGCCCGCAGAAAATCCACAAAGAACTGTTCTTTGTAAGCGAAGAAAAACCCACAGCCAAGGCCGAAACAAGTTTCTCCGGAAAAAGCAAAGTAAAAGTCATGATAGATGGCGAAATTGCAACTTTTGAGATGCAAGGTCAAGACAAGAGCATTCTCGAACTTTCCGAAAAAGCTGGGCTCGATGCACCATTCTCTTGCCGAGGCGGAGTGTGTTCGTCTTGTCGTGCCAAAGTACTCAAAGGCAGTGCCACCATGCGCATGAACCATTCACTCACGGATAGCGAAATTGCTGACGGTTACATCCTCACCTGTCAAGCATTTGCCACTAGTGACGAACTAATTGTGAGTTTTGATGAATAGGGTTGTTGCTATTCTCGGCGCGAGTCAAGGCATTGGGGCTGCACTTGTAGACCATTTTGCTCAGATGGAAGACACCACCGTTCTTGCCTTGTCAAGGAATTTAGATAAGATGAAGGGTCGTTTCTTACAAAAGAATGTTTTCTGTCATCACTTGGATATTTCCAAAGACGTTCACAAACAAATTGCTGCGCTCGGTTTAGCTGCACCAATTGATATCTTGATCAATAACGCAGGGCTCTTGGTAAATAAACCCTTTGAACAACTGAGTCACCAGGATTTTACAGAGAGTTATCAAGTTAACATCATCGGCATTATGGAGGCCACGCAAGCCTTACTTCCTCAACTTGCCCCAAAAGCACATATCGTCAATATCAGTTCTATGGGAGGTTTTCAAGGCAGCCTTAAATTTGCAGGTCTTGCCGCCTACTCTACTTCCAAAGCAGCCTTGTGTGCCTTCACCGAACTATTTGCCGAAGAATACAAAGACTCCTCATTGCGCATGAACTGTTTGTGCTTAGGTGCAGTACAAACCGAAATGCTCTCTGCTGCTTTTCCTGGTTATTTGGCGCCAACCTCACCAGCGCAAATGGCCCAATTTATAGCCGATTTTGCCTTGAACAGTGGTGCATTTTTCAATGGCAAAATTATACCTGTTTCTAGTTCCAATCCATAATTTCTAATCCGCAGGCTTTTTTGTAACTTCGTTACGTGAAGCAGCTTTGCAGGATTCTATTTTTATTAGTGGCAACCCCAGTATTTGCCCAAGACATCCATTGGACACAATTCAACAATAACCCCATTTTTCTTAACCCTGCCCACGCAGGAAATTTCAAAGAAGACCTCCGCCTCACGGCCAATTACCGCACACAATGGCGTAGCGTCAGTATTCCTTTTCAAACCACAGCAATTGCGGCAGATACGAAATGGAAAAAGTGGGGTCTTGCAGCCAATTATTTCCATGACCAAGTTGGCGATGGCAAGTTTCAGACCAACGAGCTACAGCTGAGTTTGTGTCGTCCGTTTGTACTCAACAAGCAGCACCAACTGAGGGCTGCCCTTCAGCTTGGATTCAATCAAAGACAATTGAACAGCAATGCATTTTACTTTGATAGCCAATATAACGGCTACATTTTCGATCCAAATGCGCCCACCAATGAGTTTTTCCAGACAGCCTCAATGACCAGACCCATGCTGGGCCTGGGCCTAATTCATCAATTCGAGCTCAGCAAGCAAATCTCTCTACAAAGTGGTTTGAGTGCTTTCAATCTCACCAGGCCCAATCAAAGTTTTTTTACAGACAATACCCAACGTGATATCCGAGTCAATTTGTTTAGCCAATTGCATTACCAATACAATCCTAATTTGGTCTTTGAACCTAGTTTTCAGCTCAATTTACAGGGGCCATATCGTGCATTGACAATTGGCTCAACTGCAGCGTATTTGCTCTCATTAAAAGACAATCTAACCCTTAGCTCAGCACTTTGGTGGCGAACAAAAGATGCCTTTTGTATACAGTTTGGCCTTGCGCGTGGTCCGCTTTATACAGGAATTTCCTATGACTTCAATTATTCTTCACTAGTGCCAGCCAGTAGAGGGCGCGGAGCTTTTGAATTAAGTGTACGCTATGTATTTAGTAAATTTCAACCCCCTCAATTGCAATACCGCATATGCCCAGATTTTATTTGATATGTCTGCTACTGCTCTGTGCAGAATGTTGGGGTCAAAAACAACTCCAAAAGCTTGTTGCGCATGCAGATGCCCAAGTAGAGGCCTTGGATTATATCGAGGCGCTTAAATATTACGATCAAGCACTTGAACTCGAGCCCAATTCCATTGCACTTCAATGGAAAATTGCCCAAACCAATCTACAATTCAAGGATTACAAAACTGCAGCAACTTATTTTCTAAAGGTTTACGAGCAAGACCCCGATGGTCAAACTTATCCGCAAGCACAGCTCTATTATGCACTCATGCTCAAGCAACAAGGACGATACAAAGAAGCCTTAGCACAGTTCAAAGAAGCCAAAAAGTATTTTGCTGAAGACAAAAAAAATAGCGCTTATCTAAAGGCCGAACAAGAAGTTATTGCTTGTAATTGGGTGCTCAAACAACTCAAATTTGTGAGCGCAGAGGAAAACACCGCCTTACTCCAACATCCAGTCAATACGGTCGATACCGAATTTGGACACCTTTTTCTAAACGACACTCTGATTTTTAGCTCTTTGAGAGCAGATTCCACTGCTAATGACCAAGAACAAGTATTTAGTGCACAATACACCATTCAACTCTATCAATTTCCGGCGACATCCCAAAAGCAATTATGGATCAAAGGCTTGCGTCCCGGGGCTGAATACGGCAATTTTACGCTTGCTCCTGACAGCAGTTTTGCGTTGTGTAGTGAGTGTCAGCGTGCTGCCTCTTCCCTGACATGTCGCATCATGAGAATAGACAGACAAGGAAATTCTTGGCACTTAGATTCCAATACCATTCTTTCACTCCCGATTGACTCTTACCAAAGTATGCCGCATCTTTTTGAACTCAATGGACAACTCAAACTCATCTATAGTGCAGCAGCATCGACTGGGAAAGGCGGTCTCGATCTTTGGATCACCACAATAGAGAAAAATGGTTCGGTTCAAAACCCGATCAACTTAAGTGGCCTCAATTCAGTTGAAAATGAAGTCTCGCCATGGTTTGATCCACTTTTTAAACGACTCTATTTTTCAAGCACCTGGCACGCCGGATTCGGTGGTTATGATATTTTTTATGCCTCACTCCAAACCGATGGTAGTTTTGGCCCCCCTGTCAATATGGGTATGCCTTTCAATAGTCCAGCAAACGAACTCTACTTTTTTTGTCAAAAAGATACTGCCTATCTGAGCTCTAATCGCATAGGAAGTCTCTATGCATCGCACCCAACCTGTTGCAGCGATGTCTTTTATCAATATTTAGCCCGTCCTCAACCGAAAAAAGTAGAGGAGGCAGCTAAGACCATTCAAATTGTCAAATTACCGATCCGACTGTATTTTGAAAATGACCATCCGAATCCCAAAACCACCGCCGATTTTACCGAACTCTCTTACGAGGAAACCTACATTAAATACAAAAGCCAATATCCTTTGTATCTTCAAAAGGTAACAGAGGGCCGTGATTCTTTGGCTGCTGCTGCACAAGCGCAAGCCCTGCTCGCATTCTTTGACCAAGAAGTAGACCACGGCATGCAAAATCTTGCTCTTTTCAGAGAACAAGTTTGGGAGGCACTTCAATCTGGTCAGCAAGTCAGTATTATGGTGCAAGGATTTGCAAGTCCGCTAGCTAAATCAGATTATAACGTACATTTGACAAATAGACGCATTTCTGCCATTAAAAATTACTTTGAAGAGATAGATGGTGGTAAATTTGCCCCCTATATGCTGAGCACCCCACTTCGCTTACAATTTATTGAAGTTCCAATGGGAGAATACAAAGCCAATAAAGACGTGAGCGACAACTACTACGACCAACGCAATTCAGTTTATTCCAAAGATGCTTCGCTCGAAAGACGCATTGAGATCATTGAACTGCGTACCGAATCTCTACCCCCTCGATGAACCAAAAACAGCGCATCCATTTTCTAGATTTCAGTCGCAGCGTAGCGATCCTCATGATGTTACAAGGTCACTTCATTTCTATGACCCTTGAGAGTTACCCCACCTTTATGGCAGAAGTGCGCCTGCACGGATCATCGGGTAGTTTTTGGTTCAGTGCATGGGGATTTTTCAGGGGGCTCACCGCGCCATTGTTTTTCACCATCTCTGGGGCCGTTTTTACTTATTTATTGCACAAAGAATGGCAAAAAGGACATGCTCCGTTTTTGAAGCTCATCCGCGTCAAGAAAGGTATTCGCCGAGCGCTCAGTCTTTTAGTAATAGGTTATGTATTGCAGCTCAACCTCAAATACCTTAAATACTATTTTGCCGGGCATTTCAACCCTCATTTTTTAGGTTTCCATATTCTACAATGTATCGGGGTGGGCCTCCTGTTATTGCTCTTGATGAGTGCGCTGCTTTACAAAATCAGACAATTGAGCTGGATTTTTTACCTGCTTTTGGCACTGCTTATCTTTGGTTTTACACCACTTGTGCGCCTTCAGTCAGGATATTTCCCGGTGGGCATCCCGCCAATTATCCAAAATATGATACAAGGGCCAGAAACAGGTTTTTCGATTTTTCCTTGGATTGGCTTTGTATTTTTAGGCGCTGGGTTTGGCCACTACCTCAGTATCCACGGAACAGGATTCAAGAACAAGAATGTTTACCGCTACTTGATTGGGATCGGTTTAGCTTTTTATTTAGTCGGCTGGATCATGACATTTATCTACAACGGTGATTTCACTCATTTTCATTACAAGTACCTCTGGGCTTTTGACCGCGCATTTTTTGTGGCTTTATTGCTGATTCTTTTTACCTACATCAGCGGCTTTGAGCGCCTTAGGCATCCCTATTTCATGGCTGTAGGTCAAGAAACCTTTGCGATTTACGTACTACATGCTGTTATTCTTTATGGGGCCATTACGGGTTATAGCTTACGGACTTTTCTGGAAAACAAATTAAGTGCATTGGAAGCCATTTTTGGAGCATTTGTATTCGTGGCTTTCTTTGTTGCATTGGTTCAGGTTCTTGAGCCGATTCGTCATTTCTTTCGTACCTTTCGCACGTTTTTTATCTCAAATGGAAAACCAAATCAGCCTCAATAAACCCAAAAACCGCCTTTACTTCATTGATATTGCGCGCACCATCGCTATCTTATTAATGTTGGAAGGGCATTTTGTTCATGATTCACTCGCACTTGAGTGGGTAGATGAATCTTTTCCAGCCTATCGTACCTGGAAATTCATCCGCGGCTTTACTTCTCCTACATTTTTAACAGTAACCGGCCTTATTTTTACTTACCTCCTGCTTGGCAACGAACAACAGTCGTTTTGGCAGAATATGCGCGTTCGCAAAGGATTCAAACGCGTCGTTGAACTGCTTTTTTGGGGCTACCTGCTACAGTTTTATGCCTTTCATGTCTTACAATGTATAGCGATCGGCATTTTGACAATTATTCTGCTCTATGGTTTATTTCGATTGATAAAAGTCATACCCCTATGGGTATATTACTTTCTAGCTGGAACTTTACTTTTTTACTCCCAATTGTTTTTTGGCTCCTTGGGCGAGCACTATTGGCCCGAAAATGCGCCCACTTTTGTTCAAAACATGTTCCATGGTCCGCATTCTGAATTTCCAATTACGCCAAGAATGGGCTACACCATGTACGGCGCCATGCTAGGTGTGTTGCTCTATCACTACAAAAACTACGTCAAGTCATTACCCGTCATCATTGGGACTTTTGGTGCTGGCTTACTTATTTTCTTTGGAATCAAACCCTTTCTAATTTGGCTTCAAAGTATGCCTGGCCTTCATGATGTTACCTTCTATCAAATGGATTGGCTTCTAGATAAATTTGGAATGGTTTTGGTCATTCTCTCTTTATTACTCGGTTTAGAAACCTATGTGCTTCAAATTAAAAAAGATAATTTGTTTCTAAAAATTGGGCAAAATACACTAAGTATTTTTATCATCCACATGATGTTGCTTTATGGCAGCGTTATCAGAATTGGCTTCAATGATTTTCTCCATGAAAAACTAGGCCCCTACGAAGTAATTCCGTACACATTGGGCTTTTGGCTGATCTTTATCGTTTACGTCTATTACATTGACGTCATACGCGCTAAGCTCCACTTTATTTTGTGGCCCATGAAAAAGTACAGTAGCCAGTTATTCGGTATTAAGGTTCAGGAAAAATAAGCCCGGACGTTTTTCAATTATACGCTTATCTTTCTTTTCAAGATGCGCTCGCCACAAGCATCTTGCACCTTGACTTTGATTTCGTAAACTCCCGGCTTACCATATACATGGCGCGTTTTAAATGACTTTTCTGACATACCGTCGCCGAAATCCCATGTAACACTCGATGCATTCGGATAATTAGCACTCAAATGAACCACCTTTTTATTTTCTGCACTCAATTTGATGTCGAGTTCAACCGTATTCTGATTGATTTTATAGCGGCTTTTATTCATCAGGACCTGGAGACCGGCTATTTCTTGAATGATCTCAGCTTGTTTAGGGTCTAGTTTGGCCGTAAAACTCAAGTTGGGCTCTGTTTTAAACAGTGCTGAATAAAAGCAGGATGCCGCTAAATAAGAGCCGGCAAGCGAAGGGTGTTGCTTGTCTTCTTGATAAAGCTGTATTTGAGGATGGTTTGTTTTTACAGTTTCCCAAACTTTACCTACAGGAACAATAGATAAATTGAGTTGCTCGCTTACATATAAATAGCCTTCGTGGATGCGGTCAGACATCGTCTGATAACTCCAATCGATACCTAATGAATCGTCTTTGTATCCGGTGTCGTAGCCCCAAGTTTGATAGAGCAAAACATTGGTGCAGCTATTATTGGCATAAATGGAGTCTAAGAGCTGTTTGATGTAGGGAAGACTATGTGAGTCTATTGTAGCGCGATCTTGTGCTAATTCGCGGCTAAAGCCCTGTAAAACTACGTAATCCCATTTAGTTGAGTTGATGTTTTTATACAACTCTGGTCTTTTGGAGTGCATTTGAAAAGTATGGCTCGATTTAGCATCCATCAGAACCTCAAGTTTAACACCCTTGCTATCCGCCATTTGCTCAAAAAGATTTGGCATATTATTATAGTGTGTGTAGGAATTCCCTACAAATAACACGCGCATAGGTTGCGCCAAAGAAAGGCTAACAAATAGAAAGCTCGCAATGATTGAATATATTTTCATCTGATTATTATTGATGAGTTCCCTCAAACAAAAGTCTTGCCAAAGCAGCTAATTCAAGCGGATCGGCAGCTACTTTTGGCTTGCTAAAATTCATGTCGCCAATCTCTTGGAGTGGAACGAGGTGGATGTGGGCATGTGCTACCTCAAGGCCGATAACGCTTACTCCAACACGTTTGCAAGGAATATGCACCCGAAGTAATCCGGCAACCTGTTTGGCAAAAAGCCAAAGACGTTGATAATTTTGATCGTCGATATCAAAAACATAATCGGTTTCTATTTTAGGTACAACGAGTGTGTGCCCCTTTGCCAAAGGCATGATATCAAGAAATGCTATGAATTCATCATTCTCTGCCACTTTGTGACAAGGGATTTCACCACTAATGATTCTTGAGAACAAACTAGACACTATCTAGAAATAGAGATGATTTCAAAATTGATGATACCGCCTGGCGTTTGGATTTCAGCGATATCACCTACTTTCTTGCCTAATAATCCTTTGCCTATCGGAGATTCAATTGAAATTTTGCGCGCTTTGATGTCCGCTTCATTTTCTGCAACGAGTGTGTATTCTATTTGCATCCCGTTGGTCGGGTTCTTGATCTGTACTTTGGAAAGTATGAACACCTTACTGTTGTCCATGTGTGTTTCATCGATCAAACGGGCATTTGAAACGATTGCCTCCAATTTGGAAATTTTCATTTCTAATATCCCTTGTGCTTCTTTTGCCGCATCGTATTCAGCGTTTTCTGAAAGATCTCCTTTGTCACGCGCTTCAGCAATTTGTTCAGAAATAGATGGTCTTTGTACCGTTTTGAGTTGATGAAGCTCATCTTTTAGCTTTTGTAAGCCCTCTGCTGTATAGTAATTGATATTTGACATGCTAATGGATTTATGGAAACAAACAAGAGAGCCCTAATAGAGCTCTCTTGGACCTAACAAAGTTAGAAAATTATTTTAAGCTGATCGTAGCACCAATGGTATGAATCGTGCCGAATATGCCTGCAAAGCGGGCTGCATATTCTAGACCAAGTGCATTTTGATTCTCGCCAACTAAAGCATCAATAGAAAACCCGGCAGAAGGGCCGCTAAAAGCACTCGATTTGGTTTCTTCATTGAACATACCGTCTTCATAACAAAAACCAGCTCTTAGATTAAATGCCATGTTGTCTTTGGAAACACCGTAGTCAAAACCTATTCTGTACTGATCCTTCATAAATGAGTTAGCGGTGAAACCAAGCGCCATATTCAATTTATTGCTTTCATTAAAAATGAAATCATATGAGGCACCAATGCCTAATAATGAAGGCAATTCAAAAGTAGCAGAACGCTGCTCCAAAGATGCAATGTAGCCAGTGCTTACATAAGACACCTGCTGTGCCAAACCATCACCTTTGTAGCGCATCACTGGACCTACATTTTTTAGCGTAATTCCAAACTTAAGCTGATCTTGCTCTCCAGATACGTAACGAATACCTGCATCAATGGCAATACCATTCGCTCTCAAATTGGAAATACTCTCAGAAATGACTTTGAAATTAATCCCACCATAAATAGACGAAGAGAACTCCTTAGCATAACCAACACTAAAAATGTTGAAACGTGGAGAAAAGAAACCAATATTACCCTCTGGATTAGCCACAGTTGTAATTGGAATGTCACCGTAGTTCATGGCTTGAACACTCACAGAGAAAACTTCTGAATCCGAAATACGTTGAGCTATACCCGCACCGTTTAACGAAATGCCAGCAGTGCCCATCCAGTTTGAATAGTTGTATTTAAGTTGTGTCTTGTCTGTAAACGCCAAGCCAGCAATGTTCATGTATGTTGCTTCTAAACCGTTGCTATTTGCATATGATGCATCTCCGATAGCAGATGATCTAGCCCAAGGATTCACCAATAATTGAGAAGCCCCTGCGGAACCTACACGATCCTCATTTCCTGCTTGAGCAGTCAGTGAGGCCATAAGACCTGCACCAAATAAAATATGTCTGAATGTCATTTTCATAGCTTTCGAACTAATCTATCATTAAATACCTTGTAAATCCGCTTGACGCATACCGCCAAAGAACTTCAAGACGCGTTCACCTACATTTGGTACATCTACATGAATAAGATAAATACCACCTGCCACTGGAATAGCCTTGTGATTTGTTAGATCCCAATCAATGTATGTTTGAGGACTATCTTTTTTGAAAGTTCTTACCAACTTACCATTTGCGGTGTAAATACGAACTGTACATGCTTCTGGTAAGTTGACGATTTTTACTTTCGTATCCAAGCGTGTGCGCTCATATTCGGAAAATGCATAGTATGGATTTGGTACCACATTGATCATGGCCAATGCTTCTTTGAGCATGTCTTGTGAACCTACTCGCGTTGCGATGTCTTCCATAGACCAACCGTACATTGGTCTGCCTGCGTTTTCACCTGAGCCAACAAAGTTTTTATACTCTTTGTTTACGCGCAAACGAATAGTAACATCGGTAGCCAATAACGTTTGATCTTGTTCTAGCATTGGGTAAGCTATCCAAGTGAGTGAACCGTAAAGTTCGCGTCTTGCCGCTGAACTGTTCCCTTCTACTTCTAGATATTTGTTGTAAACGAAATTGGTGCTGTTGTTCTCGGCTTGTGCTGGAATATATGCAGGGAAGTTGAAACCAGAACTAAATCCGTTTGTACTCGCTTGGTTATAGCTGAACACATAAACGGCATGCATGCCTCCCATGAGTGGTGTACCAACGTTGCTCACTAAGCGGTCTGTTGGGTTCCAAATCATGTCAGCTCCGTTTTCTCCACCTAAGAAAGAGTTTTCTCCGAAAGCCATGTAAAGACGCGCTCCAGACTCGAGGTCTACCGCATAGCCTGGGAACCAACCCATACCGTTACCAGTACCGTCAGGATTACCGTTTTTATCGACACTAGGACTCTTACGAAGTGCGCCTGGTGCAGCTCCACCTACGTTCAGCGCGGTATTGCGGCCTAGTTCAACGATCGGACAGCGCGTCCAAAGACTCTTGTCATTTGTAAGGACAATATTGACACTTGGCAAGAACGAGATAGAGGCATTAAGCTTGCTTGAACCAGAGAAGGTACCGAAGTATGCCAGCGGCATGTAATCTGCTTGGTAACCCACCAAACGGTGCGGGGCAATGATGCCCTCCAATACACGCTCATAACCTTGTGTTGGATCTGCTCCTGCTTCATCAGGATAATTACAAGGGTTCAAGTAAGTTGGACCATCCGGTAAACCTTCAAATGCTGGATCTCCTGGATCACACTCTGGAGAGTAGTCGCCGGAGCGCACCCAGTTAGTCGGGAAGAATGCATCGTTGTCTCTGACACCGGTTAGCCAACGCTTAGAGGAATCTGCAAACTCAATACTTGCGTCAATCATGTTCGTCGACTTAGAAGCTAAGTTGCCTGTTCCTGTATATTTAGTTTGGAATATTTGCACTGAAATCCCCCACTGTGGAATGATCTGCTCGTTGTCAGAAGCGATGGTACGCTCTGAACTCATGGAGTCGATTGGTGTTGCGTCACCTTTGTTCGCATAGCGGTAAATGACCCAACTAGCGGTATCGGCACTGTTACCAATGTTTGGTGCAGTATAGTCTCTAAATTTGCACTCAAAATAACCATTAGCTAGGTTCAATGGGTCAACAACCTTAATGTTTACCGGGCCTGCACCGTAGTCATAGGTTGGGTTGGCCATGTAACCATCAGACAAGATTGTTTTCATGCTCGTAGAAGTAAGCTCCAAGTTGCGGTTGCCGTTTCCGTAACCATCTAGGCGCGTGATGCGCGGTGAAGAACCATAAGCAACAAGTTGTGCGGTTCCACCTGCTTCAGGCATCGGGTTGTGAGGAATAGCGGTTACTGGAGAAATTGCAGTACCATCGAAATTCAAACGACTTGAAATAAACGGTATTTTTTGACCGTCTAAGAAAAGTGGATCGTTGGGATCATATTTCTTAAATTGGTTGTATGCATAAGCTACAGCAACGTAATAATATTGCTTGTGGTTAACTAACTGACGAGCTCCTTGCGCAAAAGCATCTTCTTTCACAGAGAAGGAATGTTTGATGCCGTTATTTTCGCCGTCTACCTTTTCAACTGGAACAGAGAAACCAAGGGCTTCATCAAACTCAAAGTTGATGATTCTCGAGATGTTGTTCTTGATATCACATTGTGCTACCAAACGGGCCTTGTCTGGATCAGCGATATCAGCAATTGATATATCCTGTGCTCTCAATTGGAAAATTTGATAGCCTTCAAATCTGTAAAAGCGATCTACGCTAGGGTCTGTGATATTGATTTCATCTAACTCAGCATAAGCCTCTTGGTAATTATTAGAAGAAACTGGGTTGTCAATCATTAATATCAATTCGTTCTCTAATTCTTGGATATTCAAACGAGGTGCATCTGGCGGAGAGAGAATTTTGAAACAAGCATCGAATAAAGCCTGTGCTTTGGTATCTGCGCGTTTCATTGCATCGACAGAAGCCATCAGGCCGCCGTCTGTGCTGCGTCCATAAACGATACCAACTGTAATGTTATTGATTGCACCTGGTCGAAGCGTAAACGGACCAGCTGATTGTACAAAACGACGGTCACCAGAGGGGTTGTTATCTGTAGTTTCGTCCCAACCATTAGGGAAATCTCCAGACATATCTACACCTTGAGTTGACCAGTGTAATGGATCTGAAGTACCTGGGAACATGTAATCTGAAAGTGTAGTGGTGACACCGTTAGAGCCGTCATAACCTAAACCTCCATAGAACATTTCTGAACCATTGGCCCATTGACCTTCCATGAAGTTATAGTATTCAGCTGCTGGCCCTGGATCGTTATACGGGTAAGCAGAAGTAGAGGTATAATAAGTAAAGCGACGCATACCGAAGCGTTCGTTGTCGATGATGCCATCAGAGTAGCCAATACCAATTCCTTTGTAAACGATACCATTATTAGCAAGGGCATCTACAACAGTAGGAACAACCTCGGTTTGGGTAGCCTCATCAAAATATGGACCTGGGTTATCGATTCCATCAGCATCTTGATATGGACCTTCAAAGAAGTCACAACCAATTGCTGGCGGGTTTTCGCCATAACCTAGTTTACCACCATCAGATTCATCGATAAGGTCACCGTTATACATATAGCCCAAACCACGAGAGACGTCACAACCAGTGTAGTCATCAGCGTAGTTACCGACGTCAGCATCTAAATATTGAGAGAAATATGTATTGTAAAGCGTTTGCGTGCCACGGTTGATCAACTCGTAGTTGTAGAAAGTCATGCGGTTGACTTCGTCGTTTGTTGCAAAAGAGAAAGCTTGTGCGCGGATTTCCATACCGATAGGGTCACCGTTGGTTTCGGTGTGGATATTACCCTTATCGTTAAATACCCACCAGTGTGTTTCATCACCGTATAGAGAAATACGGCGATCAATGCCACATTCGATGTCGTCACGACCTAAGATGTCGTCGTACCATGGGTGGTCACCGTTATCTGGATTATAGTTTCCGTCTTGGTCGCGGTCATAAAAAGGCGCTAAGAAATAGTCTTGACCTCTTGAGACGTCGCCATGAGCTGGCCATCCGTAAATGCGGTTGAGTTCGTCGTTAGATGGTGCAGTGATTTCGTCACAGCCTTCGGTAGTTATACCTGCGTTACACTCCCACCAGATATTGAATCTAATTACCTCAGCCTTACGAATGGTATAGAACTTATCGTAAGCGATACATTGGTCTGGGTCAATATTGGCCTCTCCAAAATCGCGGATGGCGTCGTCGCCTACTGGATTGAGCGGATTAAAGTTACCTGAACCAGGTGTAACTGTTAGTGGACCAGGCCAAAAGTCGTTACCTTGACGATAACGCAAAGCAGCTAATTTGAGCTGGCCATTGACATCTGTACCACCCATCCAAAGTGCGCCTGCATAAATCGCAAAGCGGTTACTTCCTTTCGGAACTTCGTAGGCAGCTACGCTTGCAGCTCGGTTTTGGAACATACTACCACCCTGCTCAATGAGCGCAGCTACATCGTTGAACTTCATAGTCAGCTTTGCAGTTGCTGGGCTACAATTGGCCTTTGGCTTTGCAGTAGGTTTGTAATCTTTGTCATTTGGGCCTAAGTACGCGAAAGCTTGAGAGCAAGCTACTGTTAGACCAATAAACGCGGCAATGAATTGCTTTTTCATAATACTTCGTTAAAGCTTCTTAAAAATCAAATTTGACACCCAAACGAATTGTTCGAGGTATACTAATGTTAAACGGATTCTGAATCTTCATGGTGTAGTAGTCACGGAAAGATTGTTCATCAATTTGGTTTTGAATAGAGGTTTGGCTTGCTGCCGCGGCAAGAAAGCCGTCGTCATCCCAGTTTCCTGTAGCACGGTAAACATTCAAGACGTTGAACTGATTGAATAGGTTTGTAGCGCGGACATATACTTGCAAGAAGGCTGTTTTCTTCTTGTTTTCTTTGCTGCCATATTCGATATTCATTGTTTTGTCTGCTTGGATGTCCAAACGATACTGCCAAGGTAAACGAGAACCGTTCAAGGTACCATTGATACCTGCATTGAGGTTTCCGATACCCTCATCAGTAATGAATGTTTGTGAAGAATAAGGCGAACCTGAGTTGATATTAGCAATGAGGTTTAATCCCGTGTTTTCAAAAATACGTGTCTTTCCAATCATAGGACCGTTGTAGTCTTGGCCTTCACCATAACGGTAGTCAAAAGTAAAGTTAAAGGCGTGGCGTTGGTCATAGCTGTATGGGAAGATTACACGTAAGTTTGGCAAACCGGCATTAACGAGTGCAGACATTGAGGTCGCATCAGAACCTGTACCATCGGCAAACTGCAAGGTGTAGTTGGCTGTCATGCGGATATTACCAGTCTGGCGCATATCGTAAGCAACCGTTAAACCTTTTACCGTACCAAAATCGCGGTTACCAAAAGTTCTGTAGGTAACAGGGTAGGCTTCAAAAACGTTGATCAACTGAACGTTGTCGCGTTGTTCGCGATAGAATGCAGAGATTTTGACAGAAGAGGTACGCGTTACCACTTGTTGGAAACCAAGTTCGTAGTCTACTGTTTTTTCTGGTAACAAATTAGCATTGTTAATGACTGCGTTGCGCGTCTGAATAAACTGATATTCATAAGGGTTGAAGCGGAAACCTGATGTTGGACGCTTAGTGAGGATGTCGTAGTGAGCAAAGAATGATGCTTCCTCAGAAATTGGGAACGAGAAAGCAATACGAGGCATCACGTTTACTTGTGCTTTGTAGTCCTCAAAAGCATCGGCTGTCGGTGTTTCAAGAGAAGGGTCTTGCAACCAAGGTGCAATACCTGCAGCACCACGAATTTTAGATGGATCTTCGATTGGGGTACCTGTTGCATCGTACCATTGAGAACCATTTCTAAATCCGTTAATGCTAGATGGGTTGTTGACGTCATTTACGTAAACAACGTAGTCATCGCCCATACCTTCAGGAAGATCTACCCAACTGTATTGGTTAGGATCATTGGTAGCCAATGCTCGAGCTTCTTGAACAGTTTTAGCCGTGTAGAATAAGAATGGATCTTTCAAGACGGGCTGGTTCGCATCAAAAACGTCTACACGAACACCAACGTTAAAGACGATGTCCTTGAAAGCAAACTTATCCATGATGTAGCCTGCCATGTAAATTGGTTGGAAGGCACCAACAAAACGCTTGTAGTTACCGTTTTCATCGAATTCATTGAAATACTTGTTGATGTCAGTGTTGCCACGAACTTTTTTACCGGTGTGATCATAACCCCAATAAGATACATATGACTGACCACTGTTGAGGAGTTCGTCTGGAGAGAACATATCGAACTGGAATAAATTAGGGTCGTATTGGTCGATATCTACAAAATCAGTACCAGCTGGATTGTATCCTAATTTTTGACGAAGGTTGTAATCAAAGAAAGATTGCTGATCGTTGTTAACCTGACCTCCGTATTCACCTGTGCCCGTTTGGAAGGCATCGCCGGCATTTAGGCGGTTATAGGTAATCGCTTTAAATGAGCCGGAGTCAGTGATGACACCTGAGTTTAAATCAAGTTCTCTGATGTGGAAGTTCGCGAGCTGACGAGCGATAGACCAAATGCTTGATGGACCGTTGTCTCCGCTGGTCCAGCCGCGGTCTACGCGTTGCTCGTATTCAAAACCAAGTGAAATAGAGTGGTCGCCGAGTACAACTGAACCTGCACCAGTAACGCGGAATTGATCATTTTCTGACTTTCCAAAACCATTAGATGGTGCACCAATATTAGCCCAAATACCATAAACACTGTTTGGTAAGTCTCCGTTACGCAACGCGTTACCTTGTTGAATTTGGAAAAGGTTTTCATAACGACCAATCGGATTGTCTTGATAGATGTCGTAGTATTGAGTCGTAATTGAAGCAAGTGCAGCATTTGTTTCAGATGGTGTGAAGGCTACTTCAACATCACGGAAACCATTGTGTACATACATTTGTGTTGCAGGATCGAATTCGTAAGATGGAACTCTTGTCGTAACAAACTTACCAACGTGACCATAATTGAAGATGTTGTAACCATGATTCGGGTCATAGGACTCATCGAAGGACTTAGAGTAGTCTACCATTAAGCTGTAAAGTGCAGACTTGATTTTAGAGCTTGAACCTTCGCGGTCGTTATTGAAACGTTGGGTAAGACGAGCATATACGCGATAATCAAGACTTTTGCTTACTCCGAAATTGGCAAAATTCAAAAGTGAACCTCCGTAACCATAAGATGTACCTTGAGAATAATTCAAGGACCCCCCAAATTGAAGGTTAACTGATGGTCCAGTATTGACGTCTATTTTACCAGAGGCAGAAAACACACTGTTTCGGGCATTCATACGCCAATCTGTTTTCTCGAAATCATCGGCTCTTAGGAAAAGTGCATTGTGGAAAGTACCAAAACCAGTTGAAGTTGGGCGCAATGGATTTGCAAGTAATTCTTCTCGTGCTTCTTTGGTAATTCGATAAGAACCCCCGGCAAGTGGGCGAGGATCTAGTTGGTCCGTGTAGTTTGCAGAAACAAGGAATCCAAGACGCGGACGGGTTTTGTTTCCAGCGGAGTCGCGTTGCATCCAAAGCGGACCAGACAACATCCCTTCTACTAGATTGTAACCAAATTTGTCAAGACCAATGACCTTGCCATCGTAGCCGTTAGGATCTGCACCATTTAGGTATAAACCTGAGCTCACGGCCTCAAAACTTCCGAAATATACAGAGGAAGGGCCGCGGGTTGTAATGGAGATGATACCACCTGTGACGTCACCGTAGTTAGCAGGTACACCACCGGTAATTACTGATACTTCTTCGAGTGCTGATTTTGGGAGGTTGGATGAACCGCGTACTTTGATACCATCAATGTAAAAGTAAGT
The DNA here is from genome assembly GCA_027483605.1 of Cryomorphaceae bacterium. Classification (GTDB taxonomy): domain Bacteria; phylum Bacteroidota; class Bacteroidia; order Flavobacteriales_D; family Crocinitomicaceae; genus UBA952. The sequence continues at coordinate 95,639 of JAIXUE010000022.1, read as the reverse complement.
TGCATCTGAACGGGTTCCGCGAACTGATATAGCTCCAGAACCTTCATTGACGTTGACCCCGCCAACCGTACCAGCCACCGCGGTAGCAGAACGAGCTGGAAGGCGCGCGATATCTTCACGGGTAATGGTAGCACCTGAAGCACCACCATCTTTGTCAATGAGTGGAACTTTGTAGCGAACTACTTTTACTTCTTTTGTCTCTTGTGTTTTGGTGGTAAGGGTTAAGTTATCCAAAAAGGTAATGCGGTCTGGTGAAATAGACACACCCTGCATCGTGAGGTTTTGATATCCCCCTTCAGCGTTTCTCACCTCGACATCATAAGACCCTGGCTGAACACCGTTGATTTGGAATTTACCCTTGTCGTCGGTTATAGCACTACCACGAATCGCACCGGCTTGCTTCAACAAGACCTTGCTAAACTCCAAAGGAGCTTTAGTTGCTTCATCGGTCACGGTACCGCGGAGCGTACCAAGACCGGATTGTGAAAATGCATAAGTGCTTACAAACAAAACACTTAAAAGCAATAATTTCAGTCTACCCACCATATGAATGCGTATAAATTTTACTATTTCTCGTTTTTTAAAGATTGTAAATATAGAAAATTCCATAGTCTTAACATAAAATTCATCAAAAATCTATCAGATGTTTGCGCATCTTTGTACAATATTCAAGCAATCAATTGAGATGTACGACCTCTTCAATTTCAAATTCCCAGATTTACAGATCGCCATATTAAAGATAGATTCAATTGATCCGGAAGCCACAGTAGTTTTTCCTGAAGAATATTCCGACGTACAAGCCCGTTCCAATCCTAAACGAAAAAATGAATATTTAGGGGTGCGCTATTTACGCAACCAACTGGATATCAGCTCTCCAATTCTTTATCACCGCAATGGCCGGCCTTATTTTTCTGCAGTCGAAAAAGCGCTTTCTATTTCGCATTCTAAAGATTATGTTGCCCTTGCTTTAGCCGCATTTCCTATTGGAGTCGACATCGAACAAAGGGACCGCGATGCAGCTCGAATCATCAATAAATTTGCTGTTGAAGATGAAAAAATTTTATGCACTCATGACCCCAATCAGTGGTACTTGCAACTTTGGTGTGCGAAGGAGGCCATTTATAAATTAGTAGGTATTGAAAACCTATCATTCAAAAATGAAATCCGTATTCGATCTAGGCGTCAAAAAGAGCACTCAACGTTTTTGAGTGCCACTGTTGATCAGGCCACGCAAAAACATGAAATCGAGGTGCAATTGCACGAAACTACAGCGCTTCATATAGCTATTGCTTATTTTAAAGTTGCGCTTTAAGACTCATGTCAAGCGCTTTGACAGAATGCGTCAGTGCGCCGACCGAAATATACTGTACGCCTGTTTCGGCATAAGCTCTAATGGTTTGCTCTGTTATGCCACCTGAAGCCTCTGTTTCCAAAGTGCTTGGGATGATCCGCAAAGCCAAACGAAGTTCATCTGGAGTGAAGTTGTCTAACATGATGCGGTCAAACTGTTGGTTTAGCGATAGAAGTGCTTTTAATTCGTCCATTGACCTGACTTCTACCTCAACTTTTAGCTTCAATTTCTGATCTTGCAAATATGCATGCGTGCGTTCTAGGGCAGCGCTTAAACCACCGGCGTAGTCGATATGGTTGTCTTTGAGCATGATCATATCGTAGAGCCCAAAGCGGTGGTTAGAACCTCCGCCGATTTTGACTGCATATTTATCTAAAAGTCGCATGCCTGGCGTTGTCTTTCGGGTATCCAATAAAGTGCAATTCGTGCCGGCAATGAGTGAGACATAATGGGCCGTTTTGGTAGCCACACCGCTCATGTGCTGCATGCAATTCAACAACAAGCGCTCAACGGCAAGAATAGACCTCGCCGATCCCTCCAACACAAAAGCAATTTGACCAACCGTAACGCGATCACCATCTTGGAGTAAAGGCGTCATTTTCAGCTGAGGGTCATATAATTCACAAATTCTATGGGCTACTTTCATTCCGGCCAGCACACCTGTTTCTTTGATCAATAAAACAGCTTTAGACTGCGCAGCAATAGGCACGCAAGCGATAGAAGAGTGGTCGCCATCTTGGATATCTTCCGTTAAGGCCGATTTGATAAATTCATCTAGCATGCAACAAATATAAGAAGAGCAAGATATTCCGCGCAATGTTTCTAATTTTGAAACATGATTTCCAAAGATCAATTAGCCAATAAAGTAAATACACTCCCACACAATCCAGGCGTGTATCAGTTTTTGGATCAAAGTGGAAAGATTATCTATGTAGGTAAAGCTATCGACCTTAAAAAACGCGTGAGTTCTTACTTTCAGAAAGATCATTTAGATGGCAAAACGCGCACTTTAGTGAAGCTAGTTTGTGATTTGCAATTTACAGTCGTGCAAAATGAGCTCGACGCCTTATTGCTCGAGAACAACCTCATTAAGAGTTACAAACCGCGTTATAACGTGTTGCTCAAGGACGACAAAACGTATCCTTGGATTGTCATCAAGAAAGAGGCTTTTGCACGGGTTTTTCCGACCAGACGCAAATTTAACGATGGCTCCACCTATTATGGGCCCTACCCTAATGTCAAGCAAATGCATCAATTGTTGGCACTCATTCGCGAACTTTTTCAGATCAGAACTTGTGCACTTGATTTGCGGACACAGAAAATAGAACAGCGCAAATACAAAGTATGTCTCGAATACCACATAGGTAAATGTGCAGGTCCTTGTGAAAACTTACAAACGAGCAGTGCCTACGAGCAAACCTTACATGCCGTTCGGCTCTTGCTAGAAGGCAAAAACTTTTCTCTGATCCAGCAGCTCAAAAAAGAAATGAATGCTCACGCGAGTGAACAATCTTATGAAGCTGCGCAACGTTGCAAAGAACTCATTGATGCCCTTAGTAAGTACCGGTCCAAATCGATGATGGTTTCAGATCACACCCAAAATTTTGACGTGTGTTATGTCGAAAAAGCTCAGCCTGACGCCTGGATCAGTTACCTTGTTATTTGTGAAGGGAGTATTGTTCATACTTATTCTTCAAAGGTATCTGATCCTTTGGATGTACCTCTCGAGACTTTATACAGTCAAATTATTCCACAGCTTCGAAGTCATTTTGAAAGCAGTTCTAAAGAGATTGTTGTTGGAATCAAGGATGCACTTGAGCTGGCAGATGGCAAAAGTTTGTTTCCAAAGATTGGCGAAAAAAGACAATTGCTAGAGATGGCTATCAATAACGTACGTCATGCGCAGCTCCAAGCGCGCAAAGCAGCCATGAACAAAAGTACCGCTGTTCAAAACGCACCTATGCAGGCTGTTTTAGAACTTCAAAGTGCGCTTGGTTTATCTCAAGCACCACTTCATATCGAATGTTTTGATAATTCTAACCTTCAAGGCACCAATCCCGTCTCAGCTTGTGTCGTTTTTAAGAATGGTATACCAAGTAAAGCAGATTACCGCCACTTTAATGTCAAAACCGTTTTAGGTCCAGATGATTTCAGTACTATGAAAGAAGCTGTTGGCAGACGCTACAGTCGTTTAAAAGCGGAAGGACAAGCCCTACCCGACCTCATTATTATCGACGGCGGCAAAGGACAACTGGGTGCAGCATTAGAAGCTATCGAGGAAATTGGTTTGCAAAATGAAGTGAAACTTGTTGGTTTGGCCAAAAGACTTGAGGAACTTTACAAGCCTGGATTCTCGAGGTCCTTGATTTTAGATCGCCGATCGCTTGCACTGAAATTAGTACAACAACTCCGCGACGAAGCCCACCGTTTTGGCTTGAGTCATCACCGCAAGCGCCGTAGTAAAAATGCGGTAGGCTCTGCTCTTGATGGAGTCAAGGGACTTGGTCCTAAAACGCTAGAGGTACTTTACCATGAGTTCTCTTCGCTCACTCAAATGAAGGCGGCAGCACCAGAACAAATCATCAAAAAAATAGGAGCCGCAAAAGCAAAGCTCCTATTTGAATTCTTTAGTAAAAATGAGCTTGACCTGAACTAAGCTCCTTTCACTCGATTTTATTTGACTACAAAAGGTCTGATACTCGACTCACCATTGAGCTCAAGTACCATTAAGTAACTACCGCTAGCGAGGTGTTTGGTATCGGTAATTACCAAGTTGGCTCCGGGTTTTACTTGTAGTGGGTAATGCACAATGCTTTTACCAGTTAAGTCGGTGATATGCAGTTGACCAGCGCCACCAGCTTGAGCGGTAAATTGGATGTGCACATCGCCATCAGTAGGATTCGGATAAAGGTTCAAGTCTTCGAACTGCTCTTGACCATCCACCGAAACGATTAAATCATTTGAAGGACTGCCACTGTACAAGTTGATGTCATCTAAGAAAAAGTTGTTCCCTCCCTCTCCTTCAAACTTGAAACGCATGCGGAAATTGTCGGTAAAATAATTGGCAGTCACGTTGGTCATGTGAACAGTGACCCAATCTGCCTGGCTTGTTGGGGCCCATGCAGTAGAGGAAACCTGGTTTGAGAGTTGGTTTCCACCTAATGTTTTTCTTTGCGCCCAGTTTTCACCGCAATTGCCCGTAATGAACACTTTGAGGAATTCGTAGTCACTAGAAGTTCTTTTGCGATAAGCATAGCGGAAGGAAAGCGTTACAGAACCGCTTGTCGCATTGATGCCTGAAAGATCGATATTGGATGAGGTGAGTTCGTCGGTATTGGATGCTGCCTGACCAAAGTTATTAAGACGTACACATTTTGTTCCGGTATGCCCAAAGTTGGATTCAATGACAAATGTATTGTTGGTTGGCGAATTAAAAACTTCCCAATTTGGCAAATTCGTTAGAGAGGTGTAAGCTTCAAAACCTTCCCAATACGGGATGCTAGCTGGTGCACCCAAAACACGGATAAATCCGGATTTTGTTTCGGAATCGCTGTTGGTGCCATCACTTGCTGTGAGTTGGATATCATACATGCCTGGCGTATCAAAAGTAATTGCAGGATTTGCTGAACTCGCTGAAGTACCATTGGCAAAAGACCAACCGGTTGATGGGGTAATGACCCAACTCCAACTAGAGACAGCATTGTATGATTGATCTTGAAACTGAACAGTGTTGTCAAGACAGATTGTCGTTTGATCTGCGCTGAAATCCGCCTTACACAAATAAGGTGTGCCGGATGCGCCAACAGCCACTAAATTGGCCGCAGACACCACATTCGCACGGCCAGTACTTGCTACCTGCAAAGCGTTGCGCATGCGTGTGCGCTGACCTTCTGTATACATTTTTGAACAATAAGAATAATCCATGTAATTCTCCACGTTGTCTCTGATGTCAAAACCCCAATAATTGTTGTCTGAATTACAAGTATTCGAGTTGAGCAAACAGGCAGTCACGCCAATGCAATTAGGTGTGTCTGCTACGTTGTCATCGGTGTTGCAACTTGATGCATTACCTGGATTGTTATTGCCGCCCCAAGTGTGATCTAAATTGAGCCAATGCCCTACCTCGTGTGTTAGGGCACGGCTAGCGCCTACTGAACCGGTTCCGATTGCACCTACATAATCGTGGAGGATCCAAATACCGTTTTGCATACTGGTGGCCCCCCAATTGGATGGTTTGTAAGTGTAACCAGCTGCGCCGCCAATTTCACCGCAAATGAAAATATTTAGGTAACGGTTACCTGGCCATTGACCATTGTAAACATTGTTACCGGCGACAATAGCATCGACTTGATTGCCACCGTCGTCGCCTTGAAGACTAAGCGGAGAAAATGTTCTGGTAATACCGCTGAAGCACTGTCCATTAGGAGCAATTGTAGCCAATCTGAACTCCACTTGGATGTCTGCAGGCATTCCCTGAAAATCCGGGTGCACAGTAGCTGTGTCTGCATTTTGTTTGCGGTAGTCTCTGTTGAGGATATCTAGCGCATTGAGGATTTGTGCGTCTGAAATATTCTCAACGCCTCCAAAATGAAGAACGTGAAAAACAACTGGTATGGTGTAAATTGTTGCTTTTTGAGTCTCCCCTTTTTTGGAGACTTCTGCAAACTCCGCTTCTGCTATAGCCAGACCATTTACGTAGTCAGGATTTTGGAGTAGCGCAGCATGTTTTTTGTGCGTAATACAATATTCTACATTTTCTCCTTCGCGCATGTTTTGGACATCCAAAACGCGTTGTGGTTTTTGGGCTTGAGCCGTTGAAAAAATAGAAAACGCTACAAGGAAGAGCGCCAAAGTAGAGAAAGTTTTCATAGTTGATTCAGATAGAGCATGATAGTTTGTGGTAAAAATACAATAAGTCTTGCAAATTATTATATTCTCTTTTTAAATATAATCGATAACATTGATTCATTAACTTTGTTCTATGAAAGCGAATAAAGCCATTGATACCCTAGCAATTACAACCAAAATTGTATTGCCCAACGACACCAACACGCTCGGAAATCTTTTCGGAGGCCAACTCCTCGCTTGGATGGATGTGATTGCAAGCGTTTCTGCACATCGCCATTCCAAGCGCGTTGTAGTGACTGCTTCTGTCAATAATGTTTCCTTTCAAAAACCAATTAACCATGCCTCAATTGTAACACTAGAGGCCAAGGTTTCAAGGGCTTTTAATTCTTCCATGGAGGTTTTTTTGGACGTTTTTGTCGAGGATGCCGTTACCGGAAAGCGAGAAAAATGCAATGAAGCCATTTACACCTTTGTAGCGGTAGATCAGAATGGAAATCCGATTCAGGTTCCGGACTTGATCCCAGAAACTGAAGAAGAAAAAATGCGCTACGACGGTGCGTTAAGACGCAAGCAATTGGCGCTTATTTTAGCTGGAAAAATGAAAGCCTCCGAGGCTACTGAACTCAAGAAGTTGTTCTTAGACCACGAATAACTCCCAACACAAATTTCCTTCCACTTACCTATTGAGCGCAGCAGCTATTCCTTTTAAGTCTTGCTTGCGCATGCAATCAAAATGCCCTTTAGGACATTGCTGATAACCAATTTTGGAACAAGGTCTGCAAGCCAAATCTGCCACCTCGTAATGAAATACATCTTGCTGTTCTAAGCGATACGGATACATCCCAAAATCAGGCGTTGTATTGCCCCAAATGACATGAATGGGTACTTCAAAACTAGCGCCAATATGCATCAGGCCGGTGTCGTGTGTGAGCAGCGCTTTTGCATTTTTGGCCAACCATGCCGACTCGTGGATATTTGTGTGACCAACAGCCGATATGACGTTAGGATGACGACAATTTTTTAAAACAAATTCGGCTGTTTTGAGGTCTTCCTTTCCCCCTAAAAGGACAATGGGCAGCTTAATTTGCCCGATGAGTTGAATGAGCAAATCAGTGGGCAATCTTTTTGTAGCAAACTGTGCGCCAATAGCAACTGCAATATATGTTTTCGGTCTGATTTGAAATCTAGTCTCGAGATCAAATTGAGCCGAAGTTGGGATCTCATACTTTAATGTACCAGCGAGTGGCTGCCAATCCTGAACAATCCGCTGTAGCGGTTCTAGATAGCGTTCAACTACATGGCTGCGCTGCTTTGGCCGCACCTTAAATTTGGTCAAGAACCATTTTTGAATGTTGCTTTTTGGAAAGCGATAAACAGGTGCTGTGCAGGCAAATAGCAATAGGCGTGTGCGGAGGTTGTGGTGGAGGTCAAAAACGGCATCGTAGTGCTTGAAATCTAGTTGCTGGCGCAATTGTGACACAGAGCTGTCAAAAAGAAAAACTTGATTAATTCCCGGGCAAGCCTCAAGCAAAGAAGCAAATTGCTTTTTGGTGACGAAATCGATTTGGCAACTCGGAAAAAGAGATTTAAGAGCCGCAACAACAGGAAAAGTAAGGACGATATCGCCAATAGAACTCAGGCGAACAATGAGAATTTTCTGGGGAGCTGTACCTCGCATGATACGAATGTACAAATTCTATTTCGTGTGCTGAAATAGCACGCGATCACGGTCTATTTGAGCTTCTAGGGCTGCAAAAAAATTAGCTTTTTGTTGTTCCTCTATACAGTCAAGAGGAAAAGAAAGTTGAAGGTTTTCGCTGTAGTCAAAGTATACTGTTTGCTGACTAACTGATACCTTTCTAAGCCCATTCAAATAAATAAGAAGTACTTCTCTGTCCGCAACAAGAATAGCCTTTGAGCTCAGCCCTACCCTAAAGTTGGTTTGATTGAGTAAAATAAAAAGAAAGGAATCTAGCGCCAAAATGAGGTAGACCAGTAAAACAAAAAGAGCCGCTGGCGTCAAAAACCAATGGGCAAACGCCAAACTCAAAAACACAACACCCTCAATAGAATTATAAACAAATACGCGCAGTCTACGTGTTTTACTGATCGGTGCATTCCAGACAAATTTGCCAACTTGCTTGACCATTGCAACGCCCATCCAGCGGCGAATACTGCGTCTAAGACCAATGATCAGGAGCAATAAGCCTAAGCCTAGATAAACTTCTGTACTAAAAGTGAGGCGCTTTCCGGTGGTATTTAGAAAGTCGATTGGAAGATCAAAACCAACAAATACCGAAAACAAGAGCGCAGGTAAGCTCAAGACCAGCAGAAGTAAATTGATAAAGCTATTCATTCGGGATGAGTTTGAGTTTGGCTTTTAGACCTTTGATTTTTTCTTGGGCTGCTTCAACTTTTTTCTGAACATCGAGGCGGAGCTGATCTGCACCTTTAGAGCGTGCAAAAAAACCGAGGTTATTTTCCAGGGTGAAAATATCTTTTTGCAAGAAGTCAATTTGCTTGCGAATCTCTTGGCGTTCTGATTGCAGAAGGCGCTGCTTATCTGGCGAAGCCAACATACCTTCTAGTTTTGCCTGAAAGAATATGCGTTCTTTTTCTTGGCCTTCCAATTTGAGGTCTTTGTAGAGTTCATCCATGCGTGTTTTAAACGCTGTATAGACGTTTTGGCGTTCTTTGAGCCCTACCTGACCAATTGCGTTGAATTGTTGCTGAAAATCGCGCAATTGAGCTAAGGCAGCTTGTTTATCGGTAGGCAAGGCATACTGATGGAGTGCCTCAATTAATGTGCGCTTTGCCTCAAGGTTATTATTGTTCTCTGCATCCTGGCCTTCAAAATGTGCTTGGCGCGCATCAAAAAAGCCATTGCAAGCAGCTCTGAATTCTTTCCATAACTTGTTTTCGTAGCGTTGGCCTGCTGAACCAAAATCTTGCCACTGCTTTTGCAGCTTTTTGAGTTGATCGGCGGTGTTTTTCCAGTCAGTAGAGCTACTCAACGCTTGTGCTTTTTCAATCAGACTCTTTTTCTTTTGAACGATCTCTTGACTAGCGGCATCAATCTCTTTTGAAAAGTTCTTTTTAGCGGCAAAGAACTCGTCGCAAAGGGCCCTGAAAGCTTGATAAACAGCTTCATTTTCTTTTCGGCTTCCCGAACCAATTGTTTTCCATTGGGCTTGCAAGTCAAGTACAAAAGCGGTTTGGGTTTCCCAATGCTTGAAGTTGTTCCATTGGTCGGTTTCTTTCAAGCGCTCAGCTAGATCGGCCACCAGCTTTTTCTTGGCATCGATATTGGCTTTAAGGACTTGTCTTTGGGCTTCGTAGTGTTCGTTGATTTTGTCATAGATACTGCGAACGGCTTCCCAATAAGCAGTTTTCATGAGCTCCCAATCTTCGTTTTGAACCGGGCCGATTTCTTCCCATTCGTCTTGAAGCACATGAAGCTGCGCTTCTAGGTCGCGCTGTTCAAGTGGAGCTACGCGCAACTGCTTGAGCTTGAAAATCAAGTCTTCTTTGAGCTGTTTGTTGCGGCGGTAGTCGTGATCTTTGAGCTCTTTGTAAATTTTAATATTATAAAAGAAGATCTCTAACAAACGTGAGTATTCCTTTTGGATGGTTTCGCGCTGCTCGCGCGGAATGGCGCCGATTTTTTTCCAGGTCTCATGAATTTCTTTGTAGGCCTGAAAAGCCGTGCCGATTTTCTCTTCGTTGTCAATGACTTCTTTGAGACGTGTGATGAGGTCTCTTTTGAGTTTGAGGTTTTGTGCCTCTAGCGTTTGCTGTAGTTGTTGTTGGGCTTTACGTTTGCTTACAAATGTGTTAAAGGCTTCAAAAAACGCTTCTTTTTGTGGCTTGTAGTCGAGCTCTTCATAAGCCTGTCCTTGATCAGCGGCTTCTAGTCGTTTGACTTGTTCTTGGCGCTCGAGTTCGATCAGGAGGTCTTCAAAATGCTGTTTGTGCTCACTCGCAATGCGGCCTAATGGCAAAAGGTCTTCTTGTTGGCTCAAAGCCTCAATTTGTTCGGTGTAGTGCTGTAATTCCATTAGGCTTCCAGTTGAAAGGTAGATAAAGCGACAAATTCTTGCATGCGCTCTTGAAGGTCTTCTTGATTGATTTCTAATAAACGCTCGGTTCCGAACTTCTCCACACAGAATGAAGCAAGGGCAGAGCCAGCAATAATAGCGCGTTTAATGGTGTCGAAGTCGAGCTTTGGAGCCGCAGCGAGGTAACCCATAAAACCGCCCGCAAAAGTATCTCCGGCTCCGGTTGGATCAAAGACTTCTTCTAAAGGAAGCGCAGGCGCATAAAACACGTTTGCTTCATGAAATAACAAAGCACCGTGTTCACCTTTTTTAATAATGAGAATAGCTGGGCCCATTGCGCGAATGATTCCTGCGGCTTTGCGCAGTGAATAAACACCTGAAAGCTGACGTGCTTCTTCATCGTTGATGATCAGAACATCGATATGTTTGAGCGTTTCTTTGAGGTCTTCTAGTGCGATGTCCATCCAGAAGTTCATGGTGTCCATAGCAATAAGCTGAGGACGGGTGGTCATTTGCTTGATTACGGACAATTGAACAGCAGGGCTCAAGTTGCCCAGCATTAAAAAAGCTGCATTTTGCGCTTGCGCTGGAACAACTGGTGCAAAATCGGCAAGCACATTGAGTTCTGTAACGAGGGTATCGCGCGAATTCAAATCGGTATGGTAACGACCCGACCAGAAAAAGGTTTTTTCGTCATGCTTGACTTCAATTCCACTGATATCTACCCCTTTTGCTTCAAGTAAATGAAGGAATTCTTTAGGGAAATCTCCGCCTACCACAGAGATCAGACTCTGTTCTTTAACAAAGAAAGAAGATGCCAAGGCGATATAAGAGCCTGCTCCCCCTACGATTTTGTCTGTCTTCCCGAAGGGTGTTTCGATTGCGTCAAAGGCGACACTACCAACTGCTGCTAAATTCATAGATCTAAATTGTGCGGCAAAGATAGGCAATTTCAGCGCTTAGCCTATTAATTTACTATGATTTCAATGCTCTTGGATGAGCGCTGCCATAAGCCTTGCGCAATTGCGCAAATGAATTGTGTGTATAGACTTGTGTAGCTGATAAATTGGCATGTCCTAATAAATCTTTAAGGGTCTCAAGACCAGCGCCATTGTTGAGCATATGCGTAGCAAAAGTATGCCGCAAGACATGCGGGCTGCGTTTTTCTACACCACTTAAGGTGCCGAGCACTTCTTTGACGAGGCGATACACGAGTTGCGGATACAACGCCGAACCGTTGCGGCGCACCAACAAATTAGGATGATCTAGGCTAAGTGCTTGTTTCGCCGCGCGATATTGATTGATTTTAATTGCGAGTTCAGGGGCAATGGGAATGAGACGTTCTTTATTGCGCTTACCCAACACTTTGAGGTGCTGCGCACTGACTGCAGCCTCCTTGAGATCGATGAGCTCAGACAGACGCATGCCGGTTTGATAAAAGAGTTCTACGATGAGTTGATTGCGCAGCCCTTCAAAATCTGAGCTAAAAAGCGCAGCCACTTTTTGCGCATCAAGTTCTGATTCTTTGACAAAAACTGGTAGGCGTTTTTCACTTTTGGGGCCTTGTATGCGCGTCATGGGGTTTTCGGTGAGCTTACCCTCTTTGCGCAACCATTTGAAGAAAGTGCGGAGGGCCGCAAGTTTTCGATTCACAGAACGCTTACTGAGCCCTTGTTCTAACATGGCAACCATCCAACCTCTGATGCTTGCACTGTTTTGCTCTTGCCAATCTGAAAGCAATTCGCAACCCGCAAATGTGCTAAATTGTTGGAGGTCCTGGAGATACGCTAGACAGGTATGTGCTGAAAAGCGTTTTTCTTGGCGTAAGTATATTTCGAATTCTTGGAGCATAAAAAAAGGAGCCGAAGCTCCTTTCCATACGTATTTTGTAGCAAATGGTTACAATTGCTGACTTTGCATTCTTTGCTTGTAAGCTGCACGGATCACTTCCTGGCGACGAGAGATAGATGGCTTAACGAACTCTTTACGGCCACGCAATTGCTTCATCACATTGGTTTTCTCGTACTTTTTCTTGTACTTCTTCAATGCGCGTTCGATGTTCTCGCCTTCTTTAATTGGAATGATCAACATATGCTTTAATTTCTTTGTTTTAAACTTAGGGTCGCAAAGATACAAGAGAAATTCAATTCTGCAAAAATTATTTCAATATTTCTCTAGAAATAACCAACTTTTGAATTTCAGAAGTTCCCTCCCCAATGGTCATGAGTTTGGAATCACGAAGAAACTTCTCTGCTGGGTACTCTTTTGTGTAACCATAACCACCCATAATCTGAACAGCTTCATTGCCACAAGTGACCGAAACTTCTGAGGCAAAGTACTTGGCAAAAGCGCCCTCTTTGGTAACGGGTTGCTTGGCATCTTTCTTAGCTGCTGCCTGAAAAGTAAGGAGTTCGGCTGCTTCAATTTGTGTAGCCATATCGGCTAGCTTGAAGCCAATTGCCTGAAAATGCGCAATAGGTTGGCCAAATTGTTCGCGTTCTTTGGCATATTTAACTGAAGCTTCAAATGCACCTCTGGCGATGCCACAACTCAAAGAAGCAATAGAAATCCGTCCTCCGTCGAGAATTTGCATCGCTTGTACAAAGCCCTGCCCTACCTCGCCAATGACATTTTCTTGTGGGATACGAACGTTGTCAAAAATGAGCTCGGCGGTTTCACTTGCGCGCACGCCTAATTTGTCTTTGATTTTGACGGCGGAGAAGCCAGGTGTGCCTTTCTCTACAATAAAGGCGGTAATACCCCTGCTATCGAGTAGTTCGCCGGTACGAATGAGCACCACTGCTACATCTCCAGAAAGCCCATGTGTGATCCAGTTTTTGGATCCGTTCAAGACCCAATGGTCGCCATCTTGAACTGCTGTGGCTTTCATGCGCATGGCGTCAGAGCCTGTGTTGGCCTCGGTAAGTCCCCAAGCGCCAATCCACTCGCCGCTTGCCAATTTTGGTAAATATTTTTGTTTTTGTGCCTCGGTGCCGTGGTAATAGATATGACCGGTGCAAAGAGAGTTATGCGCAGCTACGCTTAGCCCTACTCCGCCGCAAACTTTCCCGAGTTCCATGAGAACAGTAGCATATTCATTGTAACCGAAGCCTGAACCGCCGTATTCTTCTGGAATAAAGATTCCGAGTAAGCCGAGCTCACCCATTTTTTTCATCACCTCAATAGGGAAGATTTCGTGGTCATCCCAGTGTTTCATTTGAGGGCGAATTTCTCGCTCTGCGAAGTCTCGCACCATCTGAGCAAGGAGTTGTTGTTGTTCTGTGAAATAAGTACTCATGTTGTTGATTGATGTTGGTTGTTGATGAAATTCTAAATGAGATGATTAGTTCATAAGGTCAGTTTAATAGTGTGCAATTGCATTGATTTGCTCGCTGTACTTTACAAGGTGTTGACTACCATTCAAGAAATCAAGGGCAACTAAAAAATCAAAGCCTGCCACTACCCCACCACTTTTTTCGATAAGTGTCGCTGCTGCTGCAGCAGAGCCGCCAGTGGCAAGAAGGTCGTCGTGGATCAGGACGCGCTGCCCTGCTTTGATGGCATCGGTATGCATTTCAATGACTGCAGAGCCATACTCGAGCTCATATGCATGCTTAATTTTGTCGTAAGGAAGCTTTCCTTCTTTTCGAATGAGCACAAAAGGTAAGCCCAAGCGCATCGCCAACGGATAACCAAAAAGAAAACCACGGCTTTCAATACCCGCTATGGCATCAAGGCCAGCATCTTGGTATTGTGCTGCTAAATGATCAAGAACCGAATTAGAGACTTCCGGACTGAGCATGATGGTTGAAATGTCCTTAAATAAGATGCCTGGTTGAGGAAAATCAGGCACATCTCGGATCACTGCTTTGAGTTGTTCGTGAATTGTCATGTCACAAAGATACATAAGGCAGGAGTTTCTTGTATGTATCGTCGTCAATTAATACAGATTCTTTGAGCTCCTTTAAATCTTTAAACGCTCCCTTTTGCTTGCGCATTTTGATGATAGAATTAGCCTGATTCCAAGTCAGATATGGATGTTGTTTGAGTGTTTCGTAGCTCACTTCATTGATTGACATGCGTTTAACGCCTTGTTCAAGCACTAAATAAGGCAGTACATTTTGCAGTATCTCTGGCTTGACCCCTTGAATTTCTTGCAATTGATCTAGTGCTAAAAAGCCACCCAAACGCTCGCGATAAGCAATAATCTTTGCTGCGGTATATGAGCCAAGACCAGGCAGGGCTACTAACATCACCTCAGTTGCTGAATTGATATCCAACCTGTCGAATTGCCTTTTAGCATCTTGCCTTTTAATGATTAACGCATTTTCATCTTGATTTAACGCTCTTGTTTGCGTATTTGGAGCGGGTTCAAAAGACAAGGAATCCGAAATTTGTTTGAGCAATGCTGATGGCAACACCCGTATTTGTTGCATTTGAGACAAAGAACGAAGCCCGTATTTATCTTTGAAGCGCAGCAATGAAGCTGCTTGCTTTGGGCTCAGGCCCAACCTTTGCCAATCCGTCGCTGTGAGGGTCTCTGGGTTGCAGCGTTTCCAGAGCCTAGCATATGAACGCTTTGCATGAGCTGTTGAGGGCATGTGAAAAGCCAGTTTCGCTTTTTGTTCCATCTCGTATTGCCATGTATAGCTCATGTCTGGATTTAGAAAATAAGCCTCCATTCTGGGTACAAAAACAAGCACCACACAAACAAACAGCCACAAGATGGTGCCGCGTTCTAATCGTTTGGAGAAAATCACAAAAGGTTTTTTCATGGAACGCTCAACGTTGGCGCACCAGAAATATTGGCTAGATAGCTTTTCTTTTGGACTCGATTAAGTAATACACCGGAATACCAAGTAGGACGATAAACAAGCCCATGCCAGCATTGCGAAAATCATAAATCAAAAGATCAACACAAATGGCGAGCGTGAGCACGATATACAACGCAGGAATAAATGGATAACCCCAAGCTTTGTAAGGCCTTGGTGTGTCAGGCTCCAGTTTGCGTAACCTGAAAATTCCGTAGATGGTCAGGATGTAAAACAACAAACTTGCGAACGTACTATAAGTAAGCAAATCACCGTATTTACCTGAAAGACAAAGCACACTTGCCCAAGCACATTGGATCCAGAGTGCACGAGCAGGCACCCCATTTGCATTGAGCTGTGCGGCACCTTTAAAAAACAGACCGTCTTTTGACATGGCGTAAAACAAACGAGATCCTGCCAATACAAGCCCGTTGTTACAGCCAAAGGTAGAAACCATGATGAGCCCTGCCATCAAAAGGATGCCAGCATCACCGAAAATGACATAAGCTGCCGAAGCACCGACGCGGTCATTACTGGCAAAAAGCATTCCTTGGTCTATGGGATTGAGCGCATCTGGACTACCATTAATGGGTAGCAAGGCAAGGTAGGCGACGTTGGCAAGTATGTAAATAACCGTGACAATGAGGGTTCCAAAAAACAAGCTTTTGGGAATATTCTTTTTTGGATCTTTGATTTCACCCGCAATAAAAGTAACGTTGTTCCAAGCATCTGCAGAGAACAAAGAGTTGATGATGGTAGCACCCAAAGCACCCACCAAAGCCCAACCCGTAAGTGAGATTTGAGAAATACTCCCTCCGTCTGAAACAACTGTTTTGGTTGCTTTCCACGCGTCTGCAAAGTTCATAGCAAAAACATCGGTTTTGAGGCCAATGTAAATACCCAATACAATTAATGCACCTAATGCAAAAAGCTTCGCAAACGTAAATACAAACTGAATGACTTTACCATTTTGTACACCCCTTGCGTTAGAATAAGTCAAAAATATAACAGAAGCAATAGCGAGCAATTGGGCCCAGGTCACTGCCAAAAATGGGGTCGTGAAAACAACATCATTTAATTCTGGAAAAAAGATAGCAGTATATTTAGCAAACGCCACCGCAACGGCGGCAATAACGCCGGTTTGAATGACTGTAAAGACCGTCCAGCCATAGAGAAATGAGGCCATTTTGCCATAGGCACGCTGAATGTAAACATATTGCCCACCTGCGTTTGGCATCATGCCAGCGAGTTCTCCGTAGCTCAAGGCTGCAAAAACAGTAATGAGGCCCGTTAGTACCCACAAGACCAACAACCAAGCTGGCGATCCGATATCGCGCAGCATCAAGGTTGAAACAATGAAAATACCCGAACCGATCATAGAGCCCGATACCAATAGAGTGGCATCGAGTAGGCCTAATGATTTTTTAGCGTCGGTTTGCATTAATCTTCTTCTGAAGCATTCACAATTGCATCATGCCCTTTAAGCGACTCTTCGAACGCATAATTATTAAGGTTGCTGTGTTTGCGAGAGTAAAGGAAGTATACAACTAACCCGAGCGTTGACCAAATGATGAATGCAACCCAAGTATCAGGACGCACAAAATACATGAGGCCAAAGTTAAACCCTGCTCCAGCGATAGCGACAAACCAAACTGCAGGAGTTTTGAACGGACGCTCCAATTCTGGTTGACGTATGCGCATGATCAAGACCGCTATTGAAATCATGGCAAAGGCTAAAAGTGTTCCCATAGAACACATTTCTGATACTTTGTTAATTGGGGTTGTTGCCGCTACGATAGACACCACTGCCCCAACTAATATTGTACTTCTAAACGGTGTTTTATAGGTTTCGTGGATTTTTCCAAAAATATTGAACGGTAATAAGCCATCTTTTGCCATCCCAAGGAAAATTCTTGTTTGACCTAACATCATGACCAACATGACAGAGGTCAAGCCGGCTACAGCAGCAATGGTAATTAGCTTGGTTGCCCATGGCATACCAACACCCTCAAAAGCTGAGGCAACTGGCGCTTTGATGTCTAGTTCATTGTATGGAACCATTCCGGTAAGGACAAGTGAGACGACAATATACAAGACCGTGCAAATGACCAATGACATGATAATGGCAAAAGGAACATCTTTTTTAGGATTAATGGCTTCACCAGCCTGCGTAGAAACTGCGTCAAAGCCAATATAAGCAAAGAAGACGATGGTAGCTGCAGTGACCACTCCCGACCAACCAAAAGAGGAAGAGCCATCGGCGTTGTGAACCGTTTCAGGAATAAAAGGAACGTAGTTGTCGGTATCGATGAAAAAGAAGCCAACAAAGATTACAAACAAGACTACTGCTACCTTCAGGATAACAATCAGGTTATTGGTTTTGGCAGCTTCTTTGATGCCTTTGATCAAGATGGCCGTTACCACCCAAGTGATTAAAAAAGCTGGTAAGTTAAATGCGAATTCAGGCGCGGCCATCCCCGCTTCTTTGGCTTTGGTTGCAGCTGTTACCGCGTCATTCATTAGCCACATGGGCGGTTCTATTTCAAATTGATGCAGCAGCTTTTCAAAGTAACCACTCCAAGCAACCGCCACGGTGGTGGCTCCCATCATGTATTCTAAAATGAGATTCCAGCCAATGATCCAAGCAAAAAGCTCACCCATTGTGCCGTAAGAATAAGCATAAGCCGAACCTTCAACAGGTAATATTGAGGCGAATTCTGCATAACAAAGCGACGCAAATAAACACCCTACACCGGCAATGACAAAAGATAAGGCAAGTGCAGGGCCCGCGTGGTCGTGGGCTGCAATTCCTGTAAGTGTAAAAATACCACCTCCAATGATAGCACCAATCCCGAGGGAAGTAAGACCCCAACGGCCGAGAACGCGATTCAATTCATTTTTTTTCATGTCACGTTCAAAGTGACTCACTGGTTTTTTTCTCCAAACACTCATAGTTCGATTTTTTTAGGTAGGTAAAGATAAATTTTTTTCTCTATTACAAATGCGCAAAAGTTTGCTCCAGAGTTTGCGGGCTATAGCCCAACAGTTCCTTTGCCTTATCCAACACAAAGCCGGTGCGTGGCGGACGTTTTGCAGGCTGCTGAAGAGTGGTACTGCTGAGTTGGGTAACATGCTGCATTGGAAGCTTGTAATAAGCAGCCACGCGCGCCACGATGTCGAATATGGAGAGCACCTCTGGCCCGGCAATATGAAAAATACCAACTTGTTGGAGTTCACAGATGCGCACACAAGCCCAAGCGAGGTCGTCTGCCCATGTTGGTGCCCTGAACTGGTCATTCACAATTTGCAAGGGGTTGCCTTTTTGTAAAGCTTCTTTGGCCCAGAGGATCAGGTTAGATCTTGATAATTGTTCGCCTTTACCATATACAATGATTGTACGCACAATTGAAAAGCTGAGATCTTTTGTGTGTTGTAGTATTTTTTCTGCTTCTACTTTAGAGCGCGCATAAACACTCAGCGGATTTGGTGTGTCGGTTTCGATGTACGGGCCATCTTCACCATCAAAAACAAAATCTGTAGAGAGCAATTGTAAGTGAATTTGGTGCATTTGGCAGTACTTTGCCAACATCAAAACCGCTTGTCGGTTCACTAGGTCACAAGCCTCGGGCTGAAGCTCGCACTGATCAACGTTGGTCATGGCTGCCGTATGGATGACATGAGTGGGCTGGTAGCTTTCGATCACCACTTGGATATTTTGCTCGTCGGTAATGTCAAGGGTTTGATACCTGTTAGAAGGGCATAACGAGTAGCGATTGGCCCCACTCGATGTAGCGAGAAATTCAATCTGCTTTGACACGCATAAATCAACCAGTTTTTGGCCCAAGAGGCCATTACTCCCCGTTATCAATAATTTCATAAATCCCAAATAGATTGTTTGCGCTTTGATTGAAACTTAAAATAGTGTTTATGCTCAAGGATCCAGGCCATAATGAGGTAAAGTAAAACGGGCGAGCCCAAGCCAATAAAGCTGAGGTAAATGAAACCCAGCCTCACCTTGTTGGTGCGAATGCCCAAGCGACGGGCCCACCACTCACAGACACCAAAGGACTGTAGTTCAAAGAAGAATACTATTTTTTGTAAAAGGCGCCTCATAACTCAAAACAAAAGGCGCCTTCCGACGCCTTTCTTTTTATAATCTTGGAAGTTGTTTAAACTTGCGGTATTCTGGATCGGCAGGAGGTGCCGTATTCGGATCAAAGGTTGTGCCAGTAATCTTGGCAGTGGTGCGGCGATTAATGGTATGAAGCATTTCATATTTTGCCTTGTCTGTAGTTTTAAACTGTTCGATGTAATCGGGTGTGAGGACAACTGTCTTTCCGGTTTCATCAACCCAAGTTGCTGGTTCAGACTCACCACGGCCAACTGGTCGAATGCGGCGTGGATCAATACCACATGTTTCTACCAAGTGCTTATAAACTGCTTTTGCACGGTTTTCAGAGAGCATTTGGTTGCGTGCATCGCCACCACGTGCATCGGTGTGTGAAAACAAATCGATGGTGATATTCGGATATTCTTTAAGCATGCTGTCTAAGAACTTGAGCGAGTCTAAAGACATACATGTTGCATCATTGATAAACACCCATTGATCGAAAACGTAACGAATTTCTGGCGTGCGAATGATCCCGACGGGTAACAAAGGCATTTCAATCAAGAAGCTTTGGCTTTGGTCCATCCCGAGGGTAGAGATTTTTGCGCCTTTTTTGTCTTCGTAGAAACCTTCTTTCTCTGCTTTGAGGGTGTATTCTTTGCCAGTAAGGATGTAACGACCTTTTTTTTTTTTTTTTTCTTTCCAAATAATTTTACCTTTTGCATCAGTTACACCTTCCCAGCTTGTGCCATCAGAAACGGTTACATAAACTTTTGCGCCTTCCAATTTTTTAGATTTTTTACCTGACTCGTAGACAGTCACGCGCAAATCAAAGAGATTTGGAGGCGTAGTGAAGCTCCAGATGTCTGGGGCATATTCTTGGTTGCTGCTTGTTTTGCGCTCTGACGTAAAGAAACCAGACTTGCCATCGAAATCAGACATAGCGTAGTCGTTGCTTTGAGAGTTGAATGGATAACCCATATTTTTGACGCCAGTCCATTTGTTTTCACCAGCCACTTGATCAGCAACAAAGAGGTCAAGTCCTCCGATACCTGGCAAGCCGTCTGATGCAAAATACAATTGACCGTTTGGCCCGATTGATGGAAACAGCTCGTTACCCGCTGTGTTGAACATAGGGCCCATGTTGCGCGGAATAGAATCCCACATTTTGGTGCGCTTGTCGAAGTTGACATACCAGAGGTCGCGGCCACCGAAAGATTTTTCTCCGTTCGGGCTTTGTCTCATGTCTGATGCAAAAATGAGCATTTGATCGTCTGGAGACAAACATGGGTGACCCACTGAAATTGTGTCTGAAATAGTGAGCGTGATTTTGCGCGGATCATCGAAATCTTCGCCGTTCATGACTGCTGTCCAGATCTCACAACCTAAATCCATTTTTTCAGCATTGGGGCAGCGCGTAAAATAAATATTTTTACGCTTGGAGTCAAAAGTTGCCGAACCTTCGTTTTGAGTGGTGTTGACCACACCTTTTGTGTCGAGAGACTTGACATTCGTTGGATTGCCATTTACATCGTATTCTGCGATGTAAAGATCCATGTATTTTTCACCAGAAATAGGGTCGCGCTGTGCGCCAGTGCTTTCGTCACGAGAAGAGCTGAAAACAATGACTTTACCTTTTTTGTCCATAAAAGAAGGCGCCATGTCCATTTGCTTGGTATTGATTTTGACTTCTGACTTCACGACCAATTTGGACGTTTCGAATTCATCAAAATCTTTGTATTTTTCGCAGGCCATGATGGCGTCATCTACTTCTTTTGTTCGAGACTTTGGTGCAATGCGCTTGTATTCGCGGTAACTTTTGATGGCGTTATCAAAGTCTTTCATCATGCGTTGCATGTCGCCTTTGTAATAATATACTTCCGGAACAACATCAAAGTATTTAAGTTCGATACAAGTGCCATACCAATCATTTGCTTTGTCAAAAATTTCGATGGCACGATATGATTCAGCGATTTTGAAGGCCATGTCGCCTTTTTGACGCAAAGAACCGCGTGCACCTAGTTTTTTGTAGGCGTCTTGACATACGTTTATTGCCTCAAAGTAGTTGCCAGAAATAAAGACTTCGTTGGCTTCACGGACAAATTTAGGATCGGGCGCGGTTTGTGAAAAGCTTACCGATGCTGTGAAAAGCGTTAAAATAGCGGCAATGAATAGGTGTTTCATAAAGCGTAGTTTTAGCTTGGTTAGCAACCAAGGAAAGCAAAAATAGAGAAATTTTATTTAAAATCCGAACAATAGGTTCTCCAGCGTTCTAATAAGCGCTGAAATCCTTCAGGTAGCTCAGAATCAAACTCTAAATACTCTTTGGTGCGCGGCTGAATAAAACCTAGTGTTTTGGCGTGCAGCGCTTGCCCTGGTAGCAGCGCAAAATTATTTGTCATAAACTTTTCATACGCCGCCGATTTAGTGCCTTTCAAAATGCGGTCTCCGCCGTATTCTAAGTCATTAAACAAGGGGTGTCCGAGCGATTGCATGTGCGCGCGAATTTGATGCGTTCTGCCTGTTTCTAATTTACACTCGATGAGCGTAACATAGCCAAAACGCTCCAAAACCTTGAAATGCGTGATGGCAGGCTTGCCATAAGCGCCATCGGGAAAGACGGTCATCACTTTGCGGTTTTTCAGTGACCTTCCGATATGCCCTTCAATTGTTCCGTCTTCGCTGATGTCACCCCAAACTAGGGCGTAATAGCGTCGTTCTGTGGTACGTTCATAGAATTGTTTGGCCAAATCATTGAGCGCATTCTCCGTTTTGGCAACCACAAGTAATCCAGTGGTGTGTTTATCGATGCGATGTACAAGTCCAGGTCTTCCAAAATAGTCTTTGGGGCGCGTAGGCAAGTGCTCAAAATGAAAAACGAGTGCATTGACGAGCGTGCCAGAATAATTACCATAACCGGGATGCACTACCATGTTGGCTGGTTTATTAACGACTAATAAATCGTCGTCTTCATAAGCTACTTCAATTGGGATGTCTTGGGCAATGAGTTCAATTTCTCGGACTGGATAAGGAAGCACAATAGCAATTTCGTCGCCCGGTTTGACGCGGTAATTTTGCTTGACCGGCTGCCCATTGACATGAATATTGCCGTTTTTGGCGGCTACCTGGATTTTGTTGCGCGAGGTGTCGGCCATGCGGTCCAACAAAAACTTATCAATCCGAACGACATCCTGTCCGGGGTCGGCCTTAAAACGGTAATGTTCAAAGAGGTCAGCCTCCTCTACTTCAATCTCTAAATTTTCAGTCATTAGTTGTTGATGATCAGCTTTAAGGTGCCCAAGCTAGTTTGCGGACAGCGCAAGAAATATACGCCATTAGGCAACGCACTAATGTCAAAAGTGCAGTCTGTTTGCGCGGCCTGGATTTTACCCATTGCGTCGAACAAAATAATTTGTTTACCGTGATAAACGGCAGGCAAAGTCACTTGGACTTCTTTTTGTGCAGGGTTAGGGAATACGCCCCACGTTTCTTGCTGAGTAACTTCATTAGAAATGCCCAAACTCGCATCAAGCGCAGTAGAAAAAATGGGGTGAATCATGGCAGAACCTTCAAACGGCGAGGTATACCAAGTAAAGCCTCCATCTACGCTGTACTGAACTTTATCCGAATGATCGATATTTCTATCCAAACCTAAATTCAAGCGTTCGGCGTCAAGCTGTCTCCAGCCGATAAAAAAGGAAGTTGGTACACTTACTTTTTGAGTGTCTGCAAAATAATACGGCACGAAAATACCGCGTTGATCTCCGTAAAGTGGCGTTCTTGGGAAAAACACATCGTCTTCATAGAGCAGCGTTCCTGGGTGTCCGTTTTCATTACTCCAAACACTAATTAAGAATAACTTGTTTGATACATCAATGACAGACGGTACAAAATGAAATGACACGCCGACCAAAGAATCTGCCTCGTAAGCATTGAATTCAACTGCCAAGCGAGATTGTGCACCCGTTGGGCCAAAAGCAGCTTCTGCACTGCCGTCATCATAACTGTAAAAATTAAAAAACGGTTGGTAAAAACTAGTCGTGTCGTTGAGTGTCAAATTTGGGAACTGAACATTCAAGGTGCCTCTGACACGAAACGCTTGTTCGTCGCCTCCACCATTTGTTGGAAACGATCCAAAACTACTGATATTGTGTGTCGATAGATAGGTTGTACTTGGGGCATAGTTGAGGTCACCATTTGACAATTGACTACCCGATATAGAAAATTGGTTGAGCTGTACGCCCGATTGGTCAATTGTAAATTGCCCAGCAAACTGATTGTTTTCGGGGGTTGAGCTTCCGTTGTGGAGTGCTACAGGGAAATCATTCCTAAATGGTTTCGGTGTGTTTTTGTAATGATCCCAAGGAACAGCAGTATAATCTTGCAGCAGTGTGTTCATTGGATACACCCATGCAAAATCTTTAAACAAGGTATCTGCTAAGTTAGATTGCGTGCGAAAATGCACATAATCGATATGAAAATGATCTAGGGCGCCAGAGAGCGCACCGTAGTTACTAAAGCGAAACTGAAATCCTTTTTTAAAATATTTTGCGTCTTTGACGGCAAAATGAACAACTTTGAATGGCGAGGTGGTATCACCTGCCGTAGACCAAACATGAAACCATTGATCGAGGTCTTTGGCATAAAACTCAAGGCGAAGTGAATCAGTCGCTTCAGGTACGTCTCCCCAACCCTCTGACTGTACTAAAAATGAAAAATAAAGTGAATCGGCGGCAGTGTAAGGACTGAGGTCGAGCGGTTTGGAATGCAAATAATCTGCAGTGTTGGTGATCGCGGTACCGATCGCATATGGAAAACCGCTGGCATCCAAACCATCAAAAGTAACAACCCCAAGCGAGCGTGGCTTCACCCCAAATCGCTTATTGCGATAAGCATGTGCGTCGAGCCACAATGCGTTAGGATCATTTAGCGTCGCAAAGAAAATACGGGCAGAATCTTGGACAAAACTTGGGTTTTGTACCCAAACGGTATCAGGTGTGTCTATCACGCCAATAGTATCATAGATATAGTAAGTCGGATACAGGTTCAGCGTCTGATAACTCAGCGGAAAAGTTGAAAAATCGGCAACCTTAACGGCGGTAGGAGCAAATATTGAATCGGTAAAGGTACTTGTAGTTTGGTCAAATGTGCGGCGAAAAGTTGCTTGGTCAGTGAAGCTTTGATCCGCAGCAAATGGCACAAGTGTATTTGGATCGAGCAATTGATAAAAAACGGTAGAACTCACTCCTGGATCATTGTACTGCGCATTGTACTGTTGAAATTTATCCGTAGAGAACTCATCAAAAAATGGCAAGTCGAGGGTATCTGAGGTATAATAAAACGTGCTGTCAATGGCATTCAGTGTACTTTTCAATTGCCCTCCCGTATTGGCAAGCTCAACATTTCGACTTATTGGGCCAATTTCAATTCCCTGTGACCATAGCGCTGTGAGGGTCAAACAAGAAAACAAAGTAAAAACAAAGCGCGTCATAGCTTAAGGATTTTGTCCGTCCCCTCCTTTTTGCATCGAGAGGATAAATTGAGTGGATTTAAAAACGGTCGTAGCTTCAATATATTCTGGAGACTGCGAAAAAATTCGGGCAGCTGCAGAATCTTGAGCCGTCAAACAATCCGGACAAATGAAGGAATAACTGCTCACTCCTAACGTGTCAAAAATATATTTGGCCTCTGACATGGTAAGGCCCAATAAATTAGGCAAAGCAATAGGTTCTCCTTCGTCGTTTTGCCCTACAATGAGCGTGACCACAGCGCCAATTGGTAAGCGCTCTCCTTCTTTGATGCGACGACCTTTGTAACGCTGATCGAGGACCGAACCGTTGGCCTCTGCAGTAGGCTGGTATTGAATAGAAAAACGCAAACCTCTTTGCTCGAGGATACTCTGTGCAAATTGAATTTGCTTGTGCAACAAACTAGGCATTTCAACGAGTTGGCTCTTTTTTGACAACCTAAGGCCAATAATGCGCCCTGATTTTACATAGACTTGAGAAAGTGAAGTAGGTTCGACAAGCTGCTCTACAACGGTACCTTCAGGTAAGGATGGGTCGTAGATGCTATCCAAAATTTGATAAGTGAGGTCGAGCTCTTCAATGCGGTTTTTGGCCTTTTCACCAGATATTCCTACCAAGTTAGGCACCGCGATTTTTTCACCGTGGTTCGTGGCAAAATCAAGGTAAAGGATGGTGGCAAAAACCATCACCAAGTAAAACAAAATGACCAAGCCAAAATGTTTCCAGAAAAGTTTGGTCTTGACAAATGGAAGGACCAACCTAAGCGTACTTTTGATTTTTTCCAACATAAAGATTCAGTATATGTGTTACAAAGATGCTTAGAAATTTGGAGAAAGCGCATGCGAACGAAAGAAGTCCTCGATAAACTGTAGTGCTTCATCGGTAGAGTCGGTCACTTTAAATAGATCTAAATCAGATTCTGAAATAAGCCCTTCGGAAAGTTGTACGTTTTTGACCCAATCAAACAAGCCCTGCCAAAAAGCACTTCCAAATAGAACTATTGGTCTTTTGGCAATTTTACGTGTTTGAATAAGCGTAATCGCCTCAAAAAGTTCATCTAGTGTACCAAAGCCACCAGGCATAATAACGAAAGCTTGCGCATACTTGACAAAAATGACCTTGCGGACAAAAAAATAATCAAACTCTAGATAATGATCGCGGTCTATGTATTGATTGTGAAACTGCTCAAAAGGCAAATCGATATTGAGCCCGACAGAGGTTCCCCCACCTTGCTTTGCGCCTTTATTCCCCGCTTCCATGATCCCCGGACCTCCGCCAGTAATGACACCGTAACCAGCTCTAGCGATTTTTTCGGCAAGTTCAACAGTTTGGACATAGTAGTGCTGATCAGTTTTGGTGCGAGCCGAGCCAAATATAGAAATACATGGGCCCGCCTTGGCCATTTTGTCATAACCCTCAACGAATTCGGCCATGATTTTAAAAATTGACCAGCTGTCATTGCTCTTGATCTCAGACCAATCTTTGCGCAGATTTTCCATAAAATGCTATTTAATGATACTCACTTCATACATTTTTGGCCAATATTTGCCCGTCATGTAGGTTTTGCCAGTCTTCGAATTATATGCAATGCCATTCAATACCTCTCCATTTCCTTTGCCTGCAGCTACCAAGTTATTGGCATCGATGAGCGCTATGACCCTGCCTAAAGTTGGTTCAATAACAGCAACAAAATTTGTCGTGTAGATATTTGCGTAAATGAGCCCATCAATGAACTCAAGTTCGTTGAGTTGTGGGAGCGGTCCTTGATCAGAGTAAACTTCTAATGTTCGAAGGGTAGCAAAGGTTTTTGGATCGCGAAAAGTGAGTCTTTCAGTGCCGTCGGACATAATGAGTTGCTTGCCATCTGTACAGAGCCCCCAACCTTCTCCGTTGTAAGCCAATTCTCTTTTAAGTTGAAAGGTTTGCAGATCGTAAACAAAACATTGCTGATTTTTCCAGGTGAGTTGAAAAATCTCATTGCCCAAAACACTTATTCCTTCTCCAAATTTACTTGCATCAAGTTGCTGCTTAAAAGTCGTTTTGCCTTTTACTACCGCTTGTCCAGTAGCCATATTTATTTTTGAAACCATTGAGCTGCCATCTTGATTGGGGTCGCCGGTAGATTCAAAGAGCTCTCCATTCCAAAAAGTCAGACCTTGCGTATAATTGCGAATGTCGTGGGTGAAGGAAGCGCCCAATTTCAAAGACCATCTTTCGGGCTTGATATCTGATAAAATGCGCAGGTTGCGCTGCTCTGTATACAAATTGCCATCGGCGTCCTGCACTTGTAAGTCGAGCAAATAAGCACCTGGTTTAAAATCTTTGGTGTCCAAAAAATAAACTTCTTTCTGCTTTGGTTTGGGCACCTGCAATACGACAGAATCAGCAATTTTGAGCTGAAGTGCCGTGCAGTTTTCAGTGACTTTAAGTGGAATGGCAATGGTTTTTCCGTAGGTGGTGGCTAAATTTTCTTTGAAGCCAAAAGTGGCCGCCTGGTTAGCGTTATCACTTGAAGTAGAATTAAATAGTGGTGCTAAGAAGCCTATTAAAAGACCTAAAACCAATACCCAGATGATTATTTTTTTCATTTGTCGAGGATCAATTGTTGAATGACTTTGGCATCGATTGCGCCATGGCTTTCTGCATAAATAACTTTGCTTTTGTCAATAACGATGCACTGGGGTGACTCATGCCAAACTTCGGTCTCAGCTGCAACCATGTTGGATATTTCTCTGTAGGCAATGAGGTCGAGAAACCAACAAGAAACAGTCTCTGAGCGAAATAATTCACTGGTTTCAAAGCGATTGAGCACCATTGAAGAAATAGAACAACGCGTGCTATGCTTGAAAATCAATTGAGGTGTAGTTTGAGAAGCTGCAAGGATTTCTTGCAAATGTGCTTCATTTTGAAAGGCCAACCAACTCATGACATGCCAGGTTTAAACTGACGCAAGAATCGGACGTCATTTTCTGAATACAAACGCAGGTCGGTGACGCGGTATTTGAGCTGGGCAATACGCTCAACACCCATACCAAAAGCAAAACCAGAATATACCGATGGATCAATATCACAAGCTTCGAGCACATTTGGATCTACCATGCCGCAACCCATAATTTCTAACCAACCCGTATGCTTACACACATTACAACCTTTGGCATTACATAAAGAGCACGATACATCTACCTCGGCGCTAGGTTCTGTAAATGGAAAGTAAGACGGGCGCATGCGAATTTGGGTTTGGGGGCCAAAAAGTGCCTGCGCAAAATAGAGTAATGTTTGTTTGAGGTCGGCAAAAGAGACGCCCTTGTCTATGTACAAACCTTCAACTTGATGGAAAAAACAATGAGCGCGGGCCGAAATAGCTTCATTGCGATATACGCGACCCGGTGAAATGGTTCTAATTGGAGGCGCTTGGTCTTCCATGACGCGCACCTGAACGCTACTCGTGTGGGTCCGAAGCGCTAGCTCGTTCGCTCCCTTGGAGATAAAGAAGGTATCTTGCATGTCGCGGGCGGGGTGCTCGGGAGGAAAGTTGAGCGCACTGAAATTGTGCCAGTCGTCTTCGATTTCTGGTCCTTCAGAAACGACAAAACCAACGCGATTGAAAATTTCGATGATTTCGCGACGGATCAGCGAAAGCGGATGATGTGCGCCAACTTTGACGGCACCTGCGGGCCTGCTGAGGTCTTCTGCGGTGCCCATTGCTTGCGTTTGGGTCAGGGCTGCTTTTGCTTCGTGGTAGATTTGTTCGGCGCGTTCTTTGAGCGCATTGACTTGCTGACCATAAGCTCGCTTTTGGTCGTTGGGAATATCTTTAATTGCGGCGTACAATTCTTTGAGCACGTTCTTTGAACCCAAAAAACGGATCCGGAATTGTTCAAGCGCTTGTTCGTCTTGGAGCTGAACTTGATTTAATTCGAGAGATAAAACTTCAATATTCATTTTTTAAGCGGTTCTGTTGTAACCTTTTGACCCTTCTTGTTGTTTAACAACGAAAAATCTTGGTCTTCATGCAAATGTACAAGAAAAAAAAGCTGAACACTATCGCTGCCACCGCATTTCTATCGGTGTTAGGGTTGGTGTTTTTTTTGGTGTCTTGCAAGGAAACACCCCCCACGACTTTAGAGGTAACAGTAGTATCTGCTAACGGAACGATCTTATCAGACGCTAAAGTTTGGCTCGTAGCCGAACCTACCGACACCGCGCATAACCCTATTGCAGTGCAAGATAGCGCCTTTTCTAATGATGCAGGTAAAGCTTATTTTGACCTCAGTTCTTTTTACAAGCCAGGTCAAATTGGCGTGATGCAAATCAAAGTAAAAGGCTTCTATTTTGGACTGACCGGCGAGGCACTTGCAGAAATTACCGAACAAGAACGCAATCAAGTACTGCTTCAAATACAATAAACACCCCTTTCGAAGTTTTAAAATTCAAAAATTAAAATGTAAATTTGAAACATTCAAAACCTATGAAAACTATACTAACCAGCTTTTTTGCGCTTTCACTGCTCTTCATTTTAGGCGGTTGTGAGCCCACAGACCCAGCAATTATTAAGGTCTTTGTTCGCTCTTCATCTAATCAGCTTATCGATGGTGCCAAGGTCATTATCATTGGTGACCAACAATCTACGCCCGCTACTTTAGCATACGTAGACACCACATTTACCAATTCTTCAGGGTTTACATCCTTTGACATGGACCCATATTTCTCTGTAGCAGGAGAGAGCAACAAAACTGGTTATTTTGACATCATCGTCAAATACAACAATAAAATAGCCTACGGCTATACCAGAGCTAAGGTGCACACCACCGCTGTCGAGACCATCTACTTACCCAACTAACCACCATGAAAAAGATTCTTCTATTTGCTGTTGCAGCTACTACACTTGTATCTTTGAGCGCTTGTCGTAAAAAAATGGATACCGTTGCACATATTTATGTCAAAGACGAGACCAACGCAAGTGTTCCAAACGCCATGGTTGTATTGTACGGTACCAACACACAACAAACACCACAGCAAGTTGCTGTCTACGACACTGCTTACACAAACGCGAATGGCCTTGCAACATTCAATTACAACGAATTGTACCAATTGGGTCAGGCCGGTGTAGCTGTACTCGATATCAAAGCACAAAAAGGCAATAAAACTGGGCAAGGCATCATCAAAATCGAGGCCGAAAAAGTCAACGAAGAAACCGTTTTCATTCAGCCTTAAGCCTTTTAGGCCACAATTCTTCTAACCAAATGCTGATCTGCACCTAGAATTTCTTGTAGGTCCAGGAAGTGCTGAACGCTAGTCGGGAACTTTATTTCGTATTCGGTAATAAACCCGAGCTCGAATCTGCACATGTAATCACTCACTTCAATGCCCGCTATTTTTTGTAGCTTTGACACAACGCCATTTAGCTGTGCCATCTTAATGACTAACTTAGATTCATAGACTAAAATATCGTCTTGCACGAGACCTGCTAGCGTGACTTCTGCATCTTGGTTGTTGAACCAAATGTGTTGAATTGCAAATTTTTTGTTCATGGCGTTTCGTTTTGATGATACAAAGTTCTCTACTTACATCGTAATCAATTTACGTTCTTCTTTCATTGCTCTTTTCCGGAATAAATCCTTAATTTTACTGCATGTCTGAGGACCAACCAATGTCATTTTTAGATCATCTAGAAGAACTCCGCTGGCGCTTGCTCCGGGCCGCGGTTGCCGTGATCATCTTTTCGATCGTGATTTGGATCTACCAACGAGAAATCATGGAAAATGTCTTCCTCAATATGGTAGACCCTCACTTCATTACTTTTGAACTTCTCTGCAAATATCTTGGTGTTTGCGTGGATCAAATCAATGTCGATTTCCAAAGTACTACGCTTGCAGGCCAGTTTTCTTATGCACTCATGATGAGTATTATGGGGGGTGTTGTATTGGCCTTTCCTTATATTTTCTATCAACTCTGGGCTTTTATCAAGCCAGGACTCAAAGGCAATGAAAAAAACATGGCAAAAGGCATTGTCTTTTATGTCAGTTTGTTATTCTTCTTAGGAATTCTATTCGGTTATTATGTGGTAGCACCCTTAAGTGTTCAATTTTTCGGGGCGTTTCAGATTACACCTGAAATCAAAACCGATGTGACGATTGCTTCTTACATGAGCACCATTCTCTCTACCGTTTTTTACACAGGATTGTTCTTTTTATTTCCGATTGTCACTTTCTTATTAGTCAAAATTGGGCTTTTCACCCCCGACTTCCTTATCAAGTACCGCAAACATGCTATTGTCGTCATCCTTATCTTAGCGGCGGTCATTACGCCTCCTGATGTCATTTCTCAGGTCATCGTAACAATTCCGATTTATTTGCTTTTTGAGGTGAGTATTTTAGTTGCCAAAAGGGTTGCGCGTAAAGAACAAACAGACTAAATAGCATGAAACTTCGAACACTAGATATCTGTAAAGCTTACCGTGGCCGTGCGGTCGTAGATGGCGTGAGCGTGGAGGTTAATCAAGGTGAAATTGTAGGCTTACTAGGACCCAACGGCGCAGGCAAAACAACTTCGTTTTACATGATGGTGGGCTTGGTCAAACCCGATACTGGACAAGTCTTTTTGGACGATACGGAAATTACTAAATTGCCCATGTACAAAAGAGCACAATTGGGTCTTGGTTATTTACCACAAGAAGTCTCGGTTTTCAGGAAGCTGAGCGTTGAAGACAACATCATGGCCATATTAGAAATGGGACCTCTCAACAAAGCCGACCGTGAAGCCAAGCTCGAACGCCTCCTCTCTGAATTTAGCCTTACACATGTGCGCAAAAACCTCGGAGACCGACTTTCTGGTGGTGAAAAACGACGCACCGAAATTGCACGTGCATTGGCTACCGATCCAAAATTTGTTTTGCTAGATGAACCCTTTGCAGGTGTAGACCCTATTGCCGTAGAAGATATTCAAGCCATTGTTGCTGAACTCAAAAAACGTAACATTGGGATTCTAATCACCGACCACAACGTTCAAGAAACCCTCTCTATCACAGATCGCGCCTACCTATTGTTTGAAGGTAAAATCCTGAAGTCTGGTAGTGCTGAAGAGCTCGCGGCAGACGAACAAGTCAGAAAAGTATACTTAGGGCAAAATTTTGTACTAAGACGAGCAGAATAGCATTAACGCAATAACTGCACTGCTCCCTCGCGCTGTCTGCGGATATACGGTTCATGACACGGCCTGAATTTCAGAACGTAATTGTACAAACCATCTTGACACGGCAATCCATTAAAGGTGCCATCCCAACCCTCTGCAGCATTTTGACTCACAAAAACACGCTCTCCCCAGCGGTTGAATATTTCCAAAGACCAATCCGTAACCCCGAAGTCAGTCACAACTTTAAAAACTTCATTGCGTCCGTTTCCGTCTGGAATAAATGTATTTGGCGCATAAATACTAAATGGCTCCACTTCTATACTTGAATATGCGGTATCAGTACAACCAAAACTATTGGCCACCACTTGCATCGGATAGTCTGTGCCGCCCGATTGATAAGCATGTACAAAGTTAGGCGTTGTATACTGCACACTGCGGTCCTCGACAAAATACTGGTAGGTAGCTGCATCTATGGAAAGGTCGGTAAATACCGCCTCGTTCTGACAAACATCGACGCGATCTGGGCTAATAGAGAACCCTGCCTGCGGTGATGGATGAACCGTGACGAGATCTTGCTGCGCCATAAAGAGGGTGTCTCGACAACCGAATTGCTCGATGAGTGTAAGCGTCACTGTATAATTACCAGGTTGGCTGTAGGTGTGCAGCACATTGGTCCCTTGCACTTGCGTGCCGTCGCCCAAATCCCAAAGGTAGATAGTCGGTACTTCGCTCTGACTTAGGTTCACAAATTGTGCCTGAGAAGGTGCGCACTGCAGCGCATTTAAGAACATAAAATTGATACTCGGATGTCCAAAAACACGCACCAATGCCACAGCGGTGTCTACACAAAGTGCATTTTGACCTATTAAGAGTACTTGTTGGTTGCCATTTTGGTCAAACAAAACTGAATTACCCGTGAGTTGACTGCTGGTGGCTGGGGCAGCATGCGGCCCAAAATCCCAAGAATAGCTCGTTGCTGCTGGGCCACTGACTTGCGCATCAAAATTGAAGAGTTCGTCAATACAAAGAGAGTCAGAATGAGTGAGGTTCAAGACAATCGGTTGCTCAATCGTTACATTGACTGTTGTGCTATCTAAACAAATTGAAGATGACCCAGCAATAAGCGTAACTGGATAGACACCCGGTCCGGGAAAGGTTACGGTAGGAAGTTGTTGCGAACTGATTAGTCCGTTCCCAAAATCCCAGTTATACAAAATAGCGTTTTGTGAAGCGTTGCCAAAGGTGATGGTATAACCCAAGCACTCCACTTGAGGTGGAACCACAATAGCAGCGGTGGCTTCGCCGAATATGTATACCGAGTCGAGAAAAGTTTGCTGGCAATATGTTGAGTTGGCCTCGAGGAGTACTGGATGAAAACCAGGTGTTGCAAATACGACGTTTGGTACAAAGGTGCCATTTGCGTTGGCGATAGATGCGCTTGGCGGGAAGCTCCAAGAAAGTGTAGCTGAAGGATCCGAAACTTGAGCTAGAAAATCGTGCGAATTATTGCTTAGGCAGAGGGAATCTTGGGTTTGCCATTCGAGGTCTAGTGCTTCATTGACAATGATTTCAATATAAGCGGTGTCGGTGCAATTCTGGCCTGGATTGACAATAAGTTGAGCGGTATAAATACCCGAACTAGGATAAGTGTAAGTGGGTTCAAACAAAGGACTCACATCTGTATTGGTACCCGCCACACCGAAATCCCAGCTGTAATTGGTGCCCCCATAAGACATGTTGTCAAACTGTACGGTTAAACCATCACAATAGCCGCTGAAGTTTGGCAATTGTGCTTGGGTTGGTAAAATAGCAGCCAATTGGATATTGCAATCAAATACGCGGAACAAGAAGTCGCGTACGGTCTCTCCGATCAACTGTCCGTTGCGAAATTCTTGTACCCGAACACCAACTACA
The DNA here is from genome assembly GCA_027483605.1 of Cryomorphaceae bacterium. GTDB lineage: Bacteria > Bacteroidota > Bacteroidia > Flavobacteriales_D > Crocinitomicaceae > UBA952. Next base: position 61,890 of record JAIXUE010000022.1, on the reverse strand, counting down.
AACAATCCAATCAAGTTCGGACTCACGGTTAATAGACCTGTAGTTGGGTGGATAATCGTTGAAGAACCCGGCCCAAGAGGCGCTGCAGCATTAAAGTTTGATTGCCATGTAACCGGGAAATAAGGGGGTGGAGGCATCTGTAGTGGCTGCGGATTGCCTGAGTTCGCGCCTGCATTGGGCGTTACCAAGGAATAAACGAGCTGATCGCCATCGGGGTCAGTGGCCGAATGGTCAAAAAGAAGTTGATCGTTATTGCAGAGGAGTATAGGTGGATAGTTTGTAAAACGCGGGCTACTGTTATTGCTTGCATTGGTGTTCGAACCAGGGACTTGCGCCACAAGCGTAAGACCGGTGTCGTCTGGGAACTGCAAATTAGTGATGTTGGGGCCTCGGCAGCAGCGCTGATAAGAAACTGTGTAGCCACCTGGGATTGGAGGAAGTGTCAAGACCACTTGATAAATTGCGCGTTCAACACAAACACCGGATGGTTGTGTTGCACATGGATTATTGAAATCAATTGGCAAAATGACTGAGCCAGGGAAAGGCACCTGTACAGTTTGGTAGTGGATATTGCCCTGCGTAAAAATCGAAAGGTAAAGCGGGTCGTCGAATTGCGCACCCGTAGAAGCGCAATCGCGGTAAAGGGTAATAAAAAAACGGTATTGATTGCCGCCAAGGTGGTTATAATAGATGTCACCCCCAATGATGTGCGAAGCCACAGACCACCCCGAGAGGAGCAGCGAAAGACCTAAGAAGAGTGTTTTTAACTTGTGCACAGTGTTACAACGCAAAATTAAGACTTTGGTTGTTCGTGTACAAACAGTAAATTTGTAAAAAAATTAGACGGATGGAAACTTTTGATGTGGTAGTAATTGGTTCAGGACCCGGCGGATACGTTTCTGCCTTGCGTTGTGCGCAACTCGGCTTGAAAACAGCTTTGATAGAAAAATACAGTACTTTAGGTGGAACTTGCCTAAATGTGGGCTGTATCCCATCCAAAGCTCTGCTCGATTCTTCCGAACATTTTTACAATGCCCAACACAATTTTTCGGCTCACGGCATTGAAGTAAAAGGCCTGAAGGCTAACCTCGCTCAAATGATTGCCCGCAAAAATGAAGTGGTGTCCCAAACTTGCGCTGGGGTCAAGTACCTCATGGATAAAAACAAAATTACCGTTTATCAGGGTGTAGGCAGCTTTATTGATGCACACACTATCGAAATCAAAGCGGAGCAAACGATCCAAATCAGCGGAAAGAACATCATCATCGCTACAGGAAGTAAGCCCAACTACTTTCCAGGAATGGAACCAGATAAAAAACGAATCATTACTTCAACAGAAGCACTCAAACTCCAAGAAATTCCAAAAAAGATGCTCGTCATTGGTGGTGGCGTCATCGGCCTTGAGTTAGGTTCTGTTTATGCGCGCTTGGGTGCCATAGTAGAAGTGATTGAATTTGCCCCGAGTATTTTACCAACCATGGATGCCGGTATTGGCAAAGAATTCACAAAAATTCTCAAAAAAGAAGGTTTCAAGTTCCATATGGAGCACAAAGTAATTGGCGTGGTCAACAACGGCAAACAAGTTGTTCTCACTGCTGAAAACAAAAAAGGAGAGCAAGTTACGCTCGAAGCCGACTACTGTTTGGTGGCTGTAGGCCGCAAAGCGTACACTGAAGGGCTAGGCCTAGAAAAAGCGGGCTTACAAGTCAATCAACGCGGCCAAGTAGAGGTCAATGACCACTTACAAACAGCAGTAGGACATATTTACGCCATTGGCGATGTTGTACGCGGTGCCATGCTCGCCCACAAAGCCGAAGAAGAAGGTGTTTTTGTTGCCGAACAAATCGCCGGACAAAAACCACACATCAATTACAACCTGATTCCTGGCGTTGTGTATACATGGCCAGAAATTGCTGCAGTAGGGCAAACCGAAGAAGAGCTCAAAGCTGCCGGACGCGCCTACAAAGCAGGTTCTTTCCCTATCAAAGCATTGGGCAGAGCACGAGCAAGCATGGATACCAGTGGTTTTATCAAGATTTTGGCCGACGCTGAGACCGATGAAATTTTAGGTGTACACATGATCGCACCACGTGCTGCTGACCTCATTATGGAAGCCGTAACAGCCATGGAATACCGTGCATCTGCCGAAGACATCGCGCGCATTTGTCATGGTCACCCTACTTACTCTGAAGCGATCAAAGAAGCTGCGCTTGCCGCTACTGCAGACCGCGCCCTACATATCTAATCAAGGCTGAGGACTGAACGCATCTATGATGTGAGTCAGATCGGTATGGTTACTGTTGTGCACAATAGACAAGACATCAAAACGCACCTCAAAAGGCCATTCAATTGACTTTGCAAAATAATTTGCTACCCTGATCAACTGTTTTTGCTTGGCCAAATTAACGGCGCGCCAAGGTTCGCCTAGTTCGGCACTATGCCGCGTTTTGACTTCCACCACCACCAACGTTTGCCCATCGGTCATGATCAGGTCAATTTCCATGCGGTTAAATTTGTAGTTGCGGGCTTTTTGGACGTAACCCAGACCCAACAGATAGGTCAAGGCATAGGCTTCACCCCATTTGCCGAGCACGTCGTGCTTCATGTCTGAATTTCTTTGTGTCATCAGAACGAAATTAAGCCGAAATTGCCCTTATCTTTACAGTGAAAATACGTATGCGCAAACAATTTATCAAAAATATCAAAGGGCTTGTTCAAGCTGGCGAAGACCTTCCAATGGTACTGCGTGGAACGCAAATGAACCACCTGCCCATCATCGAAAATGCCTACTTGGCCTTGGAAGACAACGAAGTCATTGCCTATGGCCCCATGGACGAATGGCCTGGTATCACCGACTGGCGCGAGGTAGAGGTCATTGATGCCAGCAATTGCTATGTGCTGCCCGCATTCATTGATTCACATACACATACTGTTTTTGCGGCCAGCCGCGAGGAAGAATTTGTCGACCGCATCAACGGCCTGAGCTACGAAGAAATAGCTAACAAAGGCGGCGGCATCCTTAATTCAGCCAAAAAGCTCAACGCGCTTACTGAAGATGCGCTTTACGATTCAGCCTTCAAACGTCTGCAAAAAATACAGGCAGCTGGGACAGGTGCAATTGAGATCAAGTCGGGCTACGGCTTAAGTGTGGAGGGTGAACTCAAGATGCTGCGCGTCATCAAAAAACTCAAGCAAACTGCACCCATAGCTATCAAAGCTACCTTTCTCGGTGCACACGCCATTCCGCAAGAATACAAAAACCAGCGAGAGGCCTATATCTCGCTTTTGATCAACGACATCTTACCTGTCATAGCAGCAGAGCAACTCGCAGACTACATCGATGTGTTTTGTGAGCGCAATTATTTCAGTACTTCCGAAATGGAACAAATACTCGACGCTGGTGCACAATACGGCCTCAAACCAAAAGTGCATGTCAATCAGTTTTCTGTGCTAGGTGGCGTCCCTGCCGCTATTGCAAAAGGTGCAGTATCTGTAGACCACCTCGAAGAACTTGACCAAAACGACCTCCATGCCTTGGCAAAAAGCAATTGTGTAGCAACCCTTTTACCGGGCTGTTCTCATTTCTTATCGATTCCTTACGGCGCTGCCACAGAACTCATGGCAGCCGATGCAATTGTAGCGCTTGCCAGCGACTTCAATCCAGGATCTTCTCCAAGTTTTGATCTCATGCATGTGCTTTCTTTGGCCTGCATCAAAATGAAAATGACACCAGAGGCTGCTATTAATGCCCTTACGATCAATGCAGCAGCTGCCTTAGAACTTGGAAATACGCATGGCAAAATCGCATTAGGTAGAAAGTCCCCTATTCTTTTGACCAACGAAGTGTCGTCATTAGCTTATTTAGCCTACGCCTATACTGAAAAACACATTCAACGTGTTTTTATTTGATTAACTTTGAATACATGCGTACGGTATTCCTTTTTCTGGCTTTATTGAGCTCCAATTTAGGGCTGTCTCAACTAATTGAACTCGACAAAGAGCTCCTTTGGGAGGTTACGCATCCAAAGTCTGGCGTCAAATCTTACTTTTTCGGCACACTACATGCCAACGATCGCGAGCTTTTTGAACTTTCAGACAGTGTGTATATTGCCTTTGAACAGGCACAAAAAATTGTACTCGAAACAGATATCTACAGTCTATTTTCGACTATGGATACCCGTAAAAACTTGCCCGAAACCCGCTTCGATGACAAGGGCAAATCATATACAAGCCTCATCATGACCTCTCAAACCCTCTACGGAACAGAAGATGGTATGCCACAATTTTTAGACGCCTATTTTCAAGTCGTGGGGCTCCAATTGGGTAAAGAAACCATTGCACTCGAAAAAGTTGAGGAGCAATATGCTTTATCTAATGAATTCAAACTGAGCGAGCGCCGTATTCTCGACAACCAAATCAATGCATTCACGCAAGAAAAGCTACTCGAACTCTATTTGCGCGGAGACCTCGATGCCTTGCAGCGCTTCATGAAATCTTACCTTTCTGTGCAAGAAAACCTCTATAACGAAGTCATTGTGAAGCGCAACCAACAAATGCTCGACAAACTGCTCACATTACTCCAAACACCGCAGTCCTTCTTTTGCGCAGTGGGTGCAGGTCATTTAGGAGGTGAAGATGGCCTATTGCAACTGCTGCGCATGCGTGGCTACAAAGTGCGCTCTGTTCGCTGGACCATCAGCTCCCAAGCGCCACCAAGCAAGCGCTTGATCAAAAAACAAACAGAATCAGTATATGTAGATCAAAAATCGGGTTTGGTTGCTAAATTCCCTGGAAAACCGCTTGCGCTGAACCTCCCAGATGGTTCTCTGAAACTCATTTACCGCGAACTCGGCCAAGGCAATACCTTTGAGATCAACATTCAACTGCGAGACTCCACAATTTCCCCTGAAGAAACAGCCAGTATCTATATCAATCCGCCTGCCGGTGCGAACATGACTAAAAAAACACTAGACGACGGTTCAGTTGTCTTTCAAGGACTTTCAGATACCTATCCAGAAGGTCTCAACTTTGTGCAAATTCAATTTGGGGCTAATTACTTTGCCATCATCAAATCATATGGTGGTCATAAATTCATGCATTCCAATCGGCCGTTTTCCTTTTTTGAAAAAGTTTGGTTCGAGTAAGCTAACTGCAAAGGCGCATGAAATTTCTAGATCAACTCGCTATAGACATCCTCCAAAAAGGACACGACCCCAAAAACCTAAGCGTTTTGCTGCCGTCTGAACGCGCCAAACGTTACTTACTCAACGCACTGTACAAGGCCAACAATGGACCTTTGATTTCGCCGCATATACTCACAATTGATCAATGGGTAGCCTCGTTGTGCACACAACAGATTTTACATCCAACCAAAGCACTGCTCGAACTCTACAAGATTTATCAGAATACCCTCAAAGAAGAAGCGCTGCCTTTTGAAGAATACCTTAGTTGGGGCCCCATTCTCCTTTCTGACTTTGACGATGTAGACCGTTATTTAGTAGCTCACCAACAACTTTACAAAAATCTAGCTTCCATTAAAGCCTTGGAAAGTTGGCAAATTGATGAAGAAAGTTACTCGGCATCTCAAAAGAAATTCATGCTGTTTTGGGAACTCATCCCACAGCTCCACGAAGGGCTACAGCAAAGATTCAAAACACTTAAAGGTTGCAGCAAGGCACAAGCCTACCGGCAACTCGCCGAGAACCCGACGCAATATCTCGATGACAACATGCACTATCTCTTTGTCGGGTTCAATGCGTTATCTGCGGCAGAGCAGCGCATCATTAAATACCTCATCGATAAAAAGCAAGCTGAATTCATCGTTGATACTGACCAATTCTACCTGAACAATAAGTTTCATGAAGCTGGTCAATTTCAGCGCAAAAATTTGGAGTACTTAGGTCAAAAACAACCAGAAAACCTCCGCAATGCCCTGCAAACAGAAAGCTATCAAGTCAAAGTCATTGAATGCGCCCAACATATTGGCCAAGTAAAGGTACTGGCCACCGAATTGCTTGAAAATCCTGTTGCAGACTGGAGCGAGGTATTGGTGCTCTTGGCCGACGAAGATTTAGTACACGCCGCTATTCGCAATATTCCCAAGATTGTAGGGCAAGCCAATATCACGCTTGGTTTACCACTGGATCAAACTCCTGTTCGAACTTGGGTAGACCTCTGCTTTCAACTCCAAGAAAATCAACTCAAATTCAAGACCAAATCGTTGTATTACAAAGATTTTCAGCGCTTCTGTCATCATGCCTTTACCACACTTGCTTTTGATCAAAAACAACAAGCACAATTGGCCGCAGCAGAGCACAGAACTGTCAAGAATAACCGCGTTTTTCAAAACGTAGATCAGCTCCAACTAGACCCACAACTTCTTGAAGTCATTCGGATTCTTGCGGCGTCCTGGGATGCAGATTGGCCTAAAGCACTGCAGCAAATGCGCCAACTCAATCGCATCTTACTGGAATACATCCCAGAAGCCAACGACTTTGAACGCACTGCATTGCTTTCTTTTGAACTCGCTTGTCGTCAGTTTGAAGTTTTTGTCGATGCCGATTTTCCAAAAATGGCCCTGAGCAGCTTCAAAAAATTATTTTACCAACACTGGACGCGCAGTAACCTCGCTTACCTCGGTAGCCCAACTGCCGGATTACAACTTACCGGTTTACTCGAAACCCGCTTGCTCGATTTCGAGCGCATTTACGTACTTGGCATGAACGAAGGCAAGTTGCCGCCTACCAACCCCATCCAAAGTATCATTCCAATGGACCTTCGCGCCGCTTTTGGCATGCCCAATAACCGCGATAAACAAGGACTCTTTGCCCAACATTTTTACAGGTTACTGCATCACGCACGCGAACTAGTATTTACTTACGCCTCCACAAGTGAGGTCTTAGGTAGTCATGAGCGCAGCCGCTACCTTTTACAGCTCAAAATGGAATGGCTGCAGCAAAATCAGCAGGTCAGTTGGCAAGAATTCTTTTATCAAATTCCAGCTGAAGCACAAAAAAGTGCGCAGACACTGATTCACAAGACCCCAGCTATCCAAGCACGGATCCTGAGTTATTTAGCAGGAAATGTCTCCGCTTCAGCACTGCGTAAATACATCTCTTGCCCGCTCGATTTTTACTATCGCTATGTTGTAGAGTTTGGCGAAGAAGATGAAGTAGAAGAAGACTTGGCATCGAGCACCTTTGGCTCACTCATACACAATTGCCTAGAAGAACTCTATACGCCCTATGCACAGCGCGACAAGCTTGGCGCACTCATTGAACCAGCACCAGGGCCTTTAACTGAACAGGCAATTGCAAAAATGCTCACTACTTATCCGGCCGTATTGCGCAAGTATTTCTTGAACTACTTTGATCAAAACGAAACACTCTTTTCCCGCGGAAAAAACCTGCTCAGCTTTGAAATGGCGCTTGACCTCACCAAACAAAAGTTGCTCAAAGAACTTGAATTTGTAAAGTCGCTGCAAGAGCCGTTGCATATCATTCAACTAGAAGCCAAATTTGAGCTCTCCCAAACAATCCAACTTGACCAAGAAACCATACCGGTTCATTTTGTTGGATACATCGACCGAATCGATTGCATAGGTCAAAACCATTACCGCGTGATTGACTATAAATCGGGAAAAGTCCTAGAAAGCCATGTGAAGATCACGACCAAAGATGATCCATATACCAACCTCAGCAAGCCCAAACATGCACTGCAGCTTTGTTTATATACTATGTTTTTCCAAGAAAGATTTGGCCATCTACCTACAGAAGCGCGCATCGAATCACTGATCAACCGCGAAGACAACTTTGCGCTCAGCATAGACAAGCAAACAGAACTTCTGCAAGTGCCAGACCTGTTTAAAAGTGGGATTCAAACGCTCGTTACGGAATTACTCAATGCCGACATTCCTTTTATGCATCTAGAAGAAGCAAAATATTGCCAGTTTTGTGCATAAAAAAACCTGGAAGGTTATTCCAGGTTTTTCTGCAAGATAATTAAAACCAAAATGAACAATGACTTGCTCTTTTCCTTTAGACGAGCTTCAGTTCGATTTGGTTGCTTAGTATAATTCTAATTTGAGCGCAGAACGGTAATCTTTGATTTCTTCGCGGTTGATTTTGTGCTCTGCGTTTTTGAGAAGGTTCAAGAAATAGAGTAAGTTTTCTTTGTCTTCGATTTCAATTGGGTATTCGTTGCCTTCTTCATCTTCTTCGTATTGCGCCTCTACATCAAAACATTCATTTTCTTGAAGAAACTCATAAGTAAGACGCAAAGATTTCACCACCAATGGATCTTGTTCAAGCAATGCCATTTCTCTGAGCTCTTTGAGGTCATCAATCAATTTGGGAGCCTCTAGGCCCTTCTTTTCGACGTTGGCAATGATTTGTTCAAGTTTTTGATTGGCGCGCAATGTTTTCATGTTCTCTAAATTGAGCAACAAATTTAGTGCATTTCCCGAAATAAACATCGCGCTGTCCGTAACATTAGTCCACTTGAAGCATTTCTAGCACATTAAAAGCTATTTTTGTTACATGGATATGGTTTTCCACGCGTTTTCTATCGGCCTACTTTTATCTTTAATTCCTGGCCCTGTGTTTTTTGTTTTGCTCGAGAATAGCATAACAAAAGGCATTAGAAGCGCCTTGGCAATAGATTTTGGTGTCATGCTCAGCGATATCGTTTACATTCTATTGTCTGTGCTCTTTGTCGAGCAAATCAATTCTTTACTAACTGGCAAAAACAAAGAGCTTTTTGACCTACTCGGAGGGCTCATTTTTATTGCTTTCGGCTTTGTCAATTTGTTCAAGAAATCAAAAATGCACAACGGCGATCAAGAATTAGAGGAAGTTACAGAGAAATACCACCTCGGGGAAAGCGCCAATCCGCAAAAGAATTTCGGCCTCATGATTGCTAAAGGTTTCTTGCTCAACTTTGCCAACCCACTTGTCATCTTTTACTGGCTAAGTGTCGCCTCGGTAGCCAAACGCGAAAGCCCCGACGACAGCAATGGTTTCTTGTTCTTGTTTTTAGGCATCATCCTTACAACCTTCATCGCTTTTGATATTGTCAAAATCGTCACCGCCAAAAAAATCAGGAATTTAGTAACTTACAAATTGCTCAATTTACTCAACAAATTCATTGGCAGCGTCTTTATTGCCTTTGGGTTGTTTTTCATTTTTCGCGTCATTTTCTAAGCCCCATATGCGCAGCAAAGTTCTCGTCATATTTATTTGTCTTATCGGTACAGCTTGGGGGCAGGAAGTCAAAGTGCTCAAAGAAAACCTCAGTCCTAAAGTGCGCATTTTCTGGGATGCTCAAAACAAACATATCCAGGGTTATGGTGCTTACTTTACAAGTGTCGCCACACCTCAAACCACTGAGAAGCATGGCAAATGGCTCTTCTATTCCTATGAGGGTATTTTAGAGGAAGAAGCAAATTACTATCGCAATCGGCTTCATGGCAAGCGCAGCTTTTTCTACCCAAACAAACAATTGAAACAAGAATCCTATTTCAAATTCAATGTCCCGGATTCCATCTACCGAGAATATGCTGAAGATGGAAAAATACAAGTCCGCGGACAATTTGAATTGGGCAGCCCCGTCGGAATTTGGGAGTACTTCTATGCAGACGGTCATCCCAAATCTATTGAATTCGTGCAAAACGATACCGTTTACCTTCAAGCGTATTGGAAGGAAGACAGCACGCACCAACAAACCATCAAAGATGGAAATGGCCAAATCATCAACTATTTTGTAGATGGTACTGTCAAAGAATTGTACACTTTTCAAGATGGTCTAAAAACCGGACCTTTTGAAGAGCGCACAGCAAATGGTGTTTTATCTGTAGGCGGTTCTTTTCAAAAAGGCAAGAAAGATGGTACGTGGGAATTTTATCGCTTTGACGGCATGCTTGAAAAGAGAGTTGCCTACCGAGCAGATTCCCTAGATGGTGAATATTTAGTCATGGCCAACCAAACCGACACCCTGACCTACGGAACCTATGAAATGGGCTTGAAAACCAAGCAATGGAAATGGTTTACAGAAGAGGGCAAACTGGATATGGAAGGCTATTTTGACAAAGGCAAACAAGATAGCGTCTGGCATTATTACTTCTCCAACGGACAACTCTCTTATGTTGCGCATTTCAAATCCGACTTGCGCACTGGCAATTGGACCTACTACTATCCAAATGGCGCTTTGTATCGCACCGGGGCTTACCTCCATGACTTGCGCACAGGTACTTGGCAAACTTGGTACGAAGATTCTACACTTTTAATGACTGGCAAGTACGTCAAAGGCAAAGAGGAAGGCGAATGGCTCAATTACTGGGAAACCGGGAGGCTCAAAGACAAAACTACTTTTCACGAAGGCCTTCTCGATGGCGCATGGGAATCTTACGCGCCCGATGGCGTGCTCAAACTAAAGGGGACTTACAAAGCGGATCACAAAGTTGGTGAATGGATCAGCTATTTCAATAACGGCCGTATCAAGGAGAAGCAACACTACAAAGTTTTTATCCAAAAAAATGTAGCGGACGGCATGGCCATTATGGGTCTCAAAGAAACGGTTAGTGACTTTCATGGATCTTATGAAGCGTATTCACAGGTAGATTATCAAATCAAAGAAGCTGGCAAATATTACCACGGGCTCAAACATGGCACTTGGGTCAACTATTACCCTGGCGGGGTGGTGCCCACAATTGTTTCGCAGTACAAATACGGCAGGCTACACGGAGTGTTCAAGCAATACGACCGCTACGGCAGACTCGTCTATGAAATCCACTACAAACACGGACTCAAAGACGGCCCTTTCTTTGCCTACAATGAAAACGGACAGCTCATCAGTAAAAAGATGTTCAGACAAGGCAAAGAACTTGGCGCAAATGGCCAAGATAGTTTTAGTCCATATTAGCAGTTAACTGCTCGATAAAACAGGTCAGTTCAATAAAATCCTCAACACTCAGACGCTCTGGACGCTGCTGCTCAAATTTGGCTGGCAAAGGAGCATCTTTCAATAATACCCGCAAAGAATTGCGCAGCGTTTTACGCCTTTGGTTGAAGGCTACTTTCACAACTTGGAAATATAACTTTTCGTCACATGGCAATGCATCTCGCTCGTTGCGCACACAGCGAATGACCCCACTCTTCACTTTTGGCGGCGGGATAAAAACATGTTCGTCTACAGTGAAACAGTAATGGATGTCATAAAAAGTCTGCAAGAGGACACTAATGATGCCGTATTCTTTTGAGCCCGGCTTTTGCGCCACTCTTACCGCGACTTCTTTTTGAAACATGCCCATAATTTGCGGCACTTGATTGCGGTGCTCAAGGCATTTGAATAAAATCTGAGAGGAAATATTGTACGGAAAATTACCGACCACAATAAAAGCATCTTCTCCGAATAGTTCTGCCGGGTTCAAGCGCAGAAAATCGCCAAAAAGGATGCGCTCTGCCTGTGCCGGATAAGTAGCTCTTAAATAATCAATGGACTCAATATCGACATCGAGCAGCCATAAGTCTATTTCTGGGATTTCCCATAGGTATTTACTTAAAGCGCCCATTCCTGGGCCAATTTCCAGGACTTTTCGGGTTTGGTCTGTCCAGATGACTTGATTGGCAATCTTCTGACAAGTGCCTGCATCCTTGAGAAAGTGCTGACCGAGCTGTTTTTTAGGCTTTACAATCATTGCTTGAATTCTTCAAGGAGCGTAAGGGTTGTGCGAAAGGCGGCAAACTTGCCTTGGAAATGCAAGGCATGATCTTGTTGTAGTGCTGGAGCGAACTCAGCTTGGTACTGATCTAGCGTTTGTTGATCTTTAGCCAGATACATCACTGAATAGGTACAACCACCATCTTCTTCGCCGTTTACACGAGAAAGACGACATTCTAAAAAGCAACCCGTATTGAGCACGTCTTGTATATGAGCGCCTTTCATATAGGCTAACCATTCTTGCTCCACTGCTTGGTCAATACTGACCGTTACATTGTAAATAACCATGACACAAAGGTAGCCAAAGCAGCGGATTGCAAAAAATTGAAGGGTCTTAAGTAATTTTACGATAGCTTGTAAATAAAAATTATATTACTTTTAGCCTAGAATCTTTAAACTCATACCATGAAAAAAATCTTACTTTCTGCTTTATTTGCAATGACTTACGCCCTTTCATGGGGTCAGTCCTGTACGCCAGGCGCCAACTTTGTAGACTCCACTTACGGTATTTGGCCAGACACCACCCAAAACCTTCCGCCGGCACTTCCAAATGTCGCCTACTCTACCGATATCAACTTCAAAGTACCTTCAACCGTTACCGCTGAAATCGACCCAAGTGGTCAGTTTGTAGGATCTGTCATCCAACAGTTTACTGTTGATGCACTTCAAGGATTACCTCCTGGTTTTGACTTCGCTTGTAATGTCTCTAACTGTACCTACCTCGGAGGGGTCAACGGATGTGCAAATATCTATGGAACCACAGATTCCGTGGCTGTTTTTCCGGTCACTGTAGACGTTACGGCAACTGTTTTGGTTGTGCTATTCCCAGGTTTGCCTCCAACGCCCGTTACCCAGACGGTTTCTTTTGACGGCTACAAAATTGTAGTTGGTTCGGGTGGAACAATTGATCAAGTAATCAATCCGCTTAGCTTGCAACCAAACCCAGCTACAGCCACTATTGAAGTAACTGGATTATTTGCTGGCAGTTCTTCAGTCGTCACACTACGCGACCTCTCAGGAAAAACAATCGAAGTACTCCAAACCAATGCCAGTTCTGTTACTTTTGATTTAAGTAAGTTGGCTAGCGGCAGCTACCTTATTGAACTTACTGACACATTTGGTACACAACAACAAAAGTTTGTAAAGCTCTAAATGCAATAAAAACAATTGATTCAGGGGAGGAAACTCCCCTTTTTTGTGCCCTTATTTTTGATACAAAGCTCTATCTGCAATGAATTTTGCAACGGGTTCGGTCAGTAAAAAAGAGCAGTCTTTTGCAGCTGCCAAACGAGCACGCACATGACTCGAACTAACTCCTAAAATCGGTACATCGTGAATGAATTCAATATTTACATGCTGCTCAATTAATGGATGAGGCGCAGCATCAAGTCCCTCTTCTTTGAGGCGTGGGTACACATAAATCCGATGATTTGCGATGATTTGCTCCCAATTATACCATTTATGAAACGAGCGAAGGTTATCGGCTCCTAACAATAAGCTGAACTCATGTTGTGGGTATTTTTCTTGCAGATGGGTCAGCGTAGAGATGGTATAGTTAGGCTTGGGTAAATGAAATTCGATGTCGCTAACCTTTAAGTTTGGCGTGTTGTAAAGTGCATCTCGAACCATGTCTAAGCGCAAATGATCAGCTAATAAAGTAGATTTCTCTTTGTGCGGATTATGTGGTGTCACGACCAACCAAACTTGATCAATTTGCGAAAGCTGGGCCATGTGATTGGCAATGATCAAGTGCCCTACATGTATAGGATTGAAAGTGCCAAAAAACAAGCAGATCCTCATGGTTCAATAAATGCTAAAATGAGTTGTTCAATTTGTAGAATTGCCTCTGAAAGGTCATCGTTGACCACAACATGGTCAAAAGCAGCAGCGTGGCTCATTTCTTCGGCAGCCTTTGCAATCCGCAATTGTATTTTTTCTTCTGAATCCGTTTGGCGTTTGCGCAGTCTTTCTTCTAACACAGCAATACTGGGTGGCTGAATAAAGATGGCCAGCGCTGCGTTTTGGAGTTTCTCTTTGATTTTTAATCCACCAATTACATCTACATCAAAAACCACAACTTTACTGGCAGACCAAATGCGCGCTAATTCTGCATTAAGTGTGCCGTAATACATGCCCGCATAGACCTCTTCCCATTCAAAAAATGCACCTTGTGCAATTTGCGCTTTGAAGGCATCAGGTGTTAAAAAATAATAATCAACTCCGTCTTGCTCTTGCCCTCGTGGAGGTCTGGAACAGGCAGAGATGGAGAATTCCAATTGTGGGTATTTGCGCAACAATGCACCAACAATGGTAGATTTACCTGCGCCTGATGGGGCTGAAATAACTATACTCCGGTTGCTTGACATTTTAGAGCGCGTTGAGGACCTGTTCTTTTATTTTTTCGAGGTGGTCTTTCATGATCACTACCCTGCGTTGGATTTCAGAATGATTGCACTTGCTACCCAAGGTATTGATTTCACGACCCATTTCTTGGGCAATGAACCCAAGTTTTTTTCCGGACGCTTCTTGATGGAGCGTTTCTGAAAAATAATTGAGGTGTTGCTGTAAACGCTGCTTTTCTTCTGAAATATCTAGCTTCTCCACATAATATATCATTTCTTGTTCCAAGCGATTGGCGTCAATTCGACTTTCATCTATAGCCGCCAAACCTTTTTGAATACGTTCTTTGACCTGAGCCACCCGCTCTTGCTCGTATGGTACTATCGCCTCGAGTTCTGACTGGATGTGTGAGAGGTTGTCTAATAAATCTGTGGCCAGGCTCTGTCCTTCTTGCATGCGGAACTTTTGAAGTTGCGAACAAGCTTGCTGCACTAGATCAAGGACAAACGCAGTTTCTGATGCTGAAAGTTCTTCAAACTGACTTGTAAGTACCTCTGGCATGCGTAAAACTAAAGCAAGGTAATCCTGTGTGTTCGTTCCCCAAGAGGTATTGATTGCCTTGAGTTTTTCAAAATAGGCAGTAGCTACTTGTTCATTGATGAGACCTGCTACTTGGTGTTGTTGGCTCTCGATATAAATACCGAGGTCCATTTTGCCACGTAATAAGTTTTCGGTCACAAGTTTGCGAATAGGAGACTCGAGGTCGCGGTAGCTCGACGGAATTTTGAGGTTCAGGTCGAGGCCCTTAGAATTGAGTGATCGCACTTCAACTGAGATCTTTTTATCCTGAAAATGTCCGTTGGCCTTACCAAATCCGGTCATTGATTGCAGCAATACTTGGTTCATCTTGTTAGTCGTTGTCAATTAGTAAGTCGGCATCTATGCCGTCGTTTTGTTCTTTCACAAACCAAGCAATCTCACTCATGATTTGCGCTTTTTGATCAGTTTGTGGAGCTCGTTCTTCTACGTATTCTTTGAGCAAAAGCTGAGATTCTAGTAGTTGAGACTCATCAAAGGGGCCAGACATGTTTTCGATGATTGTCAGGCAATCTAGGGCCTCTAGAAAGTCACCTTGCGAGGCTAACATGACAAAAAATGGCAAATGCGCATCAAAAGGCAGTTTTGAATTCCAAATAGCTGATAAAAGGAGCTTGCGGTTGGCAGGATTGGTTTCTTCTTGGAGGTAGGTGATAAAGGCTTCAACGGCGTCGGTGTCCTGAATATCAGCTAAAAAGCCTAAAACAAGTTGTTGTTCAGCGCGCTCAAGGCCCTCCAAACTTCTGAAAACATCCGAAAGTACAGTTGGATGACCGTAATCTTTTAAAATATTGAGCGCTGCTGTAATTGAAGGCAGGTCTTTTTTTTGTAGAAAGCCTACTGCTTCTTGTAACTTCTTTTGATTTTTCCTGACAATACTCATGATGCAAAGGTAAGGAATTCGCTCGCGCTGCGCATCAAATTGACCTAATGTGTTACTTTATGCAACATTTGGTGTTTATAAAAACAGAAAAGAGCCTGTTTCAATACCCGATAAAAAATCAACTTTGTAAAAAAAGCTGCATCATGAAAAATTTCTTTTTCCTTTCCTTCATCGCCTCTTTGTTGTTTACGGCCTGTGTACCTTCTAAAAAATACAACGAACTACTCGAACGCGAAAAGTCGTGTAGTGAAGAACTAGCGAAATACAAAAAGAGCAGCAGCGACTACGAAGTACTCTCCAAAGACCTTCAAACTAAATATGATTTAGCAGCCAAAGAAGTGAGTCGCTTGCGCGGAGACACCAATAATTTAGGCAACCAAATGCGACTTTTACAGCGCGAAACCGAAACGCTTGAAACCCAATACCAAGCACTCGAAAGTGCTTTTGACAAACTCAAAAACCTCAGCGCCAAAGAAACAGCCACCCTCCAGACCGAACTCGAGCAAAAAACAAAAGAACTTCAGCGCAAAGAAGATGCGCTTTTAAAATTAGAACAAGAACTCAAAAGCAAGCAAGCTTTATTAGAAGAGCGCGAAAAACGCGTCAATGAACTCGAGGAAGCCATCCGTAAAAAAGATGCAAAAATCCAATTACTCAAAGCGCGCGTGGCCAATGCGCTTCGCAACTTTGAAAACCAAGGCCTAACAGTTGTACAGAAGAATGGCAAAATTTATGTGAGTTTAGAGGCCAAGCTCCTTTTCAATTCTGGTTCGACAAAAGTTGAAGAAGAAGGTAAAGCGGCATTAGTGGAACTTGCGCGTGTGCTCGAAACTGAACGCGACTTAGAAATTGTAGTAGAAGGACACACCGACAGCGACAAACTCAATAGCAGTGTTTCGCCAAAAAACAACTGGGAACTTTCTGTTTTGCGTGCCACTGCAGTTGTTGAACTGATGTTGGCAAATTCGAATATGGCGCCTACGCAAATGATGGCTGCTGGCCGCAGCGAGTTTCATCCGGTAGACCCGGCCGATAAATCAAAAAATCGCCGCATTGAAATCATCATTTCACCAAACCTCAACGAGCTATTTGAGATCATTTCGAACGAATAAGTTCGTTTGCACTCGATTAGGTTACATAGTCTAGCGGATGACATTCACGTGCCCGTGTAAATCTTCGTAGATACCTTTTTCTATTTCGTATATCAAATACCAAGAATAGGTACCGTCTTGTACTGGTATGCCCTCATATTTGCCATCCCAAATAAAATTGAGCTCATCAGAAAAGAAAACGGCTTCACCCCAACGATTAAAAATGTAGAAACGCGCACTCATCAGGCCAATAAAGCGGCCGTAAAAATACTCATTAAGGCCGTCGCCATCGGGTGTAAATGAATTGGGTAAATAAATAAAGCGCTCAGGTGCTATCTCAATCCATTTGGTGATACTGTCGATACATCCTTTCTGATCGGTGGCAATGAGTGTAATTTCATAAGGGCCTGGCTGCGTATAAACGTGCGTCGGGTTGACCAAAAAAGAACCGTTTCCGTCGCCAAAAGACCATGTATAAGACCACGCATTTAGCGAGGCGTTCTGAAACTGTACTGGCAGGCCTTGCATTGGCGCTTGGGTGAGGATATAAAAATTTGCCAAGGGCTTCACCACCTGTACCGTAGCCACTGCCGCCGTGCTAAAAGTTTGACACTCATCACTGACTTGCACAAAATAAGAGGTTGTCACTTGAGGCGCTACAGTGATTTGTGGTGTGGTTGCGGTAGTTGACCAATTATAATAGTAAGTACCGTATCCGCCACTAGCTGTAACTAGTAAATCTACGGTATCGCCCGGACAAATTTCAAAAGGGCCATTCATTTGTAAGACAAGTGGAGGACTTAAAATCGTATATAAAATGGAGTCTTGAATGGTATTGCCGCAATTATCGCTCACTAAAATATGATACGTACTGGTGCTGCCCGGGTTCACTAAAAGAGAATCAGTGGTACCGCTTACGACGTTGTTGGTAGTCCATAGATAAGTGTATTGGCCCGATCCGCCGCTGGCCTGAACACCTATAGTGGCTGGAATAAAAGGGCATATTTCTGTAAGATCAGGGCTGGTCAAAACAGACAATGGACTGAAGACAGGTACGCTCACAACAATGGTGTCATAGGCAGGCAGGCCCGTACAAGCGTCTGTAACTTCTAGCCAAATAGCCTGTGTAGTCGAAGGTGTGAGTGTAATGCTACCTGTAGTTTCACCTGTACTCCAAAGATAAGTATAGGGTTGAACACCACCACTAATTTGTGAGTTGATGACAATTGGATCGCCTGGGCAACTTATACTAGTCGTGCTGAGGGCCACTTGCAATGGCTGGTTGTCTTGGATCCAGAGATCGAGCACGAGTGGTGTGATGTTTCCACATGGATCCGTGATGGGAAAGGTAAGCGTGAGTGTTTCTAATCCTTCAAGTAAGGCATCTGTGAGCGATTGAATCGTAAAACTAACCGTTGTCTGACCCGGTTGAAACGTTACGCTTGCAGGTACACCGTTGTAGTCTATGCCGTTAGTTGCAGTGCCACTGAGCTGAACAGGAATGGTCAAACTTTGGTTGAGATTGGTCTGGCGCGCAAGGGTAACATTTGTACTCACACAACCTTCGGCCATCCAATCAGGATTTGGAAAAACCTGCTGAGAAAGAGTGTGGTCAATTTCTATTGGTGTCAGTGTAGAAAGGCTATTTGCCTCCAAAAAAATACCGGAATCCCACTGACCATCGCCTACATCGGCAATAGCGAGGATAAGGTGATAGGTTTGGCCACATTGTACTTTAGAAACTGCCTCAAGAACTTTGGTGAACCCATCGTATTGGATATATTGTGCACTTTGGTTATAAGGTGCGGTGTTGCCATCGCCATTATTCACAAAATAAAATGGATTGGTAATGGTATTTACGTTATTGATAGATACAACCGCCCCATTTGGCAACTTGGCTATGTTTTCAAAACCTGCAATGCCAGGTCCTGAGATAAAAAACCCAAAGACATCGTTGTAGGTAGTATTGTTAGGCGGAGCAAACTCTGGATATTCGTCGGAGCCAAAAACATATTTGAAGCGAACGGTGTCAGCATATGGAATGAAGTCAAACTCTAAGATCGCTGCATTGTAGGTTTGGGTGCCTTGTATGAGTTGTGAAAGCAAATTGAAACCACCCATGTTGTTGTCTACACCTGCTCCTGGGGTATCGTTAGGGCCATGCGGACCGTCGCCATTGGGTAAAGTTGTTCCGGTAGTGAGCACAATACCGCTATTGATTCCGAGGGTTGTGTTGGCGGCAGTAAATTGTGCTATTGCCATTGGGCTTCCATTGTACGTGACATTAGAAACCGTGACGCCATTTCCGAGCAGTACATTTTGAACTAAACCCTGCGGATTGAGCGCATTATTGGTCACCAGCTGGGCATGAGAGTTGAATAGAAATAAACTCCCAAAAAACAACAAATATATACCCAAGCGTAATGACATCTACCTAATAACGGATTTCAAAAGATTTCGTTGTGCTTTTTATCCATTTTTTCAAAAAAAAAGGATGCCGAAGCATCCTTTCAAGTATTGTGCCAAAAAAACTACCTATTTCTGGTCAAATAGTGGCTTAAATACATACCAAGCTAGGAAAGGAAAAAAGTGCATTGGCATGGCATAACCATAAAAAATAAATTGATGAACTTCACTCGAGTCGTCGGTGAATGTATAACCCAAAACACCAACAAGGCTTGCTGTTGAAAAAGCCGCAAAAAGCAAAGCAAAAATAAACTCGCCAAACATTGGAATAATTTTGCTAAACAACCAATACCCTATGGTAGCAATTGATGTAGCTACGATACAAGATATAAAAATGGCGGCTGTAGGCACAACATTAGAATAATCTTCCATGAGCTGTTTTTCATAGGTTTCGCCGTAAGCGTAACATACACCGCCCGCCAAAATACCCGATGCAAGGGACCAAACTACTTTTTTTATCATAACACTATTTTTTTAGGACTGGAATAGTAGCGGTGATTTTGATGGTTTCACTAACGCCACCGTTTTTTTTGCCAATCTGAAAATCAGATCTATCTACGCTAAATTTAGCAATAAATGTTCCTTTATTTCCTTTTTTCGAGAAAGAAAAGGGAATACTGACTTCTTTACTGACGCCATGCATCTGAAGTTTTCCTGTTGCTTTGAAGCCCTCATTGGTTTTTTCGATCTTGGTTGAAGTGAATTCAATGTACGGATATTTATCCGCATTGAACCACTCTTCTCCGCGAGCGTGTTTGTTCATGAGGCCATTTCCAGTATTGATGGAACCTACTTCTATTTTGAAACTGAGTTTGGCACTTGCCAACTTTGTTTCATCAAAAACAATAGATGCGGCACTCAACTCATCAAAAGTTCCGCTGACGTCAGGATTTGTAAAAGCAATCTTGTGGCCATCGGCTAGTTTGTATGATTGAGCATAGCTCGTCAGTGCAGCAAAACACAAAACAAACAAGAAAGAACTTCTCATATGCTTAGTTTTTAGCGATTTCTAAATCAGCTTGAAGCTTCACTTCGTCTGCCAAACCTGGGCTTACCTCGCCCATACCAAATTCTGAGCGCTTTACAGCACCTGTAATTTGCAAACCAGCAACTTCTGTTCCTTTGTAATTTTTACCATTCCCTGTGTGAACACCACTGAAAGTTACTTTTTTAGTTGTACCGTGCATAGTGAGCTCTCCCTCAATCACGTAAGTTCCTTTTGCTTTTGCAGCAGTAACTGAAGTACTCTTAAAGGTAATTGCTGGGTATTTTTCTACATCAAAGCAATCTGCGGTGCGCAAGTGATTGTCACGAGCTTCGATACCAGTATTTACAGAAGCTGCATCTGCGTTCAAAACGATTGTAGCGCCTGTGAAGTCTGCATTTGGTGTAGTGACTTCCATGGTGAACTTTCCGAAGTTACCGTGAACATTAGTGATGCCATTGTGCAAGATGGTAAAACCCAATCGAGAATGTGCACCATCAACAGACCAAACACCTGCTTGAGATACAACAAATGAAAACAAGGCGAACGCGCCAACTAAACCAACTAATAAATTTTTCATGTTTTAAATTTTAAGATTACTGAATAAACAAATTGAAGACCACAAAGTTGTAATAATGTCCGTTAATTTCTCTTGATGTAGGTCAAGGAATCAGTTGGAGGGGTCTTGGAGTGCTTGTAACTTTTGAAAAGCATCTTTGATATGCCGGATGGGTTCAATCACCAACCTGAGTTTGTCATCTTTTTGAGCAAGTCTGTATCCAATAGGCTGAGCTAAAATGCGGTTGAGAATTCCTTGAAACTGATCTGTTTCGTAAAATGGCGACTGCGGATTGGCAATAAAATGCCCTACTAATTTTTCGGACTTGAGCACCAAGCGCTCGAGACCCATAGATTCTGCGAGCCAACGAAGTTCAAAAGAGAACAAGAGCTCCTTCACTTCTTTGGGCAGTGGGCCAAAACGATCTTGAAGTTGGGCGCTAAAAGCAGCGAGTTCCTCTTTGTTCTTTAAGTTGTCCATAGCTTGGTACAAACTCAAACGCTCAGCAACTTGGTTCACGTATTGGTCTGGAATCCGAACTTCCATATCCGTTTCAAAAACGCAATCCTGGACAAATCCGTTGAATTGATCTGTATTCCGATCATCAAAAAGTTCTTTGTACTCGCTTTCACGGAGTTCTTGCATGGCCTCGTTGAGGATTTTCTGATACATCTCAAAACCTATTTCTGCTATAAAACCGCTTTGTTCTCCGCCAAGCATGTTGCCCGCCCCGCGGATATCGAGGTCTTTCATGGCAATATTGAAACCCGATCCTAAATCTGAGAATTGAACAAGCGCCTCTAAACGCTTGCGCGCCTCGGAGGTCATGATGCTGAATTTTGGTGCAATGAGGTAGCAAAAACCTTTTTTATTGCTGCGGCCTACCCTACCGCGCAATTGGTGCAAATCGCTAAGACCGAACTGATGCGCGTCGTTGATGATGATCGTATTGGCGTTCGAAATATCAATGCCCGACTCAATAATGGTGGTGGCGAGCAAAACATCGTAAGCACCTTCAATAAAATCCAGCATGATTTTTTCGAGTTGCTTTCCGTCCATTTGGCCATGACCAATGCCTACTCTCACTCCTGGGCACAAGCGCTGGATCATGCCAGAGAGTTCTTTGATATTGGAAAGTCGGTTATTGACAAAAAACACTTGGCCTCCGCGCCCTACTTCATATGCAATGGCATCGCGGATTTGCTCTTCATTAAAGGAAATGATATCGGTCAGAACCGGCTGGCGGTTGGGCGGTGGCGTATTGATAATACTCAGGTCTCGGGCTCCCATCAATGAAAACTGCAAGGTGCGCGGAATAGGTGTGGCGGTGAGCGTGAGGGTATCGACGGAAGTGCGCAGGGTCTTGAGTTTGTCCTTGACCGCAACACCAAACTTTTGTTCTTCATCGATGATCATGAGGCCCAAATCTTTGAACTTGACGCGCTCGGCAACCAATGCATGGGTGCCAATCAAAATGTCGATTTGGCCAGCAGCCAATTTTTTAAGTGTTTCGGTGATTTCTTTGGCTGATTTAAAGCGGTTGATGTAGTCTACAGTTACCGGAAAACTCGAAAGTCTATTTTTAAAACTGCGAAAATGTTGCAAAGACAAAATAGTGGTCGGGACCAAAACAGCTACCTGTTTGGAATCGGCAACAGCTTTGAAAGCTGCTCGAATAGCCACTTCTGTTTTACCAAAACCGACGTCGCCACACACCAAACGATCCATAGGGCGTGGTGCTTCCATGTCGCGTTTGATATCTTGGGTGGCTTTGTACTGATCGGGGGTGTCTTCGAACATGAAAGATGCCTCGAGTTCGTTTTGCAAATAACTATCTGGTGCGAAAGAAAAACCCGGTTTGCTGCGGCGCTGGGCATAGAGTTTGATGAGGTCAAACGCAAGCTCCTTGATTTTTTTCTTGGTTTTATTCTTGAGATTAGACCAAGCCTGCGTGCCAAGTTTATTGAGCGTGGGTGCACTTCCTTCTTTGCCGGTAAATTTGGAGATTCGGTGCAAGGAGTGAATGCCCACATAAAGTACGTCTCCATCTTTGTATACCAAGCGAATGGCTTCTTGAGGTTTGCCATTGACATCAATGGTTTCCAAGCCAGAAAACTGACCCACCCCGTGGTCGATATGCGTGACGTAATCTCCTTTTTGGAGTTGGTAAATTTCTTTGAGCGTCAGTGCTTGCTTGGCCTGCTTAAAACCTTCTTTGAGTCTGAACCGATGGTAGCGTTCAAAAAGTTGGTGATCGGTATAGCAAACCAATTTGAGCGATGGAAAGATAAATCCCTCATGCAAAGCCAAGGGCAGTGCACTGAACTCACCTTCTTCGCCGATGTCACTAAATATTTGGTAAAGTCGTTCTACTTGTCTGGGCTGATTCGAAAAAATCAAGTTCTGGTATCCTTCTGACTTTCGCGCCTTTAAATCGGTATTGAGCCGCTGAAAATCTTTGTTGAAACTGGGTTGTGGTATGCAATCAAAAGTTTCTGTATGCGTGGCCTTGAAATGAAAAACTGGCCCGTATTCGATAACACGATGAGCCTTCAGCTGCTGCTCAAAATCAAGGTGCGAAACAAATTTTTCCTGAGGAAGCGCGTATGAGACAGGGCCTTCGTGCTTACTGTGTATCTCCACAGCGCGCTCGTATTCGCGTTTCAAAAGATCGAAAGTTCTTTGTACATCTGCCATCCAGCAGATAGCTTGATTACCCATAAAGCCCAACAAGGTTTCTTGGATTTCTAAACTTTCTCCAGATTGTATATTTGGGATGACATTAAAAAATTGATGACTTGCAATCGATAGCTGGCTAGCAGCATCAAAAGTGCGAATGCTCTCTACCTCATCACCAAAAAATTCTATCCGAAAAGGGTGCTCGTTGGCGTAAGAAAACACATCTAAAATGCCGCCTCGGATAGAGAACTGACCGGGTTCATATACAAAATCGACGCGCTCAAACTGATATTCCAAAAGCAATTCATTGAGAAAATCGGTACTGTAGCTTTTAGCGACCTCCAGGCGCATGGTGTGCTTGACCAAATTTTTCTTCGTAGGGATTTTCTCAAAAAGTGCTTCGGGATAGGTGATCACCCAAGTATTTTGTTTGTCACTGAGTTTTTCAAGTACTTCTGCACGGGCTACCACATTGGAGTTGTCTGTTTGCTCTTGCTGATAAGGTACCCGATAAGATGCTGGGTAAAACAAAATGCGTTTATCGTCCGGAAATAACCCTTCAAAATCGTTCAAGAAATAAGCTGCTTCTTCTTTATCGGAAAGCACAAATAAGTGTGTGCCTGGTACCTGCTGGGCTACCATTAGAGAAAGTAAAGACTTGGCAGAACCCACCATGCCTTTCCAATGTATATTGGCATCAGCCAATTGAAGGGCAGCAGCACTTCTATCGAGCGCCGGATGTTTGGCAAGGGTTTTGATAAATGTAGCGAGTTCCATAGCGGGCTGCAAAATTACGCAAAGTATCCGCGGAGCGAAAAAAATTGTGACCTTTTCCGGTCAGGACGTTACAAATAACAATTGAGTGTGAATATCTCCAAGTATTTACAGCAAGTTGCCTGTGGTCTATGATTAATTTTAGCGTACCAAATTAGAACCCAAATATGAAGTTTTCAGTCAAATACACCCTAGTAGCAGCGTTCATGATGAGCGCAGGAGTTTTAAGTGCTCAAGTAGCAGAAGGCGCCACCGAAGAATCTTTCAAAACTGTCGAAGAAATTTCGGCGATTGACTTTCTCATGAAAGGAGGGGTCTTTTTGATTCCGATTGCGCTACTCCTGTTTTACACCACCTATGTAGCCGTTGAACGCTTTTTGTATATCCGCCGCATGACCAAGCAAAATCAAATGTTGCTCAACGAACTTCAAACACAACTCAACGCCGGCAGTATGCAAGGAGCGCTTGATGTTGTCAATCGAGATCAGACGGCGTTTGGAACTGTCGTGAAAGAAGGTGTGCAGTCTATCGGGCGTCCGATTCCGCAAATTGAAGCCAATATGGAGAAAGTTGCCAATATTGAAATTGGTAAAATGGAAAAAAACATCAATCACCTAGGTTTGATAGCAGGTATTGCACCTACCCTCGGTTTCATCGGTACCATTTCTGGTGTAATTAAAATTTTCTACAGTATCTCTATTTCAGAAAACGTTTCTATCGGTAATATCTCAGGTGGTTTGTATGAAAAAATGATTTCATCAGGTTCAGGTTTGGTGGTCGGTATTTTGGCATTTACAGCTTATCACTTATTGAATGGCCTCATCGATAATTATGCGCTTGCTATTCAAAAAATCAACCTAGAGTTTGTCAAACTAATCAGCTCAAAAGATGGCCATAAAGCGTAATAGAAGGTTCCATGCAGAGGTGGCTACGTCTGCATTGAGCGACATCATGTTCTTCTTGCTATTGTTCTTTTTGATCATCTCTACTTTGGCCAACCCCAACGTCATCAAAGTTCCGTTGCCAAAGTCTGATGCCAATGAAAAAACACAACAACAGCACGTCACATTGACTGTCAAATTTGATGAAAATCAGCAACGTCATTTCTATGTGAACAACGACGAAATTGCTTTTGATCAGCTCGAAGGCGTACTCATAGGTGAGACCAAAAAACTTGGCGACAACACCGTCATTTTGCGTTTGCCCTACGATGCCCAAGTTCAAGAGCTTGTCGACCTGCTCAAAATTGGTATGCTCAATGACTTGAAAATGATCATTGCAACCAAAGAAGGGTAATTTTAATTTATGTCAATTTAGCTAGAGCTCCTTATCATGGAACAATTTCAATTAGAACACATCGGCGCACGCGAAGATTCCAAAAAATCTTTGATCTACACTTCAGTGTGGTTGCTCTCCATGTTGCTGTTGGCTTTCATCATTAAATTTGACGCCCGTCCGGATCAGTTGGTAGATACGCCTCCACTTCGCTCAGATGAAGTCATTGAAGAATTTCAAATAGACAACGTAGAACTAGAAGAAGCTGCAGGAGGCTCTCGCGGTGGTGGCACACCCGGTTCTGGCCGCATTGCACCGCCTGCAGATCAAAGCGAAAGAGTGGCTACCGCAAGTCGAAGTGATTTTACACACAACAGCGGAAATTCAAACAACCACAATTCACCCAACGGCACCAACGGTACCTCCACTACAACGCAAAGCACAAACTTCTTCGGAAGCGGCGGCAGTGGCAACGGTAATGGCTCTGGTAACGGCCCGTTTGGAGGCCCTGGAAACGGGAATGGCGACGGAGATGGAATTGGCAATGGTCGCGGTTCAGGAAAAGGCAGAATTCGCATCAACAACGTTAATCTTCCGAAATACGAAAATGATTTTGACTGCCGCATCGGTTTTAAAGTTCAAGTCAATGCCGAAGGGCAAGTAGTTGGGGTTCGATCTGTGAAGTCCTTGACAACTTGTATTGACGATAGAACTATCTTTGACATCAAAGAGCGCATCAAGCGCGAAGTAAGGTACAATAAAGAGCCTGGAGCCGGAATTGTGGAGATGGATTACACCATTAATCTGAAAGCTTCTAATTCTTAATGAAGGCCCATCGCCTTCTCCACCATTAACTTTGATCCAATATAGAATCCGACGCGCTGGTGTAATTCGGTGGGTTGAATATCTAGGATACGTCGCTGCCCGTCAGTGGCTAACCCTCCAGCCTGTTCGGCAATAAAAGCCAACGGATTGCACTCATAAAGCAAGCGCAAACGTCCATTTGGTGCAGAAGGTACTGTTGGGTAAATGTAAATACCACCTTTGATCAGGTTGCGATGAAAATCGGCAACCAAAGAGCCGATGTAACGACCTGAATACGGCTTGCCCGTTTGATTTTCATTTGATTGACAGTAAGCCAAATAAGCACGAAGCTGTGGATCAAAATCATTGAGATTGCCTTCGTTGACCGAATAGAGCCTACCATTTTCAGGCATTTTCATGTCGGGATGTGACAAGAAATACTCGCCAATCGAAGGGTCTAGGGTAAAGCCATTGACGCCTTTACCTGTTGTATAAACTAAAAGTGTAGAGGATCCGTAAAGTACGTAACCGGCTGCAACTTGTTGGGTGCCTGGCTGCAGCATATCGGCTAAAGTTGCTTTCGTACCTTGTGGTGAAACCCTGCGGTAAATAGAAAATATGGTGCCAATAGAAACGTTGACGTCAATATTAGAGGACCCGTCAAGCGGATCAAATAAGATGACGTAATTCGCATTTTGGGCTTGTTCGGATTCAAAGGCGAGAAAATCGTCGTTTTCTTCTGAGGCAATACCGCATACTTCGCCACCATTTTTAAACGCGCGAATAAAGGCCTCATCTGCAACAACATCTAATTTTTGCTGTTCTTCACCCTGCACATTTTGACCACCTTGGGCACCAAGGATATGATCTACCAAACCAGCTTTGCGGACGTCATTGCTGACAATTTTGGAGGCTAAAGCGATATCGTTCAGCAGACGAGATAACTCACCGGTAGCAAATGGAAAATCTTTTTGCTTGCTGACAATAAACTCATGAAGTGTAGTGAGTTTAGACATGCTTACATCGAGAACATATTGCTGTAATCCGAACCTAAATGTATTGGATTGACAATCAGGGTCGGGATCAAAGCATCATTGGTGATGATGTATTGCTCATGGTTAGAAAACAGTGCGCTAAAAAGGTTATTGCGCTGGAGGTTCATGATAGCGATCAGGTCTGCATCTACGCTCACGGCGTATTTGACTACTTCTTTGTCAAAACCAGAACTTGGAACAACAGCGCTGGTCATTTCGATGCCACGGTCTTTGAAGAATCCTTCTGAGAAGGTAATGTTGGAACGTACTTGATGACGCAAAAACTCATCGGTTTCATCTGGTGTGACAACGTGTACTTTAGACTTGAAGTATTGTGCCAAATTGGCAACAATTGAAAGTTTTTGTTTGGTTTCTTTGTGGAGGTCCATCGGGACAACAATAGAGTCATAGCCTGAGGCCTTGACAGCTTTTTCTTGAACGATGATAAATGGAACTTGCGAACTTGTAACAACCTTGAGTGCATGGCTGCCTGTAATGTGCTGCCAGCCATGTGCACCGTGCGTACCCATTACGATGAGTTCTGCTTGATGCTCGGCGGCAAACGCACCAATATCTTCAAAAATGCTACCAATACGTACATTCGGTTTCAATACCAACCCTTCTTGTTCGAACTGACCAATGACATTTTCTAGTTGCGCAAGCGCTTCAGGAATTTGGGTGTCTTTGGAAACGACATGAAGTACTTGGATTTCAGCACCTAATGGCTTTGCTGTGGCAATGGCATGTTGTAGGGCGATATCGGCCACCGCAGTGAAATCGTGAGGAACAATGAAGCATTTAGTTGGCATAGTGAAGTTTTTTACAAATTTAAAACAAAGTGCAGTAAGAACGCACTTGTTTTCTCTTTATTTTTGTACGAAGCCTCTACACAAAAAGCTTCTATTCAAATGCCTATAATTGGTAAGCTCATTCAGCGTAGTACAGCAATAAGTTTTAAGCGTATTTCTCGTGCCCGTGCCGACTACAAACAACAACTCGAGGTCCTGCGACAAAACATAGACCACGCCAAAAAAACTGCTTTTGGCCAATGCTATCAATTTCCGGTCTTACTTCAAAAAACCGACCTTGTTTCTCGGTACCAACAAATTGTACCCATAACAGAGTATGAGCAATTTTATGCGGAATGGCTCGAAGATACCATTGAAGGTAAAAAAGATACCATTTGGCCCGGACGCATCAAATACTTCGCTTTGTCATCGGGTACAACAGGTGCGCCGAGCAAAAGAATTCCTGTCACCACCGAAATGATCCGGTCTTTTCAGCGGGTATCATTGCGCCAATTCTCAATCTTACATGAACTGAACCTACCTGATTCATTTTACAGCGCCAAAGTGTTGGCAGTAGGCGGCTCCACCAAGCTGAAAAAAATAGACCAACATTTTGAAGGAGACCTCAGCG
The DNA here is from genome assembly GCA_027483605.1 of Cryomorphaceae bacterium. Classification (GTDB taxonomy): domain Bacteria; phylum Bacteroidota; class Bacteroidia; order Flavobacteriales_D; family Crocinitomicaceae; genus UBA952. The sequence goes on along the minus strand of JAIXUE010000022.1, from coordinate 33,269 downwards.
GCATCCTTAAAAAACACACCTCGCTCATTGCGGCACCATTTACCAAACCAACGAAAAAAATCACGCATCTCAAAGATTGGAAAGCAAAGTTACCGCTCATGGTACAAGAAGCGCCGAAATGGGATATTGGCATTATGGCAGGTATTCCAAGTTGGTGTGTATTGCTGTTAGAAGAGATTGTTCAGCACTATCAACTCAAGAATATCCACGAAATTTGGCCCAATTTTCAAGTCTACGTTCACGGTGGTGTTTACATGGATCCGTTCGTTGAACGGCTTCAAAAAGTTAGTGGAACACCAGTTGTTCTGCTCGATACCTATTTAGCCAGTGAGGGATATTTCGCATATCAAACAAGTCCGAAAAAAAGAGGGATGACGCTCTTGATGAACAATAGCATCTTTTTTGAATTTATCCCATTCAATGCAGAATACTTTACAGAATCTGGTGAGCTCAAAAATCAATACAAAGCATATACAATTAGTGAAGTCAAAACAGGAATCGATTACGCGCTTGTCATTAGCACAAATGCTGGGCTATGGCGCTATATGATCGGCGACCTAGTGCGTTTTGTCGATACCACTACGCACGAAATCATTATTGCAGGGCGCATCAAGCAATTTCTAAGTTTGTGCGGAGAGCACCTTTCTTTGGATAATCTCAATCAAGCACTAAAAGAAGTGAGCGCAAAAGCCAAACTTTCCTTTTCAGAATACACCATTCACGCCGATGAACAAAACCAACAGCATTGCTGGTATATCGGTTGTGATGATGTAAAAATTGATCCTGACCTGATAGAGCAGATAGATGCCGCACTCCAACAAGTTAACGACGACTACGCCTACGTCCGAAAACACAGTATGCCCTTGCCCAAGCTGCATTTATTGCCAACTGAGGTTTTCTATAACTACCTAGAAAGCATCGGAAAATTGGGCGCTCAAAATAAAGTCCCTAGGGTGATGAATAAAGAACAAGCTAAGCAGTGGAACGCTTATCTTAGCGCAAACGGCTACCTTTAAAAGCCGACTTTTTAAGGAATGTATAGGCTAAGTTGAGCTCAAAAGAGTGTCTGAAAACAGAAGATGCCGCTCCTAAATCTAGGTCATAAGAAACCCCGAAATCGAAAGCACCTAAATCTATAGCAACATATGGTGCCACAGCAGCTGTAGACCTAAAATAAAGACCAGTACTTAAATATCTGGTGCTGACTTCGTTGGTGACTTGTGAGCTTCCTCGGAGCTTCATGCGGTAAATTGCACCCAACATGCTCTCGGAGTGTCCTCCCTGACGCAAATGCGTCAGTGAAAACTGTAGCGACGATATTTCATTGAGCCCAAGTGAAAAGCAAGCATAGGCAACTGCTTTTCGGTGCAAGCGATCTGCAGAAAGGGTATTGTATTGCAAACGCGGACGGTTGACATGCTGAAAGGAAAGGCCCGTTTGCAAAGACCATTGGCCATCGCGCAATTCGCCGCGTTGGTTCGGTTCAAAACGATAAGCTACTCCGAGGCTCGCATCGACAAAAGCAAAATTGACAAAATCATTTTCTTCACCTGAAAAAACACTTGGGTCTAAGGCACTGCCGTTCCATTGTGAGTAATATAGCAAGCTACTGAAATCTGCACTTCGCTGCTGAATTGCAGTTTGGATACCGGCATCTAGCCAGTGACTTTTTGCCAGTGGGATGTGACCACTCGCCGTAAGACCAAAAGATTTTTGAGACATGCGGGAGTCCCCACCTACGTCATTGCAAAAAGAGGCGCCGATGCCCGCGTAAGCACGCTCAGATTGGCGCTTTCGGCCCGGCGTGAATTCGGCCATGCCATAACTCGTCAAGAATTGGGTGCCGGAACCTATCCATTGATTGCGGTTGAGCATGGTGAATCTTTCATAGCCTTTGTATGCCCCTACAAATGCAGGATTCAGAAAAGGCATGCTTCGGTCTGCTTGCGTAAGGTGAAAATCTTGGGCATGGCCCAAGTTTGGAAAAGCGCCAAAAACCGCAAAAACAGATACAATTGAAAAAAGAAAACGTTGAAAGCGCATCACTTATCGTATTAAAGTGATGTTACCAGTGAATTTCTTAGTGCTACCATTTTCGTAAGTGACGTCACATACATACGCATAAACCCCACTGTTGCAAGGCTTTTCTTTGTGAGTTCCATCCCATTTGAAGAGTTTATTGGTAGAGGAGAACATCAGATTACCCCAGCGGTCAACAATTTTGAAGTTAATGGCTGCGATGTCTTTACCTGCAATGATTTGATACACTTCATTGAGCCCACTACCTACTCCATTCGGTGAAAATGCGGTTGGGAAGAAAATACCAGTAGCACATTCTGGGCTGCTTCCATCTGGATCACATGGATCTAGCGGGTTGGAACCATTGGCCACTTCAGTACCGTCGTTGATGCCATCGCCATCGGTATCTGCATTGAGTGGATTCGTGCCAAGCACGCCTTCTTGCGCATCGGTAAGGCCATCGAAATCGGTGTCAATTTGGCACCCTGGGAGGGTATCATCTGGATCACAAGGATTCAGCGGGTCAGAACCGTTGGTCACCTCGGCGCCATCGGTGAGGCCATCACCGTCTGAATCTGGATTGGTTGGACTGGTCCCTGCCGCGTTTTCCTGGCCATTGGTGAGCCCGTCGCCGTCTTGGTCACAAGGGCCTGCATTTGCATTTGGAATACAAGGATTGGTGTTATCTGGGTCAAGTTCATCCATGACGCCATCGCCGTCGGTATCAAAAATAGAAGACTCTAACGCATCGATGATGCCATCACCATCGGTGTCGGTTGGGGCCGCCACATTACCGATTTCGGCGCAGTCGCTCTCGCCATCGCCATCGGTGTCGGGGTTAGTTGGGTCAGTACCAACAAGGTTTTCATCTACAGTCAAGCAACCATCGCCATCAGCGTCTGGAACATCTGGAATAAAGACCGCAACAATGGTTTGCGGAGCATTGATGTTGATGAAATTGTTAGCTGTTGTACTAGGCAAGCCAAGTGGCCCTGTTGAAGCGGTCCAGTGGCTAAATACAAAACCAGGGTTAGCATTTGGCTCGATGAGTGTCTGAATACCACCGAAATAAGTCGTGGCCCATGGGTAGCTCGGCGGATTAATCGAGTTGACTTGAATGGTACCCGCACCCACTGGCGAAACGTCAAAAGTGACCGCAAACGGGCCAGAAAGTTGGTAACAATCGATCAGGCCTTGCTCTAGTGCCAAGCACCGCTGGTTAATAAAATTGCGCAATTGAGTCACTCTGGCTTGCCAGCCATTGTAGGTACCGCCCCACTTGGCACATTGCGCAGCCATTTCGGGCGCAATCTCGTCGACCATACTGTCGAGCAGAGCTAACATACTCACACAACTAAAAGAGGTATTGATCAGGTCGATGTAACGCGTGATATAATACTGCTCTACTATTGGGTTTTGATTGATGAGCTTTTCGAGGATATCGGTGTGGCCTTGACCACCCGGATTCGGCAAGTTTTCTGCATTACATGGATCTGCATTTGCACTCGGGTCGGGAATGCCAGTGTAGTTGATGTAATGACCAAAAGTAGCGTCCATATCCCAGAGTACATAGCCCCACTTTTTGTGGTCGCCGGTGGTGTCTAAGCCTCTCCACCACGCAGTATTCCAATTGAGCCAGTCTTGGTTGACTGTGTAAGAATTGATCATGAAGTAATCGGCGAGCGATTTCCAACTTAGTAAGGAATCAACATAATTGAAATTGGCCGCATTACCCATGTTGTTGGCAAGGATGTAGTTGCGCAATGCATTCCAACTTGGCTGCGCATTTGGAGCGCCGTATTCTTGCCATGTGCCACCCCATGTTTTGAGGTAGTGCATATTGTATTTGTCCTGGCCATAATATTCATCGGCGTAATCGTGGTCATCGGCTTTTTCGCGAATTTCATATACACCCCAATAGTTTCCGTTTAGGTAAACAATTGCCGGACGCCAAGTGCGCTCGTCGAGTTTCATGCCAGCGCGGATAGAAAGCGTATGGATAAATGCATCGCGGATGTGCGCACCTTGTTCAAAAGGATAGTTATCACTTGCACCCGGCTTGAGCATCACGCGTTGAAATGCATCGCGGTCTTTTTCTGGAAATATTTCGTGTTCGAGGTCTCCGTTATGTCCGTATTGGTCTCGACATATGAAATCAAAACCGCGCTGCGCATAGGCCCAAGAATCATTCCCGTGCTTATTGAAATCGCCTTCTGATTCATCGATGAATGTACCATCTTGTTCAAAAAGCTCAAACGAACCAATGCGATTGGGTGGGTTTTGACTGCCATTTGCCACGAGTGAAAACACCCCCTGACTACAAACCGAAACGACCGGAATGGTATGGCTCACATTGATGAAATATGTATTGGTTTCTGTGAATGAGGAAAGTGTGGCGCCAAATGCGGTGGCACGCAATACTTTGGTGGTGGTGATATTGATGGGCGCGGTATAAACGGGGGAAGTGGCTATCGGATCTGAACCATCTAAAGTGTAGCGAATTGTTGCAGTAGGATCTGCACAAGTGATGGTGATGGTCTGAGCACTCGGATAAAATCCTGGAGCTAAACTAAAAACGGGTTTTGGTGGGTAAAAATTAACCCCGCCAGTATTGTTGGCGTTTGGCGTTGGTGTGGTGAACAATTTGAAGTCGTTGGCGCCATTGCTTGAACGGCCAACAGAATGATTTGATTTAGTGAGGTGGACAATCTTGAACGAGTCGACAACTACGGCTGAAGGATTAGATAAAATAATCCAATCTCCGCCCGTTTGAGATAAATTGAAATTGGGATGGTATTGATTGCCCGAAACTAAATCTCTTTTAGAACAAAAAACCATTTTGAAGCCATTGGCATTGATACTGCCGCTGGGAATTTGCCATTTGGTAAGATTGGTTGCTTTGTCTGAAAGATACCAACCAGTCAGATCGACTGCTGCTCCTGTGGTGTTGTAGAGCTCTATCCAGTCTTCGCGCTCAGCGAAAGCGTCGGTAGGGCCTGTCATGTTAGAACACGAATATTCGTTGATTACAACCTGTGAAAAACCAACAAAAGGAAGGCAAAAAAGAAAGGAGAGTAGTAAGTGTTTCATTTAGCTTGATTTAGCGTCACCAATATTAGTGAAATATCAATTTTTATCCAAACAAACAGACGCAAGAAGCAGAGAAAAGTTGTTTTTTTCTTAACATTGTCAAAAAAAAGAAATGAAAAGACTTTCCTTACTGCTAACCATCTCTATTTTGACACTCGGTTTTTCAGGCTGTAAAAAGTATGAAGGACCAGGCGGACGCAGTCAGATTACGGGCAAACTAACCGTGAACGAAAAACTGTATATCAATGGTGCGTTAGCGCAAACAGTATCTTATTCTGGGGCTACAGAAGATGTTTATATCGTTTACGGAACCCAAGACAGCATTTTTGATGATAAAGTAGAATGCAACCACGACGGCACGTTTAGTTTCAATTTTTTATTTCCGGGTACTTACACAGTTTTTGCTTACAACGAGGTTTTCCATACTGGCAACTCAATTACCAACAATGACGACGACTACTACACCAAAGCCCCTGTAAAATTTACAGTAGAAATCGGCAAAAACGAAACGAAAGATTTAGGTGAAATCATCGTTACTCGTTAAGAATGCGGAACCTAATTATCAGTTTGCTTTTTGTGCCATTCTTGGGCCTGAGTCAGAACAGCACGGTGTTTCAAGTATGGAACGAAGTTGGCGTTGGCTATAAACTCGACAAAAAACAGAGTTTGGCCTTTGACCTCACTACCCGTCATGGCGCCGGAGGCGTACAAACATTTTTTCCGCAAATCTCCTACAAATACAAAATCAACAAATACATCCGCCCTTCTGTAGATTACCGCTACATTGGTAGTCGAACCGATCAAGGAAACTTTACTTACAGACACCGCATCAATACCAACCTACAATGCAATTATGAATTGCAGCGCTTACAATTGGGTTTGAGAATGCGCTATCAATTCACTACAAATAGATTGGCTGACAACTTCGAGCAAGAATTTGCAGAAGCATTCCGCTTCAAACCAAGTGTTGGCTATGATCTCAAAAATTCTATTCTTTTACCAGAAGCTTCTATGGAGTTTTTTACTGGTCCTATGGATGGTCAGCAAGGATATCACCTCAATCGGATCCGCTGGAGTATTGGTTTAGGATTTGATTTGGAGGGCCCGCATACCTTTGAACTCGCTTACATATACGACCAACGCATCATGAGCCCTGGCGCTTTGAACCGCGCCATTCTTAATTTTTCCTACGGATACAATATTGCCAACGAAAAGACCAAAAAACCAGCTCCCAAAACACGCACTGGGCGCTATTTATAAATCAATCGGTGTAAGTATCTGCTGCCAAGCGATCAATGACAACTTGTAGGTTTTCTTGTTTCTTTTTTTGACGAGATTCGATTGCAGTTGCCGTGAAATACTGATGCTGCTTGAGGAAATTCACTTGAATTGTATCCCACTCTTTTCGAGATTTGATTTTTCCCATTTCGGTGAGCTCTTTTCTAAGGTTGTCGGCAATTTGCTCGAAGTCCGAACGCCCCAAATAATCGAGGTCGGCATCGCAAATGATTTCTTGGAGTTTATTGATGGGTTTGTGCGGTATTTCGGTCGCATGAATGAGCTCGACAATTGTTTTGACATGCTGCTCGGTATAACCATACTTAGGTAAGATTTCCTGTGCCATTCGAGCACCGATTGCCTCGTTGTGGTCATATTGGTCAATAAAACCTGCGTCGTGGAAAATTGCAGCCGTTTTGAGTAAGAAGAGGCCTTCGTCAGTGACACCTTCTAATAAAGCAATGCGCTCCACAGATTTAACAACATCTTTGGTGTGGTTGATCGAATGATAATAGAGCGATGGAGCGAGGTTTTTTTGAAGGATTCCCATCACGTGGTGCTCTGTTTTGTAATACTTAATAGAGCTGTAGTGGTGTAATTTCTTGATTTCCTCAAAACGAGAATTCGGAATAAGCCCCTCTCCATTGACAGAAAGCTCTGGTTTAATTCGTTGCACCACGTACATATCTAATTTTGTGCGCGATTTGGTCAAGGCTTTGCCCTTGTAATCACATTCAAAATAAGGTTCAATTTGCTGGAAGGTATTGCCCGTAATGGTTACTTTTCCTGGCTCGCCGAGCATCTCCATGCGCTGCGCAAGGTTTACAGAAGAACCCCAAACGTCATAAGCCAAGCGAATATTCCCAATGATTCCTGCAATGACAGGCCCAGTGTTGATTCCTAAACGGATTTCCCAGTAGTCTTCGTGATCTGCAATGGCTTCGTACTTGAGCTTTTCCATGAAAGCCTGTATTTGCAAGGCAGCGCAACAGGCGTCTATCGGATTGGTTGAGTTCTCTACCGGCACACCACCAGCACACATGTATGCATCTCCGATTGTCTTGATTTTTTCAAGGTTATTGGCCTGAATGATTTCATCGAACTTCTGAAACAAGATATCGAGTTTAGAAACAATCCTACTCGGCGCCATCGATTCAGAAATTCGGGTAAAGCCCACTACGTCGGTAAACATAATGGAAACCTGCTTAAATGCCTGTGCCTTAACTTTTCCATTGCGTTTGAGCTCAATAACAACTTGTGAGGGCAAGGTATTCAGGAGCCATTGTTCAGTGCGGTCTTTTTCGCGCTGCAAGAGCGCTTGCTGCTCCTCTACTTTAGTTTTCTCTTCTTCTAAAAGGCGTTTTTGCTCCTCAATTTTGGTTTTTTGTAGCCGTATTTCTTTAGTGCGTTCGGCAATTTTGACCTCGAGCCTCACTTGATTTCTGCGCGATGTTTCGATCCGGCTGCGGATAAAAACAAAAATCAACAAAAACAAAAACGAGGCTGCCAAAATAGACAGCCACCAAGATTGAAATATGAAAAGGGCTATAACCAATGTGCTTTAAAAGGGTGCTTAAATTCTATAAAACCAACTGGCCATCGGTAAGGGGAAGGACCTCTTAGCGGTAATGACACCTGCCAAACTGATCTGAAATGCCTTGTTTTCTGTTCTTTGAAAACGCATGCCTGGCATAATGATTAAAATCTGCTGACGGTTTTGCTTTACTTGACCAACAACAACTTGTTGTAATTGCCCATTACTTCCATATTGGTTGTCAATTTCTTGATCATATCCTGAAGTCGCGCTGATCATCATGCAATCGTAAATAAAACTTGCCTTTTTTCCAACTTTAGCTTGGCCTGCCAACCCAATGATTGGGGCTTTGTATCTACTCGTACTGACAGGTTGTATGTCTTGAATTGGCAGTATAGGGTATGCGCCGCTAACAGATGAATAAGTACCTGGTACATAAATGATTTCATTATAAAAATCATTGCCTCCGTCATTCAAATAACCATAACCTATTGAAAGTGTGGCGTTATTGCGGCGATCACCATAGGTAATCATGCCCCAATGTAAACCACCAAATCCGCTGCCTTGATTAATGTATCCTGAAGTGCCAAAGAGTGTGCCGACCCCATAATTAATTTTTGGATTGGAAGTGCCGCGCGTGTATTTAAGGGCTAATGCCATTGGCGAACCAATCCAGGTGGACATCACCCCCACAGAAAAATCTTTGTGGACGGCAAAATGCACCTCAGGGCCATATAAATTGAGCATGGCATAATTCTCCCCTTTTTTGATCGGAAAACAGTTAGTGGTAAACTGATAGCGGGTGGTAAATACCCCTGCAGTGCTGAATTCGCCTTTCGCGATATCCTCAGCGTAGTCTACGGGTCGAAATGACTTGATGTCACTTTTTGGAATGTATATTTTACCTAGAGATTTGGTCTCTATAAGTACCTCGCGTCCATCATCGGAAAGGATAAGGCCTACATATTCGTTGCCGTCGTATTTGACAACTAAATATTTGGTGGTATCTGAACTTGGTGCGCTCGTATTTGGTGCTTGCGCATGTAATTGAAGGCATCCAATGAAGAGGAAGCATATGGAAAGAAGCGTTGAAAAATGAAGACGAGTTTTCATGTTGTAGATAAAAAAATCTATTAAAGCGTAAATCTAGTTATAACGATACAAAGAGCCAAAAGCAAGTTAAAAAAGCGACAACTAGAAAAACCAACTCTCCATTGGCAGGGGAAAGAGAAAATCTTGCGCAAAAACGCCCTGACTTCCGAAGAAGCAGAGCGTCCATGCGAAACACTAACAAACGAAAAGTTGTGTTTTGATTTTTATCTAGTTTGCTTGAAGTCCTAATAATAACGCTGCGGACTCTTCGTTTTGTTTATCGGTTGTTTACTCTTTTGGACATTAAAACCCATATTCACGCCTACAAAACCGCCGCCTTTCTGAGAACTGTAAAATAAATTGACAGGGATATTCAAAGAACCTGCCTGAAAGGTGCGGCCAAAGGCCATTAAGAAAGAGGTGGCAAGTTCTTTTTTTCCATCTCTGTCAAAATGTTCAGTAAAACCTCCATTAGGCACTGCAATGAGCTCACCAGTTTGAACGTTCACTTTACCTCCAGATGCAATCCATTCGTTTTCTGTGTAGTAGCCTCCTGCAGGGCCATATTCCGCGTCTTTGTCCAAGAAACCTATTGATGTTGATTTGATGCCAAATCTTGGGCCAAATGCAAATTCCCAATTGGCTTTGCCAAAACGAAAACCATTTAACAATGAAAAAGAAGGAATAAAATTGCTCTGCTCTAAGCCAGAAATGTTAAAAATACCCTCGACCAATGCAGAAAAATTATCGGTGCCAACATATTGACCTTCGATCTGATAACCAATCATGGAGGTAAATGGCTGGATGCCTAATCCACCGTAAACTTCAGGTCGTGTAGCGAATTCAGCAACTTCTCCAGTCATGGCAGCAAAACCAATTCGCGGGCCTGAATTATTGATTTTACCCACATTGTTGGAAGTAATGACTTCATTTTTAAAGGCCAAGCGATCGGCAATGACTTTGTCTACAGTAAAGCCGTGCATTTCGGCTAAGACGATTTCAACCATGCGTTGGATTTCTAATTCTTGGTTGTCAAATTCACGAACCGCAGACTTATAAAGACTTTGTGCCTTGACGTCAATAATTTTGATGGTAACAACAATCTTGTTTCCCAAGCCATCAATAGAACCACACATAACGTAATCTACTTTGAGTTCTTCGCCCAATTTAGATAAACAGTTCTGGCCATAACAGCCCACCTTATACTCTTCTTTAGCCTTGATGATTTCATTCATGTCAAATTCATCATAGACTTTGTATTTATTGATTTTTATCAACTCAAGACGCAGCATTTTAGCCACCGACTCCGGCTTGATCGTCAGCGCATTTACATTTGGATTGGCTACAGCAATGGTGCTGTTAGGCTGAGCAAAATAACTGGCCATCCCACTAAAGAAAATGACCACTAATAATAAAACGGATTGTAATTTTTTTGTTTTCATAGCATACAATTTGATGCTACAAAGGTGAATCAATGCGCGATAAAGACAAAACTGATTATCAAAGCCAATGATATCGGAGTTGCGAAAAACGCAAGTGCTAGGAGAGAAAATCAAGGTCAGCCTCGATTTTCTTACGAAACATGCCAATTGTTTTTTCAAAATCCGCAAAGAAATTATTGCGTTCGCGTTCATTCACAACGCTGATCAGGCTCGAATTAGCTAATTGCTTGTCGATAACTTGCTTGGCATCTTGTACATATTGCACATCAGTAGTTTGAAGGTAATTCATGATGTTGTGAGAGAGAAACAATCCTTGCTTGTCTTTGCTTTCGTAATAAAATGCAGAATCGGCATTGATGGTCTCATTGAGGTACATCTCGAAGTGGTTGCCCGTTGCTGGCACTTGCGTGCCATATATGAATTTTTTACCATGAGTTGCTTGTTCGCGCAGATGGGAAGAAAACATGAGCAGGCGATCACATAAAAAGAGCGCGTAAGTAGGGTCTTCGAATTGATTGGATTTGTAGTAATAATGAATTTGCCGCAAAAAACCACGCATGAGCTCGGGATCAAAAATTTCTACCGACGGAATGGTATTGTAAGATTGCAAAATAGATTTACCAAGTTCGAAGGCACGGTCTGTAGTTTTTTCGTGTCGAAAAAGTACATTTTTATAATCTGGGATTTGCAAGTGTGTTTTGGCCCAAAAAAACAATTTAAAGCGCACTAATTGCGGAAAATTCAAGAGCTGAAAAAAATGCGTATTATTGATCGTGAGCATGATTTTTGGATCCTCTAGATGACGCAAACGCTCGAATGCATCAAGGATGCCCTCTAAATATGATTCCAAAGAAAAATCATAGGCATTGAGGGGCGTGTACCGGAAAATCACATTTGTTTTCTGTTGTAAAATCAGGGAGTCAAACGAGATATCAAAGGTTTTACAAAGCCTTTTGAGTTCATCGATAGTCAGCGCAGTTTCATTGCGCATTCGGCGATAAGCAGCATCCATGCTGATATGCAGTGTTTCACTCAAGATATGACCCAATGCATCGCCTGGCGGGAGTTTTGCCTTAATGAGTTGCAACAACTGATCTTGAACTGTTTCCATACTTAAAACTTATAGAACCAACTGAGCATTGGTATCGGGAAAGAATAACTATTTACGTTGAGTTGATAATTGACGGTTTCTTCACGCCGGCCAATCACGCCGGCGAGCGTCACCTGAAAAGCCTTGTTTTCATCTTTTTGAAAACGCATACCCGGCATGATGACAAAATTGGTGCTTTTTACGTCTATGAATGGGTCGTTGTACACAACCGAGCTTGGCTGACTCGTAAATGGATCATAAAAATAATCTACTTGTTGGCCGTCAAAGACTTTTCGTTTATTGCCTCCAATGATCATGACGTCCCAAATAATACTCGCTTTTTTACTGACTACTGTTATGCCTGATATCCCAATTATTGGCGATTTGAAATTTCCAACTTCATTTTCGTAGGTAAGCATTTCTGGTATCGGGAAAATATAAGACCCTTGGTTCAATACCGCTGCATATGTTCCAGGCTGATAATAGGTATTTTGATTTGAAAAAGAGAAGCCCGAATTAAAATATCCATAACCTAAAGAAAGCGTGGCGTTGCTGCGACGCGTTCCGTAAGTAGCCATTGCCCAATGCAATCCTCCGATTCCTTTAGCTTGATTAAAATAACCGGAAGAAGCCATAATGGTACCTAGACCAAAATTTAGTTTTGGGTTTTGTGTAGGAATCGTGTATTTCAAGGCCAAGGCAATTGGGCTGGCAATCCAAGTCGCCATGATCCCAACGCTGAGGTTGGGCAGCACCCCAAAATGAACTTCGGGCCCATATAAATTGATGAGCGCATAATTTTCTCCCTTTTTAATTGGAAAGGCGTTGGTTGTAAACTGATAGCGGGTCGTGAAAACACCCTGACCTAAAAATTCTCCATCTTTGAAGTCCGTTTGCTCGTTTACTAAAGTCACACTTTTTATATCTGATTTTGGGATATAAATTTTGCCGAGTTGTTGGGTCAAAATCAATAATTCACGGCCGTCATCAGATAAAATTTGACCGACGTATTCTATGCCATTATTTCTAATAATCAAGTATTTAAGGGTATCTCCCTCCTGTTTTGTAACCTGTGCATTAGTCTTTAATGAACAGAGTAAAATCAAAAACAATAAAATACTTTTCATCTTTAGTGGCGTTTGGTTCAATGCAAACTTAATCATTCACATAAGTTCTTTGCACGCGAGGTGAGATACTTGTAAGTATTTCATAAGGAATTGTCTGCGCCTTTGTGGCAAAATCATGGAGCGTTTGGTGCAGGCCTATAATTTCTACCTCCGAACTTAGGCTTGCATTTGGTGCCAAAACCATGATCATGTCCATACAAACGCTACCAATAGTGGGGCAATAGATTCCGTCGATATATACCCCTCCTATTCCATTACTTAACTTTCGCTTGAAACCATCGGCGTAACCAACGGGAATCACTGCGATTTGACTATCGGCATCCAATGCTTCTGAGCAACCGTAGCCAACAAAATCACCCTGTTTGAGTTGCTTGAGTTGTGAGATCTGACTTGTCCAAGTGATGACCGGTTTGAGTTTGGCTTCAAAGACTGCATCGTGATTAACGCCAAAAAGTCCAATGCCCAGGCGCACCATATCGAATTGCGCATCTGGAAAATGAGCCGCGCCTTCAGAATTCATTAGATGCTTGAAAAAAGGATATGCCAGCGTACTTTCTAAGCGACCGCAAATTTCTTTGAAACATGTAATTTGCTGTCTGTTCATTGGGTGCTGAGGCTGGTCTGCGCATGCCATGTGGCTATATACACTCTTGACAATCACTTCTGGCTGAGCGCTGAGCGTTTGTAACAATTGATCGGTTTGTTCGGGCATGAAACCCAAACGGTGCATGCCAGTATCGAACTTTAAATGAATAGGATAAGCTTGGATTTGTGCTGCTATGAGGGTACGTATAAAGGCGTCTAGGTGGACAGGGCTATAAATTGCAGGCTCGAGTTGGTACTGAATGCAACTCTCGAAGCCAGCAGGCTCGGCGTTCATGACTAAAATGGGTAAATTGATCCCTGCCTGCCTGAGCAAAACGCCTTCATCTGCATATGCAACGCCAAAATAATTGACTCCACCTGATACGAGTTGCTTTGCAATTTGATCTAAACCTGCGCCATAAGCTTGCGCCTTGACCATGGCAAGTATTTGAGTTGTTGGCGCCAGACTTTGTTGGTATTGGCGCAAATTGTGTTGAAGAGCAGAAAGGTCATACCGCACCACAGTACTGTGCGACTTGCGCTTCCATTTGGCCAATAACGCTTCAGTTAACAAATGCTGATTGCCCTTGATCAAGACGACATGGTGGTCTATAATTGGTAGGTTTTCGGGTAGTTTGGTCCAGATATAATATTGCTTAATTTGATAAGCCTGCAGCAGACCAATAATCTCTTCTTTTAAATGAACCTGATTTGCAGCCAATAAGCAGCAGACCATTTGCTGCTTGTGCTGTGCTACTGCCTTTAAAAAGGCAAGTGAGCCCTCAAAAGCGAATAAATCGAGGGTGTAGGAGTCATTGATCAGGGTGGCCCCCTGAATACCCTCAAAGGTTTCCAAACGATTGGCTAGCTTTGGAAGCTCCGCAACATCATTTGGTTTGCAGCTGCCAAAACGAAGTGCACAGGTAATCGCAACTTGTGCATTATGAAGGCGAACAGGGTCATTAAACGGAATTTGTTCGAACAAGGAACTCGAATTTTCTGAGCTTTGTTTGCTCAAGAGGTCACCATCGAGCACCCACTCACAACCTGTTGCAAGGTGGTCTAGCGCTTGGTAATAAGCAGCGTCTGAACCAAACTCATGGCGAAAACCTGCTTTTTTTGTAGTAATCACTAAATAATTTGGCGCAATCATGGCATGGAGCTTCTCCATCTCGCCTGATTTACTCACAGCCGCCTCAATGAGCGCTAAATCTCCCTCTAAAGGAAGCTGCAACAACGAAAGTGCTACCCCTAGCTGAGAATTGTAACTTTTTGGGCTGCGCTGTACCTTGAGCTTTCCGGCTAAAAGATGATATATCCACTCTTTGACGGTGGTTTTGCCAATGGTGCCAGCGATGGCAACAATAGGATAATTGATTCTTTGACGGTGGTAGGCAGCTAGTTTCTGAAGTGCCTCAAGTACGTCAGTAACGATATAGAAATTAGAGTCAGGATATAGCTTAGTAGGCGCTTGATCGAGCACAAAACTGCGAATACCTTTCTGATGCGCATCCTCGACATAATCCGCTCCGCTACGCTTGGGACCATTTAGTCCAAAAAAAGCGGCGCCTTCACTGCGCGAAATTTTGCGCGAATCGTAAACAACTTCTTGAACCAATAAATTAGTGTTTGTACCAATACAGGTCGCACCTAAGATGTCTTGCAATTGCGCAGGGGTAAGGCTCAGTTTCATGACAAGGCTTTTTGATAACAACTCCTGCAGAGCGGTTGATATTTTTCTACGGCGCCTACCAAAACTTGCTCAGTTTGGGCTACCGTCCGATGCGAGAACTGCGCTAGTTTACCGCAGTGCACACATACAGCATGTACTTTACTGACATATTCTGCAATCGCCATCAGCTGCGGCATAGGGCCAAAAGGAATTCCTTTAAAGTCCATGTCTAAACCCGCAACGATGACACGAACACCTTTGTTTGAAAGTTCGTTGCAAACTTGAACAATTTGGGCATCAAAAAACTGTGCTTCATCTATAGCTACAATTTGTTCTCCTTTCCATCCGTCGAATACTTCTTGTGCGGATGCAACGCGCTTGGCTTCCCAACTTTGCCCTTGATGGCTCACAACAGCCTCTGTGGCATAGCGGTCATCGATAAGTGGCTTGAAGAGCAAAATTGCTTGTTTGGCAAAAGCGGCACGCCGGAGTCTGCGGATGAGTTCTTCGGTTTTACCAGAAAACATGGAACCACAAATCACTTCTATCCAACCTTGTTGTCCGTTTTCTTTGGTAAATTGCTCTAAAAACATAGTGCTGTTGAATGAGATTGTGAAATGTTTTCTAATTTTGATTCGGTAGTACAATATACTGCCAATTGCACGAAATTAATAAGTTATAAGCAATGTCAGAAAAAAGTCCCGCTCTAATGATCAAAACTATTCTCGGACACCTTCAAAATGGTGTAGAAAAACTAGAATCTGGACACCTTAGCCCAGAAGATATGGAATTATTAGTCGAGGACGCCAAAGAACTCTACGAACGCATGGTTATTTTGCGCTACAAAATATACGAAACCAATGTTTTGGGAGTAAACGAGCCGGTCATTTCTGCCAGTATTCGCCAAACTGAAATTGAAACCCCTATCGATCTTTTTGGTTCCCTAGATGAACCTACGCCAGCGCCTGAATTTGAGGTCACCTTTGCCAACTCTGAGCAAAATGTTAGTGCCTCCAATGACCAAGAAGCAGAAGCGGTTGAAGAAGAATTGATGGAGGACGAAACGTCTGAAGAAGACCTTTTTGAAGAAGAGGATGCGCAAGAAGTTGTAGCAGATGAAGTTCAAGAAGAAGAAGAAGAAGAAGAAAAAGCAATCGAGGAAGAAACGATTGAGCTAGAAATGATTGAGGAGCAACCAATTGTTGTAGAAAATCTGTTTGAAGAGGTTGTTGAAGACCAAACAAGCGAAGAAGAAGTAATGGTGCACGCCACGCCGTCTAGCTGGGAGCCAGAATTTTCTGGTGACCAACCTATTTGGATGGCCGAAATGGAAGCCAACATCCGAGACAACCGCAGCGTATTTCCATTAGAGAGCCTCATTGGTGCCTTTACACTCAATGAAAAACTGCAATTCATCAATGAATTGTTCGATGGTTCTTCAGACGAGTTCTCAAGTAATGTCAAACAACTCGACCAACTTGCCTCCATTGATGCTGCCCGCAACATGATTGCCGAACTCGCCAATACCTTTGCGTGGGATACCGAATCTGAAATAGTCGAAGATTTCATTTATAAAATTTGCCGCCGCTATGCGACTGGCGCATAGTTTCTTTTTTTGCTTACTGTTTTCGCAGGGTTTTGCTCAAACCTACCCTTACCGGGAAACCATCGCCAAACTTTGCTCCCCTGAATACGCTGGTAGAGGTTACGTCGATAGCGGAAGAATTTTAGCTGCTCATTTAATTGCAGTAGAATTCCAAAAAATTGGACTCAAACCCTTCAAAAAAAAATTCCAGCAGCCATTTACCCTACCCGTTCAAACTTTTCCTGGAGCTTGTACAATTGCCATTGGCCAAGACACCCTGCGTCCGGGTTTAGATTACCTCGTTTCACCCTCCTCGGCTGGCGTAATGCCTCAGTATTTTACACTCGTTTATTGCAATGCCGCTACTTTATACAGAAGTGTCAATGCATTTAAACCTTGCCCCTCTGACCGCATATTGGTCGTTCAGACTTCAGGTTTTGGCGGTGACACCAATAAAGTGTTACAAGCCAGGCTTCAAGAACTCCAGAAATTTGCAGCAACAATAGAAATGACTACTAGCAAGCTCATGTGGTCCGTGAGTCAAGAAGCAAGCCCCTACCCTGCTTTCCAAGTGCTAGCAACTGCTTTGGCCAACAAACCGCAAAGTGCGTTCATCCACTTAGAAGCATTTTTCAATCCAAAATTCACCTCAAGCAATGTCATTGGCTATCTTCCAGCTGCCCAACAAGCAAAGAAAAAACCTTATTTAGTCATCACCGCACATTACGACCACCTGGGAAAAATGGGTAAAGACACCTATTTTCCTGGGGCCAATGACAACGCATCAGGTGTGGGGATGCTCTTGTATATGGCTCAAGAACTGAGTTTGAAACGCGACCCCAATTTCAATTATGTTTTCATCGCTTTTGGAGCTGAAGAAGCGGGGCTAGTAGGGTCGCATTACTTTGTAGAACATCCACTTTTTGATTTAAAACAAATTCGTTTTCTGCTCAATACAGATATTATGGGAAGCGGAGAAGAGGGCATTACAGTGGTAAATGCTACACTGTTTAAAACAGAGTTTGAACGTTTAAAAGAACTCAATACAGAAGGGTCCAACCTGACACAAATCAAATCCAGAGGGCCGGCCGCTAATTCTGACCACTATTTCTTCACTGAAAAAGGCGTGCCTGCATTCTTTGTCTATACCATGGGGCCGAACAAACACTACCACGATATCCACGACAAAGCTGAAGAATTAAGTTACGCGGCATTCGAACCCCTCGCCAAACTTTTGCTTGGGTTTATGCGCTCATTTTAGCCGTCTGACTAAATAACTTGTCTGAAGAATCAGGACACTCAAAGAAAGCCCCAACAGATATAAGACGAGCTCAACGCTCTGGTCAGTATAAATCAATGCCAAACTTGTCGATAAATAACCCAACAATTGGGTTACACTAATGATCAAAAATCGGAAAGTTTGCGCAGCAGCAGCACCGGTATTTTTAATAAAAAGAACACCAGCAGAAATCAAGATCAATAAAAGCGAGGTCAATTGAATGCTCCATAATTGCTTGAATGGCAATTCAAAAATACCCATAAAGGCAAGGAGCAGAAACACCAAATGAACAGCCACTAAAGTGGCCAAATAAGACCAAGGAGTAATTTGTTTTTTTGGATTAGTTTTCACGATTGAGCGCGTTCACTTCTTTAATGATCAGGTACAATCCTATGCCTACACCAAGGAGTGCGAGTATAATTGTAAAGAGGCTATTGGTGTGGAACTGGTTGTCTAGCCAAGTACCCAACCAAGTGAAGCCTCCGATGACGGCGGCCATTTGAAATGCAGCTGAACTTAGCTTGAGGTAAGAGTTATTGGAACTATTTTTTTTAGTCATTGAAGGTAGCCTCCACGTCTAGTTTTTGCGTACTGACACCAGCGCGCATCACGCAAGCACCTTCAAAGAAAGCACCTTCTTCTATGTGGAGTTTCATGGTTTGGATATCGCCTTTAATGCGAGCCGTTGCGCGCAATACCAAGAGATTTTCTACCATGAGTTGGCCGTCCATGGCGCCGTCTATTTCCGCGTTAACACAAACGAGGTTGCCATTGATTTTTCCAGAGGTGCCGATAATGACGCGGCCCGCGCAGGAAATGTTGCCATTGACTTGTCCTTCGAGAAGGATGTTGGAATCAGAAGTGAGATCGCCGTTGATTTCTGTACCGGCTATAATGCGGTTAATGCGGTCGTTGGTATCAGGTGTTTGCGAACCTCCGAAAATGTCTTTTCTTAGCATAAAGCTTAGTAATTATCGATGAAAAATCCTTTATATTCTTCAAATTTCGACGTTTCTATCAACTTTTTCAAATTTTCTTGATTGATTATGAAAATTTTATTGTTTTGGTAGTCGTCGAGATACTCCGCTCCGGCCTTGTAGGCATTAAGGTAGTCCCAAGCAATTTTGGATGTAGGGAAATCAGAAATGAGGATGAAATTCTTTTCGTCGAGGGTTGTTTTGACCGTTACTTTTACTTTAGAAGTTTTAAAAGCTTTGGTTGAGAAATTGGCTACCGTGGTACGCACGTCATCGGCTTCTTCGTCTTCGTCTAGTAGTACAATCACAAATTGGGTCACGTTTGGCGCGAACGTAAAGATAGATTGTTCTTTAGACGCTGGTGTGAGATCAAATTTAGAATAACCCTTCTTGAGGATCTCTAACATTTCTTTGGCGCGAGCCGCCTGATCAGACTTAGGTTTCTCATCGATAATGCGCTGCAATAGCGGAACGAGTACTTGTTTGTCGGTCGTTTGCTGGCCAATTGCCAAGGCATTGAGCAATAAATACTCTGCTCTGTACGCATTGGCTGGGTCGCTGTCTATGATGGTTTGCGTAGCAGCCTGAACTTGAGCAAAGTAAGCTTGATCGTATTTCTTTAAAAGCGCAAGATAGGCTTCTTGGTCTTTTTGAGCACTTAGCTTTTGCTTGACGTAAAAATCTGGGTCTTTGAAATACTTTGCGGCATCTGAGCTCGGGTACTTCTTGAGAATATACTGACGGTATTTGTCGGCATCGTCTGAGTTCTCATAAATTTTAAAGAGCTGAAAAGCGGCAGAAAGGTCGGTTGGGTGATCCAGATTTTTGTCGAGAATCGCCAAGAATTGGGCAGCTGCTAACTCGGTTTCATTGAGGATTTCTTTGTAGAGCACGCCTGAGGTATACAACGCTTCTAAGAGTCTTTCTTGTGAGGCCTTCAATGCCTCTGCGGTCAATGGAATGTTCTTGAGCAAACCTGCTATTGAAAGTGAATCTTGCTGACCCGGCGTGGTCTGAGCTTGTGAGCTGTCTTGTTCCTTAACGTCTATGTTGGCATTTAAAACAATGCGCTCGCTACGGCGCCAGTCATCGGTGTTTTCACGCATTCCCCAATTCTTGCGAAACTCATTGTAACCTTCTTCGCGGAGTTTGGTATTGTTGAAGATAAATTTGTTGGCGTTGGTGTTGGTGGTTGTAGGCTGGCTCTGCTGCAAAGCAAGTAGCTTTGCCGCCTCGAGTTCTTTGCGGCGCTGTTCGTCGCGCTTGATTTGTTTGAGCGTTTCCTTGAGGAAGTCTTCGCGGTCTTTTTCGGAGAGAGCGGCAATTTTCTGAACGGAATCTTCGAATTGGGCAGTTTCTATCGCCTTTACTAAGTCTGCTAATTTAGTGGCTTTACTCTTGATTTGCTCGCCATTTGGATAGTCATCAGTGATAAACCGAGCGCTCGAGTCGTAATACTTTTGGGCGTACACAAAGTTTTTTTCTTGAAAAGAAAGATCTCCAAGCTTTTCGTAGGCCTGTGCCCGTTGGCGCTTATTATTGTTGGAATAAAAAGCCGCGGAGGTCAGATGTGATTTAGCAAGTGGCTTGTTCCCTTTATTGATTTCCATGAGGGCCATGGCGTAGTATATCTGGTCTTTGAACGTAGCGTTTTTGGCATCGCGCAGCATCTTTTGAAGGTCTGCCATAAGGCGGTCGTCGCCGCTGACAATTGCTCTGTTGAGGCGGGCGTTGAATGCGATGTCTGGAGCTGCCGCCGCCTTGAATGCCTTTCCATAATGTGTTGCGGCCTCTGCCAACTGATTTTGTTGTTGGTAAACCTGCGCCAGAATATAATTTAAGCGTGCTTTTTCTTTGGCATCGGGGCACTTGTCGATGGCTAACTTGAGGCCCTCCACAGCAACATCGTATTCTTTGCGACGCAGCGCTAGGTCTGCATAGGTGCGATGGATCTCAAATTGAAGCTTCTTGGTCATTTGAGGCCCCGCTTCCGGGTTCTTGTTGCGCAAGAAAGGAATATAATCTGTAAGTTGCTTGTCGTTTTGTATTTCGGCGCGTTCGTTGAGTGCATCTAAAATCAATTTAGCGTCCGCGTATTTGCGCTGTTCGATATCAATTCTGGCAAGCCAGAGACTGGCCACGTACAGGCTGGGGTCTTTGTCAAAAAAGCGCTTGACAAACTCAAAATTGTCTTTTGCTTTAGCGTAATCGCGTCTGTAAAAATAGGCCTCCCCAACAGTCAGCCAGTTTTCATCGATCCATTTGTTGTATTCTACCGTTTTGTAGAACATGTTTTCGGCAGTGGGCATGCTGTGATTGAGGATCACTTTGGCACATTTGACCACAGCGGTGTCTATGGCAGGTAACATGCCTTTGACTTCTTTTTCAGTCGGAACCGGAAAAACAGGGAGAAGGGTGTAGAAATCTTCTTTTCTGGCGTCTTGGTAAGTCTTTAAAGAAATTCTGAGTAATTCTTTGGCGTTGAAATGCCCGTTGTATTTGGCAGTTGTTTGGTGATAAAAGCGGTTGAGCGGCGTATTGTTTTCTGTAGAACAAGCCCATGACAAAAGGAGCAGTAGCGATGTCAGTAAGAGGTAAAGGCTTGTGCGCATGGACAATGAAAGGCGTTATAACGCGAAATTCGCGTTTTTAGTATGTAGTTTATGCAATATTGGTAAAGACCTGCTGGATGTCGTCGTCGTCTTCGATTTTATCGAGCATTTTTTCGATGTCGACGAGTTGTTCTTCGGAAAACTCAACTGGGCTTGTCGGAATGCGCTTGAGACTTGATTTTTGAACTTCAATTTGCATGTCTTCGAGGGCTTTAGCTATCGTGCCAAAAGCGGTATAGTCTCCGTAGACAACGATTTGCTCTTCCTCAACCTCGATTTGCTCACAACCTGCATCGATGAGCTCTAGTTCGAGCATTTCTGGGTCGAGTTCTGGTGTTTTGGCGATTTCAAAAATACTTTTGCGCGAGAACATAAATTCCATTGAACCATTTGGTACAACAGAACCGCCTGCTTTGTTAAAATAAGACTTGACATTCGCAACGGTACGCGTAGGGTTGTCAGTAGCACATTCTACATAAACCAATACCCCATGCGGGCCTTTTCCTTCGTAATTAACTTCTGTAAATGAGGCAATATCTTTTTGAGCTGCGCGCTTGATCGCAGACTCGATATTGTCTTTGGGCATGTTTTCAGATTTAGCATTCTGAATAGCAGTGCGGAGCTTTGCGTTGGTGGTCGGGTCCATGCCGCCTTCTTTGGCTGCCATAGTGATGGCTTTGCCTAACTTCGGAAACATTTTGGACATTTTGTCCCAGCGTTTTTCTTTGGCTGCTCTGCGGTATTCAAATGCTCTTCCCATAATGCGTATACTTTTGGGCAAAAGTAAGGAATTCGCAAAGAAAATTCAAGTGGCCCTTGCGCTCACTAAGCTAAAATCTGATCGATATAGTTGAGCAGCGGCTCTTTTCCGAATCCGGATTGGGCAGAGGTAGTGAAAACCGGTGGTAATTCGGCCCATACCTTTAGCATTTCTTTTTTGTATTTTGCCAAGTTTTTCTGCAGCGCCGAACTTGATAACTTGTCAATTTTCGTAAAGACCATAGAAAATGGCAAGCCTTTTTGGCCACACCAATTCATGAACTCAAGGTCAATTTTTTGAGGCTCTAAACGCGCATCGAGCAGGACAAAAATATTGTAAAGGGTTTCGCGCTTGGTCAGGTAGTCGGCAATAAAACGCTCAAAAGAACTGCGCTGCGTGCGGCTGACCTTTGCATAGCCATAACCAGGTAAATCTACGAGGTACCAATGTTCGTTGATCAAAAAATGATTGATGAGTTGGGTTTTGCCAGGAGTACCGGAAGTCTTGGCAAGGCCTTTTTTTGAGGTTAACATATTGATTAACGAGGATTTACCTACGTTTGATCTGCCAATAAAAGCGAATTCGGGCTTGCCGTCTAGCGGACACTTGCTTACTTCAGTATTGGAGATGGTGAATTCTGCGCTTTTGATTTGCATCTTGCAAAGTTACACTTTAAACTTTTATTTTTGCGGCAAAGCGAACAATCTATCTTAAAGGTTGTTAGGGTTTGACTACGTAGAAGATGGCAGAATATAAAATCAAAGATATCGAAATACTGACGGGCATCAAGGCGCACACCATTCGCATATGGGAAAAGCGTTACGGCATGCTCATTCCGGATCGTACTGATACCAAAATTCGGACCTATACCGATGCCGATTTGTCTTTTTTACTCAATGTGAGTCTACTGAATAAAAAAGGACTCAAAATTTCGAAGATAGCCACCATGGGTACTACGGCTATCCACCATATGGTTTCCGAAATTCGACTCAATTCTTCTATAGATAACGCTGAAGAAAAGCTCATTTTAGCTTTGCTTGAACTCGACGAACAACTGTTTCGCAATACCCTCAATGACCTCATCAAAAACAAAGGTTTAGAGGCTACTTTTTCTGACAACCTCATTCCTTTTCTAGATCGCATCGGTGTCATGTGGTTGGTCAATAGCATTTCAGCTGCACAAGAGCACTTTATCTCCAA
Source organism: Cryomorphaceae bacterium (assembly GCA_027483605.1). Classification (GTDB taxonomy): domain Bacteria; phylum Bacteroidota; class Bacteroidia; order Flavobacteriales_D; family Crocinitomicaceae; genus UBA952. Next base: position 9,927 of record JAIXUE010000022.1, on the reverse strand, counting down.
CCTCATCCGCCAAAAAGTCATTACCGAAATCGATAAATTACCTATTCCGCCAAAATCAAAAGAAAGTGTTTTACTCTTTTTACCAGAACACGACTGGCACGAAATTGGCTTGCTTTTCTATCAATATTTGCTCCGATCCAAGGGCCATTACACGTATTATCTTGGCCAGAGCTTGCCCTACGACTCTTTAGTAGATTGCATCGGGCGCCTAAAGCCAACAGTCGTATTGAGCAGCTGGCTAACTGCCGTTGACCAACATTTTATTGTTGGGTATTTCAAGCAACTACACAACGACGCGCCAGATGTACGCTACATTGCGGGTGGAGCCCAAATTCATACGCATTCTGCTGCACTTAAAGGACTCCTCACAGAAGTTAAAAATTCTGCAAGCCTGCTGTCTCTTTTTGAATGATCCTGCTTGTGTAACTAGAGTACAATATTGACAATCTTGCCATGTACGACAATTACCTTCTTAGGCGTTTTGCCTTCAAGCCACTTTTGTGTTTCTGGTTTATCCAAAACGTGGGCCTGCACTTCATCAATAGAAAGCGAGAGCTCTAATGTAGCTTTGTAGCGCATTTTTCCATTGAAAGAAACAGGATAATCAAAAGTAGATTCTGTCAAGAAACTCGCATCGAATGCTGGATATGTAGCCGTAAAAATACTTGACGAGGAAGGTTGTAATTGCGACCAAATTTCTTCGCAAATATGGGGAGCATAAGGCGCCATTAAAATGGTCAGTTGCTCTAAAATATGGCGGTTATTACACTTTTGCTCGGTAAGTTCATTGACACAAATCATGAAGCTTGAAACACCTGTATTGAAAGAGAAACGCTCGAGGTCGTCGGTGAGTTTTTTGATTGTTTTGTGTAAGGTTTTAAGTGCAACCGGGCTCGGTGCTGCGTCGCTAACTTCAAACTGACCATTGAGGTGAAACAAACGCCAATATTTTTTCAAAAATCCATGTACACCGGTAATTCCTTTGGTATCCCATGGTTTACTTTGCTCTAGTGGCCCTAAGAACATTTCATACATGCGCAGGGTATCGGCCCCATATTTTTCGCAGAGGTCGTCTGGTGTGACCACATTATACCAACGCTTAGACATTTTGTCTACTTCGCGTTTCACCAATACCTTTCCGTCTGCATTGCATACAAATTCTTGCTGCGCATATTGTGGCTGCCAAGACTTGAGCGCATCAAGCTGAATGGTTTCGTCGTCGTTGAGTAGGTCAATTAAGATGCGCACCTCTCGAAACCCTTCCTTATCTGCCGGAAGCATATCAAGAGAATACATTTTTTGATCTGGACCAATGTAGGCAATGGCAGATTTGCCGAGGATCATGCCTTGATTGATGAGCTTGGCAAACGGTTCGTCGAATGGAAGAAACCCGAGGTCATAAAGTGCTTTGGTCCAGAAGCGCGCATAAAGTAAATGGCCTGTTGCATGTTCGGAACCCCCGATGTATAAATCGACTTGGTTCCAATACGCCAGCTTTTCAGGATCGGCAAAGGTTTCTTGGTTGTGCGGATCCATGTAACGCAAAAAATACCAAGAGCTTCCGGCCCAACCTGGCATGGTATTGTATTCCATGCGCTCTCCTAACTGACAAGACCACGCTTCTTTTGCCGCTCTGGCCAATGGTGGTTCGCCATCTTCGGTAGGTAAATAAGCATCTACATCAGGTAAAGTGACGGGCAGCAAAGCGTCGTCTACAAGTTGAGGTAAGCCATCTTGGTAATAAACCGGGAAAGGCTCGCCCCAATAGCGCTGGCGAGAAAATACGGCATCGCGCAGGCGGTAATTGGTTTTGCCTTTACCGATTCCTTTGGTTTCTATAGCAGCAATTGCTTTTTCCATAGCTGCTTTGTAATCGAGGCCATTTAAAAAATCTGAATTGGCAATGAAGGCATCTTTTTCGGCATAGGCCATTTCAGAAATGTCCTTATCGGCAAAAATAGCTGGGATTGGCAAGCCAAAATGTTTGGCAAAATCGTAGTCGCGTTGGTCTCCACAAGGGACTGCCATCACGGCGCCAGTGCCGTAAGAAGCCAAGACGTAATCTCCGATCCAAATCGGAATTTCTTTTCCTGTAAAAGGATGCAACGCATAAGCCCCCGTAAATGCACCAGAGATGTTTTTAACATCGGCTTGGCGATCGCGTTCTGTCTTGAGTGCCGCTTGTTGCTGATAAGCGGCTATTTCATCTTGCTGATCTGCCGTGCAGATTTGAGCTACAAACGGGTGCTCAGGCGCCAAGACCATAAAGCTCACGCCAAAAATGGTATCGGGGCGCGTCGTAAATACTTCGATTTGCAGTTCGGTATCCTTGACAGCAAAATGAACACTTGCTCCTTTTGATTTACCAATCCAGTTGCGCTGTTGTTCTTTGAGTGCGTCGGTCCAGTCGATGCGGTCTAGACCTTCTAGGAGGCGTTCTGCATATGCTTTGATGCGCATAGACCACTGCATCATGCGTTTTTGCTCTACCGGATGCCCACCGCGTTCAGAAACGCCATTCACAATTTCATCGTTGGCGAGCACGGTTCCTAAAGCCGGACACCAATTGACCCAACTTTCTGCGAGATAAGCCATGCGATACTGTTGTAAAACCGCTTCTTTTTCTGCTGCGCTAAACGAGGCCCAGGTTGAGGCAGAAAATACTTCTTCTTGGTCGCACACAGCGTTCACGCTTTGGTTTCCATCTTTTTCGAAAAAAGCAATCAGCTTGGCAATTGGCTCAGCTTTATTGGTCGATAAATCGTAATAAGCATTGAAGAGCTGCTTGAAGATCCATTGGGTCCATTTGTAGTACGATGGGTCTGAGGTGCGGACTTCTCGATCCCAATCAAAACTAAAGCCCATAAGGTCGAGCTGTTCGCGATAGCGCGCAATATTTTCTTTGGTGGTGATGGCCGGATGCTGACCGGTCTGAATAGCGTATTGTTCTGCGGGCAATCCAAAAGAATCATAGCCCATTGGGTGCAAGACATTAAAACCTTTCAAGCGCTTGTAGCGCGCAAAAATATCGGAAGCAATATAACCGAGCGGATGCCCAACGTGCAAACCTGCACCAGATGGATAAGGGAACATGTCAAGGACATAAAACTTAGGTTTGCTGCTGTCTTCGGTGACTTGGTATGTTTTGCGCTCCTGCCAAAGTTGGCGCCATTTGGCTTCGATTGCGTTGAAAGTGTAGTCCATGGTTGTAAATAGAATGCACAAAGATACAAAGCTTGTGCTTAACGCAATAGAAAGTAGACGCCGAGAACCAAAAGCAATGCGTCATAAGAGCGTTTGGGTAAAAATGTCTCGCGTTTTAAGACAAGTAATGCAAGCAAAATCCAGACAAATGGCAATCCCATTAAATAGGCAAAGAAAGCCAACAGAAAAATTACCAGATAAGCCGTTGTGCCCTGGCCCATTTTACTTGCCAAGGTCTTGATTTTCCCGGTATCTTCTTCAATGTCTTCGGCATCGACTTGAATGCTCAACGCCAAATAAAAAATGAAAAATGGCAGGTATGCTAAATTCGCGTTGCCGGCAAATGCGGGTATTAAATTGAGTTGGATGTACCACATCGTGGCAATCAGAAAGTTCTTAAGCAATGTGATCTGACGCCATGCAAGCCCCTTCAAATAAGTAATGAGTAACACTAGCTGGAGCAACAAAAGTGACCAAAACCAAAGATAGGGCAATGACGACTTGTAGGTAAACAGATAAAAGGCCACTACAAAAGCCAACGAAAGCAAGTAACTGCCCTTTAAACGCGGCATTTCTTTCGTTTGAAAACCGAAGTAGACCAAGCCGATCAGGAGGCCATGAGCAACTGCTTTTGGAAGTAATTCGAAGTCGAATTGATCAATGTCACGGGCCCAATGAAATAATCCGGCACTATAACACAGCACATAGAACGCCAACAGCAAATTGCGCAAATAACTACTTTTCAATGGCATAAATGATTTGCTCTATTGGAATTTGTGCAATACAAGTACACTGCTGACCAGCCGAACATTGCGCACAATTTGGGTCGTGTTCAAGCGCCACTGACTTGTTGCCCAATGCCGCCCAGCGACCGGAGTGTATAGGCCGGCGACTTGCAAACAAACCAACTGCCCGAATTCCACAAAGGCCAGCCAAATGATAGGGGCCAGTAGAACAGGCGACCAAAGCTTTGGCTTGCGAAATAATGGCAATAAAAGTTTGAAGATCCCAATGGCCCGTTGCATCAATTATTCTTGGATTTTGCGGAAGTTGGTCTCGAAAGTAAGCTCCTTCCTTTTCAGTTCCGGTAAAATAAACGGTGTGGCCCGTCGCTACCAATTGCTGCGCTAAATCCAGGTAGTTCGCTATCGGATATTCTGCCCCACTTCCGTTCGACTTTGGATGAAGAAGAATTACTTTGCTCCAATTGTTTTGTGCGAGCTCATGGGGCAAAGCACTTGCCTTAAAGTTCAATTCTTGATTGATTTCATTGAGGGTTGGAATAGCTGTTATGCCCAACGGCGCTAATAACTTAAAATTCAATTGTGCCTCGTGTAATGCCGAACGTTTGCGGGTAAACCGCGGTCGAAAATTACAATTCCAAAGATGAAAGAATCGATGTGCGGTGCCAATGCGCATTGGTACTTTGGCTTGTTTGCACCATTGGGCTACCATCCTATTTGGAAACAAATGAACGACGACATCAAATTTACTGAGTTGAGTGCTTCGTTCTGCTTGAGCTGCTTGCTCCAGCTGCTCTAGGGTAAGGATATGCGAAATGGGCTCAAAACAAGACACCACCGCTTTGGTGTATGCGCTACATAAATAAGTGAGTTCGCTGTCTGGAAAAGCGGATTTGATTGCTTGACACGCTGGCAAGGTGAGACAGACATCGCCAATGGCGTCGGTCCTTGAAATCAATATGTTTCTGAATTCAGGCATTTTTCCAGTGGGTTCGGAGCAATGTGTATTTCAATTTGGTTGCATACGCGCTGCGAATTGCGATATGCCAACCAGCCCTGCCATCCAAAAACCCGAATTTGAGTAGATAGGTTTTGATGAATTGAGCACTGACTTTCAGTACAATTTTGAAGACCGAACTTTTCACCTTTCGCTCAAATAACTCTTTGGCGGCAATCTCCGAAAAATAGGAAATTTGCTTGAAATGGTCTGCTTTGGTGTAATAAGAATAATGCAGAAGATCACCATTCAAATGCACTATTGGTAAATTGCTAATTGGCAAAAGTTGATCATGTGGATTGATTCCACCCCATTGGACATCTTTTTTAGAGGCCAGTCGCAATTTGGTATCTGGATACCAACCGCTATGCTTGATCCAAGTTCCGCAGTAATTTGTGAGGCGATTAAATGTATAGGCGCCGCGCTCAGGTAAATTGGCTTTGATTTGCAAAATGGATTGCTTCAACTCAGGGGTGAGTGCTTCATCGGCATCTAGCGATAAAATCCAGGGGTGTATTGCGCTGTTGAGCGCTATATTCTTTTGCTGAATATGTCCTTCAAATTTATTTTGCTCAAAGCGCACGCCGTGTTGCATGCAAATAGCTGGGGTTTGATCGGTAGAAAATGAATCGAGAACCAAAATTTCATCGCAAACATCTTGTAGCGAAGCGATACAGCGACCGATATTCCGGGCTTCGTTGTAAGTGATGATAACGCCAGAAATTTTCATCGCAATTTATTTAATGCGAATGCGTTGCCCAATGGCAATGCTGTTCACCCTTACGCCTGGGTTGAGGCGCTGTAATTGCGCTTGAGTCAGGTTATGGCGTTGGGCGATTTTTCCGAATGTATCTCCCGCCCGCACAGTGTAATATTTTTTGACTGGTGCTGCAGGCGTGGGTGCTGCAGGTGTAGGTGTGATTTGAACCTGAGTTTGATTGGTGTAGATAGTAAGTTTCTGACCAACATAAATATTAGTGGTGCGCAATGCGTTCCATTCCATTAACTGCTCTATTGAAACATTATACTTTAATGCAATTTGACGCAAGTTCTCACCGGTTTTAACTTTGTGATATAGCAAACTGTTCGTTGGAGGCGCAACAGCCTGGAGGGTGTCAATGGTTGGATTTGCGACGCCGAGGGTATCTTTTTGAGTAGTATCTATACTCAGCGGAGGTGGAGCAATAATAGGTTTAGGATGATAAATGGCCTCTTCAAGGATGTATAAAGAATCTTCATAACTCACCAATAAACCAATTTTATCCATTGGACCTGTTACACAACGCGCAGGAGTCATTTTGGGAATATAGGTGGTCTTGTAGACAGGATTAAGGCTCTGAATTTCGGTGAGGTCCCAACCGACGAGCTGAGCAATGGTTTGCATGTGCACACCACTCTTGACACACATGGTATCTAACTGAGCATTGTGAATCTTGGCCTCCATGGGAATGATGTTGTATTCGGCATGATAGGTCATCATGTAGGCAGCTGCAATGAAATTGGGAACATAGCCTTGTGTTTCTGCAGGTAAAAATGGGCGTACCTCCCAATAAGTTTTTTTACCGCCTGACTTGCGAATAGCATGATTGACATTGCCAGGGCCAGCATTGTAAGCAGCCAGCGCTAAATTCCAGTCGCCGTAGATGCCATAAAGTTGTTTGAGGTAACGGCAAGCTGCGTCTGTCGCTTTTTCTGGGTCCATCCGCTCATCTATGTAGGAGTTTTCCTCCAAACCAAAATAGAGACCTGTTTTGTACATAAACTGCCACAATCCGAGCGCACCTGCTCTGGATTTAACTTGTGGCCTGAGACCACTTTCTATGACTGACAAGAAGCGTAATTCCAAAGGCAAGCCATACTCTGTAAGCTTTTCCTCAAAAAGATCAAAGTACAAAGCTGAGCGGCCGAGTGCAACGCGGATAAAGCCTCGACGCTGAGCGGCAAAAAATTTAATCGTAGACAGTGTAGCGGAATTGCAGTCGAGCTGAAAAGGTGTGAGCTCGTTCATTTTTGCCAAGCGCGCACAAATCACTGAATCGGAAAAAGTTGGAATTTGCCCAGGAGAATAGTTAAGGGCCGTGATGATGGAATCGTATTGGTTGGCATTTGCGTAGTCAGCGTAAAACAAGTTGAGACTTTGCTGTACTGTATTAACAAATGGATCGGGGTCAAGTGAATCTGACGGACGCACTAAGTGAGCAGGTTTTTGCCCAAAGAACAGACCTGCAGTGCATAAACATACGAAGAAACACAACCATTTGATCATAAAACCTCTTGTGTTTTTTTGGCTGCATGAAAAAGTAAATCTTCTTCAAAGTCACGCGCCATTAACTGAATACCATATGGCAAGCCATTGCTGTGTATACCAAAAGGCAAGCTGATGGCTGGATTACCTGTTAAGTTGGCATGAACCGTAAAAATATCCTGCAAATACATCTGAATTGGATCTTTGACCGCATTCATTTCAAAAGCAGTAGTGGGTGTAGTTGGCGACAAGAGTACGTCGCATTCATTCAAGAGCGCTGTAGTGCGGTCTTTGAGGATGCGGCGAACTTGCTGTCCTTTGGTGTAATAGGCATCGTAGTAGCCGTGTGAGAGCACAAAAGTACCGGTCATGATGCGACGCTGTACCTCCGGGCCAAATCCTTCGCTGCGCGACTTCACGTAGGTTTGTTCAACGCCTTTTGCATCTGCACTTCTGTAGCCATAATGAACGCCGTCAAAACGTGCTAAATTAGAAGAGGCCTCAGCGGTAGTTAGGACGTAATAAGTTGGTACCATATAGTCGAGGAATGGAAAACTCACCTCGATGATTTCATGGCCTTTTTCTCGCAAGTCGGCAAGGGTTTGTTGTAGTTTGACTTTAATTTCTGCATCCAGACCAGGATGATGAAGGCATTCGGCCAACACACCTATCTTGAGTTTTTCGGGCAGATTGGTACGGGTTTCGTTGTCCAAACTAGAGCTGGTTGCGTCGCAGGGATCTTGACCTACGGTAAGTGACAACAAAAGTTGGGTATCGGCTAAACTATTGGTAAAAAAGCCAATTTGATCAAATGACGAAGCATAAGCAATAAGTCCATAGCGGCTCAGACGGCCATAAGTGGGCTTAATGCCGAAAGTACCAGTCCAGGAAGCGGGTTGGCGCACTGATCCTCCGGTATCTGAACCAAGCGAGACTGTACACAAATTGGCTGAAACCGCTACAGCGCTTCCACCGGAAGAACCTCCGGGCACGTAATTAGGTTTCCAATTATTTTGCACAGAGCCGAATGCCGAGTTCTCGTTGGAGCTGCCCATGGCGAATTCATCGCAGTTGAGGCGGCCAATGACAATAGCATCTTGATCTATAAGGCGTTGTAAAACAGTTGCTGTATAGATCGATTCAAAGCCTGAAAGGATTTTTGATGCAGCGCTTACTTTATGATTTTTGTAACAAATGTTGTCTTTGATACCGACAATCACTCCGGCCAATTGGCCTGCAGTACCTGCTTGGATTTTCTGATCTACCAAGCGCGCTTGTGCTCTGGCAGAGTCAGTAAAGACTTCAAGAAAAGCGTTGAGATGCGCATTTGCTGCTATGCGAATGAGGTGTTCCTCAACGAGGTCCAAAGCCGTTTTGCCAGAATGCAAGGCGGTCTGAATCTCTGCGATGGTACGGTACATGCAGTTACTTTTCTTCTTTTGTGATTTCAGTAGAAGGCGCTTCCGTATTGTTTTCGCCTTTGGATGCGTCTTTAAATTCTTTGACGCCTTTACCAAGACCACGCATCAGTTCTGGAATTTTTTTACCTCCGAAAAAAAGCAAAACGATTACGAGGATGAGAATGATTTCGGTTGGTCCAAATTTGCCCATAATTACTTTATTTAGTGTCTTACAAAATTAATGAAAATTCAGCTTGTCGCTTGGACATTACAATTTTCTTGCCACTTCTACTTCTTCGTAGGCCTCGATGATATCTCCGATTTTGATATCGTTGAACTTATCGATATTCAGACCACACTCATAGTTGTTTTTGACTTCCTTGACGTCGTCTTTGAAGCGCTTGAGCGAGCCTAGGCTGCCCGAATGCACCACAATGCCATCTCGGATAAGACGTATTTTGGAGCTGCGCTTGATGATGCCGTCGAGGACATAACAACCGGCAATGGTACCGACTTTAGTGATTTCAAAGGTTTCACGCACTTCGGCAGAACCGAGTACTTTTTCTTCGATGTCTGGTGACAACATGCCTTCCATTGCAGCTTTGATTTCTTCAATAGCCTTGTAGATAATGGAGTACATACGGATATCGATCTGCTCAGTTTCGGCCAATTTACGGGCTGGTAAAGTCGGACGAACCTGGAAGCCAACAATGATGGCGTCTGATGCTGATGCCAAGTTGACATCGGCCTCGGTAATTGCCCCCACCCCTTTGTGAACAATGTTGACTTGGATTTCTTCCGTAGACAAATTGAGCAAGGAATCAGAAAGTGCTTCGATTGATCCATCGACATCACCTTTGACAATGATATTAAGTTCCTTGAAGTCTCCGATGGCCAAACGGCGTCCGATTTCGTCGAGGGTAATGTGTTTGGTGGTGCGCAAGCCTTGCTCGCGGTAGAGTTGTTCGCGTTTTTGCGCAATTGATTTGGCTTCTTTTTCGTCGTCGAGGACGTTGAATTTGTCACCTGCGCTAGGCGCACCATTGATTCCTAAAACAGAAACAGGTTGTGCCGGACCGGCTTCTTTGAGCGGCTGTCCGTGTTCGTCTTGCATAGCACGAACGCGGCCGTAATAACGACCCACTAAAATGACATCGCCGATACGCATAGTACCTGCTTCTACGAGCATGTTCGTGACATAACCTTTTCCTTTATCCAAAGAAGATTCAATAACGGTACCTACCGCATTTTTTGTAGGATTGGCTTTGAGGTCGAGGAGTTCTGCTTCGAGGAGCACTTTGTCGAGCAAAGCGTCTATGTTGAGGTTCTGCTTGGCAG
>JAIXUE010000044.1 GCA_027483605.1 Cryomorphaceae bacterium | reverse complement strand
GCGGAGAGTGAGGGATTCGAACCCCCGGAACCTCTCGGTTCAACAGTTTTCAAGACTGCCGCAATCGACCACTCTGCCAACTCTCCGGGGCAAAAGTAGTAAAACTTCGGGTTTTGGCAAGGGGTTTTTGAAGTTTAGGTAAATATTTTTTGAGATTTAACTGAACTTCCAAGCTTCGTCTTGACCGATACCTTTGAAAATGAAGGGCTTGTATTTTTCAATACGTGCAGTTCGAGTGCTGCTTTGTTTGGCGTCGTTGAAATGGCGCAGGTAGTTTTTTTGGCGCCCTGGGGTGAGCGCGCGAAAGGCGGCTTCAAATGCTGGAGAAGCTTTGAATTGCACTTGTAATTCTTCTGGAACGGGGAATTCGGAAACGGGTCTTGGCTGCAACTTGAGCCCTGCTTTCTCTACTTCTAGCGCTTCGAATAAATAGGAACGAATTTCTTCTTGTTTTTCAAGAATTTGTTTGAGGTTTCTAAAGCGCAATAAACGGAAGGTTTGGGCCGTTTCAGAGGGTGCCACGAGCATTTGGTGGGTATCGGCCAAAAGCGGTCCTTTGAAAAATGAAATGCCGCAGTTGTCTTTGAAACTAAACAAAGCCGCAACATTCTTGCCTTTATAGCTGTAGCATGGCGTCCCCCATTTGATGGATTCCTCTTCAAATACAGACAACGCGATACCGCGCAAAGCCTCAATTTCTGCAGCAAAGATACGGACAGAACACGCATCGGTTGCAAACTTCGAACAGCGTCCGCAACCGTCGGTTAAAAAAACATCGATTGATTTGGTCATTTTCATCAATCAAAATTACAATTTCTGCAAGCCATTGCAAAGGTCTTGGCTATATTTGCAGCATGAAATTAAAGCAGGTACCACTTGAACAACTCAATGCCTTGAACCCAGGCACACTTATGGAAGCATTAGCAATTACTTACCTTGAGGTAGGTGAAGATTTTGTAAAGGCTAGCATGCCAGTTAATGAGCGGACCAAGCAACCCATGGGTCTTTTACATGGAGGCGCAAGTGCTGCTTTGATGGAAACTGTCGGTTCCCTAGGTTCTGTTTTACTCATTGACCCACTGACGCATTATTCGGTAGGCCTTGATATTTCCGCAAACCATGTCGGAGCTGTAAGAGAGGGAATGGTTATTGCCACTGCTAAACTGATCCATGCAGGGCGCAAAACGCACCTTTGGAATATTGAAGTTAGAGAAGTGCAAAGCGAGCGTCTCATTTGCCATGGTAAGCATACCGTCATGGTGCTCCCTAAAGAAGATTAAAATGCTGTACTATCGCTTTCCCGGAGAAGAGTTACAGAGCCTTGAAGGTGATTTTATTTCAATAGAAGACATTGAAAATCATGAATTTATTATCACTGACTTCAAGCAAGAAAAGAAGTATTTTTGGTCTACAACTGCCACTCCTCAACACCAAGAAGCCACCATTCCGTATTGTATAGAAGAAGCAGACTATCTTTTGCAAGCCACTCAAGTTGTCAAAGACTTGACACGCGGATTGGCGCAAAAAATTGTATTGTCTAGGGTGAAAAAGGCGACCAAAGCCCTTCCCGACCCGAAAGCACTCTTTGCGCAACTTCTGCAGCAGTACCCGAATGCGCTGGTCTATTACTTTCACGACACCCAACTGGGTAACTGGATGGGTGCGAGCCCCGAAATTTTAATGGAGCGCACCCCAAAACATTGGCGTACAATGGCCCTTGCAGGCACCAAAGTTGCTGGGGAAGAGCGCGACTTCACTGCCAAAGAATACAATGAGCACGCCATGGTCACGGAATTTATTGAAGGTCAATTAAAGCAAATTCCAGGTGCAGCAGTTCAAGTTTCAGAACTTTCTACCTATAGTCCTGGGCCGGTAACGCATTTGCTACAAGAACTCAGCTGGCAAATGCCAGAAAGTGTACTACCGCTTCTACTCAAACACCTCCACCCTACGCCAGCGGTTGCCGGCTTACCTAAAAAAGTTGCACAACAATACCTCGACATCATTGAAGCGCATGAGCGCAGGCTCTACACTGGCATAATTGGCCGCACTACAAAAAGCAAAGAAAAGCTGTATGTCAACTTGCGCTGCGCCGAATTGATTGATCAAGATCTATACGCATATGTTGGCGGGGGATTCACAGCTGATTCTGAGCCAGCACTCGAATGGGAGGAAACCGAAAATAAAAGTCAAACTTTGTTAAGGCTGCTTTGATTTGCCGTAAATTTGCGGCATGCTAAGCTCAGACAAAGAACTGGTCCAATTTGTGGTGGAGGCCCTCGCCTCTCACGGGATTCAAAAAGTTGTATTGTCTCCAGGCTCTAGAAATGCACCATTTGCCATTGCTTTTGATGCACATCCTCAACTAGAAACACTTGTTGTCCATGACGAACGCGCCGCAGCTTTTATTGCAATAGGCTGGGCAGAGCAGACCCAAACACCTGTTGCCATTTGCTGTACCTCTGGCTCTGCTTGCCTGAACTACTACCCTGCGCTTGCCGAGGCATACTACCGCAACATCCCTATTTTAGCACTGACAGCAGACCGCCCATCTAAATGGATCAATCAGGGCGATGGGCAAACCATTGTGCAGGCCGAGGTTTTTAAAAACCATGCGCATGCTTATTTAGCTTTTGATGAAGACGATTTCATTTTGAATGCGCAGCGCATTGCGCAGATTTCAGGTTTTCTCTCTCATTTGTCTCAACCTTGGAAGGGACCCATCCACCTCAATATTGGACTCAACGAACCCCTTTACGGGCTTGCAGAAATGCGCGCATTCGAATTCGAAATGTTTCACCCGCAAGAGACAAACCCTATTTTACCTGATTTTTCACGGATATCAGGCAAAAAAATCATGGTGTTAGTGGGTCAAATGGATCCAAACCCAGCCCTGGAATTTCAGCTTGCGCTCTTTGCCAAATACAGTAATGTAGTGGTGCTGGTCGAGAACACCTCCAACCTGCAAAATGAACTGTTTAACCATTGCATAGACCGCAGTCTCAATGGCTTTGACCCAACAGATACCCGCTACCATCCAGAGGTGCTCATTAGTTTTGGTGGTGCAATTGTTTCAAAGCGGATCAAAGCATTTTTAAGGCAAATACCGCTTGAAATCCATTGGCGCATCAGTTATGATTTCCCACAAATGAACACCTTTGGCACACTCAGTGCTCACCTGAAAGTCGATCCTACATTATTTGTTCAGAAACTCTTGGCGCAAAACCTAGTACTTCAAAACCTGAATTTCAGTGGTAAATGGAAGGCCCATGATTACCAAGCCAAAGACCGCCTTGTTGCATTTAGCTCGGCAGCCGGATTCTTGCACGACTTCGATGTATTCAAAACGCTACAAGAAACAATAGAAGGGCCCTTGCATTTACATTTGGCCAATAGTTCAGTGGTGCGTTATGCACAGCTTTTTGACCCAATCTCAAATGTTATCTACCACAGTAATCGGGGTACTAGCGGTATTGACGGCTCTGTTTCTACAGCTGTTGGCGCAGCACTTGCTAGCCCACTTGAGCAACATCTTTTGATTTGCGGCGATACTTCTTTTATCTACGACAGCAACGCGCTCTGGACTGCTCCCTTTCCGCAAAACCTCAAAATCCTGATCATTCAAAATCATGGTGGCGGTATTTTTCAGATCATTCCAGGACCAGCTCAGTCTCCACTTCGCGGACAATATTTTGAAGCCACGCACCAAAAATCACCGGGTAAAATTGCTGAAGGCTATGGCTTTGAAGTGCAGTACCTTTCCGATAAAACAAAACTAGACGCCACCATCTCAACTTTTTTGGCGCGCAAAGAGGGGCCTCAAATTCTAGAAGTCTCCACTGCGCAAAACCATAATGCACAAGTATTGCAAGACTTTTTTAATTTTGTAAAAAAATAAACATGAGCACTTTTGCCGATTACTTTTCTATTTTAGGTACCTCTGTTGGTCTTACCTATCTTTTAATCCTGACCTTACTCGAGATTGTCCTCGGCATCGACAACATCATCTTTATTTCAATCATCACCGACAACCTCCCCAAGAATAAGCAGCGCAGTGCTCGCCTCATTGGCTTGAGTTTGGCGCTCTTGATTCGCATTGTCATGCTGAGCTTGGTTTCTTGGATCATGACCCTCGATCGCGAACCTTTATTTAGCGTGTCGTCGTATTCTTTTACCGCACATAGTTTGGTGTTGCTTATCGGTGGCTTATTCTTGATTTACAAATCGGTCGGCGAAATGCACGCGAGCGTCAAAGGCACAGCCCATGACACCAAATCTAAAGCAAATACAACTTTTTCTGCAGCCGTGACACAAATTGTGATTGTCGATTTCATCTTTAGCTTTGACTCCGTAATCTCTGCCATCGGCATGACCAACGACATCGCCCACGAAGCACACGGCAACCCACTCGTCATTATTGTTTTATCTGTACTTATTTCTATGTTGGTCATGATGCTCTTTTCTGGCCCGATTAGCAAGTTTATTAACGAGCGTCCAACCATCAAAATGATTGCCCTTTCCTTTCTAGTGGCTATAGGTGTCATGCTCATAGCCGAAGGTTTTGGCGAACACATGCAAAAAGGGTATATCTACTTTGCATTGGTATACGCCCTGATTGTCGAGATGCTCAATTTGCGCATGCGCAAAAATCAAAATAAATGAGTCCTAAAGAGGCTGCCGCACTGCTCAACATTGAGCTCCAAGGAGACCTCACAGACCAAATCGAACACATCGTGTTTGAGCTCAAGCAAAAAATCTACCGACAGCTAGACCAACTGCTGCTTTATCCAAAATGGTTCAAAGAAATTGAAAGAATTGAACGAGCCTCCCATTCATTGGGCATCACTTGGCCTGAAAACCCCAAAAATCAAGACCTCAACCCAATAACTCAGGCGCAAAAACTTGACTTTCACTTGCCCATGCTTGACTTTTTTAATCAGTATCAAGCACAGCGAAAAGAAATGGCACTTCAATTTCACCGATCAGTAGCTACAACTGACTTGAAATTGATTTTAACAAATTGGCTTGAGCTGCAAAAAAAGTACCTTTCGTATTGGTCACAAGGCATGATTCCTACAGAAGAAATCTCCTTGACGCTCCAACTTGACCCGCAAGCCATCTTTTTGATCCTTCAAGAATTGAAAGAAAAAGACGTATTGTATATGGAGGATTTAAAAAACACCAATATTCCCGAACAACTGCGCTTGTTTATGGCTTGGGCCCAAAAGATTTGGTCTAGCGTACAAGCACATTAAAGCTCTCCGCCGCCATCGTTATTGCCCGGCTTGACTTTATTTGAAACCTCGAGTTTGCCGAATTTATAGCTTGCTGAAACATAAACCCTGCGGGTGAGCCATTTGAACTCACCAGTTTGAACGATACCAGGGCGATCTACTTCAAAATAAAAACCTTGGCGGTCAAAGATGTCGGTAACACGGGTGCCGATGCTCCAATTGCCGTTGGCTAATTTCTTTTCAAAAGCAAGATCTATTGGCCCTCTCCGCTGTGCAATACCTTGCACCGTCACACGAGGCCCATTGTAGTTGACGCTCAGTTGAAGTGTTGCTGTTTTTTTCCAGAACTCATAGGAAGTGTTCCATTTGACATTGTGATTGAAACCTTGTCGGTCAGGAAATTCGGCCATATTGGTTTTGTACCAAGTGTAATTTCCATTGTACGAAATAGTACTGCGCAAAGATGGGCTGGGCTTGAACATCAGGATGAGCTCTGCTCCCAAAGCTTTGGTTTGCGAGATATTCATGTAGGTGACTGCACTGGTGTTGTCAGGATAAAACTCTTTAAAACGAGAGATGACACCGTCTGATTGGCGGAAGAATAAAGCACTCGAAACGGTGAGCTTCTTTTTTTCGAGCGAATAAGACAAATCAAAAGAGTGGATATATTCTGGGCTCAGGTATGGATTACCGCGCTGTAAATTAAAAGGATCGGAATAATTGGTAAAAGGATTGAGCTCGTTGGCAGAAGCCCTTTTGATACGGCGAGAATAACTCAGGCTTAGTTCTGATTTGGGCTTGAGCTCATAGCGCACATGAGCCGAAGGAAATAAATTAAAATAATCGTTGACGATGCGGATGCTATCAGAAATTAAATTCGGAATCTGGTATGCTTTTTCAGCGCGCAAACCCGCTTGCAACTTGAAACGCTTGATTTGCTTGCCTGCAACACCATACACACTGTAGACTTGTTCTTTGTATCCGTAAAGGAAATTGGCGAGGGTATCCTCTTGGTACGTATTGAGCGTGTTGTCAAGTGTTTCAGAATAAGTATCTACGAGTTGGTCTCGTAAAATCGCTTTGAGACCAGCCTCAGTGCGCAAACCAAGTTTTGGAAATAAATAGGTAAGGTCGGCCTGAGCGGTAGTGATGTTGTTTTTATCGGTGTTGAATAAGCGCTGATCTAAGACAGGAAGCGACGAGAGCGAGGTATCTGGGTTGTAGTAAGTGTTGATGTAATAACCCGCGATGTCTTCTGTGCCCAGCGATTGATTGACATCAAAAATGAGGTTGCCGCGCTCGTTTTTGAAATCGTGCTTATAGTTGAGGTTGAGGTCCAGGTTTTGGCGATCCGTTGGATCAAAAGAGCTACGGCACCATAGGTTGGTGATGGTTCCTGTTTGATCTAGTTGTGCATTCCAAAGATCACCGGCGCGGTCTCGTTGGGTAAGTGAGCCCGTTGCCACAAAACCGATGGTATTGCGCAAATTGAGGTTAATATCGGTGCCTAGGCGAAAAGTTTGCCCGGCGTCGAGGTCGGTACCGGTGCGGTTTTGGTCGAGGATAAATACGCCAGAATTGAGTTCTTGACGGATGTCATTGTAGTTATTGCGGTAGCCTTCTAAATAACGGGCATTGTAGGTGCCAAATACATTGATATTTCCATTGCGGTAGCTCAAAGAAACACTTCCTTCGCCAACATTGCCGCCGCGCAGGTCGCCAGAAGCGAGGTTAGTAGACACCAAGCCATTGAAGCCAAGTAGTTTATTCTTTTTAAGGACGATATTGATGATGCCAGAGGTGCCGTCCGGATCGTACTTAGCAGACGGATTGGTCACAATTTCTACGCGCTCAATAGAATTGGCCGGCAAGGCATCCAAAAGTGTTTTGCCGTTTCCTCCGCTCATAGAACTTGGGCGACCATCAATGAGAATTGTCACACTCCCTTGACCGCGCAGCAAAACACCCCCATCTTGATCAACTTCTACAGAGGGCAGGCGGTTGAGGATATCGTTTGCTGTTCCGCCATTGACATTTAAATCTTCTGAAACATTATAGACCTTTTTATCGATGCCTGCTTCCATGACTTCTTTTTGTCCGCGCACCACCACATCTTTGGTTTCTTGTGTTTTGGGCAATTGCATGCGCAGGGTTCCCAAATGCAAATTAGCCTGACCAGGTTTTATTTCAAACGATTCGGTTTGTTCGTTTTCATAGAGTGCTAGACTCATTTGGATGTAATACTTTCCTGGAGGAGCCATCATTTCAAAACGACCCTCTGGATTCGTAAAAGACCCCTTCACAAAATGAGAATCTGGTAGCTGAAAAAGCTTCAATGAAACGTATTCTAAAGGCTTGCTTTGTTCGTAGCTCAGCACCTTCCCTGTGATACTCATGAGGTTTTGGGCTTCCAACTTAGCGAAAAAACCAAGCAAAAAAACAAGAAGGATAGAGAAAGGAGAGCAATCGCGTTGAAACATAGCGCAAAAATACGCAATTCATTTGCTAAAATGATTTATATTTGCGTTTCAAAAAAATGGATTATGACAGAGCAATTCAGCTTCGAAGACCTTAAAAACAAATTCAACACCAACAAAAACTTCAAATTAGGCACTTATTTAGTAGCAGGAATCATTGGTGTAGTAGTTCTTTATTTCTCTTACCGTCAGTTTATTTGGGGGCCTGCCAACGAGAAGTCTAACGACGGATGGTGGGTTGCTCTCAACTATGTTACCAAAGACTCTACCGACCAAGCCATTCGCTTACTCGAACCTTTTGTCAAGAACAACGATGGCAAAACAGGTGGCGAAATCGGTCAATATTTGCTTGCAACCCAATACATGGAAAAAGGCAAATTCACGGCTGCACTCAAAATGCTCGAAGGCGTTAATCTCGAAGACACTTACGTTTCTACCATGAGCATTGGCCTTCAAGGAGACTGCTACAGCCAAATGAAGAAATACAACGATGCACTCAACATGTATTTAGAAGCCGCTGATCGCGAAGACAACGAGTTCACTACGCCAATGTACTTATTCAAAGCAGGTCTGGTCTGCGAGAAAAAACTCAATAAAAAAGCAGATGCAGCAGCGCACTACCAACGCATCAAAGACGACTACCCTAACTACGCAAGTACCAAAACCATCGATCGCTACATCGCTCGATGCGCTACTAAATAATTATTCTTATGGCTACAGCAGGTAAAAACCTCTCTGCCTTTGATCCAACAACATTACTCAACTGTGCCGATTTTCGAATCGGCATTGTTGTTTCTGCTTGGAACGGGCACATCACTGAAAGTTTGTTAGCTGGCGCTACAAGCGTTTTAGATGCCATAGGCCAACGCCCTGAGCTGCGCAAAATCATCACTGTTCCTGGCGCTTTTGAATTGCCGCTTGGCGCGCAAAAACTTTGTCAGCAAGCCGATATCGATGGCGTGTTGGCCATCGGCGTCGTGATCCAAGGTGAAACCCGCCATTTTGATTTTGTATGCAGCGGCGCCACGCAAGGCCTCATGGACGTCATGCTCAAGCACGACAAACCTGTTGGTTTTTGCTTGCTCACCGACAACACCGAACAACAATCTCTAGACCGCGCAGGCGGCATCCACGGCAACAAAGGTACCGAAGCAATGGTCGCAGTTTTGCAAATGCTCCAACTCTCTTTATCATGACACTCATCAAATCTATTTCTGGCATTCGAGGCACCATTGGTGGTGCTGTAGACCACGGCCTCACGCCTATCGACGCCGTTAAATTTGCAGCCGCTTACGGCACTTGGTTGCAGCAGCAATATCCTGGCCAACGCTTAAAAGTGGTCATTGGCCGAGATGCACGTATTTCAGGTCCTATGATCGCTGGCTTGGTTCAACAAACACTAGTAGGTTTAGGCATCGACATCATCGACCTCGGGCTTTCCACCACCCCAACAGTAGAAGTTGCGGTGCCATTGGAGAAGGCACAAGGTGGCATTATTTTAACCGCGAGCCACAACCCCAAACAATGGAATGCGCTGAAACTACTCAACTCAAAAGGTGAATTTATTTCTGGGGCCGAAGGCGAGGCATTAATGCAAATTGCCGATTCCGAAGCTTTTAGCTTTGC
Organism: Cryomorphaceae bacterium; assembly: GCA_027483605.1. GTDB lineage: Bacteria > Bacteroidota > Bacteroidia > Flavobacteriales_D > Crocinitomicaceae > UBA952. Next base: position 62,358 of record JAIXUE010000044.1, on the reverse strand, counting down.
CGAAGTAGACGACCTCGGCACCATTACACCCGATAACACCTATCTTGAAAAACATATTCAAGCCATTCTAGACCTCCCATTAGTAGACAAAGCAGCTATTGCTGCAGCTCAATTTAAAGTTGTTGTAGATGCCGTCAATTCTACTGGCGGAACTTTCGTACCTGCTTTGTTGCGCGCACTAGGTGTATCTGAGGTCACGGAGCTCTACTGCGAACCCACTGGGCACTTCCCGCACAATCCTGAACCGTTACCCGAACACCTCACCGAATTATCGGCTGTTGTTGTCAAAGAAAATGCCCACCTAGGCATTACCGTAGATCCGGATGTAGACCGCCTGGCCTTGGTTTGCGAAGATGGCAGCATGTTTGGAGAGGAATATACTTTGGTAGCTGTTGCAGATTACATCCTGACCCATACTCCAGGACCAACAGTTTCTAACCTCTCCTCTACACGCGCCCTTCGAGACATCACAGAAGCGCGTGGCTTGCGTTATGAAGCTGCAGCTGTCGGCGAAGTGAATGTAGTGGTCAAGATGAAAGAAATTGGCGCCGTTATTGGTGGCGAAGGCAATGGCGGAATCATTTACCCTGAACTTCACTACGGCCGAGACTCTTTGGTGGGCATTGCCTTATTTTTAAGTCACCTGGCCCATAAAAAATGTAGCCTCACAGCTTTGCGTGCAAGCTATCCGAATTACGTCATTTCAAAGAACAAAATCGACCTCGATCCACAAACCAATGTAGACCATATCTTACAGCAGATGGCAAAAAAATACGAAGGAAATGAGGTAGACACTACCGATGGTGTGAAAATCTATATCGACAAAGAATGGGTGCATTTGCGCAAGAGCAATACTGAACCAATCATCCGCATTTATGCGGAATCCAAGGACGAAGCAGCAGCTACAAACTTGGCTCTTCGTATCATGAATGAAATCAAAGGTTTACAATAGTAGCCGTAAACATTCATTGACAATACTATTTGATTGTTTTGAAATGTTCATACTTGTCTTTGATAAACAAGATGAGTTCCATTTCTGTGGCTGTCTTGATGAATTGTTCGTCGATATTTAAAAAGGTAATAAAGGCATCGAAATCAGCGTCAGAAAGCGCTATGATATCAAAAGCCACATACAGCCTCAAGAGCTCCTTAACAATGCGGCGCTGATCGTCTTTGAATTCTTGTTCGGCAATCCAGCGCTTATTTTGTTCTTTTTTGGAAAAAGCCTGATAGAGAAAAGTAATGGGGCTTTGCAAGGCGCTGACTCCTGTTACGGTGCGGGTTTCACGTAATGCTAGGTTTTCGCGCTCCTCTTTGATTTGCTCCAGCGTTTTGAGCGGCCTAACGATGACGTCGGGGGTTTCTTGCGGCAAACGCTCTATATAGGCCAATACTTTTGACTGGCAATTATCGTCGGGCTTGACGACAAATTGATAAACAGGATATCCTTTAGTAGAAAGTGCAATGAGGTCGCCGGTATTGGCATAGACCGAAAAATGTCCGTTCGGCTGACCAAAAACGCCGCGGCCAGTGGTTTTATTGACCACCATGAGGTTATAGAAATTCTGCAGGCGCAGTGTATCGACTATTTTTCCACTCACCAACACTTGCTCGCATTGTGCTATTGCCTGACTACTCAGCGCGAGCAAACAAAAAAGGAGGTATGTTATTTTAGAGTGTTTCAAAGTACCAAGTAAAATCTAAAAATGGACCAATTAACAAAAAGACGGGTAAACAGACCAAAAGTAACCACAAGAATACCAGCAAAATTTTAAAAAGCCAACTCGCGTCGCGATCTATCGGAACCGACAAAACAGCATTGACATGACTGGCAATAAGCTCCTGAGCAGCCTCGCCATGGATGACCTCTAGTTTTTTAAGTTTGGGATTGTGCTCCATCACAATTTGCTTGATTTCATGATAGGCCTGATCCGATAAATCTTCGTAGTTGAGTTCGTAATCTACGCCCTGCAGATCGAGTTCTTGACGCAGGTGGTAATTGCGCTGAAAGCTACGCACCTTAAAAGACATCAGTAAGCCAAAAGCAAAAAGAATCCAACTTTCGATAAGGTAACCAACGGTAATCATGAGCAAAGACGAGAGCAATGCAAAAACCAATAAGAATAAATCGCGTTTTTGACGTACAAACAACTTGAACAGCTGCCCGCCGTCCAGTGGATCTATTGGTAGCAGATTGATGACATTTAGAAACAAGAACAAAAAACTAAATTCCAAAAGCCAGGTTTGCTGGTAATGGTCGGCTAGAAAAAGCAGAACCAAACCAAAAATCACCCCTGGAAAGGGACCTGCTGCAATGACTAAAAAACTTTCTTTTTGAGAGTAATGCTTCTTGCTGCCCTGTACAAATGCTCCCATGAGTGGAATAAAGAGCATACGCATGTCTTCGTATTTGAATTGTTTCATGAGCAGGTAATGGCCCATTTCGTGCAAAAAAAGCACCGTCACCAAGTAAAAAACAAAATCGAGCTCATCGGAGAAAATATAAAGAAAGCTCAGGGCGAACAACAACACCGAAAACAGCGTCAGACCCCAATTGCTCTGTACTTTTACTTTTTCAAGCACGGGTTTAGGCGCATACCAATCCGATGGGTTTGGGTTTTCCATGGTTTACATGCCTGGCATTCCGCCCATGCCCTTGAGTTTGCTCATCATGCCCATCATGTTGCGCGGGTTGCTCATGAGTTTCATCATTTTGCGCATGTCTTCGAATTGCTTGAGTAACTTATTGATTTCTTGAATATTGGTACCGCTTCCTTTGGCGATGCGGTTTTTGCGCGAAGGATTGAGCAAACCAGGATTGGCTCTTTCTTTAGGCGTCATGGATAGGATAATGGCTTCGATGCCTTTGAAGGCGTCGTCTGGGATGTCGACATCTTTCATGGCTTTGCCCATTCCGGGAATCATGCCCATGAGGTCTTTGACGTTGCCCATTTTTTTGATCTGTTGGAGCTGCGCAAGGAAATCATTGAGATCAAACTGATCTTTCATGATTTTCTTTTGCAAACGGCGCGCTTCTTCTTCGTTGAATTGCTCTTGAGCGCGCTCTACCAAGGAAACGACATCGCCCATCCCGAGGATGCGGTCTGCCATTCTTTTGGGATAGAAGATATCGAGCGCATCCATTTTTTCGCCGGTTCCGACAAACTTAATGGGCTTGTTGACCACAGATTTGATCGAGAGTGCTGCACCCCCGCGGGTGTCGCCATCTAGTTTAGTGAGCACTACTCCATCAAAATTAATGCGGTCGTTGAAAGCTTTTGCAGTATTGACAGCGTCTTGACCCGTCATGGAATCGACTACAAATAGCGTTTCGGAAGGTTGCAAGGCTTGTTTGAGCCCCGCGATTTCGTCCATCATTTGGCTATCGACAGCCAAACGGCCGGCGGTATCGACCAAAACGACGTTGAATGCATTGCTTTTTGCATGCGCAATTGCGGCTTGCGCAATGGCGATTGGATTTTTTTCTTCTTTATTGGAGTAGACTTCTATAGAAAGCTGCTCTCCGAGCACGTGCAATTGGTCAATAGCCGCTGGGCGGTAGACGTCGCAGGCAACGAGCAATACTTTTTTGCCTTTTTTGTTTTGAAGATAAGAACCTAACTTACCAGTAAAGGTCGTTTTACCTGAACCCTGCAAGCCCGACATAAGCACAATAGCAGGAGCGCCTTTCAAGCTGATTTCCACCTCGTTGCCACCCATGAGCTCAATGAGTTCTTCATGGCAAATTTTGATCATGAGCTGACCTGGAGAAACAGCATTTAAGACGTCGCGACCAAGTGCCTTTTCTTTGACAGTATTGGTAAACTGCTTAGCTGTATTGAAACTGACATCGGCATCAAGTAGCGCACGACGCACTTCTTTGAGCGTTTCAGCTACGTTAATTTCGGTAATTTGGCCTTGTCCTTTGAGGACTTTAAAGGCTCTTTCAAACTTATCGGTAAGATTCTCAAACATAATTCAAACGTGTCTGCAAAGATACACAGCAAATTTGAATTGGACTAAGAAAGCTCCATGCTAAGCGCATGTTCATCAATCATTTTTCGCAAATTAAGTAAGGCATAGCGCATTCTTCCCAAAGCCGTATTGATGCTTACGCCTTCAGACTCGGAGATCTCTTTAAAAGAACGCTCCTCAAACAAGCGCATGTAAATCATTTCACGTTGACTTTCAGGAAGGTGTGCCATTAAAGCATGGAGTTGATCTGCGATTTCTTCTGCAGTCGTCTGCTGCACAAAATTGGCATCTTCACTAGCTATACGGTGAAAGATATTGTAATCTTCTGACCACGAGTGGCGCTCGGAGATCATGCGGTGTTTGGTTTGCTTCCGAAAATGGTCAATCACGAGGTTGTGGGCAATGCGCAACACCCAAGGCAAAAACTTACCCTCTTCATTGTAGGCGCCTAACTTGAGCTTCTGAATGACTTTAACGAAAGTCTCTTGAAAAAGATCGTTGGTCAGTTCTGCGTCTTTTACTTTATTGTAAATGAACTTAAAAATGGCTTCTTGATGGCGCGACAAGAGCTGTGCAAAAGCGTCTTCGTTACCGGCAACATAAGATTGAATGAGCTGAGAATCGCTTAATTGAGATAAGATCATAGTTTACACTTTTGTGCTGAAAGTAGTTTCGGCGGTTAAAGGTAAATTTGATCTATAGGCGACTTTTAGGGTTTATTTCAGCGAATATATAGATTATTTGTCATGAAATAAAAAAAATCTACAAAAAAAAGTTTGCTTAATTTTGAACACTAAAATTTAACAAATGCCTCTAATCGCTTCAAAAGCCATCGACATGCCCGCTTCTCCAATTCGCAAATTGGTTCCGTATGCGGAAGCCGCAAAAAAAGCGGGCAAGACAGTATACCACCTGAATATTGGACAGCCTGATATCCACACACCAGCCTCCGCTCTAGAGGCCATCCGCAACCTCGATCAGCAGGTACTCGAATACAGCCATTCGGCCGGTTTTGAGTCTTACCGTCAAAAATTGGCCCTCAGCTATCAAAAACAAGGTATTCCAGTTCAAACAGAAGACATCATCATTACCACGGGCGGCTCAGAAGCACTTATTTTTGGCCTCATGACCGCATGTAACCCAGGCGATGAAATCATTATTCCAGAACCGTTTTATGCAAACTACAACGGTTTTGCTGTCATGGCTGGGCTTAAGGTTGTTCCGGTTACTTCACATATCGAAAATGGTTTTGCTTTGCCACCAGTGGCGCAAATTGAAGCAAAAATCACAGCAAAAACGAAAGCCATTATTATTTGCAACCCAGGCAACCCTACTGGCTACCTCTACACCCAAGCAGAACTCGAGCAACTCCGAGACATCGTTCAAAAACACGATCTTTTCTTATTTGCCGACGAAGTTTACCGCGAGTTTTGTTACGATGGTGCCAAGCCATTTTCCACGATGAACTTAACAGGGATTGAGCAAAATGTCGTCATGATAGACTCCGTTTCTAAGCGCTACTCGATGTGTGGTGCCCGCATTGGAGCACTCATTTCCAAAAACAAAGAATTCATGGCTGCTGCCCTGAAGTTCGGGCAAGCGCGTTTGTCTCCGCCAACAGTAGATCAGATAGCTGCAGAAGCTGCATTGGCTACGCCTCAAAGCTATTTCGATGAAGTGGTAGCCGAATACGTAGCGCGTCGCAATATAATGGTAGAGGGGCTCAACAGCATCCCGGGTGTTTTTTGTCCTAAACCGAGTGGCGCATTTTATTGCGTTGCTAAATTCCCGGTTGCAAACGCCGAGCATTTTTGTCAATGGTTATTGGAAGAATTCTCTTTCGAAGGACAGACAGTTATGATGGCGCCAGCCAATGGATTTTATGCCACCCCAGGTGCAGGCTTGCAAGAAGCGCGCATTGCATATGTACTCGATCAAGCGCACCTCAAAGCTGCTGTGGAGTGCTTGCGTGTAGCGCTCGAGCAATATCCCGGCAAACTGAACCACTAGTTTGAAAACATTGGTTGCGTTAAAGTGTTAAAAGACTATGAAACAATTTGAAGTCCCTACTTTTTATAGGTCTCCTTTGCTGAGCAAAATCAAAGCACAGCGCAAGCTTGCAGATCCGCGCAAAAAAGATTTTAGCCCAAGCACGCTTCAAATTGGCTCGTTTACCTTTCTTATCGCTCGACATTTTGGATTCTGCTACGGTGTGGAAAATGCCATCGAGCGCAGCTACAAAGCCCTACAAGAGCATCCCGGCAAACGTATTTTCTTACTCAGCCAAATGATCCATAATCCTGCGGTCAATGAAGACCTTACAAGTAATGGCATTCAGTTTTTACAAGATACCCACGGAAAGCAATTGATTGCTTTTGACACCCTTACACCCAACGACATCGTCCTGATTCCAGCTTTCGGCACTACGCTTGAAATCGAGCAAGAACTCACTAATTTGGGGCTAGACATTCAAACGTACAATACCACCTGCCCCTTTGTAGAAAAAGTCTGGAACCGTTCAGAAAAACTAGGTGAAACACAGCACACGATCATCATTCACGGCAAGCACGACCACGAAGAAACGCGCGCCACTTTTTCGCATGCTGTCGCTAATGGTCCGGCACTGATTGTCAAAGATATGAAAGAAGCACAATTACTAGGCGCTTACATTTTGGGACAGCAATCAGCAAAAGAACTTTTGGCTCACTTTGAGGGAAAAATGAGTAATGGCTTTGACCCAGCGCGCGATTTATCAAAAATAGGTGTGGTGAATCAAACCACCATGCTCGCTTCTGAAACCCAAGCAATCACTGATTATTTAAGGAGTTGCTACATTTCGCTGCATGGTGAAGCGCAAATCAAAAACTTCATGGCTGATACCCGCGATACGCTTTGCTACGCTACCAATGACAACCAATCTGCCACCCTTGGCTTACTCGAACAAGAAGCAGACCTCGCGGTAGTGGTAGGAGGCTACAACAGCTCCAACACAAGCCATTTGGTGGAGCTCCTCGAGCAAAAGTTTCCGACCTACTATATCAAAGATGCTACCGAGATCAATGGCGCTGCTATTCAGCATTTTGATTTCCACAGTAAAGAAATTCTTCGGTCCGAAACATTTCTTCCACTTCAAGATGACATCCGCGTGGTCTTGACCTCTGGGGCGTCTTGCCCAGATAGCATCGTTGAGCAAGTCATGCACGCTATTTTAGCCATAAAATATACACACTCAGAGGTGAGCGCTTTGCTTGCTTCCCTAGACTAGCATTCAGATGAAAATTTACACCAAAAAAGGAGATCAAGGCAGTACTGGCCTCATTGGCGGCACACGCGTCTCTAAAGGAGATGTTCGCATAGAAGCCTACGGCACCGTAGATGAACTCAACTCGTATATCGGTCTGATCAGCACACTCGACATCAATGTGCTTTATGTCTCGCAACTTCAAGAGATACAAGACCGCTTGTTTACGATTGGCTCTCATTTAGCTGCCGACCCCGAGAAGTCTAAAATGCAATTACCCGATCTTCTTGAAAGTGACGTCGAAAAACTCGAACACTGGATGGATGTCATGGATGAAGCCTTGCCCCCACTCACCGCTTTTATTTTACCAGGTGGTCATGCCATTAGCGCCCATGCGCACGTAGCGCGTTGCATTTGCCGCAGAGCAGAACGCATGGCGGTTACATTAGATGAATTAGAAGGCGTAGAAGCACTGGTACTCACCTACCTCAATCGCCTTAGTGACTACCTCTTTGTATTGTCACGGAAACTCAGCCTAGACAAAGGCGCTCAAGAACATACCTGGACACCTCGACATTAATTTTTTACTAGTTTTTTTGATTGACACTTGGATTTTTGGAAATAAAAATTACTTTTGCCAAAAATTAAACCTAAATATTTGACTCATGTACTGGACACTGGAACTTGCCTCCTACCTTGAAGATGCACCGTGGCCTGCCACTAAAGAAGAACTCATCGATTTTGCCATTCGCACCGGCGCGCCTCTAGAAGTTGTTGAAAACCTACAGGACCTCGAAGACGAGGGCGATATGTATGAAAGCATCGAAGAAATTTGGCCCGACTACCCCTCAAGAGAAGACTTTCTTTTCAACGAAGATGAATATTGATCAAGACAATTGATCTAAAACTTAAAAGCCCTGTATATACAGGGCTTTTTTTTATCTCAGTAAGTGCACAAAACCAAGAATGCGCCTAACTTCACCTTTATCAATTTCTTGGTACTCGAGCAAGTAGTTGTAGGTGCCGTCTGGGCAATCAGTGCCATCTGGCAGTGAGCCATCCCAAAAAGAAGTTGGATCCTGACTAAAGAAAATTTCTTCGCCCCAACGGTTAAAAATTGTAAACTGATATGCCTTCGGCGTAAATCCGGTTGAGAACACAGGGAAAAAGACCGTATTGAATTCATGCTCATCTGGCGTAAAGGCATTAGGTATATACACGGCAATGTTATTCATTACGCTTGCCGTTAAGGTAAGAGAATCTGTACATCCTAAATCACTTGAACTCACAAGTTGAATGCTATAAGTTCCTTCTGCAAAAGGCAAAAGATAATTGAAACTACTTGCAGTATTTTCAAAAGTGTCACCGTTGATGGTCCAGAGGTGATTTAGATTACCCGCTGTAACATTATAAACAGTAATGGTGGGATCATCGATTTCTACCTGATCTGGATTGATATAAAAGTCAGGATTGGGAATAGGGTCTATTTGAACGCTTGCCTGTGTAGGCTGCGACTGACAACCATTGACATCTGTACCAATAACTGTGTAGACGGTGGTTTGAGTAGGGCAAACCGTTATGCTGCCCGATGGATTTTGAGAAACATCCCAAACATAATCCAAAGCACCACTTGGCACGAGTGTAACACAGGTATTTGCACAAACAAAAGTATCAGCAACACTTACCACAGGTAAAGCCCATTCAGATAAGGTCAAGACCACCATAGAATCACAACCATTTTGATTGCTTAAATGCACTGTATAAACCCCAGGATTGGTCAAAGTCAAACCATTGAAGGAAAGCGTCGAATCGGCACAAATAGTCATAGAGACATAACTGGTGTCTGCCTCCATATTGACAGTCAAGAACACCAAAGAATCGCAGCCAAACTGGTTACTGAGCGTTGTTTGATAGGTCCCGGCCGAGTTAACTTGCTGACCGTAAAAGTTATAAATTGAACCAACGCACAAACTTAGGCTACTCGATGAGGTGTCGGGCTGAAGCAAGTTCACGACGACTTCATCTTGTGCTGAACAACCTAAATTATCCAGTACATTGAGCACGTAGTTTCCTGCATTTTGTACATAAATGGTGGCGGTAGTAGCACCCGTTGACCACAAAAAGGAACCTGTAGAACCTGTTGGTTGCAGAAGGGTTGAATCACCAATACAGTGAGAAACATCGGGACCCAGGTCAATTATAGGTTGCTGGGTTGTGACTACGATAGAATCTCGGGCCATGCCACAGCCACTCGGTACATCTAGCCAATAAGTACCTGCTGTATTGACACTGATACTGGCTGTTGTTGCACCGTTGCTCCAGGTATAACTATTATATGTGGAATCTGGCTGCAAAGTGATGGCCGTGCCAGCACAAATTAAGGTATCTGGTCCCAAATTGGGAGGTGTTCCTGGACTTGGTGTTTGGTAATTGTAGACTAAAATACCCGCAGCACCAGCCTGCGCACCAAAAGAAGATCCGGCGCAGGCAGGCCCAGTATGTAAAATAGTACCGGGATTTCCGCCACTCAAAACAGGAACGATGTTGGTAGGTGTGGTGGCTTGCTGAAAAACAATGGCGCCGCCGCCGCCGCCGCCACCTGGGCCATGACAAGCCGAAGACCACATGGTGCTAAAGATATTTCCACCATTGCCACCACTTACATTGACATTTAGATTGCTACTGACATTCTGCGTGAGCAGGTAAACACAGCCACCAGCTCCACCAGCACCCGCGCCCTCAGAATCGGTGTTGCCGATAACATTTAAGCCATTTGCCGCTATTTGCTGGTTGTTACCAACAATAGTTGGGGTAATAATAAAAACAATTCCGCCGCCATTTGATCCTGGCGTAGCATTGAGGCCATTGTCTTTGTAGCCGCGACCGCCACCGCCACCGAGATATGCGCGGTATGTGCTGTAGTCAAGTAAGTAACCACCCATGCCAAACGCTGTGTTTACCGGGCAAGACCCTGAAAACTGATTGCCGCCACGTCCGCCAACACCACCGTTTGAACCACCACCTGCTCCCGGGTTGCCAGAATTGGCTCCACCACCGCCATTGGCAAGCGGCGCTCTATTGCCATCTAAATTGAGTGGCGCAAGCGCAATCCCCTCTCCTTTTTTCCCGGCACTTGCGCCAGAACTCGCAAAATTCGGGTCATTGCACATGAACCAACCTGTAGTCACTGCACCACCCACAAAACCTTTGCCGCTGACATCTATGCTATTGTTAAAAGTAAGGCTTGTAGTGGCTTCAATGGCTACCACCCCACCCGTGCTTCCGTTCCAAGGACTTGAGGTCACTACAGCGTTGATGGTAGCTTGATTATACACCGGCACCCTTATGAGCTGAACTCTACCCGCTACTGAAAAAGGCTTACATAGATTGCTTACAAAAGTGATGTTATTGGCGCTGATGCTGGCAATGTTGGTGAATTCAAAGTTACCAGCCGAGCCCAAGGCCACGATTTGACCAAAACTTGCGGTGTTGGTTTGGTTGATAGTGGCCCCTTTCATTTGAATCAATAACACACGATCGCCAACAGCAAAACCCGCTGCACTATTCACGGTGACACTGTTTGAAGTCATGTTGGTAACGGCTGTATAGATATTGACGATACCACCGATAGATTGTGCGTTTAGTCTTGTATAAAACGCGAGCAAGAACACTAATGATAATAAATGAAGATATACGCGTTGACTATTCTTTGACATGAGAAAATGATTCAAAATGCTTCTAGGTCAAAGATAAGCATTTGAATGCAAAGCATTTCAGAACAGAAAAGATTTACCTCATGAGCAGCACATGCCCACTGACGCGCATGATTTGATCGGTATTGAGCGTCTTGAAATCGATGAGGTACGTGTAGGTACCTTCTGGTGCAGCGTAAATATCAATTTTGCCATCCCAACCCGAATTCGCATCATAGGACTCAAAAACAGGCTCTCCCCATCTATTATAGATGGTCATGTGGAAAGATTGTGGGTCAAAACCCGAGGTAAATACAGGCGTAAAGAGGTTGTTAAGGGCATCTCCATCGGGCGTAAAGGTGTTGGGAACATAGTAAATAATTCCACCTTTGATCTGAATTTGGACTTGACTTTGATCAGTACAGCCCTCGGCACTCTCCACAAAAAGTGTAACGGTATAGGTTTGATCTTCTACAAAAGGATACGTATAGGTAAATTCATTCTGGCCGTTTTCAGCAGTGCTACCATCCCCAAAGTCCCAAATACTTGTGGCCGCATTCTGTGCATTAGATGTAAAGTTAACAGTCGGATTATCGCTGGTCAGGATCAGAGGACTTGCTGTAAAAGCTGCACTTGGTTGCGCATAAACCGTTACAGTAGTTTGTGCGGTATCGATGCAGTTATATTGATTTGACCCGGTGACTGTATAAGTTGTTGTAACAAGAGGTGTGACAACGATATTTGCTCCTGATAATTGAACGTCCGTCCAGGTATAGTTCAGTGCACCTGAAACCCCAATTGTGGCAGCAAAACCCGGACAAATTCCTTGATCGGGGGTGATTTGTAATTGAGGTGCCGGATGGACCGTAATAGCTAACGATGTACTATCTTGGCAGCCATCTAAGGTTGTTCCGATTACTTGGTAATTGCCACTTTGAGGATTGAAAACATTTTGAGTGGCCGCACTGGCCGCAAAAGCCACAGGGCCACTCCAATCATAAGAAAGCGCCCCCGTTGCTGTTAGCGTAAGCGTATCGTAAGCACAAAGTGTCATCTGATTGGCAAGTAAAGTCATTACTGGCAACGGTGCAACGGTAATGGTGAAGTTCTCAGTGTGGGTACACAAGAAGTTATCTACTGCTGTAACCACATAAGAAATAGTTTGCTGTGGACTGACAAATAATGCAGGGCTTACCGTTGGAATAGTGGTATTTTGCGCGAGCCATGCGTAGCTTACATTGCTGAAATTGCTTTGCGGAACCAAAGATGCCTGCCCCCCAAAACAAATGAGTGTGTCGTTGAGCGCAAAAACGGGTTCTTGCGAAATGGAGATATTGATGGTGGTGACCGAATCGCAACCAAATGCAGTTTGAGAAGAATCTATGTAGATTCCCGTTTGTGAATATGTTTGACCATTGTACGTGAAGGGACCACCATCGCAGAGCGTATCGATCACTTGAATTTGATAACTTGGCAAGACCGTGACATCTACTTGATCAGTTGTGGTGCAACCTAAAGCACTGCCATTATCGGTAACGGTAAGTGTATAGGTTTGAACGATGGGCCATCCGGTATTGATATTATTCAAGACAACAGTCGGATTCGCCACATTACTCGCGCTTAGACCGGTTGCTGGCGACCAACTGTAACTCAGACCTGCTTGAGCGGCCAAGCCTAAATTACCAGTTTCACCAGAACAAACGGAAATATTCTGCCCAGCGTTGGCTGCAGGCGTATTGCCAATAGTAAGATTGAGTGTAATGATCGAATCGCAACCATGCACCGTATTGAGGGTGTCTTGATAAACTCCCGACTGTGTCAAAACTTGTCCATTGAAGGAATATTGACCAGAGCAAGTAACCTGATTGAGCGTTTGTGAAAACTGAGGCTGAACAGTCACAACAATTTGATCGGTTGTGGGGCACATCCCAGGTGAATTGGCCATAGTAGTGGTGACCGTATAGGTTTGGGTGATGGGCGCACCGGTGGTATTGGGCAAGGTTACTACTGGGTTGGCCACATTCGTGGCCGATAAACCTGTAGCAGGCGACCAACTATAACTATTGTTCGGATTGGGAGCGGTGCCGATAGTAACCGGCGTATTGGAACAAGTTGTAACATCTACCCCTGCATTTGATTGGGCTTGATTGGTGTAAATGATGACATTGCGAATAGAGTGCTGGTCGAAAAGCGCTCCGGTACCAGCTGTAAACCCCATATATCCTGTATAGGTAATTAGAAAATTTGCGGTTAAGAGCTGTACATTATTGACAAAAACGGAAATGACACCATTATTGTATATAATTTTAACATGTTGGTAATTTGAATTTCTCAGATAGTTCAAGGATCCGCCTGAGTTTTGAATTTTAGGAGTACCAGGCAAGCATTCGTTGTAACCAACTCCATTGAAAATTTGAATTTCAGGATTGGTACCTCCCTGACTGCAATTATCATAGGTATCAATCACCACTTTAAGTCCGTTTGCAGTGCCCGGAATTCCGATCCCTCCTCCGACTACAAAACCTGTTGGAGGTGTAGGAATGAAACAAAATGCCAAGCCGTCGGCGGCGTTCCCACCCCAAATGCGGTATTCAAATTCTACAGTCCATTGCTGACAAACACCAAGATTTATGGGTGTATTGTAGAAGACACCGCCCGATTGGCTTGTGGTGGCGTTGGTTAGGATGAGCTCGTTTGGGAAATTATCGACGTCGCCTGGTGTATCTCCGATAGTGGCATTTCCGTTTAAATTCCAACCGCTAGTGCTCATGTTTGGAGACCCAGTAAGTTGGCCAAAAACAAATGTTTGGGCATGTAAACTGTTTAAAATGAAGGCGAAAATAATAACTGAATACAGAAAATAAACTCTCATCGGCGTCATAACGTTATAAACAAAGATAGGTTGCTAAATTTAATAATTTTAATTGCTTTTTACTCTTACTTAGTGTAAATTTGACACATACTAAACACCATTGGCATGAAAGCCCAAATAAAAAACAACTCGCACCAAGAACGATTCCAGCCCTTCAATATTGTTGTCTTTGGCGGCGACGGCGACCTCTCGATTCGCAAAATCTTACCCGCTATTTTTCACCGCGACCTCGATGGCCAGCTCAATATTGCCTATAACGTCATTGCCATCACCCGCAAAGACCCAGATTTAAAAGCATTTCAAGCGCGGCTCATTCCTTTCTTAGAAGTGAGTGACCACCACAAATATAGCCGCAATGAAATCGAAAAGTTCCTCAACAAACTGGTTTTAATCAAAGCTGAAAGCCCTAGTCCTGAAGCATATACAGAACTTAAAGCCTTTTTGGAAAAGTTTCCTGAAAGACAAAACATCTATTACTACTCCACACCTTCTTCAGCATTTGGCCCTATTACACAAACCTTAAAGACCTGCGGCTTGGTCAACAAGAGCAGTAAAGTCGTGCTCGAGAAGCCACTAGGTCATTCTTTGGCGTCTTCAAATGCGATCAATGCAGAGATCACACTTGCCTTTGAAGAACATCAAATTTATCGCATAGATCACTACTTAGGCAAAGAAACCGTTCAGAACTTAATGGTCTTGCGCTTTGCCAATAACCTCTTTGAACGTGCTTGGAATGCCGAAAACATTGAAAGCGTTCAAATTACAGTTGCTGAAAGCCTTGGCGTGGAAAAACGCGCATCGTACTACGACCAATCGGGTGCCCTACTCGACATGATCCAAAACCACCTTTTACAACTTCTTTGTTTGGTGGCCATGGAGCCGCCTGTAGCGCTAGAAGCCGACGAGGTGCGCAACGAAAAACTGAAAGTCCTCAAAGCGCTCAGACCGCTCACCAAAAAAACGATCGAACAAGATACCGTCAAAGGTCAATATACCCGCGGGATTTCTAACGGCGTACAAGTCAACAGCTATTTGGAAGACATCGAAAAATACGAGTCCAAAACCGAGACCTTCGTCGCCATCAAAACCTACGTTGATAACTGGCGCTGGAAAGGCGTTCCGTTTATGCTGCGCACAGGCAAACGCATGATCAAACGCTACTCCGAAATCGTCATCAACTTCAGAGAAGTCAAGCACAACATTTTTCCTTCAAAAGAAAAACTCAACAACAACAAGCTCATTATCCGCCTACAACCTGAAGAGCGCATCGAACTCATCCAAATGACCAAAATACCTGGTCCTGGGGGCTATCGCTACAAGCCAATTGCACTCAAACTAGACTACAACGATTCTTTTAAAGAGCGCTTCCCAGAAGCCTATGAGCGCTTAATTGTAGATGTCATACGCGGAAACCAAACGCTATTCATGCGTCAAGATGAGCTGCAAGCCGCCTGGACCTGGATAGAATCCGTAACGAGTAGCTGGAAAAGCTCTGGCATGCCCAATGTTCTCTACGAAGCAGGCACTTGGGGCCCCGGTGACGACATCCTAAACGAAAACGAATCATGGATCACCAAAACTTGGAGAGAATGATCGAATTTGACTCAAAGGCAGCGCTCGAACAAGCATTGGCCGTTGCCATTTCGCAAGCACTTCAACAAGCCATAGAGCAGAAAGGAACGGCAACACTGCTGCTTTCAGGTGGCACTACACCAAGTGGCGTTTATCGCTTGTTATCTCAAGAAAACCTGAACTGGACGAAGATCCATGTTGGGCTTGTTGACGAGCGTTTTGTACCCGCACACAGCACCTTTTCAAACTTCAAGTTATTACAAGAAACCCTTGGTCAAAATCTAGCGAAAAATGTAGTCATCTACCCGATGGTGCTGAATGCGCATGATTACGACCAAAATTTAAAAGAAATTCAAGAGACGTACCGTGTTTTTACGGACCCAGACGTTTGCCTGCTCGGCATGGGAGCCGATGGACATACCGCTTCTATATTCCCTAATGATGAAGCGTCTCAAAACGCCAACAGCAATGAAAGCGACTTGCTTTCCAATACAAATGCGCCTAGCGAACCCAACTTGCGCATTACCTTAAATGGTCCGGTTTTGCGCCGGGCAACACATTTGTACCTCATGTTTACAGGCGAACAGAAAAAAGCAATTTTTGAAGACAGCCAAAAACAACAACTCCCTATCGCAGCCTTTCAAGCAGCCATAACACAAACATTTTACACCTCTGCAATATGATACATCCATCCATTGCCACAATTACCGAGCGCATTGTACAACGAAGCCTCCAGACAAGAAAAGCATATCTCGCTCAAATTGAAGAAGCCTACTTAGAAGGTGTGCACAGAAGCACCTTGAATTGCGGCAATTTGGCGCATGGCTTTGCAGCTTGTAATCAGCACGATAAAGCAGCATTGGCGGCAGATTTCATTCCTAATCTTGGAATTATTACAGCTTTCAATGACATGCTGTCTGCACATCAGGTGTATGAAGATTACCCGAAAGCCATCAAAAGATTTGCCAACGAGTTTGGTGCAGTGGCACAAGTTGCAGGAGGCGTCCCCGCCATGTGTGATGGTGTCACACAAGGTCAGCCCGGCATGGAACTATCTCTTTATAGCCGCGATGTAATTGCGTTATCAGCCGCAGTAGGGCTCACACACAACATGTTCGATGCAGGGCTTTATTTGGGTATTTGTGACAAAATTGTACCTGGCCTACTCATGAGCGCGCTTCGCTTTGGGCACCTACCTGCAGTTTTTATGCCTGGAGGCCCCATGCCAAGCGGAATCAGCAATGAAGAAAAATCTGCCATTCGCCAAGCGTATGCAGAAGGTAAAATTGGCCGCGAAGAACTACTCAAAGGCGAGTCAGACTCTTACCACTCGCCGGGCACTTGTACTTTTTATGGTACTGCCAACAGCAATCAAATGCTCATGGAAATCATGGGGCTACACCTACCCGGCTCTAGCTTTGTGAATCCAAACACACCGCTGCGCGACCTACTCAACAAAGAAGCGGTCCGCGTTGCGATTGAAAATGTCAAGATTGGAAAAAGCCGTAGTCTTGCGAATTTATTCAATGAAAAAACGGTTGTAAACGGGATCATTGGTTTGTTAGCCACAGGTGGTTCTACCAATCATACCATACACCTGATTGCCATTGCACGCGCTGCAGGCATCATCATCAATTGGGACGACATGTCTGATTTATCAGCTGTTGTTCCGCTCATTACACGCATGTATCCGAACGGTGCGGCAGATGTCAATCATTTTCATGCTGCAGGAGGAATGGGCTTCGTCATTCGTACTTTACTCGAACAGCATCTGTTGCACGAAGACGTAGAAACCATCATTGGCAAGGGCCTTCGGGCATATACACAAGAACCAAAAATTCAAGAAGGGAAATTAGTTTGGGCAGAAGGGGCGCGTGAATCACTCAATCTGAGTATTATACGCCCTGCCAACGATCCCTTTACCTTAGATGGTGGCATCAAACTATTGAAAGGTAATTTAGGACGTGCGGTAATCAAAACAGCAGCGGTGGCTCCAGAACACCGTGTTGTTGAAGCACCCGCAATTGTTTTTTATGAGCAAGCCGACCTCATTGCCGCATTCAAACGAGGCGAGCTAGACAAAGACTTTATTGCTGTTGTACCTTTCCAAGGTCCAAAATTCAATGGCATGCCAGAATTACACAGCCTGACCCCAACGCTTACCGTCCTTCAAAAGAAAGGTTATAAAGTGGGGCTCGTTACCGATGGTCGTATGTCTGGCGCATCGGGAAAAGTACCTGCTGCTATCCATCTTACCCCAGAAGCCTACGACGGCGGGCTCATTTGTAAAATTCAGACAGGTGATATCATTAGACTAGATAGCGAACATGGTGTCATTGAAGTATTGAATGACGCGGATATTGCACAACGCGCCGCTATTCAAAAAGACAATAACCAGTATCATTTTGGCCGTGAATTATTTGCAAAGTTGCGCGCAGGCGTCAGCATGAGCGAGGAAGGAGCGTCGTTTATCGTCTAAAATACTTTCAGCTTATTGCACTTCTGCGGCTTCCTCTTTCCAAATGAGAGAGGCCAGTACAGATAACAGCAAAGCACCTAGTACAATAAGTAAGGATATACTTGCCTCTACATGATAAAATGGTGCGATCAGCATTTTGAGACCAATAAAACTCAAGATGAAAGCCAAGCCATATTTAAGTTTGGAAAACAGGTGAATGGAGTTGGCCAGTAAGAAGTACATAGAACGCAAGCCAAGTACAGCAAAAATATTCGACGTATATAAAATCAATGGGTCGTTGGGTGCAATCGCAAAAATTGCAGGGATGGAATCAATGGCAAAAATGAGGTCGGTAGTTTCAATGACCATTAAAACCAGAAATAACTTAGTGGCAATTCGTTTGCTGCCACGCTTGATAAAGAAGTGATCATCGTGGTAGTTCTTGGTGACAGGAAATACCTTTCTGAGTAAGCGAGCACCTAAACTTTTATTGAAGTCTTTTTTGTCGTCGTCTTCGGAATCGGTGAGTGATTTGATACCTGCATAGACTAAAAATGCACCAAAAATAGTTAGAATGAGATTGGGACGGAAAAAATAGCCCGGCATGGCGTGCGCACCTTGTTCAAGACTGAACTGATAGCCAAATACTTCAAAGGCAGGTAAGTAGGTTAATTTGATCAAGCCAATTCCAGAGAAAATAAAAATGCCTCTAAATACAAGCGCACCGATGATCCCCCAAAAGAGTACGCGGTGCTGAAGTTTTCCTTCTAACTTAAAAAACTTAAAAACCAGGATAAAGACAAACATGTTGTCTACGGACAGCGCCTCTTCAATCCAATAAGCAGATTGGTATTCGGCGAATTTGGCAAAGCCCATCTGAAACCAAATGAGCGCACTAAAACCCATGGACAGACTGATCCAGATGAGCGTCCAGCGCAGGGCTTCTTTATTAGAAATTTGGTGTGATTTCTTATTAACGAGGCCTAGATCGATGAGCAGCATCGTAAAAATGACGACTACAAAAATACCAAGTAACCAAGGATTAAAATTCATCTAAATAAGTTTGTGCAAAGATAAAAAGAAAGCCACATGAAACTCATGTGGCTTTCGACTATCGGTAAAAGAAAAAGTTATTTTTTCTCGAGTAAATAAGTGACTGCATTGGCAGCATTCACGAATCCGCCGGTAATGCAGAGGTCTTTCATTTTTGCTTTTTCACCGTTTGGTGCAATCACGGTCTTTTTATAAGGTGTAGTGGTAGCCATCAAGACTTGGCGCACTTCTGAGGCACTCAATTCAGGAAAGTAACTTCTGATTAGGGCTGCCACACCAGCAGTGGCTGGGCATGCCATTGAAGTACCGCTTGCGTTTTCGTAGTTGTAGTCAGGAACTGTAGAATAGATATCCACACCTGGCGCAAAGAAGTCTACGGTTGTGGCACCGTAGTTTGAAAAATTCGCGAGGATATCTTTGCCACTTTTTGAGCTACTGCTCGCTCCTACTTCGATCCAGTTTGGCGCTGTCGTTTTGTTGTTGAGCTTTCTTGTAGGGTATGAATCTTCTACATCTTTATTTTTGGCATCGTTGCCGGCAGCATGTACAAGTAATACGTCTTTGCTTTGTGCGTATAAGATAGCCGCATCTACGTAGTCTTTGTTGGGCGTCCAGTATTTACCAAAAGACATGTTGATCACCTTTGCAC
Source organism: Cryomorphaceae bacterium (assembly GCA_027483605.1). GTDB lineage: Bacteria > Bacteroidota > Bacteroidia > Flavobacteriales_D > Crocinitomicaceae > UBA952. Next base: position 42,846 of record JAIXUE010000044.1, on the reverse strand, counting down.
CGTTATCTACTGCATAAATAATGGCATTGGCTACGTCTTTGTCGCGCTCGTCGCCATCAGGAACTGCACGCAGCACCATAATGCGAACGTTATCGGCAACACCATCGATGCCCATTCCGTTGCCTCTTGAAGCTGCAATAATTCCGGAAACGTGCGTACCATGCATGGCGTCTGGACCTTCGTAGCGGTTGCATCCGTAGATTTTGCTCGTTAAGTCGTTCGGGTTGTCGCCAACAATTGCCGTACGAATAGAATCTGCGTCGCGCTTAGACATTTCGATAGCACTTTGCATCGAGCTGAGTGCTCCGGCAATTTCAGTATTGAGCTGATCAGCTGGAATATTTTCCAAAATTGACTTCATGCGGTTTTGGATGCGCGTATCAATTTCTGTTGCAGGAACATAAGCTGCGTTGGTTTCTTTAGAAAAAGACACTCCTGATTGTTTTTCGACGCGTTGCATGTAGGAAGCGAGCATTTGAATATTTTTTACCGAAGCTTCTTTCTCGGCCATTTCTTTTTCAAAGGCAATTTTGATTTTTTCATAGGTAGCAAAACGCGCGAGTTCTGCACTTGAGATGTCTTCAACTTTTTTACCTTGAAAATATGCAGACTCTGTGCGGTACATACGGGCAAGCTCTAAAGCTTCTTTGTCGATGTCTAAAGTGGGGCCACCCAAGAAAGACCAACCATTGACGTCATCGATGTAACCATTTTTGTCATCGTCAATGCCGTTATTTGGAATTTCGTCTTCGTTGATCCAAATGACGTCTTTGAGGTCTGGATGATCGGTTTCTACGCCAGAATCAATGACCGCAACAATAACTGTTGTAGATTTTTTACCTGCTGCATTGAGCATTTCGTAAGCCTTGGTGGCCCCTGTTCCGTATACGCCATCGGCTTTAGGATCTTTGAGGTACCAATTGAGATTTTCTGGTCCTTCTGACTCACCTTTTTGTGCATAAGACACCAAAGAAAGACCGACGAACGTACATAAAATTAAGTTTCTTGTCATGGGTTGTTTTATTTGAGAAAACGAAAATACATTTTATTTTCAGCAGACGAAAATCTTGTTGAAAAGTTACTTTGTGGAGAAAACGTTCAAAACAATGTAGCGCTCGTTACAAATTAAGACCAAACAAAGCATTAATTTTGTTCAAAACAAACACCATGAGTCAAATTGAACGCATTTCTTGCCTTATTATAGGTTCTGGCCCAGCGGGCTACACAGCAGCAATTTACGCCGCTAGAGCAGACATGAAACCCGTTATGTACCAAGGCCTACAGCCTGGCGGGCAGTTAACCACCACCAACGAAGTTGAAAATTTCCCAGGTTATCCAGACGGTATTACTGGACCCGAAATGATGCTCCAATTAGAAGCACAAGCCAAGCGTTTTGAAACCGATGTGCGCAGCGGTTTCATTACCCGCGTAGATTTCTCTGGAAGCACACACAAATGCTGGACCGAAGATGGCCATGAAATCCATGCCGACACCATTATCATTTCAACTGGTGCCTCTGCCAAATACCTCGGCTTAGACAGCGAACAACACTACCTTAAATTAGGCGGTGGCGTATCGGCTTGTGCAGTTTGTGACGGATTTTTTTACCGCAACCAGGAAGTCGTTATTGTAGGTGCCGGCGACTCCGCTTGCGAAGAAGCACACTACCTCTCCAAATTGTGTACAAAAGTAACAATGCTCGTGCGTCGCGATGAATTCCGCGCCTCCAAAATCATGGCAGACCGCGTTAAAAAAACACCAAATATCGAGATCCGCTTCAATACCGAAACACTAGAAGTATTGGGCGACGGTCAGTTAGTTACAGGTGTTCGTGCAATTGACCGCGCCACGAACCAAGAAAGCGAAATCGCTTGTACTGGTTTCTTTGTCGCCATCGGACACCAACCCAACACAGCAGTATTCCAAGACTACATCGACCTCGACGAAACGGGCTATATCAAATATGCTCAACCAGGCACGAGTAAAACCAATGTCGCAGGAGTTTTTGTTGCCGGTGATGCTGCCGACAAAACCTACCGACAAGCCATTACCGCTGCTGGAACAGGTTGTATGGCGGCTTTAGATGCAGAACGCTACTTAGCAGCAAAGGGTCATTGATTCATAAAAAAAAGCAGTGCTCAACGCACTGCTTTTTCATTTAACAACTTAATGAAGTGAAAGCCCTTGGGGCTATACCCTTGGTTGTAAAAGAATTTATGGGCTTTAAAATTACTCGTATAAGAGTCCAAAGCGAGCATGTTGCAGTTTTCCGCTTTTGCCTTTTGCTCTAGGGTTTGAAAAATCAAATCCCCTACTCCTTGACTGCGGTGGCTGGCGCAGACCACGATGTTATCAAGCTCTAAATACTTGCCCACCCAAAGCTTATTGCCGATCCAAACGCCGCAGATTGCTATGCAAAGTTCATTGTCATAAACCGCTAACTGGCTATAGTTGTGCGGCAACATCAAATCGAGTTCTATGGCATATTGCTCAGCTGTAAGGCTCGGATAGAGTTCTTGTAGCACGTCTAGGTGTGCCAACATTTGCTTTTTTTGAGAGAGAAATTCAGTGCGTAGCGCCATTTTTGTTTACTTTAAATAGGTTTCAAATAATTCGAAAATGCGACGGTATTCGTCTGTCCAAGATGACGTGTACTCAAAACCATGGCGCTCTACTGGGTACAAAGCCATCCACCAATCTTTTTTACCGAGCTCAATTAAGCGCTGATTGAGGCGCACGACGTCTTGGAACTGCACGTTATCGTCGATCATGCCGTGCAGAATCAAAAGCGGATCTGCAAGGCCATCAGCAAAGTAAATTGGAGAACTTTGACGGTAAGCTTCTGGATCTGCAGCTGGTGTATTCAAAATGTTCGTGGTGTATTCGTGGTTGTAATGTGCCCAATCGGTAACTGAGCGTAGGGCTGCACCACAAGCGAAAGTACCTGGCTCGGTAAAAAGTCCCATTAAAGTAATGAAACCACCATAGGAACCTCCATAAATCCCTACTCTATTGCTATCTATACCATATTGCGAAACCAAAAATTGTTTGGCATCGACAAAATCTTGTAAGTCGCGGCCGCCCATGTGGCGGTAAATGGCGGTGCGGTAGTTGCGGCCATAGCCCTCGCTTGCGCGGTAATCGACATCTAGTACGGTGTAGCCTTTATCGAGGAGCATTTGATGAAACATAAACTCTCGCTGGTAATAACTCCAGTAATGATGCGCATTTTGTAAGTAACCGGCACCGTGAACAAATAAGACAGCAGCGCCATTTTTAAATTCGGCTTTTGGTGAATAGAGACGGGCATAAACAGAAACGCCATCAGAGCCCTTAAAGCTCAAGACTTCGGGTTTTTGCCACGGATAAGTGCTGAATATTTCTGTAGTTGAAGTAGTTAGTTGAACTTGATCTTTTGGATTTTTGAGCGAACAAGTATAGATTTCCCAAGGATTGGTAGAGGTACTGAAACGATAAGCCAATTGTTTTTCATCGGGTGAAAGTTGCACTTCGTAGGCCCCTTGTTCTGAAAGCAGGGATTTAATCTCTAGCTTTTTAAGATCCAACTTGTGAAAACTACGCGCCCCAGGATGATACATATTGGTGTTCAGGTAAAAAGAATTGCTATCCTTTGACAAGAGCACCTGATGGACCTCATAATTGCCGCTTGTGAGTGCAATCTTGGTTTTGGTTTGAAGATCCAAGGTATACAAGTGAGCATAACCCGATGCTTCTGACTGAAAATAGATGGTTTGCGCATCTCGGAGCCAACCGAGTGTACCTGTTTCGAAGTTCCAAGAAGAAATCCCTGGCCCGCCTATCCATGCGCTGTCGTGTTGATGCTCCAATTCTTTGATTTGGCTTGTTTCAAGTTCAAGGCAAACTATCCAGCGGTCTTTGTTGTCGGCGCTACGGATATCGAGTAAAGCCAGAGGTTTGGTTTTGGCAAAAATAGCCGGATGAATGATCAGCGCACGGTTTTCAGTATTCATTTGAGTGAGCCCCGAGAAATCGATTTGAACTAAAGAGTCAGCAACTAAGTCGTGTAAATACAAGTGTTGGGTTGGTTCTTCATTCATCACTTTTGAACGCGCCTTTTCGTTGTAAACATGCGCATCAGCTGATATGAAATGTGGCACTTCAGTCGCTGTTTCTTCGGGCTGTTGCTCTTCCTTGAGCAATACAAAACGGGCCGTTGGGTCCACTTGCAGCGCACCTTGCTGGTCAAATGAAATGAATTTAACGCTAGGTAAATCTAATTTGGTGCTTTGTAGTTCTTGCTTGCGAACACTTTCAAAAAATTCAAGTTCTGTTTGAGACAAGCCGTCGGACGAACGCTTTTCAGATGCTGCTTTCTGGTAGCTTACTAAATTTTTTGCCAGGCCATTTTGAAGGTCAAATACAAACAAACGCTGACCCTGCTGAAAAACTACAGTTTGGATGTTGTTTTGAACTTGTAAATTCCAAATTGAATTGGTAAACAAGGCATAGGACTTCACTTGCTGCGTTTGGACATCCAGACATTGCAATTTTTCGTCGTGAAGTCGAATGTAATTGAGTTGCCCAGCACCTGGCGTCCAAACCCAACGGTCTTGCCAAGCATTTTTGCTCAAAACTTTAGTTTGCTTTTGACTGAGGTCATGGCAATAATATGTTTTCTGTAAGGAATCTGGGTGCTTTTTCCAATAATAGATAAGCTTGCCATCAACAGACCACTCAGGGGCCTCAGGCAAAGCGCCCACAAAACCTGGGCCTTTCATGATTTGATCAAGTTGAAGCTGTGCCCGGCCATAAACAGCCAAACAACAAACAAAAGAGATGAACAAGGTAAATTTCATTCGCTAAAAATAGAAATAATTGTACTTTTGAATGAAAGAATCGGCATGAAGAAATTCCTTTACATGATCTTACCCGAAAGGGCTTACTTACTCACCCTGCACCGGTTCTTCTACCTGCTCTATGATTTTGGCTTGCTCAAGAACAAAGAAGCCTTTAAATTTCATTATTTCATCAAGCGCATCATCAAGCCCGACTTTGTGGTCATAGACATCGGAGCCAACCTCGGGTACTTTGCCAAAAATTTTGCACGCTTGGCCAATAAAGGAAAAGTCATTGCGATTGAGCCCTTACCCCAATTCCACGCCATCCTGAATCACTTCATCGGACACCAAGAAAATGTAGAGCTCCACAATGTTGCACTTGGCAAAGAAGCAGGTAGCATTACCATGGTACTTCCCGAAACCAACGGTATGCTGCGCACGGGCTTACCGCACATCATTCGCCCAGAAGAAAAAAGCACCACTGAACGCACCCAAATCGTGCAAATGGTGAACACTACCGATTTTTTCCACACCTTTGAGCGCATCGACTACATCAAATGCGACATCGAAGGCCACGAGTGGGAGGTTTTTGAGTTACTCGCAACTATTTTACAAGATAAACGCCCTATCGTTCAACTCGAAATTGATCCCAAAAACGAGCACAATTTATTTCACCTTTTTAATGCTTTGAACTATGTTCGTTGCGGCCTAGATGGCTTGGTTTGCAAAATTGAAAATGAAAAACACTTTGGTGGTGATTACCTTTTTGTTCCATCAGAAAAACAACAATTGATAAATAAATGGAACGCATAAGCACCCTTCTTTTTCTTTTGTTTACGTCCCTTTGTCTAAGTTTCGTGCTAATTGGTTGCGAGAAAGGAACCGGCGAATTTCGAATCAAAGGAACCGTTACGGACAATACCTTTAACCAAGCGCTTGGCGCAGCGCAAATATCGCTATTCAAAGTACCGATTGGCACCTCCGATGAGCTTTTTGTCAAAAGCATGATGCTTTCTTCAAATGGCAACTATGAGTTTGTTGTCCCGAGAGAAAAAATGGAGCGTTATGTCTTGCGCCTCAACAAAGATTTATATTTTCCGATCGAGAAAGAAGTTTTTTATTCTGAACTCAGCATCCAAAATGACAATATCTTTGATTTGAACACGAAAGCGATGGCTTGGGCAAAAATACATTTCAAGAACCTGAACCCAACCCCTACCGATCATTTCAGGTATATCAAGCAGGAAGGCTTAGCAGCCTGCCTGAGTTGTTGCCCTAGCACTACTCAAAATTTTTATGGCCCGTTAGATACCACATTTTACTGTCTGAACAATGGCAACACAATTTACTCGCTTTTCTATTGGGAAATGAACACGCCAAATAATGGACAGAAAAGCACCTTCACGACCGCTTTTGACACCACCGACATCGAGGTAATCTACTAATTTGCTTTGAATTTGGACGCAGGTATGCCCTGATTCACTTTGTAATTACTGAACTGCAAGACAATTGTTCCAGTTTGGGAACCTTCAGTAGCTTTGGTTTTTTTCTTGTTTTGATGTAGATCGGCAGCTACACTTTTCGGCAACTTGAACTTCTTGACATCGATTGTAAAAACCATTTTATAAGGTAAACCGTACTTTGCTTGGTCTCCATAATAATAGTTAATATCTAACGTGCCATTACTCTTGCTCGTGATTTGAGATTTCAAGATGAGGTCTTTTGCTGGATCAATCCAGAGCTTGACCAAGATGACATCGGCGTTTTCGGTAAGGGGCAATACAGAAACCACGGTGGTCTTTACATCTCCGAGCATTTTACTCCCGTTTAAAGCGCAAGTATATCCCTTTTCATTGGTTAGAAAGTTGTTGAGTTCGCCTAAGCCTTGTTTGGGTAAAATGGCAATTCCCTTAGATTCTACCTTCATTTGATTGGGCTGCTTGTAGAAAATTTTAGCGTCAACTTCGTCAATTTTGATCATGGGTACCTGTGCTTTGATATGCACATCGGCAGCGTAGTCCGTAACTTTCTCTAGCTTCAGCCTCACTGCTTTGACCAGTTCATTGGGGTCTTGAGCGCTTGTGAGGTGTGTCAAGAATAAGAGCGATAAAAGAAAAGATAGCTTCATGAAGTGATGTCTTTGTGTTTGAATTTAATGATGGCAATGCCTATAAATAAAATATTGTGCCCGAGTAAAATCCAGACAGACTCTCTAATGGCCGCCCAAGGAACGGGGTCACTGAAAAAAGAGCGCCAAGAGGCCATGTGGGTCGTAAACAACCAGGGTTTGACGTGATCAAAAACACTGACATCCAAAGAACCAATGATCGTAAAAAGAATGATTACTGCCATTGTGGAAACAATTGGGCCAATTGAATTATCTGCAAAGGCAGAAAAAGCAATCGAAAGCGTTGCAATGGTCATGAGAGCTAAATAAGCAACGGCGAAGGCCAAGCCATAACGCCATAAAATATCTGCGTAGTTCAAGATGACCAAGCCATCGGAATTCAGGACAATTAAATCACCCGTTCCAAACATCCATCTGCCGACCACAAGCGCCAGAAAACCCATCCAAACCACGAGAATAAATGTATATGCTGCAGCTGCGATCAACTTGGAATACACTACTTGGCTGCGACTGATGGGCTTGGTGAGCAACATGCGCAACGTACCCATTGCAGCCTCGCCAGAAAGTAAATCACCAGTTACCAAAGCCACGAGCAAAGGAATGTGTACGATGAGCATCTGTAGTACAATAAAGGCAATGAGGTTTCCATTGAGGATATTGCCATTGAAAGAAAGCGTTTGCTCAAAAGAGGCCGTCACAAAAGAGATGTACATGCGTCCATCTGCTTTCATCGCAAATAAAATAATGAGAATCAATAAGGTGAGCGCAGCTAAGCCGATATAACTGCGCGGCTTGGCGAGTATCTTAATGAATTCGTTGTAGGTGTTTTTCCAGAGCATTACGATTGGGTCATTTGAATGAAAAAATCTTCGAGTGTGCGCTTGGGCTCTAAGGCAACCACTTCAAATCCGGCATTGACTAATGCAGAATTGATGGCTGGGATCAGGTTTCTTTCCACGTTCAGCTCCAGTGTTTTAGGAGAAATTGCTTCTGCTTTGATCTGAGCAAACTGTTGTTGGAGAAGATACAGCGCCTCATTACTTCTTTCGAGCAGTTCGATGGAGAGTAGCGTCTCTTGGGCGTTCATCAGTTCCGAAACGGAGCCTTCTATGATGGTTTGTCCTTTATTGATGATCACCATTCGGTTGGCCACATGTTCGATTTCGGCCAGCTGGTGAGAGGATAAAATGACCGTTTTGTTTTGCTCGTTTTTGAGGCGCAAAATAAGATCCCTTACCTCAATGATGCCCTGCGGATCTAAACCGGTCGTGGGCTCGTCTAGAATAATCAGCTCTGGCTGATGCAACAAGGTTTGGGCAATACCCAAGCGCTGGCGCATCCCATGTGAAAAACCACCTACTTTGTCTTTCTCACGACCTGCTAAGCCGACAAAATCGAGGGTTTCGAAAATGGTTTGCTGACTGACGTCTGCACCGGAGATGCGTGCAAAAATCTCTAGGTTCTTGCGTGCAGACAAGTACTTGTAAAAATCTGGCTTTTCGACAATGCTGCCCACTTTCGCTAGAATTTCATTGCGTGCCTCAAAAAGGTTTTTACCAAAAATATTGATTTGACCCGCGTTGGGCTTGATCAAGGAAAGCATGCAGCGCATAGTAGTGCTTTTGCCAGCGCCATTTGGACCTAGAAAGCCAAAGACATCACCCTTATTGACAGTAAAACTCACATCTTTGACGGCTGTAAAAGCACCAAAGTTCTTTTGCAAACCTTTGACTTCTATAATCGGTTCTTGGTTCATGGGGACAAGTTACAATAAATAGTTTGGGTCTTGAGCAACTGAAGTTACCCAAAGAGCTCATCGACTTTCTTAAAGCGATATGAAAATATTTGCTCCAACTTTGGCTTTACCAACCATGGGTGCGCGAGTTTGCCTAAAATGCCAAATGGTAAAACATAAGTAACAATATCAGTCATTTCCACACCGCCAGCTACTGCTTTGAAATGGTGTTCGTGGTGCCAGACTTTGTAAGGCCCTACGCGTTGTTCGTCCACAAAAAAAGAAAGGTCCTTAACAGTTTTGATTTCGGTCACCCAACCTAAAGGAATACCTGCCAACGGTTTAACAGTATAGGCAATCATGAGACCTTCATACATTTTTTGTGGTACATCGGACTTCACGACAAAACCCATAGAGGGCGGTGTGATTTCTTTTAAGTTGTGGGGAGAAGAAAAGAAGTCCCAGCAGGTCTGTAAATCTGCCTTGATAAATTGCGTGCGCTTGAGTTGATACATGTTTTTAAAACACGCTTGGCTTTATTTTGTTTTAGGCACAACAAAAGCTTTTTTGGAGGGCTTGGAGCCCAAAACAAAACGGAGCTCTCCACCTTGCATGAGGTCGAGATGCGAAATAAATGGTTTAAAAAGACGTTTGCCATTCCACAATACAGCTTGAATATAGACATTTTGATCTGAATTGTTTTCAGTGACAATATGCAAAGTTCGTTCTTGATCGAGTACTAATGTAGCTTCTTTGACCAATGGCGTCGTGAGCGCATAATCTGGCGAGCCCGGCGCAAACGGATACAAGCCCAACGCAGAAAATAAATACCAAGCGCTCATTTGACCGCAGTCATCGTTGCCACCCATTCCCTCTGAATTCAAGCTATATTGCTTGCGGAGTATCATACGGGTGGCGGCTTGGGTCTTCCAGGGTTGAGTCGTAAAATTGTAGAAGTAAGGTATATGATGAGAAGGTTCATTGCCATGAACATAATTACCAATGATGCCCGAACGCATGATATCTTCCGTATTTGCAAAATAACGATCGGGGAGCGACATCGTGAATAGCGAATCCAAATGCGCCACAAAACGCGCCTCACCCCCCATGAGTTCGATCAACGTTTGCGGTGCTTGGGGAACATAAAAACTATAATTCCAGGCGTTTCCTTCAATAAATCCTTGACCGTGCGTGTCTAGTGGGTCAAAAGGTGTTTTGAAGCTACCATTAGTAAGCCGAGGACGCATGAAACCAGACTGCACATCAAAAACGTTTTGAAAATTTTGTGCGCGCTTGTTGTATTGCTCTGCCACACTATCCTTTTTAAAAACAGTGGCCATTTGTGCAATACACCAGTCGTCATAGGCATATTCTAAAGTTTTAGAAACAGCGCTACCGCTTTGATCTTCTGGTACGTATCCTAAGTCGAGATAAGCGCCAAGACCTTCGTAGAAGCGTTGGTTGGAAGTCTCAACTGCAGACCACAAAAATCGTTCGGGATCTCGCAAATAGGGATTTTGCTTTACCACTGCATCTGCCAATACCGCTACAGCATGATAGCCGATCATGCACCAATTTTCATTGGCGTAATGTGACCAAACAGGCAGCATATGATGCACACTTTGGAAATAATGCTGCTGCATTGATTCGATCATGTCGGCATTTACCTTGGGGTAAAACAGATTTAAAAAAGGCTGTTCAGCTCGATAGGTATCCCATAAAGAAAAGGTAGTGTAATTGCTAAAGCCATCGGCTTTGTGAATGCGTTGATCCAAACCTCGGTAACTCGAATCTACGTCCATAAAAAGCGTAGATCCAATCAAACTATGGTACCATGCGGTGTAAAATGTAATTTGATCTTGGTAATGAAGAAAAGAAACGTCTTTGATGATTGAAAAGGCGTTGTCCCATTCTTTTGCCGCTGCTGCTCTATAAGTGTCGAATCCTGTATTTGGAGCCTCGGCAATTAGGTTTCCGAGGGCACCTTCAATGGAAACACCCGAGAGCGCCACCCTAAATTCTATCTCTTTGGCCTCGCCAAAAAACAAAGCCGCTTTCAGCCCCTCGCCTGCCCCTTCGGCAAACTGATGTTCGGTGTCAAATTTTCGCCAGAAACCTTTGTATATACTTGGCTTAAAGTCTTTTATTTGATAACTAGACAAAGGAACTGATAAGGCAATTGCAAAATAGATGGTTCGGGTTCTGCCCCAGCCGTTAGTTTGTTTGTACCCGGTTAACAGCGTATCGTTTTCTACGCGTAAAAAGCACCAAACGTTTTTGCCCTCATAGTTATATATACCATGAGTGAGGTCGAGCATAAAATGCGCCGGATTGCCCTCCTGAAGTCGGTATCGGTGAACTCCCACGCGTTTGGTAGTCGTTAGTTCGACATCGACCCCCACTTCATCTAAGTGCACACCATAGTAACCGGGTTGCGCTTGCTCGTCATGATGATAAACAGAACGGTAGCCTTTTTCGGGCGCTTGCGCCGTTCCCGGATTCCATTGAACCACGCCGCGATTTGGCATGATCAAAATATCGCCCAAATCGGAGTGGCCTGTTCCGCTGAAATGCGTGTGCGAAAAACCAACAATACTTGAATCTTTGTACTGATAACCCGCGCAATAACGATAGACTTCAGGCTGGTACTTTCCATCAATTGCGAATGGAATAGTGTCTGTGTCGGGGCTCAACTGGACCGCTCCAAACGGAACAGTAGCCCCAGGAAAGGTATGCCCAGCCTCAGCAGTTCCGATAAAAGGCCTGACGAAAAGATGGAGATCTTGCTGCGCCATGCTGAAGAAAACGTTGAAAGCAAGGCTAAAAAAGGAAAACAAACGCATCGTTAAATATAAAAAAAAGCACGGCTTGAAATCAAACCGTGCTTTGTAAAATATATTGAAAGCTATTTACAAGAGCTCTACCACCATTGCTGATGCTCCCCCGCCGCCGTTACAAATTCCGGCTGCGCCGCGCTTGGCACCATTTTGCTTGAGCACGTTGAGTAGTGTAACGATGATGCGCGATCCGGAATTACCAAGTGGGTGACCAAGCGCTACCGCGCCACCGTTGACATCTACTTTTGCTGGGTCTAGGCCCAAGATTTTGATATTGGCCAAACCTACCACTGAAAATGCTTGATTGAGCTCCCAGTAATCGATATCAGAAATAGCAAGACCCGCTTTATCAAGCGCTTTTGGTATTGCCAAAGAAGGCGCAGTGGTGAACCATTCAGGTTCTTGCGCAGCATCGGCATAAGATACAATTTTAGCCATTGGCTTTAGATTGTACTTTGCTACAGCTTCTTCAGAAACAAGGATAAGCGCTGAGGCGCCGTCGTTGATTGTAGAAGCGTTGGCTGCTGTAATAGTTCCTTCTTTGTCAAAAGCCGGTCGCAAAGCAGGAATTTTATCTAAAAAAACATTTTTGTATTCTTCGTCTTCAAGTACCATGATTGGATCGCCTTTTCGCTGCGGTACTGACACCCCAACCACTTCATCTGCAAAACGCCCCTCCTGCCAAGCAGCAGCAGCACGCTTGTAAGAAGTGATGGCGAATGCGTCTTGATCTTCGCGTGTGATTTCATATTTAGTTGCACACAACTCCGCACAGTTGCCCATCGGCACCTTATTATAAACGTCTAACAAACCATCTTTGGTGATGCCGTCTAGCATCGAGATATTGCCGAATTTAGTACCGTTTCGGCCATCTAAGTAATGTGGTGTTTGAGACATGTTTTCCATACCACCGACAACCACAACATGGTTGTCTCCTGCAAGGATGCTCTGAGCACCGAGCATAATTGACTTCATGCCTGACGCACACACTTTATTGACAGTTGTACAAGGAACATTTTTACCTAAGCCAGCAGCTAAAGCGGCCTGACGCGCTGGCGCCTGACCTACACCCGCTTGTAGGACGTTACCCATAAAAACTTCATCTACTAAAGACGGATCTAATTGCGCTTTTTGAAGTGCACCTTGGATGGCAGCAGCGCCAAGTTGGGTTGCAGTAACACCTGAAAAAGCGCCCATGAATGAGCCCATTGGCGTGCGAGCAGCGGAGAGGATATAAACAGTTTTTGACATGTTGATTGTTTTTGAGCCACGAATTTAAGTAAAAATGTATGTATTTTTGGCTTATGCATTTGCTATCTTCTTATTCTTTATGGTGGATCCTGCCGATTGTTTTGCTTTCGGCCGCATTGAGTCACCTTTTTTACCGCAATGAAACCTGGATAAAAACCAAATCTAAATACCTTAAGTACATACTTTTAATTCTTAGGACCTCGAGCTTTTCTTTACTAGGAATACTGCTTTTAGGCCTGCTTTTAGAGCAAACGCATTTTGAAACTGAAAAACCAGTTATCCTGACGCTCATTGACCGCTCTTCCTCGATGAACAACTACAAGGAAAGTGCCGCTTTAGAAAAACAAATCGCAGCGTATCAAAATAAAGTAAATGAAAAACTAGGTGCTCGTTTTGAACTCCAAACCTGGGATTTCGGAAAAAACCTTCAAGTACCAAACAAAGGCTTTACGGCGGATCAAACCAACATGGAGCTGCCTTTTGAACAAGCTGCAAACCAATTTTTAAACCGTAATTTAGGTGCGGTGGTGCTGGTGTCCGACGGCAACTACAATACGGGGGCTCATCCCATGTACAACGCAGAAAATCTACCACTTACTGCGGTTTACAGCTTGGCCGTCGGAGATACCACTCTTAAAAGAGATCTTGTCCTAACCAACATTGCCTATAATGAACTTGCATTTTTAAACAACAACTTCACCTTAGAAGTCGATTTAGAAGCCCAGCGTTTTCCCGGCCAAAACATCCGTGTCAGCTTGTATGAAGATGGTAAAAAAGTAGCGACTCAAAACACGCAATTCAATAAACAAAGAAGTGCTCAAGCCACTCTTTCCTTTGAACTCAAGGCCAAAAAACCTGGAATTCACGAGTACAAAGTCGTTATCGAGAAAAGAAAAGGTGAGTTTTCTTATCAAAACAATAGCCGAACTATTTACATCGAAGTCATTGACAGTCGCAGCAAGATTCTCTTATACAGCCATGCACCTCACCCAGACATTGCCGCCTTACAGCAAGCGTTGTCAGGAAATGAAAATTACGAAGTAGTCGTTGCGCATGCTGCTCAGCTCAAAGAAATTCCTCTCAAAAGTATTGATCTAATTGTCTGGCACGACCCAGGAAAAAACTTTGCCAAAAGCCTCTTTGAAACAGCACAAACTAAAAAAATTCCCGTTTGGTATATACTTGGCTCGCAAACCGATCAGCAAACTGCTGCAAAATTACAACTTGGTTTGCAACTCGAACTGCGCCAGCAACTTGAGGAAATTCAAGCGCAAGCCAACACCAGCTTTGCGCTCTACGCACCGCATCCAGAGTGGCTAAGCCTCACCCCTTTTCTACCCCCACTTACCAAGCGTTTTGGAGAAGCGAAAGCCAATGCTGGTACACAAATTTTATTCACGCAGCGCATTGGCAAGCTGCAAAAAGACAGCCCCTTGCTCAGTTTTAATGAAAAAGACCAACAAAGACATGCCGTATTGCTTGGGGAAGGTTTGTGGCGTTGGCGAATGGTTTGTTACCTTAAAAAACAAAATCACGAAGCGTTTGATGCATTTGCAGGTGAAATCTGTTCATATTTACTGGTCAAAAAAGAAGGTAACGGCTTGCGCGTACAAGCCCCCAAAAAACTCAGCACTGCTGACAACTGCATTCTCAATGCCAGCTTCTATAACGAAGCCATGCAAGCCATTTCAAGCCCAAAAATCAGTTGGGAACTCGATTACGAACACAAAAAAACACGTAAAGGCAGTTTTGCAACAAAAGGTGCATTTTATCAACAGCAACTTGGACGCCTGAAACCAGGTCGATACTATTGGAAAGCGAGCACCGTCCACAATCAAAAAAAATACCTCAAGACTGGCGCTTTTATCGTCGAAGATATCGACCTTGAACAACTGGAATCAGCTGCCCGACACAGCACACTTTATCAATTAGCAGCCCAGACAGACGCCAAAGTTTTTGACATCAAAGACTACCAAAAGCTGATCTCACAGCTCGAAAAAAGCGAAGATCTAGTTGCGCTGAGAACAGAAACCCATCAGTTCGATCCCTTACTGGACTACCTCCTGCTGTTTTTACTGCTCAGTGTCTTGCTCATTGCGGAATGGTTTTTGAGAAGATACCACGGTTCTTATTGATCATGACTATGCGTGTATATTTCCTTTCGTTCGCCTTTATTATTTGCTCACTTAGCCTCGCACAAACTTTTAAAGACGGCGATTTGATTTTTCAGCACAGTGTCAGCTCGCAGAGTACCGCTGTTCAGCTAGCCACCAATTCCTATTATTCACATTGCGGTATTATTTTTCACCTGAATGGCGAGGCCTATGTTTTTGAAGCAATAGAGCCCGTTGGCGTGCGCAAACTCGATCAATGGATTGCCAGTGGTGAAAAAAGCCATTATGCTGTTTACCGACTCAAAGACAAAACACTTTCTGCAACAGAGCTCGAGACAATGAAAGGCTATTTAAGAGCACAACTCGACAAGCATTACGACCTCGGATTCAATTGGTCTGAAAAAGAAATGTACTGTTCAGAATTGGCCTACAAAGCGTACAAAGCAATTGGTGTAGAACTTTGTCAGCCTTTACCGCTAGGCTCCTTTCGCTTAGAACACCCCACTGTTAAACGCATTTTGGCCCAGCGTTATGGCTCCAATATTCCGTACGACGAACCAATGGTTGCTCCAGGGCAACTGACCGAATCCAAACTCCTTTTTAAGGTTTATTAAAACCGCAGTTTTGCTATGCATTTGAAGACTTCAACTCATTCTTTTCATGACCTCACATCACAACAATTGTATGCCTATCTGCAATTGCGCAGCGAAGTATTTGTCGTGGAGCAAAATTGTATCTATCAAGACCTCGATAACCTAGACCAAGGTTCATTGCATGTATTTATTCATGACCAAAACACGCTCGTGGCCTGCGCACGCATTGTGCCAGCAAATGAAAAATACCCTGATATTTCTATTGGTCGGGTACTTGTGGCAGCACCATATCGAAAGCAAGAACTTGGCCATGTCCTCATGCGCTATTGTATTGACACCATAGAAACAAACTTTGGCAAACAAAAAATAGTGCTTTCGGCACAAGCGCATTTGCAAAATTTTTACAAAAAGCACAACTTTGCACCTCGAGGAGCCATCTACTTAGAAGACGGCATCCCTCACATCCATATGGAAAGAAATAAATAGCAATCTTACCTCAGTACAAGAACATGAAAAAAACCTTACTGCTCACCGTCATGACCGGTTCAATTTTGATCGGCTGCTCCACATCAAAAGTGAAGAAATCCACTGCTCAATTGCAAACAATAGACTTGAAAGCACTCGACTCAACAATTAGTCCGGCCGATGACTTTTTCCTTTTTGCCAACGGCACCTGGATTGCCAACACCGAAATTCCCGCTAGTGAGTCTCGTTGGGGTAGTTTTAATGAGCTTGAGCAAGCCAACAATAAAAAGTTAATTACCATTCTCAAAGAAGCGGGCGATAATCCTGGGGAGTTAGGCTCTCAAAATCAACTTTTAGGCGCTTATTTCATTTCTTACACGGATATGACGCGCAGAAACCAACTGGGCCTGACACCTCTTCTTGAAGATTTACAAAAAATTGAAGCCCTCAACAACCTCGACGGCATTCAAAGCATTGTCTCAAGCTTACACAAAGATGGAATTGGCGCTTTTTTTGGTTACGGCGTTGGCCAGGACCTCAAAAACGTCACCACAAACGTCGCCTATCTTGGCCAAGGAGGTATTGGCCTGCCCAACCGTGATTACTATTACGACGAAAAATACGCCAGCATCCGCAGTGCGTACATCAAGCATATTGAAGCCTCATTTGCACTTGCTCAAATCACAGATGCAGCAAGCGCCGCACAAAAAGTATTTGACTTTGAACTGAAACTTGCCCAACCAATGCTTCGCCCTTCAGAGATGCGCGAACCAGAAAAGACTTACAACAAACAAGCTTTTGCTGAAGTAATGCGCAGCTTTGGACCTCACTTTAACTTTAAAATGTATCTCTCTGAGCTTGGCAGTCAGATACCAGATACAATCATTGTGAGCAATCCGGAATTCAACCTCAAACTTTCTCGCCTTTTTGAAGAAGTCACTATTGAAGAACTTAAAAGTTATTTACAATGGTGTGTCATCAATCATTATGCAGGGCATCTCAACGAGGCATTTGTCAATTTGAACTTCAATTTCTACGAAGGGGTGTTGTCTGGCAAACGCGAACAACAGCCTATCTACGAGCAAGCCATTGAAGAAATGACGAATTTAGAAGTGGGCGAACTCTTAGGCAAAGCTTTTGTCGACAAACATTTTTCTAAAGCTGCACAAGAACGCGTCAACGAGATGGTTGACAACTTGCTTTTTGTTTACAAAGAGCGCATTGAGCAACTCGACTGGATGTCTGATGCAACCAAAAAAGAAGCCATCGTAAAACTCAATGCGATTGGGCGCAAATTGGGCTTCCCGAGCAAGTGGGAAGATTACTCTAGCCTCCGCTTTTTTGCCGACCGCTATGCGCTGAACTACCGTGAAATGAGTCGATTTAGTGTGGCTAAAAATCTTGCTGAACTTGGAAAACCCGTAGACCAAGAAAAATGGGGAATGCCTGCGCATATGGTCAATGCCTATTACCATCCATTACTCAATGAAATCGCATTTCCAGCAGGCATCATGCAAGCGCCATTTTTCGATGAGACATTCGAGGATGCAGTCAACTACGGACGCATTGGAATGGTCATTGGACATGAGTTTACCCACGGCTTTGACGACATGGGTAGTAAATTTGCCGCTGATGGCTCTTTCACCAACTGGTGGACTGAAGAAGACCGCTTGCTCTTTGAAGAAAAAACCAAACTTTTAGGTGCTACTTTTTCTGGTTTTTGCCCCATAGAAGACCACTGCGTCAATCCAGAGCTCACAATGGGTGAAAACATCGCGGACTTAGGCGGCCTTACCATGGCTTATTATGCTTACAAAAGAACAGATGAATTTAAAGCAAATGAGCTTGTAGCTGGCTACACACCTGCACAGCGTTTCTTTATTGCCTATGCGCAACTTTGGAAAATCAAGTATACCGATGCCGAAATGAAAAAGCGCTTGGCTACAGACCCGCACTCGCCTGGAATGTATCGCGTCAACGGACCACTCAAAAATTGCCCTGAATTTTTTGAAGCATTTCAGATACCTGAAGGAAGAGAAATGCGCAACGACATCAAAAAAGTTGCCCGCATTTGGTAAGAAAATCGGCGCTTGAGAGCTGTTCTTGAGCGCCTGTTTCCATATTTTTAAAGCTGAGCATTCCTGCGGCAGCCTCTTCGGCACCAATCACGACGCAATAAGCCACATTTCTATCGTTGGCATATTTGAATTGTTTTTGCATTTTGGCGGCATTCGGATACAACTCAGCTGCAATACCTAAATTACGTACCTCCCGAAGTAATTTCATGCAGTACTTTGCCTCCTCTGAACCAAAATTGACAAACAAAATGTCGAGTGTTCGATCGAGTTCTTTAGGAAAAAGTGAAAGTTCAGTCATGACATCGTAAATACGGTCTGCACCAAACGAGATGCCAACACCCGACAAACCTTTTAAACCAAATAGTGCAGTGAGGTCGTCGTAGCGGCCACCGCCACATATACTGCCCATCTTGACACCTTGGGCCTTTACTTCAAAAATGGCGCCTGTGTAGTAATTGAGTCCGCGGGCTAAAGTCAAGTCAAAGATGAGCTCGCCGCGTTGCAGGCCAAGTTCGTTTATTTGCGCAAATACTTCTGAGAGTTCATCGAGGCCTTTGAGACCTATTTCACTTTCAGCCAAATACGCACGCATGAGATTTAACTTTGCTTCATTTGTGCCCTCAAAATGAAAAAGCGGTTTGATTTTCTCTATCGATTCAGCGGTAAAACCTTTTTGTTCAAGTTCTGTCACAACACCCTCATCACCTATTTTATCTAGTTTATCCAAAGCGACGGTTAGATCGACGATGCGAGCAGTTTCTCCACACACTTCTGCAATTCCACTTAAAATCTTGCGGTTATTGATTTGAATGGAAAAGCCTGGCAAACCTAACTTGCTCAATACTTCGTCGAAAATTTGAACAAGTTCGACTTCATACATCAGCGCATCTGACCCAACCACATCGACATCGCATTGCGTAAATTCTTGGTAACGACCGTGCTGCGGACGATCTGCACGCCAAACAGGCTGAATTTGATAACGCTTGAAAGGAAAAGTAAGGTCATTTTGATGCTGTACAACAAAGCGCGCAAAAGGCACAGTGAGGTCGTAGCGCAAAGCCTTTTCAGCTAACGAATTGGCAAAGCGTGGTAGGTTGTCTTGAGCCAATGCATCGAGATCTGCTTTTCTCATTTTTTCGCCAGAATTGAGAATCCTGAAAATCAGGCGATCCCCTTCCTCGCCGTATTTACCAAGTAGTGTGCTAGACAACTCGAAGCTCGGGGTTTCAATTGGCGCATAACCGTAGCGTCTGAAAACTTCTTTAATTGTGGCAAACATAAAGTTGCGCTTAGCTACTTCTGTTGGTAGAAAATCACGGGTACCTTTCGGGATTGCAGGTTTTTGAGCCATTTTTAAACTTGGGTATTTTGAAGAAATAATTGGTAGATCACGCCATCAGACAAACCGATTTTGGGTACTACAAGCGTTTGCTGCCCCAGAGCCTCTAGGGCTGTGATATAAATTTTCAGGGCCGGAACAATGACGTCAGCTCGGTCTGGTTTGAGTTGGTATTGGATGCAGCGCTCCTCTGGCGATAGTGCAGACAAGGTACTGTGCAGACTCACTAAAGAAGCAAGTGTTAAGGTTTCTTTTTGCTTAGGCGCCAGCATCTTGAGCGCCCGATTGATGTTTCCACCCGTACCAAAAATGGTATGCGCTTCGTCAAGGCGAACATGATCTTGAATCCAGGCTGAAAAATCAGACCAACTTTGTGGATTTGTTTTGCCTTTTAAAATGCGAATGGTGCCGAGTTCAAAAGACCGAGCGGCTACTTTCTGACCATGTTCAAAAATGCTGATTTCTGTACTGCCACCACCAACGTCTACCACCACAAATTGTTGTTGCTTTTGCAATTGCAAAAGCTCAAAAGAATTGAAAATAAGTTGCGCTTCTTCGTCACCGGAAATGACATCGATTTCAATGCCGGTTTCTTGAAAAATTTGCTTCGCTATTTTCTTGCTATTACTCGCTTCTCTCATCGCTGAAGTGGCTACTGCTCTGAGCGCCTGCACCTCGTGTGTAGTGGCCAACAAACTGAATGCTTGAATGGTTTGCTGAAACTGAAGGGCTTTTTGTGCACTGATTTTCCCTTTGTCGAATACTTCTTCTCCTAAACGGAGCGGCACGCGATAATAGGCCAATTTTTGAAAATGAATGCGCCCTTCGGTTCGTTGCACATTGGCAATCAGGAGCCTTGCGGCATTGGTTCCGATATCTATGGCAGCAAATTTCATATGACAAAATTAAACATTGCCTTTTGCAAACAGCAAAATATTTCGTTTATTTGTTAGCACCTCTATGAAGATCCGAGAACGACACATCTTTCAATCAAAAACAGCACCCAAACAAGGTAGTTTACTGCTTGCTGATCCACATCTTACCGAAGATTTCTTTCAGCGTGCAGCTATTTTACTTGTTGCCCATGATGCGTCTGAAAGTTTTGGTTTGGTGCTCAATCATCCGACAGAACTTGTACTGAGTGATCTTTTTGAACACATCGAACTCGATTTGCCGATTTTCAACGGAGGGCCAGTTGCACCAGAACAACTTTTTTACCTACATCGCTTTGCACACATCAAAAGTGCTACACGTGTTACAGAGCACCTTTATTTCGGTGGCGACTGGCAAGAAGTCTTGACCAATGCAGTGGTGCTCAGAAACCCCGCAAACCACTTGCGTTTATTTGCAGGTTATGCAGGTTGGGGAGCCCAGCAACTCGAACAAGAACTGACTGACCACGCTTGGATTTGCACCACTGTTTTCCAAGAACAGCAACTTTTTCAAATAGAGGCCTCCAAACTTTGGAAAAAATGCATGCTCGAACAAGAACCCAACCTCGCTTTGTTTGCGCATTTTCCGCTCAACGCCTCAGACAATTAATCCAGACAGCTGCTTGTTTTTCAGGTAATTATTGCTACCTTTGCACCTCATTTTGAAGTGTGCTCCCTGAAAGCACCATCTTTTTGTTTAACAACTTTCTGATATTCAGGGTATTGGAAATACAAACTTACCGCCTTATGGCCAAAAACATTGAACCGCAGGGAACTGCAGATTTTGATTGGGAAGCGCTCCAACTGGATGGCTACAATCATGTAGAACGCTCTGAACTCGGAGATCGCTACGAAAAAACCTTGACTTCCATCATGGAAAAAGAAGTCATTCAAGGTACTGTTGTCATGATCAACAAAAAAGAAGTCATCATCAACATCGGATACAAATCTGAAGGTGTTGTTGCAGCCAACGAATTCCGCTACAATCCAGACCTCAAAGCTGGAGACGTAGTTGACGTATACGTAGACTGCCTCGAAGACAAAACAGGTCAATTGATCGTTTCTCACCGCACAGCGCGCATGCACAGCGCATGGATTCGCGTCAACGACGTATTGCGCACAGGTGAAATCATCACAGGTTATGTCAAGTGCAGAACCAAAGGTGGTTTGATCGTAGACGTTTTCGGAATTGAAGCTTTCTTGCCAGGTTCACAAATCGACGTGAAGCCTATCCGCGACTACGATATCTACGTTGGTAAAAACATGGAATTCAAAGTGGTGAAGATCAACGAAGAATTCCGCAACGTTGTGGTATCTCACAAAGCACTTATCGAGGCAGAACTTGAAGAGCAAAAGAAACAAATCATTTCTGGTCTCGAAAAAGGACAAGTATTGGAAGGTGTGGTTAAAAACATTACTTCATACGGTGTCTTCATCGACCTCGGTGGTGTTGATGGCCTTATCCATATCACTGACCTTTCTTGGGGTCGTGTTACGCACCCAGAAGAAATGCTCGAATTGGATCAAAAAATCAATGTGGTTATCCTCGACTTCGACGACGACAAAAAACGCATTGCACTTGGCTTGAAACAATTACAACCACATCCATGGGATTCACTCGACACCAACCTCAACGTAGGTGACAAAGTCACTGGTAAAGTTGTTGTCATGGCAGACTACGGCGCATTCATCGAAATCGCTGCTGGCGTAGAAGGCCTCATCCACGTTTCTGAAATGAGCTGGTCACAACACCTTCGCTCTGCTCAAGATTTCTTGAAAATCGGAGACAGCGTTGAAGCAGTTGTACTCACCCTAGACCGCGAAGAGCGCAAAATGTCTTTGGGCATCAAACAACTTATGCCAGATCCATGGAACGATATCGAAATCAAATACGCAGTGGGTACACGCCACAGCGCTAAAGTTCGCAACTTCACCAACTTTGGTGTATTTGTAGAACTAGAAGAAGGTGTCGACGGACTCATCCACATTTCTGACCTTTCTTGGCAGAAAAAAATCAAGCATCCTTCAGAATTCTGTAAGGTTGGTGATGCAATGGAAGTTCTTGTTCTTGAAATCGACCGCGACAACCGACGCATTTCTTTGGGTCACAAACAACTTGAAGAAAACCCTTGGGATGTATTTGAAAACACTTTCGCCGAAGGTAGCGTTCATAGCGGTACAATCATCGACATGAAAGACAAGTCTGGTATCGTTGCTTTGCCTTATGGCGTAGAAGGCATTTGCCCGTCTAAGCACTTGCGCAAAGAAGATGGTTCAAACGCCAAAGTGGAAGAAACCCTTGACTTCAAAGTCATTGAATTCAACAAAGACGCGAAGAAAATCGTTCTGTCCCACACCCGTCTTTTCGAAGAAGGCGAAGACAAACCAACTACACCAAGCAAAGGTGGCAAGAAACCAAGTGGTTCTTCTACCGATCAAGCAGTTAAAGCGATCAACCAAAGTGCAGAAAAATCTACACTCGGTGACCTCGATGCACTTGCTGAATTAAAAGAAAAAATGGAGCGTGGCGAATAAGCCCGTCTAAATCCAATGAAAGGGGGCTTCGGCCCCCTTTTTTATTGCCGTCTTTCCCAAATTTATACTTAACTTTAGAGCCTGAAAGATGGGAACAAATCAAATTTCAACAACCGTAAAAGATATTTTTGCTGCCTACCTCGAGCAAAATAGCCACCGCAAAACTCCGGAGCGCTTTGCCATACTCGCAGAAATTTATGCCTACGACGGTCATTTTGATGTCGAATCGCTCTATATCAAAATGAAAAACCACAATTACCGTGTTTCCCGCGCAACGCTTTACAACACCATTGAACTCCTCTTGGCTTGTAACTTGGTTAGAAAACACCAGTTTGGCAAAAACTTGGCGCAATTTGAAAAATCGCATGCATCCAAACAACACGACCACCTCATTATCACTGATACCGGAGAAGTAATTGAATTTTGCGACCCCCGCATCCAACAAATCAAAGCCACCATTGAAGAACTTTTCGGTGTAGACGTTCAACACCATTCGCTTTATTTTTACGGTATCAAAAAAAACAAGCTAGACTAATGGAAGTACAGGTTTTACAAAACGGACCCTTGAGTATCCTCAAGTTGCAGGGTCGCTTTTTTACAGAAAGTGACAGAGAAAATGCCATCGAAAAACTCGATCAGATCGACAACTGGAATTTAGTCATCGATTTATCAGAACTCGAATACATCAATTCTACGGGCATCGCCTTTCTAGTCAAAACGCTTACCCGCTCCAGACTCAATCTCGGGGATACCGTATTATACCAACCAAACACACAACTCAATAAAATATTTGAACTAACCCGTATGGAACACATATTTGGGATTTTTCAAGATTTCGAACAAATTAAAAAGTTTTTTGAACAAGAATCATGAAGGTAGACGTACTATTAGGCTTACAATGGGGAGATGAAGGCAAAGGGAAAATTGTCGATGTACTCACACCTTCCTACGACATTATTGCCAGGTTTCAAGGTGGCCCGAACGCAGGTCACACCCTAGAGTTTGAAGGCATCAAGCATGTTTTACACACAATCCCTTCTGGGATTTTCCATCCAAATGTCATCAATTTGGTTGGCAACGGCGTCGTCATTGACCCAGTAGTTTTTAGTGCCGAACTAGATAAACTCAAGCCTTTTGGAATAGACTTTAGCTCAAGACTGTTGCTTTCCAAAAAAGCACACTTGATCTTACCTACTCACAAATTACTCGACGCCGCATCTGAACAGGCAAAGGGAAAAAATAAAATTGGATCTACCCTAAAGGGAATCGGCCCCACCTACATGGACAAAACTGGCCGAAACGGTTTGCGCGTTGGAGACATCTTCTCGCCAAATTTCATGGAGAAATACCAAGCCCTCGTTGAAAAACACGAAGGAATCCTTGTTCACCACACCGATTTCACCTACGACTTAGCAGCTCTTGAGCAACCTTGGTTTGCAGCCATCGAAGTACTCAAAACATTGCAAGCTGTAGACTCAGAGCACTACCTTAATCAAGCGCTGCAAAACGGCAAAAAAGTATTGGCAGAAGGCGCACAAGGCACCATGCTCGACATCGATTTTGGAACCTATCCGTTCGTAACCTCTTCAAATACCGTTACAGCCGGAACTTGCACCGGCTTGGGAATTGCACCTACAAAAATTGGTTCGGTCATTGGAATTTTCAAGGCTTATTGTACGCGTGTGGGCAGCGGCCCCTTCCCTACCGAACTCAACGACGCAACTGGCGAACTCATTCGCAAAGAAGGCAACGAGTTTGGTGCCACCACCGGCAGGCCGCGTCGCTGCGGTTGGCTAGACCTCGTTCAATTGCGCTACGCCATTATGGTCAATGGCGTTACCGAACTTTCCATGATGAAAAGCGATGTACTAGGTATCTTTGAACACATCAATGTCTGTACGCACTACCTCATTAACGGCGAAAAAGTCACGGACTTCCCCTACGACGTCACCGACCTCGAAATTGAGCCTGTCTACGAACAACTTGAAGGCTGGCATTGTGACCTCACTGAACTTGAAGACTTTGAATCCGCACCTGCCCCACTCAAAAACTACGTCACGTATTTGCAAGCACAATTAAACGTTCCTATTCGCGTTATTTCTGTTGGACCTGACCGCAAACAGACGCTTCAAAACTAAGATGAAACAACCGATCAGTAAGCAAATTGCCATCTTCTGTGCTGCGCTACTGTCCTTGATTCAAGTTTATAGCCAGGGTCAACTCCAACTTCTTCCTGGCACCGAAAAAATCTATGCCATTGAAAATGGTGTGCACCGTTTGGTTGGTACCGTAAGTTTTACTTACCAAGGAAACACGATGTACTGTGACTCCGCGCACTATAACGAAAAAGCTAAAAACGTCCGAGCCTACGGCAACGTACACATTCAAAAAAACGGCATCAATCTATATGCCGATTCCATTTTTTATGCGGAAAAAGAAAAGTATGCCAAACTTTGGGGGCACGTCAAAGCCCGAGACAACGCCTACAAAATGACAGCCGACTCCATGGATTACGACGCCAAAAAAGGGCGCGCGATCTTTAGAAGTGCAGGAAAAATCGAATCTACAGTGTCCGACGAACGCATCACTTGCCAACGCGGTTATTTCTATCCATCCAATGGCTCTTTCTTTTTCAGTGGCAAGGTACACTACACCAAAGCAGACCTAGATGTCAAGACAGACACCCTTCAGTTTGCCTACGAACAACAAAAGCTCTATTTCTTAGGGCAAACTCAAATGCGCAACGACAGCACGCAAATTTATTGTCAAAAAGGTTGGTTTGATGTTCAAAATGAAAATGGTGCACTATACAAGCGCGCAGAAATCTATCAAAAGAACCAAATCATCAAAGGTGACACCCTACTGATCAATACCAAGCTCAATGATTACGAGGGTCGCGGGTCGGTATACTTCAAAGACCTCGAGCAGCAACTCGCCTTACTCGGACAAAAAGCGGTGTTTAGCGACACCAAACACCTTGCTTACGTCACTGGGTCGAGCCTCGGATTTTTAAAATACCAGAGCGATACGCTTTATGTCCATGCCGATACACTTTTTTTGGAGCGAGACACATTAAACAAGGCCAAGTACCTCAAAGCCAATCGCAACTTTCGTTTTTTACACCCTGATCTTCAAGGGATTGGCGACAGCACGCTCTTTTCTTTCGACGCTCAAATGCTCCAAATTGGCCAGCATCCTATATTATGGTCGCAAACTGGTGAATTAAAAAGCGAAAATGCACAGATATTTTTCAAGGATTCTCTACTAGATCATATTGCTTTGAATGAAAAGGCTACTGTTCTGCTCAAAATACCAGGTGACAGCCTCTTTAATCAGGTTGCGGCAAGCAAAATTCTCGCTCAATTTGATTCAAGCGGTGTCCTCACCAGCGTAGATGCCACCGGTCAGGCTTGGACCATTTTCTATCCTTTATCAGAGCAGAAGAGAAACGATTCACTGGTTGAAATCAAGCGCGAAGGTCTCAACCGCTTATTTGCAGAAAGATTGCTTGTGGCACTTAATGCAGGAGAAATGAAGGAAATCACCTACTTTGACCAGCCGGACGGCATCATTTTTCCGATGGATCAAATTGATCCGAAAGAGCAATTCATCAAAAATTTTAAATGGAATCCAGAGCTCAGGCCTCAAAATGTAACTGAGTTGCGCAAAGACGCTAACTGAGTTCTTCGGAATCTACGGCGGCGTCCCAACGCGTTACGCTCTTGACACCTTCTACTTGTTCGAATTTACGAGTCAATTGCTCGAGCTGAGCAGTATCAAAGACCAACACCTTAATACGACCTTCAAAAACACCATCGTTCGTTTCAAACGAAATACTTTTCATGTTGATATTGTTCTGCTTGGAAATGATTTCGGTGAGTCTATTCACCAAACCAATTTGATCAATACCAATAATTCGGATAGCAGCAACGCGTTCTACAAGCGCATTATTTTGCCAACGGGCCTTTAAGCAGCGATAAGCTAGTTTAGAAAGCAAATGTACCGCATTAGGGCAATTGAAACGATGAATTTTGATCCCAGAAGAAATGGTAATGAAACCAAAAATGGAATCGCCTGGAATGGGGCTACAGCATTTGGCAAGCGTGTAATCAAAGCCCTTGAAATCTTCACCAATGATGATGGTATCGGTATCGGTATTGATGCCTTCATTGAGTAAGTCTTCTTCAGAACCTTTGATTTTCTTGGACCTGATTTTGCGCTCTAAAATGATGTTTCCTGCAACAACATTGAGTTCTCGCAGTTGCGCAAGGTCAATTTTTCCCTTGGCTATTTTGTAATAAAAATTGGTAGTGGTATCAATATGAAAATGCTTTTCAAGCGCGCGAATGTTCTCTGGCGTATTGCGTATGTTGTGCTGTTTGAATTTGCGTTCGAGAATTTCTTTGCCATCGGCAGCCACTAGTTTGTGCGCCTCATTGAGTGCTTGCTTGATGCGTTGCTTGGCTTTGGCAGAAACTACAAAACGCAGCCATTCGTCGTTTGGTTTTTGTTTATTTGAGGTAAGGATTTCTAACTGATCGCCGTTTTGTAATTCATAACTGAGGGGCACCAAGCGGTTGTTTACTTTTGCCCCGATACATTTGTTGCCAATTTGAGTATGGATGTCATAGGCAAAGTCGAGAATGGTAGATCCAGTTGGCAAAACACGCAACTCCCCTTTTGGCGTAAACACATAAATCTCGTCATTGAAAAGATTGAGCTTGAAGTCATTAACGAAGTCCAGGGCACTTGAATCTGGATTGTCCAGTAAGTCTCGGATCTCGGCTATCCAACGGTCAAATTTATTGGTCTCCGAGTTGGATTCTTTGTATTTGTAGTGGGCTGCTAAACCGTGTTCAGCGATGTCATCCATGCGCTTGCTTCGGATCTGAACCTCTACCCAGCGCCCTTGCGGCGACATCACGGTGGTGTGTAAGGATTCATAACCATTTGCTCTAGGTGTGGAAACCCAATCTCGCAAACGTTCAGGGCTTGGTTGGTAGAAATCAGTTACCACTGAATAGACGCGCCAACAATCTGATTTCTCGCGCTCGTGAGGAGTATTTAGTATAATACGCAGTGCAAAAACGTCAAAAACTTCTTCAAATGGAACATCTTTGGTTTGCATTTTGCGCCAAATTGAAGAGATGGATTTGGTGCGGGCTTTGATATCAAAATCATAACCTTGGTGCTGAAGCTCTGTGCGGATGGGTGCCACAAACCTGCGAATAAAACGATTTCGAACATCTTGTGTAGACTTCAGTTTGCCTTCGATTTGCTGATACACCTCAGGCTCACAGTATTTCATAGAGAGGTCTTCTAGCTCTGATTTAATTGGATACAAACCCAAGCGGTGTGCAAGAGGTGCATATAAGAACTTGGTTTCTGAAGCAATTTTAAGTTGTTTTTCAGGCTTCATGCTCGAGAGCGTGCGCATGTTGTGCAGGCGATCAGCCAACTTGACCAAAACCACCCTGAAATCGTCGGAGATGGTGAGGATCATTTTACGAAAATTCTCGGCCTGAATAGAGGTGTTTTCGTCGAAAACTTCGGGAATTTTGGTGAGTCCATCGATAATTTTACGCACCGTTACGCCAAATATATCTTCGATATCTTGGAGGGTGATGTGGGTATCTTCTACGGTGTCGTGCAACAAGGCACAGACGATTGCTGTTGGCTCGAGGCCCATTTCTTCGGCGCAAATGCGCGCCACAGAAATGGGATGATAGATGTAAGGCTCTCCGGACTTTCTGCGCATGTCTTTGTGCGCTTCAAGAGCGATGTCAAAAGCCTTTCGGATGAGTTTGGTTTCGTCGCGACTGCGGTCTTTGGTGGCGCGCAATAATCCTTTAAACGCATTGAGGATTTCGATGCGCTCTTGTTCGAGGTCTATTGGAGTATGGCCGTCGTATTGCATTAGTGAGCGGGTAGCAAGATGCTTTTGACTTCTCCGAAACCAATTTTAATGCCATTTTGCGCACAATGACCGCGCATGATGACGGTATCGTTGTCTTGGATGAAACGACGCTCCGATCCATCGGGCATTTGTATGGGTTTGGTGCCTTTCCAAGCGAGCTCAAGCATAGAGCCGTAAGAATCTGGTGTGGGGCCAGAAATGGTACCAGAGCCCATGAGGTCACCGCAGCGAACATTACAGCCATTGACGGTATGATGCGCTAGCTGCTGAGCCATATTCCAATACATATATTTAAAGTTGGAACGACTTACTACTTGCTCGGGGCAAGAGGGCGCTTCAATGGCAACTTCTAAATGAATATCGTAAGACTTATTACCTTCAAATTGAAGGTAGGACAACACTTCTGGATCTTGTACGGGTGTTGGGCAGGCAAAAGGTTGCAGCGCATCTAGCGTGACAATCCAGCAAGACATGGAAGAGGCAAAATTTTTGGCTAAAAAAGGCCCAAGTGGCACGTATTCCCATTTTTGAATATCGCGGGCAGACCAGTCATTGAATAAGCACAAACCAAAAATGTAATCTTCTGCTTCGGCAGTGCTAATTGACTCGCCTAGCGGCTTGCCATCAAAAGTAAGGAAGCCCATTTCTAGTTCGAAATCGACTTGTCGGGAGGCTGCAAAAATAGGTGCTGCGTTGTCGTCTGGTTTGATCTGACCTTTTGGACGCACTACTGGATGCCCGGAGGCAATAACCGACGATGCTCTACCATGGTAACCCACTGGAATCCAAAGCCAGTTTGGCAACAAAGCATTGGCTGGGTCGCGGAACATGATGCCCACGTTGGTAGCGTGTTCTTTGGAGGAATAAAAATCGGTGTAGTCGCCAATTTGAACAGGCAAGCACATCTCTACGTTTGCGACTGGCAAGAGCGCAACATGTTGGCTTTCATTGAGGCGAAAGCTTTGGTTAGCGGTGGCCAGTAATTCAGAAATGCGATTGCGCAATGCGCGAACGGCTAATTTGCCCCTACGCATCATGGGATTGAGGTAGTCTTGACTGAAGTCAGAGGCCACAAAACCGAGGTCGTCAAAATAACCGAATTGCGCCATTTGAGCGAGGTCCAGAACAAAGTCGCCGATGCGAACGCCGGCGCGCTTTCCGTGTTGAGCGGTTTCAAAAATACCAAACGGGAGGTTTTGAATGGGAAACTCTGAATCGGGTGCAACGCTGATCCAAGAGCGCAGTTCGGGGTTGTTGGCTGTAATTTGCATAGGAGATGAAGACTATTAAACGTTGAAACGGAAGTGCATGATGTCGCCATCTTCAACGACATATTCTTTGCCCTCTACTTTGAATTTACCCGCATCTTTAACGGCACTTTCTGAACCGTATTGAATGTAATCGTGGTATTTCATGACCTCGGCACGGATGAATCCTTTTTCGAAGTCGGAGTGGATGACACCAGCAGCTTGAGGAGCGGTCATGCCTTTGCGGATGGTCCAGGCGCGAACTTCTTTGACACCAGCCGTGAAATACGTCTGTAAGTTGAGTAAATGATAGGCTTGGCGAATCAGGCGGTTTACCCCTGGTTCTTCTAGACCGAGTTCCTCTAAAAACATCTGACGTTCGTCATAAGTTTCTAACTCGGTAATATCGGCTTCGATTTTAGCGCCTATGACCAAAACTTCTGCGTTTTCTGCAGCAACTGCTGCTCTGACCTGCTCAACGTATTGGTTGCCCGACTTTACAGAGGCCTCATCTACGTTACAAACATACATCACAGGCTTGGAGGTAATCAGATTGAAACTTTTGATGACGTCCATTTCATCTTGGCTAAAGCCCAAACCTCTGACAGACTTTCCTTGTTCTAGACCTGTTTTGATGCGCAAGGCCAATTCGTTTTCTTTGAGGGCATCTTTATCGCCAGATTTGATCACGCGGGCCAAACTCTGGATTTTTTTATCGATGGTTTCGAAGTCTTTGAGCTGGAGCTCAATATCGATGATTTCTTTGTCTCGGATGGGGTTTACGCTGCCGTCAACGTGCACGATATTGCCATCGTCAAAACAACGCAACACGTGTAAAATTGCATCGGTTTCACGGATGTTGGCCAAAAATTGATTACCCAATCCTTCGCCTTTGGAGGCGCCCTTGACCAAACCTGCGATATCGACGATTTCCATGGTGGTCGGGACTACGCGCTCTGGATTGACGAGTTCTTCTAATTTTTCTAGGCGTGGGTCTGGAACAGAGGTTGTGCCTAGGTTGGGTTCAATAGTACAAAAAGGAAAGTTTGCAGACTGCGCTTTGGCATTCGACAAACAGTTAAATAAGGTTGATTTTCCGACGTTGGGCAAGCCGACGATTCCGCATTTTAAAGCCATTTTCTTTGTTTGTTAGATCAAGTAGCAAAGATAGCCAAAAGCGGCGTGCTTCGATTGAATTTTGGTATTTTTACGCAAATTCCCGATATGAAATACGCCTGGATTCTATTTATTTTTTCTTTCCTAATCGGACAAACAAAGGCCCAAGATAGCCTTGTGATCCGACGAATCTACGACGAAGCACTCCTAAGGGGCCAGGCCTATGAAAACCTGCGCCAACTATGTAAAGACATCGGTCCTCGCTTGTCTGGCTCAGCGCAAGCGCAAATGGCCGTCGATTGGAGCTATGAAAAAATGCGCGCCTATCAGTTCGACAAAGTCACGAAGCAAGAAATTACCGTACCTCACTGGGAAAGAGGAACTACGGAAACCGCTTGGTATAAATCTGTCAATCAATACGCCCCTGTTCGCAAATTGCATTTGCTTGCTTTGGGAGGATCTATCGGTACCAACGGGCTACTCGAGGCAGAGATCATCGAATTCGAGACTATGGCTGAGCTCAAAAACGCCAAAGCAAAAGAGGTAGAAGGTAAAATTGTTTTTCTCAACCAGCCAATGGACGCTGCACAAATACAAACGTTTAAGGCATATGGTGCTTGTTATGCCATTCGCGGAAACGGTGCAGTAGAAGCAGGCAAGCTCGGGGCAAAAGCTGTTGTGATCAGGTCGCTGGGCTTGCCTATCGACGAGCACCCGCACACGGGCTCCATGCATTACGAAAAAGACATTCCCAAGATTCCAGCAGCGGCGCTTGCTACCAAAGACGCCGATGCACTCTCTACTGCTCTTCAAGCAGGTAAAGTTAGATTTTACTTAGAGATGGATTGCCGCGAATTTCCAGATGCTACCTCGTATAATGTCATGGCCGAAATCAAAGGAAGCATCCACCCCGAACAAATCATCACCATCGGCGGACACCTCGACTCCTGGGACACCGGAGAAGGCGCGCACGACGACGGCGCAGGTGTCATTCACTGTCTAGAAGCCTTGCGCATCATTCAGACGCTCGGGATCAAACCTACGCACACCATTCGCGTTGTCTTTTTCATGAATGAAGAAAACGGAAACCAAGGTGGGCAACAATATGCCAAATGGTGTTTGGCAAACGGAGAAAAGCAAATCGCTGCAATGGAAAGTGACCGCGGCGGTTTTGCACCGCGCGGCTTTGGCCTCGATGGCCCCGACCAATACCTTGGCATGCTCCAAAGTTTTGAGCCAATGCTGCGCTCCTATGACCTGCATGTTTTTGAGAAAGGTTATGGTGGTGTGGATATTGGTCCGCTGAAAGAACAATACCCAGGCATCCCCCTTTTTGGTTTTGTTCCGGACTCTCAGCGCTATTTTGATTACCATCATGCACCTTCTGATGTTTTTGAATCCGTCAATAAGCGCGAGCTCGAACTCGGTGCAGCAGCAATAGCCAGCTTCGTTTACTTGCTAGACAAAAATCTGTAGTTCAGCTATGTGTGGCATCACCGGACTTCATTGCAAACAGCACCTAACAGGCCAAGATGGTGCTGCTTTGCTTTTTGCAATGAGCGAAAAACTCTCACACCGAGGGCCTGATGGCGAGGGTCTTCATTGGTTTGATGCCGAAAACTTCGGCTTGGCCCACCGCCGCCTATCCATTATCGATTTATCCCTCGCCGCTTCTCAACCAATGCAATTTGCTGAGCGTTACTGGTTGAGCTTCAATGGAGAAATCTATAATTACCTCGAGCTCAAAGAAGAGTTAAGTGCGCTCGGAGCAATTTTTAAAAGCCATTCAGACGCGGAGGTTTTGCTTCAGGCCTATGCATATTGGGGCGAAGCTTGCCTTTCAAAATTGAACGGCATGTGGGCCTTTGCCATTTTCGATACTGAAAAACAGCACTTATTTTGTGCCCGAGACCCCTACGGCGTCAAGCCATTTTATTACTTGAATAACGAGCAGCATTTTGGCTTTGCCTCCGAGTTCAAAAGCATCCTCAGCCTACCCAGTTACCAACCCACGGCCAACAAAAAAGCGCTTCTAGACTATTTTTCGGGCTCAAAAATTGAAATGGACGAGGAAGGTTTTTTCAAACAAATCTTTGAATTACTGCCTGGACATGTACTAAACTACAATTTGAGTGCGCAAAAAATAAAAATCAAGCGCTATTATTTTCCGGAAAAAATAGCAGTGCAATACAAGCCTCAAGACCTCAGGAAAACATTGAAAAACGCTGTAAAACTGAGGTTGCGCGCTGATGTTTCGCTGGGCTTTTGTTTGTCAGGTGGCCTTGACTCGAGTAGCCTACTCTTTCTGGCAACTGAAATTCAACAAGAAAATGCAGTTGCTTCGCTTTCAGGTGGCATGCACGCCTTTACAGCTGTTCACGACTCTCCGCAAGACGAGCGCAACTGGGCAGCACAAATGATTGAGCAAACCAAAGCTCATTGGCATACTACTGAGTTATCAAGTGAAGCGCTGATTGAGGCGCTAAGCAAACTCGTTTACCATCAAGATATCCCTTTGCTGAGCACGAGCACATTTGCGCAGAGCAGCGTGATGCAAAGCGCAGCGCAGCAAGGCATTAAAATACTAATCGACGGGCAAGGAGGAGACGAACTCTTTGCGGGTTATCAAGTATTTTATCCAACATTTTTAAAAGAACTATTCTGGACTGGGAAATTTCGGCTTTTCCACCAAGAATGGAAGCAACTCAGCAACTCGCCAAGTTCCAAAAAATATGTGTTGAAAGAATGGGGCAAAGATTTATTGAGTTATCTGCCTACGAAGATTCAATTATTGGCATTTAAAAGAAGCCATCCGAATGCAAACTACCTGAGCCCATTCAAATTAATCAAAAGAAAAAGATTTCAAAAACTTCAGGATCACTTAGCAGCTTATTGCCATGGTCATGAATTAAAAAGCTTACTCAGATGGGAAGACCGCTGTTCTATGCAGTACAGCATCGAATCGCGGACACCATTTGCCGACGACACACACTTACTTGCGCTCGCACGCTCCTTGCCCGCCAGCTACCTCATCCAGAATGGCTGGTCTAAATTTGCGTTGCGCAAAGCCTTAGATGGCGCATTACCGGAAAGCATCTCTTGGCGACGCGATAAAAAAGGCTTCTCTGTACCAGAAAGTCAATGGCTTATGGAGACAGCCGCTTATTGGCAAAATCTGATCAAAGAAAAAGTAAATTTAGATCGGAGCGGTGTCGTGAATTCCGAGAAATTAATACTGGAGATGCCGCGTATTTTTAGCGATGAAAAACATGCTGTTGAACAAAACTTTGCGTTTAGATATGCCTGTTATCTAATTTGGATTGAGCAGTTTGATATCAAATACTTCGACTAAAGATTTATATTTTTCAGTTCGATTTCAAAAGCGCGAGTGGGCAAGGCATTGAGCGCAATAGGACTTGCCTCTGCCCCATCTGGCAAATAAACCGCACACAACGCATGCTTGACCAAATATAGTTTACTGTGTAGCTCTTTAGGTAAAGCGCGGTAAATACCTAAAAGCACCTCGTATCGAGGATACTCTCCGTCTGCTTTCGCGTCGTGCCAAACCAATATAGAATTTTCTGATTTGCGCAATTGCAGCGCCGTTTGGGTATCTCTTTGAACAGCCTCTGTGGAGTGGTCTCCATCAATGAAAATGAGATCGCATTTTTGCTGGTATGGTGTCCAGTCAAAGGTGGCTGAATCGCCAAAAAGATGCGTTACATTATTCAGTTGGCTAGAAAAGAAGCGATGTGATTTGATGTAAGCTTCATTTTGACCCATTTGACGCAGCGTTTCATCAGGCAAATTTAAGGTAAATGCTTCGCTAACAAACGGCGCCACATTAGCCACGCTTTCGCCGCGCCAAGTCCCGATCTCTAAATAGGTTGCTACTTTATATCGACGACACAACAATTGCAATAACGCAAAATCAGTCACCATTGAAGAACCCGAAAGAAATGCATATGGCGTAATGCGCAGTGCTGCAGATTCAGACCAAGAAAACATGTCCATTTCTTGCAATTGTAGCCCAGGAAATTCTTTTTGAAAGTTGGCTTTCAAGACCGCTTCATCCTTGAGCACAAGGTTTAAGAGTGCTGGTCTTTGTAAGATCAGCCTTATTGCATTAAGTAACTTACTGACTTTATTCATAGCTAGACTTGCGCAAAATCATGCGCATTTGTGTAAATAATTGCTTGAATTCCGCTCTACTTGGAAAAAGCGAAAAGGAAGCGCCATCCTTCAAAAAATAATACAACACCACCAGACTCGTGGCCAAATAAGACAGGCTTGCGGCTATTGCGGCACCCAACGCACCCAATTGCGGAATCAGCAACCATGAAATACCAAGACTCAATACCAAGCCCACGCCAGAAGCTACTGCATTCACTACATAGCGTCCGTGTCCAGAAAAATAATGCCCCACTACCAAAGCATAGGTAAAAACCCAAACACCCGGAGCTAAAAACCACATTAGCGAATGCAAGCTACCGAAATCTGGACCAAAAACAAGTTGATAGAAAGATGGTGGAAGCAACAAGAAAAACACAACAGCTACCAAAGCGGCCAACATCCCAAATCGGGTCAGTTTTTCGGTCAATTGAATGGTGTATTTTTGGTCTTGGGCATTTGAAATGACGGCGTACTGCCATAAAGAAATACTTGTAGCAATGAGCCAAATAGATTCGGTTATTGAACTCGCATTTGAAAAGACCCCCACCGCGGCTTCGCCTTTATACTGCTCTAAAATGTAATAACTTGCTCTAAAACTAAGTAATTGCGTAACGTGCGCCAACTGGTTGTAAAAACCAAGCGTAAACATATTTTTCCAAATAGAAAGCCATGAATGTCCCATTGTTTGAGGCGTTGGAAAAAACCTGAGCACACCTACAATACTAATGATCAAAGAACTTGCAAAAGCTACATACAGGGCAACTTGATAATTCAATTGGTTGAATAAAAACCATTGTGCCATACATGTCAGAAACGTCAGCAAAGGAATGGAGATCGTGATCAAATTATACATCTTTAAACGTTGCTGTCCGAGCAACAAAGATGCGTGTACTGATGAAGTTGCACTTAGTGCACTCAGCATGACCACATGAAATAAATAGTTCAGGGTAAAAACATCGAGTATATATAAGGTGACAAACGCACTGCAACTGATCAAGACAATCCAAGTATAGGAAGCGCCCAGAAGCCCAAGCCAAGAAAATCGCGACGACAAATACACGAGTGCCGCACCGCCCACCAAAGAGTCAAAAATAGTCAGAATAGCGATGGAAGTCAGAAGCAAACTTTGTTCTCCTTTACCGATAGCACCGGTGAGCTGAGAAAAAAGAATAACCAATCCTAAATTGAGCAGTGCAGAAAGCACCCTGACGCTAAAATTGCCGAATATACTACGCCACATCTTTGTTGAGCACCAATTGGTAGGCCTCTGAAAACAAACCCGCTATGACCGCCGGGCTGTATTTTTGCAGTGCAGCTTGATGAAGTGCCTGCACCTCATATTGGCGTTGCTGAATGGCAATCATGGCTGCCAAAAGCGCTTGTTCATCTTCGGATGCAACCAAGATTCCATTGCTGTCATTAACAAGCTCCGCTACACCCCCAACTTGCGTAGCAATCATGGGTGTACCGGTAGAAAGTGCCTCCAAAAGCACACAGGGTAAATTTTCAAAACGACTACTCAAGACCAGTGCATCGGCAAATTGCAGCATAGCCGCCACTCCCGCGCTATCTTGACAGCCATGAAAATGGATGGATTTGGCAAATTCAAAACCTTTGATTAATTGCGCATAATCATTGAAAGCACCATCTGAAATAACATGCAACTCTACTTTTGCTTGTTGTTTTTTGAGTTGATGAAAAGCCCGCAGCAACAAATGAAAGTTTTTCTGCTCGGGATCTAGCGATGAAATATGCACAAAACGGTAGACACCATGAGGGCGCTTTTGTACAGGAGTAAAAATGAGTGGGTCCACTACATTGGGCACTACTTTCATCGGCGCTGTGATCCCGAAACGTTGCATGGCAGCTGCGAGGTCTAATGAAACCGGCATCAACAACGTTGCCTTTTTACCAATCCAGCGCAAGAAGTACTGTTGCACTCGCGTAGGTTGAGGCTTTGCCTCCTCGTGATAGCAGGTCCAGTGCTCGGTAAAGAGCAGCGGAATGCGCCAACGGAGTTTAAGCATGAGACCAACTAAGCCAATCGGATACAATACGTTGGCGTGGATAAGGTCTGGCTTTGCAAGTTTTGTTTGAGCAGCAAATTTCCAATAGGCCATGAAAATCTTGAAATAATTCACCAACATACCCACTAAAAAAAGTTCATTTTTGGGAATATAGATCACTTGCTCTTCATAAGGATCTTGTCTTGTCTCGTGGGTGAGCTCTTGATGTTTTGTACTCAAAACAACATGAACCAAGGCTACATCTGCTATAAGTTGGGCAGCGCGAATGTGCTGCTGTACAAAGTTGCCTTCTGTTGGTTTGAGGACCGACGGATACCAACTTGAGATAAACAATACTTTAGGCCGCGCTTGCATAATTTGAATTTACAAATTCTTTTGATACACTTCTTGGAGTTGTTGTAGCGCGTAATCAATTTCTTCTTTAGTGGTGTAACGCGAAAAAGAGAAGCGCGCATTCGGACGACTCATATCGGCACCAATTCCTTCTAGTACATGAGAGCCCTTGGTAGCACCTGAAGTACAGGCTGAGCCACCGCTCACCGCAACACCTTTCAGGTCTAGGGTAAACAACAACAAACCTGCTTTGGCAGTTGCTGGCAAACAAACATTAAGGACAGTATACAAAGCTTTTTCATAACTGGTTTCACCATGAAAACGCACGTCTGCAAACATTTCTTGCAAACGGGTCATCATGTAGTTTTTCAGCCCCCAAACATGTTGCTGATGTTCCTCTAAATCTGTATAGGCCAATTCAATGGCTTTTGCCAAACCTACTACACCAGCAATATTTTCAGTGCCTCCGCGCAAACCGCGCTCCTGCGACCCACCATGAATGAGCGGATTGACACGCGTTTTTTTATTGACATATAAAAATCCGATGCCTTTTGGCCCATGAAATTTGTGGGCTGCACATGTAATGAAATCGATGTCAAGTACGGACAAATCAAATTGATAATGCCCCATTGTTTGTACGGTGTCAGAATGAAAATAAGCTCCGTAGTGTCGACACAATTGCGCAACTTCAGCTAAAGGTAGCAGCGTTGCGATTTCATTGTTGGCATGCATTAATGAAACCAATGAGGGTGTTCCGTCTTTTAAATAGGCTTCAAGCTCTTGCAAATTGACATTGCCTTTTGAATCAAGTGAAAGGTGAACAACATCAGTGCCATTTGAATCTTTTATGGCAGCGGCTGTATGACCAACGGCATGGTGTTCAATTGCGCTTGTGATAATGCGCGTGACACCAAGCTGCGTAACGGCTGCGTGTAAAGCCATATTGTCGGCTTCTGTGCCCCCAGAGGTGAATATGATTTCGGATGGCGCACAATGCAGCGCTTGCGCTATACTGCGTCTTGAATTTTCTAAAAGGGCTTTGGCTTGGCGACCAAAAGCGTGTGTGGAGGATGGATTCCCAAAAGTATGATACAATACTGGGGTCATGGCTTCTACCACTTCTGGCGCAACAGGTGTGGTGGCGGCGTTGTCAAGATAGACGTTCATTCAAACTGTTTTGCCACGAAGATACTAAAATTAGTTTGCTTATCTTTGAGTAATGAATGCTCCGCTCGCAGAACGCATGCGCCCCAAGACGCTAGATCAATATATTGGTCAACAGCATTTATTGGCATCGAACGCTTCTTTGCGTAGAGCATTAGACGCTGACGTGATTCCCTCTATGATTTTTTGGGGCCCGCCAGGCGTAGGCAAAACGACACTCGCTCAACTCATTGCCCAACACCTCAATCGACCCATTCATACGCTTTCTGCTATTTCAAGCGGTGTCAAGGATGTACGGGAGGTCATTGCTAAAGTTCAAGGTGGCGGTATGTTCAGCCCTCAAGGCAGCATCCTATTTATCGATGAAATCCATCGTTTTTCTAAAGCACAGCAAGATTCACTGCTTGGAGCAGTAGAAAAAGGGGTTGTTACGCTCATCGGCGCCACCACTGAAAATCCATCATTTGAAGTCATTTCGGCTTTGTTGTCACGGTGTCAGGTATACACCCTTGAGCAGCACACGAAAAACGATCTCATCACCCTACTCGAACGGGCTATTAAGGAAGACCTACAACTTCAAAAAAAGCAGATCTCCTTACTTGAAACCAATGCCCTGCTTCGAATTTCGGGCGGAGATGCCCGCAAACTGCTCAATGTTTTTGAAATCATCATTGGCACTTTTCAAGGCCAGACCGAAATTGAAATTACAGATGAAGTTGTTTTGTCCAATGCACAACAAAGCCTGGCTAGCTACGATAAAGACGGCGAACAGCATTACGACATCATTTCGGCTTTTATCAAATCTGTCAGGGGATCAGACCCCAATGCAGCAGTTTATTGGCTAGCCAGAATGGTAGAAGGCGGTGAAGACCCCAAATTCATTGCGCGGCGCTTGGTTATTTTGGCAGCCGAAGACATCGGCTTGGCCAACCCCAATGCCTTGTTACTTGCCAACGCGTGTTTTCAGGCCGTCGAAAACGTTGGCTGGCCAGAATCCAGGATCATCTTGAGCGAATGCACGTTATATTTAGCGAGTTCACCCAAAGGAAACGCAGCCTACATGGCCATCAATAAAGCCCAGCAGATTGTCCAGCAAACTGGCAACCTCGGTGTGCCCCTTGCGCTGCGCAATTCCCCAACCAAACTCATGAAAGAACTTGGTTACGGTGATGGCTACCAATACAGCCATGATCATCCGGGCAATTTTTATGCCCAAGAGTTCTTGCCTGAACAACTCGTTGGCACCAACTTTTTCCATCCCGGCAGCAGCTCTAAAGAACAAGAAATCGCACAACTCATCAAAAAATGGTGGCAAGACAAATACAAATTTTAAGTGGCGCTTTGCTCTATTACGGATTGGTCCTACCCCTATCCTATCTTCCGCTAAGGATACTATATGTTTTGGCAGATTTCTTGTTTGCCCTCTTTTGCACGCTGCTTCCATATCGCAAGCGAGTCATCGACCAAAACTTGCAGATCGCCTTTCCAAATTTATCAGTTGAAGAAAGACAACAAATCAGAAAAGATTTTTACCGCTATTTCTCAGACCTACTGGTCGAATCCGTAAAAAACCTCAGTATTTCTAAAAAACAATTGTTGCAGCGCATGCAGCTTGAGAATCCTGAAATCTTGGAAGAAATCAAAGCCTTAAACAAACCTATTCTGTTAGTTGCTGGCCACTACAACAACTGGGAGTGGCTCATCACGGCTCAGGCTTCATGGTTCAAACAACCGAGTTACGGTATCGGCATGCCGCTGAGTCACCCATTTTGGAATCAAAATCTAACCGAAAGACGAGAGCGTTTTGGTTTGAAAGTTGTTCATGCACAAAATTACCAAGAAGCATTTGAAGCCAAGAACCCTATTGTTCTTGTCTTGGCCGATCAAGCGCCCAGTTCACCAACGGAGTGCTTATGGATTCCATTCCTCCATCAAAATACACCCGTCATTTTTGGGCCTGAATATATGGCCAACAAATACGACTGCGCAGTTGTTTTTGTAAGTTTATCAAATTCAAATAGAGGTAATTACAATGTAAAACTTGAAGTATTAGTGAAGGATTCAAAAAACCTCACATACCAAGAACTAACTCAACTACATGTCCAAAAACTAGAACAACAAATCATAGATAACCCTGCGCGTTGGCTCTGGTCTCATAAGCGCTGGAAGCACCAAAAACCCGCAAATTGGTCTGAATTGAGTGCTACACTACGGCAAAAATTTGAAACCAAATTCAGGAATCATGCATAAATTTTGGCTGCTTCTTTTTTGTTCGAATCTAAGCTTTGCTCAAACACAAATATACTTTCCTAGGGTGAGCGGAAAGGAACACGAACGCGCGCTCCTACCTTTAGAAAACAACCAATTCTTAAGCGGGTCTAGCCATGCCGTGGTGCGCCTTCACGATCAAAATGGCAGTGTATTGCTCACACAAAAACTCGATGCCACCCACAAAGAACTCCGTGCGCTTGCCCAAACTGATGTGGGCTACATTGCGATGCAGAGTCATGATTCGAGCGGCATTGTTTTACTTGACAAAGCGCTGCGTCTTGATACCGTAATCTATCCGCTCCAACAAAGAAAGGCGCTCTTTTTGGATGACATCTGCTCATCTGGTAAAAACATTTTCTTACTAGGCGACCCTATAAACGGCGCCTTTAGCACTTTTCGCTCTTTTGACAACGGGTACAACTGGGAGCCAACACCTTCACAAGTAATGGCAATAGAAGGACAAGCTGCCTACGCTGCGAGTGGCCAAACATGCCAACTTTTGGGTTCTCAAGTTTATTTTGTTTCTGGCGGCCTGAAGTCTGCCTTGCACTACAGCCCAAACTTTGGTGCATCTTGGCAAACATTTCCTTTGCCATTTCCAAGTTGCCCCACCTGCGGTCCATACGCCTTAACCGTTCTTGATTCTTTGCGCATTGTAGTGGTTGGAGGAGACTACACGCAACCTGAAAACAACCAAAACACTTGTTTTTACACCCAAGATGGTGGCAAAACCTGGCAAACACCCAAGCGCTCACCTGCTGGATATCGATCATGTGTTTACCATATTGGAGACCTGATCTATTGTTGTGGAACAAACGGAATAGACCGCAGCACGAATGGAGGTAAAACTTGGAAAAAACTGTATACAGCTAATACACTCAGCATGACTTTCAACGGCATTTTTATTTATGCCAGCCTCGCTGACGGAACGCTCCTTCGTTTCAAACCCTAGTCTTTTTTAGCTAAGATCAAACACGAAAGTTTCTCCTGGATTCAGATAGGTAACACTGTCTTCCTTTTGAAACTTCTTTTTAGCAAGTACAGAGACCAAACCTTCTGCCCTTTTGTTTTCAGCATGCGTGCACAACAAGTGCTGAGCCCTCACGTCTTCTTTTAGATCCATTGCCGCATTTAATCCTAAATTAATGGCCCCACCAAGGAAGAAAGGCAACTCGTAACGCAAAGTTGAAGCAATAACAATATCAGCAGTACATTCCTGCTTTAATTGAGCACCATGAGGCGCATAGAGCAGTTTTCCGGTTGAGGAGGAGATGAGGTAGGCCTTATGAACTAAATTTTGACGCGTTGCAACGAGTTGCATGTCGAAAGGCGCCTCAGAAAGTGGTATCAATTTTTGAAAATGCCCCCATTTAGAAATCTTCTTCAAAACAGAAGGAATAGCGATGATAGTTATATCTGTAGAGAATTGCAGTAGTGTTTCACGGCTGCAATGATCAGTGTAGCGATGAGAAATGAAAATGAAGTCTGGTTTTTGGAGTACTGCAACTCTTGGTTGTTCATCGAGGTGAAACTGGCGGCTGAACCAAGGATGAAAATCTACTTGTGCTTCACTAAACCAAGGGTCTACAAGTATGTGAAGCCCATCGAAATGGAACATCCAGGAACTGTCTGCGTTGAGTTTGGTGAGTTGCATATTGCTAAAATAAAAAAAGCCCTGCAATGCAAGGCTTTTTTGTGGAGAAGATGGGATTCGAACCCACGACCTCTTGACTGCCAGTCAAGCGCTCTAGCCAACTGAGCTACATCCCCG